>CAOYQO010000008.1 GCA_948566455.1 uncultured Phocaeicola sp.
TCCAGCGCGTGGAATGGAATGTTAAACAATCATATACAAGACTTACATGTCGCAGTCATGCTTCCTCAATCAGTATCATCTTGCGGATACCCTGCAAACGTCTCATTTTATTAATGAACGTCTCCATGATAATGATGGTGACAACCGGAAAGAGGATAGGATTATCTTTCACAACATCCAACTCAAATACGATAAACCGTTTGTTCAGTAAATCCAGTTCCTTGTCCGAGTTCAGCAGATACCCGTATTCACCGTTCTTATAATAAGGTTCCAGCACGTTCAGAAAACCGTCCACATCAAAGTCCTTCTCCCGCACATTCTTGTCTGCCAGCACTTTGCGGTAGTCTTTCCTTACAAAGTCATAGAACGAGTTGAAATTAGGTTTTATCTTCCGGTTCTTCCTTATTTTCTCGATATACAGACTGACTGCATTCGAGAGTGCCACCTCTTCCGAGCGGCGGGGCGGTTCGTCCTCCCTTTTCCAAAGGGTGAGTATCAGTGTCTTGATGCTGTCCCGCTTCTCGATGTCATACTGGTAATCCTCCGTGAAAAACGGATTGAAAGAAATCGGGTCATTTTCCTTGTATGTAAAATAAATCCCGTCATCCCCTCCGGTCTTCTGATGTATCAGGTCACAGAGTCCCTTGTACGAATTTCCGGTGTCCACCAGCAGGATATGCGTCCCTTGTTCCCAGTACTGCCTCACGAGATGGTTGGTAAAGAAGCTCTTTCCGCTGCCACTGGGGCCGAGGATAAATTTGTTACGGTTCGTTACTATCCCTTTTTTCATGGGCAAGTCCGATATGTCAAGAAAGACGGGCTTTCCCGTCAGTCTGTCCACCATGCGGATACCGAAAGGGGAAAGCGAGTTCCGGTAACAGGTCTCCGCTGTGAAAAAGCAGAGTGCCTGCCCGGTGAATGTGTAGAACGTCTCTTCCGCAGGGAAGTCAGCCTCGTTACCCGGTATGCCGGCCCAATAGAGAGCCGGAAGGTCGGTCGTGTTGTGGTGCGGTGTACATTCCATCAATGCCAGTGCACTTCCCACGTCATTCTTCACCCTGCGGAGTTCGTGCCCGTTTTCCGCCCATGCGATGATGTTGCAATGGCAGCGCACGGATTGCAGTCCGTTGCTGTGCGCCTCATTCAGGTATTCATCCAGCCACTCCTTGTTGATCTGGTTGCTGCGGCTGTACCGTGAAAGCGACTGCATGTTCTTCGCCGCCTTTTCGAAGCGGGAAAGGTTTTCGTTGCTGTCGTCTATGAATATCCACTGGTTGTAGATATGGTCGCAGGGCAGCATCACGCCCACGGGGGCGGCATAGCTAAGGCGGCAGTCCGATCGGTCTGTCGAGAGGCGTTCGTACCGCCCGTCTGTCTTGACTTTACCCGGAAGGTCGTCAAGGTCGGAAAGTGTATGCAGGCAGAGCCGCTTGTCACCGATACGCATCCCGTCCGGGTTCAATTGCATGTCCTGCAACATGGTAGTTCCGTCTGCCGAGAGCGTAAGGTACCGTTCGATAATGCCCGGTTCGTTTTCCGTTCCCGTAATCTCTTCCGTGGTCAGCCGTTCCAGCCTGACAAGTCCGCTGTCGTTAACGATACTTTCAAACTGTCCCACCGCTTCCATGAAACGCTCCACCGTTTCCTTGTCCCTTATCTCCTTCGGAACCAGAAAACCACGGCAGAGCGTGTTCCAGTTGCTTTGCTGCCGGGAGCGCTCTTTGGTGGTCTTGGTAAGGAACAGGTAGCAGGTGTGGTGCAGGTAGGGACGTTCGTTGAAGTGGCGTTCAAAACTGCGGGAGAGAAAGCTGAGTTCGTCCCGGCGGATGTCCGGCTCGTATTTCTCCGTGATGAAAATATCCTGTTTGTGCAGGATTGAATAGTTCGGCAACACCTTGATTGCCTTCGCTCATGTGGCGTGCATCGCCTCATATTCTGCGGATGATACCGAAAACACTTCCGGCAGTGTGACCCGGAAAGCGACCGTGATGTCGGCGTCCTTGCTGACGATGCAGCCGTGTTCCACCGCCATGATGGGAAACTTGCTTTCCAGTGTGGATGCTTTTAATATACTTCTCATAATTTACGATTGTTGCTTGTTGATCAGACGTGTGATACGCTTTCGTGAGAGGATTCTCCGGGGATGCTGCCGGGCCGCGAACAGCTTCATCAGCCCGTGGCTGCCATATTTACGGTTCAGCGTGAAGGTCAGCCATACCAACACCGTAGCCGACGATACCCCGAAACCGATGCAGATCCACTGTCCGATGCCTGCCATATACATGATGACGAACATCACGAACACGGCAAGCAGGCCGGCAGCGAAAATAAACAGGTATTGTGCCCGAAGCCCCTTAAACTCAACCTCACGGCCCACACCTTTATTTATCTCAAAATCAGCCATAAGTTACTGTCTTTTTTATGTTTTTAGAGGAAGAACGACCTCAGAATGGTGGCGGCGACTATCAGAAAGATACAGGCTCCGAACCACGAACTGGCAGTTTTACTCGTGTCGGGGTCGCCCGAACTGAACTTCTGATAGACCTTGATTCCACCGACGAGTCCGATTACGGCACCGATTGCATAAATCAGTTTTGTGCCGGGATCGAAATATCCGGTCACGAGTTGTGTCGCTTCGGTGATACCTGCCTGCCCGTTTCCTTGTGCCATTGCCGCACTTGCCGCCGCAACAGCGGCCAGCATCATAATCAATCTTTTCTTTTTCATTTATTTCTGTGATTTTTTAAATGATTTAAAAAGCCACGGACTGCCCCCTTTCACTATCCCCATAAGGCAGCCGTGGCCGTTTATGGTTTACTGATTCAGGGGGTAAGTTCCGGCCGGAAATCAGCCGGAGTCATAATATGCTATTTGCATTGTCACTTGATTTGGTGGTGAAACATTCTTGTTAATTCTCTCTTGAAAGCAGGATGCGAATCATCCCGAATCGTAATAGCCGTTTGTTCTCATTGTCCTCGCAGTCTTAATCAGTTTATTTCAGATATTCCCCACATTTGAATCCCTTGCGGGGTGTATAGTCTTCAAAGGAAGAGGATTTGAAAAGCCACATCCGGTTCGCCCATCGGGCAAGGTCACGCTCGTACTGCGTAGGCGTCCGTTCATTTCCATAATCCCGGAAAGGAATTACAAAGGGAGTGATTCCCAATTCCCTAAGTACGTTCAACCGGAACAAGTCCTGCTCAACAGTCGAATTAAATCCTATCAGTACATAGCAGGTTATCTTGTAGGGTTTCACGTATTTTACCATCTCTTTCAGGCGTTCCGTCAAATCAAGCTGCGGCAAGTCCCACGCAATATGGATGTTCTGCTTCATCTTCAGTCTGTTCAGATGCCAGGCCTGTTCCTCGTCCATAATCCTCACGTCCACACCGTGCAGTTTCACGGGTTGCCCCTTTTTCATCAGATAATCCACCGCCGACCTTCACTGCGGGTTGGCAAAGAAATTATTGTCCAGCACCTCAATCCATTTCCCTTTCGGGTTCAGTTCCACCGGCTCTACGGCCTGAATGTATCCTTCCTTCTCACGGACGAGGCAGAAAGGGCATTTGCGGATGCAGCCTCTTGAAAAGAACTGGAGCGAAAAAGGGTATTCGGGGTAAATGGAATAGTCCATCATCCGGCTGTTTTCCACAGCTTCAGGAAGCCTGCCCGGAATATCATACCCGGTTCCGCCCTTTATCACTTCCCTTGCATCCAGTAGCCGGTAATCATAGTCTGGTGTGAAGGTGAACACCTTACTTGCCAGCACCTTGTCATAACGCCTCGCCGGTTCCGCTCATTCTACTTGACAACCTTTTGCCTTGTTGTAAGCCGAAAGGCGCATCAGTGCAAAATTGGGGAAGTTATGTCCGTCCACATCTACCAGTCCTATATTCATACGGATAAAATTTAATGGTGAATAGTTCTTGTTACCTTACCGGGTGAATGCCATGAACGGCCTGTCATCCCGAATCATAATAGCTTTTTGTCATTGCCGCTGTCGTTTTATGGATAAGTTAATGGAATGATTGTCTCTTTTGGAGTTAATACGTTTCCCGTCATAAGGGGGAAACCGTCGTTTATCAACTTGAATCGAAATACGTCATAAACATGGATGATACGTTTTGTTGTTGGTTTTCTACCGAATCTCTCTCCTTACAGTGATACGGGTTATCAACCCGTATCAAAATAACCTCTTACCATTGTTACCTCCTTTTTTAATTGGTTAGTCACTGTCCGGAGTAGCCTCATTCAAATGTTCGGCTTCATCCAGAAATTTGCTGATACGGCTGTCGCTGCCATTGATACTTTCCAGTATCGAGCGTTCAATCTGCGTATCCTTGATATGATGGATCGCCCTTAAAAGGGACAATCGTTTGTCTGTCGGAATATCCTTGCCGTTGCAGAGGTCGATGATTAAATCAATCTCTTCCGGCCCGATACCGGATATACCGCCCGGATAATCTTCACGGGCACAGTTCAAATCTTCCAGTTCCTCGTTCAGTTCGTCGGTATCCACGTCGTCACCGTTTTCAATCTGTCCCTTATTATCCTTAAGCCTGCCGGAACTGTCGGCCTCAGAAGCCCGCCACTCTTCCACACGCTTGTCCCGGAACAAATCCGGGATGCGCTCAGGCGGCACTTGTACAGCCTTCTGTAGCACTGTTTCCTCGTTTCTGTCAGCAAAAGTAGAGGTATTTTCCTTACCTGCAATAGCCCCGGAACCGATGGCGTCTATTGGCGGCTGTTGGCGTGTACCATAGCTTTTTGTAACGACAAGGCTGTCCATTTCAGGCCGTTTTTGGGGCGGCTTTTCCATGTTCTTGCCTTTTGCCTCTTCCTTTTCTTTGCCCTTCATTTCCACTTTTACAGTTGGATGGTTCCTTTCCTCAGCTTCCGGTACTGCCACTGCCGGAACTTCTTTCTTTTCCGTTTTTCCTTTCGTACGCCTGCGTCCTTTCTTCGGTTCTTCTTTTGTCGGATCGAACCATCCGGCAATGCTCCGCAGACCTTTTGCCATCCGGCGACGCATCTTCCCGAAACATATCTCGCCGAGTCCGCCCCTGAACAGGAACTTGTCCATGAACAGATAAGCGAACAGCAACCAGAACAGAACTATTCCGGCTTCATAGTAACCTGATTGTATATCCATAACCTAAAATATTTTGTTATAACTCTTTTGGAGATAAGTTTTCACCTCATCCGCATGTTTTTCGAAGTGCTCTTTCAATACATTATCTATATAGTTGCCTACCGTCAACTGCCGCTTTCCGGCAATGCCCACGATGACCGATATTTTCTGGTGCAATTCCTTGTCTATATACACCCCCTGTCTGCCATCACATTTATAGGGTGTAAGGAACTTACGGATAAAGTCGGCCAGTACCATACGTATCGTTTTAGGAGACGGCCTATCCGTAGCCACTTCCGGACAGCCGGTATTATCCGCACCGGAGATATTACCTGCTGTTTCGTTCACACTGTCATCCGGTTTTCTTTTTTCACCGGATAAAATGGTTTCTCTATTTTCGCCGCTCTCTCCGGTAACGGAAGGGGCCGGAGATAAGGCAGGTTCCGAAGGTACACCCGCCATTAAGCTACGCAGGTATGCTTCATCCACCAGATTTTGTCCGCTTGTTTTCTTTGCCATGACTATTCGGTTTTAAGTACAGATATGATTTCATCCATGAACGTATCGAAGCCGCACTCTCTGGTGAAGGCCGCATCGGGAGCGAACAGCGTACTCCGGTAAACAGGGCCGCCGGTAGCGGACAAGTCTTTGGTAAAGTTGCTACGTACGGGAATACGTGTCCCAAGGCAATCCAACCCTAACAAAGAAAAGCCTTGCTGATACACATCATACAAGGTCGTGCGCTCCCTGCGGTCAACCATGTTCCAGAACAGATGAAGACTTTTCAGGGAGGACACGCCGGTCTTTACCAGCCGGTCATTAATGGTGGTGGCAAAGTTCAGCGTACTTTCCAGCACAAGACGGTCTGCCTTTATCGGCACGAACAGATAATCGAGCGCACTGATTGCAGCTATCACCCCGTCACTGCCCATTGTGCCGGGCAGGTCGAACAGCACAATATCATAATGCGTATCTGCTTTCCCTTCAAATGCCCTTCAGTCCGCCATGCAATCAGCCGGGTTACTGCCGATGACCGGATAAGCCTTTTTCTTCAATCGTCCGGCCTGTTCCACCAAGAGGTTCTGATAAACGAGGGTGGTCTTCACCACTTCCATATCCCGCTTTTTCTGTTTCATAATAGAATGTTGCGGATAATCGCAGTCCACCACCGCTACGTTCAGTCCTTTCACATAATGCAGTCATGATGCCGCATAAATGGTGAATGTTGATTTACCCACGCCACCTTTCTGGGTAGCGAACGAAACGAATAATGTTTTCATTCTCTTTTCCATTGTTCCTAATTTAAGTGAATAATTTGATTTATTGATAGTTTAGCGGATAGACACCTATCCGTTCATTCATTTCATTATCAGTTTAGCTATATAGCTACTTAGCTATGAAGCTATTTGTCTATTTAGCTACATACTTACATAGCTATGTAGCCACATAGCTATCCGGTTGTTTATCTAAGTATTTAGCTAATAATCTATTTACCTGTCCATTTATCCGAATATTCACATTCTTGTCTATACATCTTTATATATGTATGGCTGTATAAGCGGATAGATAGCCTTATGAACGCTTATCTGAAAACTTACTTAATCAAATGGCTATTCAGACAAAAAGCCATTCAGATAGAAAACCGTCCGCATAGTTATCCTGATAACCATCTTTTTATCTGTCCGGATAAGTAGCTAAATAACTATCCGACTGCAAATAAACCTCAAAAAGAGCATCCGTAATGTACCTGTGGTTTCAAAGTCATTTGTTGGCGGCTGTTGGCGTGATGCCTGATAATGACCATAACGAAAAAACTATCTACCTTTGTCGCCGGGAGAGCGCAGCCCGTTCTCGAAGAGAGAACGTAAAACAAACCCTTCAGACCTTTAATCCGGCCCAGCCGGATTTTAATATGCGTCAGCATATAGCGAGGTGTACTTTCAGCGGTTGAAAATATTTCCAACCGCTGAAAGTCTCGCCCGAAAGGTGTTTCGGGGATGTCAGTTCTCCTAAGTCGAACTTCCTACATTATTCATGTTATGAAAGATGAAACAAGAATCCGTGGCGCCGCAGGGCGCAAGGTGCTGGCCGATCCACGCACGCACCGCTATTACCTCTGTCTCAATGACGGAGAGAACGAAAAGTTTATCTCCATGTTCGAGCAATCGGGCATGAAAAACAAAGCCGAATTTATCTTCGCCCGTATCTTCGGTTGAGAGTTCAAGGTAGTGAAGATTGACAAGGAAGCGCAGGAATACTACGCCCAGCTCACCGCTTTCTATCAGCAGTTCCGACGCATCGGGAACAACTACAACCAATGTGTAAAGACTATCCATACTATTTACGGGGAGAAGAAATCGCTTGCGTTTCTCTACAAACTTGCCGAAGAAACCCGTAAACTGGAAGAAGTATGCAGGCAGGTTATCGAACTGACAAAGCGGTACGAAAAGGAGTATCTCACTAAAAAGGAATAATGTCATGGTGCCGAATGTTACATCAGGCAGTTCATTTTACGGAGTGATAGCCTATAATAAAATAAAGGTGGACGACGGTACGGCAAAGGTATTGTGACACCCCAGAATTGCAGCGGACACTTCAGGCAATGTTCCGATAGAAAACTGCGTACAGGCTTTTGAACCTTACATCGCACTGAACTCGCACGTCAGGAAACCGGTTATTCATATCTCATTGAATCCTTGCCCGAAAGACATTCTCTCGGAGAAACAGATGACCGTACTGGCACAGGAGTTCATGGAAAAGTTCGGGTACGGGAACCAGCCTTATATTGTCTGGCTGCACGAAGACATAAAACGCAAGCACATGCACATCGTATCGGTACGCATCAACGAGCAGGGTGAAAAGATAGACCACAACCGGGAAGCTATCCGGGCACAGAACATCTGTCGTGAAATGGAAGTGAAGTACGGACTTCATCCCACACTCGGAGAACATGGCGAGCGGGAACTGGTAAGTCTGCAAAAGGTGGACTATCCGAAAGGTGATGTGAAAATGCAGGTAAAGCATACCGCCCGCACCTTGCTGGAATGTTACAATTTCCATTCGCTTGCCGAATACAACACCCTTCTGAATCTGTACAACGTAACCGCTTACGAGGTCAGGGGAAGCGTGGACGGAAAGGAATACCACGGCATCATGTACGGAGCTTTGGACGATGACGGTCAGCAGGTGGGAACACCTTTCAAGTCCAGTAAGTTTGGCAAAGTATTCGGTTATGAAACATTGCAAAAGAAGTTTGCTGCATCCGTTGAAAAAGTAAAGAGAGACAATCTCGCCGAAAGGACACGCAAGGAAGTCGTCAAAGCCATGCAGGGCATAAGCACGAAGGAGGAATTTGCACGCAGGCTGAAAGAGGCGGATATAGAAGTCATTTACCGTATCAATCCCGATGGACGTCTTTACGGCATTACTTTTATAGACCATGCGGCCCGGACCGTATTTAACGGTTCACGTCTGGGCAAGCCCTTTACGGCCAATGTGTTCAACGAACTGTTCAACAACCCAGATGCAGACCGGAAAAGGTTGATACCGGTGCCGGAGCAGGAAGCGTCCCGGCAGGAAAGGGAAACGAGAGCGGAAGAAAGGCAGGAAAGCGAGGAATACCGACGGCAGGAAAACCAAAGCCATCATCAGAGTGAATCTTCCGGCAGCTTGATTGATACATCCGCACTCGGTGCCGTTGACATTTTCTCCGTGCTTATGGAAGATGACCATACGCACGAGTACATTGATCCGGCCTTCCGCTATGGGCGCAAGAAAAAGAAGAAGCGAAGGCGCAAGCTATAATATATAATAAGGTATAGAACAAGAAGTTTAATTTTAATAGTTACAATTATGCAGAATGAAGATGATTTAAGAGGTCTTGCCAAAGTCACGGACTTTATGCGGGCCATCAGTTTTTTATTTTTGGCGATACACATTTATTGGTTTTGTTACGGCTGGCTTTACGAGATGGGCTGAACACTCGATATAGTAAATAAGATACTATCCAATTTCCAACGTACCACCGGACTGTTTTCATCGTTACTTTACACAAAGTTGTTTTGTGTCCTTTTCCTCGGTCTGTCCTGTATGGGTAACAAGGGAGTGAAGAAGCATGAAATCACATGAAAGCGGATTATCATTGCGGCCATATCAGGCACCCTGTTGTTTTTCTTCAACTGGTGGCTGCTGTCCGTCAATGCTTCATCCGGTGTATGTGCCGTACTTTATACCACGACACTGACCGGAGGTTTCTTCTGTCTGCTGGCGTCCGGTTTATGGATAAGCCGTTTGCTCAAAAACAATCTGCTTGAAGACGTTTTCAATACGGAAAACGAGTCTTTTTTGCAAGAGACAAAATTAATGGAAAATGAATATTCCGTTAACCTGCGCACGAAATTCTGGTTTAAGGGAAAAATGTATAATGGGTTCATTAACTTAGTAAATATTTTTCGTGCGACAATAATACTTGGAACTCCCGGCAGCGGGAAATCCTATGCGATTGTCAATCAATTTATTAAACAGACTATCGAGAAAGCCTATGCACTTTACATATATGACTTCAAGTTTGATGATTTATCCATTATCGCCTATAACCATCTGATTAAGTATCGGCACCGTTACAAGGTTCCGCCTAAATTTTATGTAATAAATTTCGATAATCCAAGAAAAAGCCACCGTTGTAACCCGTTGGCACCGGAACTGATGACGGATATTTCCGATGCTTACGAATCGAGTTACACAATCATGCTTAATCTCAATAAAAGCTGGGTGCAGAAGCAGGGAGACTTCTTTGTGGAATCTCCAATCGTCCTGTTCACTGCCATTATATGGTTTTTGAAATTGTATGAAAACGGCAAGTATTGCACGTTCCCACATGCCATTGAATTGCTTAATAAAAGGTATGAAGACGTATTCACCATTCTAACAAGCTATCCTGATTTGGAGAATTATTTGAGTCCGTTCGTTGACGCATGGAAAGGGGGAGCTGCCGAACAGCTGATGGGCCAGATTGCATCTGCCAAAATCCCGTTGTCCAGGCTGATAAGTCCCCAACTCTACTGGGTCATGTCCGGCAGTGACTTTACGCTGGATATTAACAATCCGAAGGAACCGAAAGTGTTATGTGTGGGCAACAATCCCGATAGAATTTCCATCTATGGGGCAGCGTTGGGACTCTATAATTCGAGAATCGTTAAACTGATAAATAAGAAGAAACAGCTTAAAAGCTGTGTGATTATCGACGAGTTACCCACAATTTTCTTTAAAGGTTTGGATAATCTGATTGCTACGGCACGAAGTAATAAAGTGGCGGTTGTGTTAGGCTTTCAGGACTTCAGCCAGTTAAAGCGCGATTACGGAGACAAGGAGGCCGCCGTAATCATGTCAACTGTTGGTAATGTTTTCAGCGGTCAAGTGGTAGGTGAAACCGCCAAAACATTGTCGGAAAGGTTCGGGAAAATTCTTCAAAAACGGGAATCCATGAGCATCAACCGTAACGATACGTCCACTTCGATCAGCACCCAACTGGACAGCCTGATACCTGCCAGCAAAATCAGCACACTTTCGCAAGGAATGTTTGTCGGTGCAGTAGCAGATAATTTCGGTGAGACAATAGAGCAGAAAATTTTCCATGCGCAGATAGTAGTGGATAATGAAGCGGTACAGAAGGAGACGGCGGCTTATCAGCCCATTCCTGAAATCAGCAGCTTTCTGGACGAGAACGGCAATGATACAATGGAAGAGCAGATACGAGCAAATTACCGACAAATCAAGCAGGATATTGTGGAACTTGTGGAGAATGAATTGATACGCATTGAGAATGACCCGGAACTCAAACATCTGTTAGGCGGTAATGAAGGAGAGCAGTCTTAATCCTGAACGGAGTTCTAACAAGTTGTTTCCTATGGCACATTACATCAATCCCAGAAGCTATGCAGGCTTCACTTCCACAGATTGCCGTAAAGAGCCGTTTTCAGAAAAGGATAAAAGCATGGTAGCCAAATTCGACCTTGCCTACCATGCTCTTATCATATCATTAGTGGTCGTAACTACTTTTTGTGTTTAAAAGGTACTTGTTACATATATTTGTTTTTTATCCTAATAACGGTTCAGCAGTCATCCAATTAATATATTTTCCATTGGAGCTGTATTGAAACGAACATCTCCACATAGTTCTTTTCAGCTCATCTGCAAATTCTATATCTGATTTTCTTGGAGAGTAATGTTCCGAATGGTTATCGAACCTTCTTCTCCATGCAGTTGTACTAAACATTGTTCCGTCTTCTTTTTGAAAGACACATATAAGGTTTGTCCTTTTGCCCCACATCTTTTCAATAAGTATAACATCAAACGTACCTTCTTCTTCAATGAAAGGAGGAATTTCTATTTTCCCGTTAGGATAATTTATCGCATCAAATTTCATAGCTTATATATTAATGAATTAATTCACAAAGTTACATATATAACATAAGTTATAGCAACAGAACTGATTTATATTTGCACTTAACATTGTTCATAATAAATTAACAACAATACAAAATGAATAAATCACAACTTAAAAAATGGCTGGTTGCACAAAAAAACACCACTCATCCAATATTCAAATCCAGATAGTACGGATTATGTAAAATTCTAAATTATATAAAGTTTAGGCTACTAATTTGTGCCAGCTGATATCTATACAAGAGCCGGTTTAAAACAAAAACAGGAAACAATAGAAGATACCTACATTGACGTTATTAGTAAGGAATCTCCAATATGGATTGAAAACAACAATCTATTAGATTGGTTGAAAGTCTTTAAATAAATATCAGAATAATATATAACTAATAATTCAAAATATGAGTAAAATCGACTAACGAATTAATTACAAATATTAAAGACATTGGACACTTGTAACTGAGATCTGTTTATATATATTTTGGAATACAGGCATGAGAAATTACCAATTTCTTAAAAACAAAAATGGCAATTCATACCTTTGAGTCATGATTTATAAATTAGTCTTCCCAAATAATACTCAAAACTGTTTGATGAGTTTTTGTCGGAATGCAATATTCATAAAAATCAGTATCTTCATCATACGATTTTAAATCAAACCATGTTGATTTACTTATCCGTTGAGCTTTTTCTTCGAATTTATATATAAATTGATAATCTTGCTGTAAGTATTCCATTGCAACAGAATCACTTGGTGGAGGGAGCCTAGTACATTCTTTTACAAAAACGTGTAAATCTTTCGATTTTTTCCAATATTTAACCCGTCCTTTCTCTGTTAGAATAAGGCAAATTGGGTGTAAATTCATCTCCATATATTTAAAAGCAGTAGCTGTTAAACTGGAATTGAACTTTTCAGAAAGTTGTTTTATTAATAATGGAGAAAATTTACCTTTAGCATCTTCCTTAAAGAGTTTAGTTGGCATTAATAATTCACTCGCAAATAAATTAGCTTCTAATTCTTGTTGTCCACTTTTTAGATGTGCTTCAACATTTTTAAATAGATTAAAATTAGAGAACACATCGTTAGAAAGAGTCATATTCTGATGCATGATGGAATGTCCTATCTCATGAGCAGCAACAAATCTCTTTCTTTGCTCAAATTTAATTTGAGAATCAACTTTCACAATCGTTTTTTTGTTCCCAAAAATAATTTTGCCATCACAGTTACCAAGAGGCTCCTCCATATAAATAAGGTCTATCCCAGATACAAAATCAGATATTGGGATATCTATAATATCATCTAATCCTAATTTATCTAACAAATTCCGAGCTTCATATTGTGGATTGTTCTTCTGCGCCATCTTTTTCTATTTGTTCTATAATGTCAATTAGATTTTTATCTTTAATAATTGCCTGAATATCTTCTTTTGAGAGTTTTTCAAAATTATGATATAGTGCTAATGATTGATTTTCAGACATCAATTGCTTAAGATAGGCAATTGGTTTTGCTGTGTTTTTTTGAATTGCATCTTCAAAATAATTTATAACCCTCTCGATCAATGCGTCATTTGCTTGTTTTTTTGCTTTTGCATTAATCATAAAAAGAAGTTTATTTCTCTTTTTTTTGTAGGCCTCAATATCATTAATGTCTTCTTGTAAGATTTCATTAATTGTATCTTTGTCTGCTTCTAAATAAAATTCAAGTAAAGCATCTTCTATTTTTTGATTTACAGTTGTATTCATATGAGTTGTCTTACTTTTGGTTGAACTTTCAATAACCGTCTTTTTAGCCGTTTCGTAATATTTAAAATCTCTTTTACTTCAACTCCGAGGTCTTCAGAAATAGCAGTTGGTTTACAAATACCATCCACCCAATATGTAAACAAAATAATTTCATCATCATCTGCTCCCTCTTGTTTTAATACTTTGGTGATTTCTTGAATTTCTTCATCTACACTTTCATTTTTTTCTGAAAGGTTATCTGGAATGTCTTGATGAAATATCTGTTTGGATGAATAGAAATTACTAATCTCACTTTTCAAACAACCGAATAAGAATTCAACAAAACTACATTTGGTTTCATCCCAATTTCGTTTACTTTCAAGCGACTTACACAAAATATCTTGCACAAAATCGAAAGGTTCTTTCCCTTGCAAGTTTTTGATGTCTAACAACTTGATTTTTTCTTTTGCATATAGGATCATCCTATTTATAATATCTTCCATATCATGGGATAATATAGCCTCTTCAACAGTCATTAATTTATATTTTCTAATTTGATATGCTATTTAAAATAAAAAAATTGCCATTTGTTGGCAAAATTAATCAAAAATGTAGCATATGTTACTATAAGAGAGGAAGTATGTCGAAGATATTTGAATTTTAACATTTGATATTATAAGAAAGCTTCACTCGCCAGTATATTGTCTTTTAATAATATATATAAATAAAAATAGATACAGAATGAGTGTAACAAGTATTTCTTCAAAGAATAAAAATCTTCTTTGGGCGGTATCTGCGGGAAGATGTGAATATATAGGATGTAACAAGGTTTTGCATACGGATATTCTGACTAACAAAAAGTGTAATAGTGCCTATATCGCCCATATCGTTGGTGATGAACCCACCGGGCCACGAGGCGATATAAAACGTTCTAAGTTATTAGCAAATGACATCAACAACTTAATGTTACTTTGTGATACACATCACAGAATGGTAGATGAGGATGAAATTACATATACCGAACCGTGCCTTCTTGAGATGAAGCGGCAACATGAAGAACGTATTAGACGAATAACGGACATAGCTCCAAATATGTCCAGTGAAATAATTTTATATGGAGCGAACATAGGAATTAACAACTCTCCCTTATCCTACCAATCAGCATGTGAAGCATTATTATATGATTATTATCCAGCAAGCGATAATGCTATAGAATTAAGAATGAAGAATGTGCCGTTTACGGATGATACTGACACTTATTGGATGATGGAAGAAGCTAATCTTTATGAACAGTTTAAGCTACAAATAAAGCCACGATTGATGCAAGGAAATGCTGACCATTATTCTGTATTTGCACTCGCACCGCAGCCACTACTTATAAAATTGGGAGTTTTATTGAATGATTTGAATGATGTAAAAGTATATCAAAAACATAGGGAACCTTCTACGTGGAAGTGGCAGTCGGTATCCAATAATATAGAGTATGTTCTACATGAACCTGCTAATAAAACGAAAATTCCCGTACTCGTATTTAGTTTAAGTGCAACAGTGACACATGATAGAATACAAAAAGCTCTTGGAGAAAATACAAGTATATGGGAAATCACAATAAGTGGTACACCCAACAATGATTTCTTAAAAACAGAAACATTATTATCTGAATTTCGTCGTACGGTCAGAAGTGCTTTTGACAAAATCAAATTTCATCATGGTTGTACGGAATTACACATTTTTCCAGCTATGCCAGTATCCGCATCTGTTGGATTGGGTAGAGTGTGGATGCCCAAAGTTGATATGCCTATGACAATCTATGATGCGAATAAGTTAAAAAACGATTTTTATAAAACAATAACAATAAAATAAACAGATATGCTAACACAAGAAGAAAAAAAACAATTCGGTGAAATTTTAGAAACACTCGGTGAAACATTGGACATCACAGAAACCCAATATAACACCGCAGTTAGTAGTTATGGTGCAGTAGGCGAATGGTTGGCAAAACCCGAATCATCGCTTGCTCCATATAAACCAGTCGTTCGCCCGCAAGGTTCATTCATGCTTGGAACAATGATCAAACCCATTTGTGAAGATGACGATTTGGATATTGACTTAGTGTGTGAACTGACAGGCAAAAATCCACGGTGGACACAATATCATCTCAAACAAGTGGTCGGAAATCGACTTAAAGCAAACGAAACTTACAAAAATATGCTTGACGGGGAAGGGCGAAGATGTTGGACATTGATGTATTCTGATAGTGCCAATTATCATATGGATATACTTCCGAGCCTTGTTTGTAGTGGATATAATATTGTACTTGAAAAAGCCTTTTCGGATACTGTATTGGAGAAAGATTACGAATCATTGGCAATACGTATAACAGATAATAAACAAAACAACTATTATACTGATACGATTGCTGAAAACTGGATGAAAAGCAACCCCTTCGGTTATGGTAGATGGTTTTTCAATGCAGCTAATGTTTTCTCATTACGTAAATCCATAATGTTGGCGGAAGCTGTAAGTCCTGTTCCAAAATATAATAAAGAGAAGTTACCGCTTCAACGGGTTGTTCAAATCCTGAAACGACATCGGGATATAATGTTTAACGGGGATGAAGATAAACCTATATCCATTATTATCACAACTTTAGCTTCTAGGGCATACAACAAAGAAACGTCTATCATAGATGCATTGACGAATGTGATTACCAATATGAGGAATTATATTGAGAATCGCTATGATTCAAGCGTAGGCAGAACTATTAAATGGATTCCAAATCCGGTAAATCCCGAAGAAAACTTTGCTGACAAATGGGTAGAACATCCGCAGCGAGAAAAGAACTTTTATAAGTGGCTCGACCAGGTTGAACAAGATATTCAAGCTATAGTTCAACAACGGGGATTGCATAATATTTCTGAATCTATGGGAAAACCATTTGGAGAAAAAATTGTAACGAAAGTTTTTTCAGAATTGGGCAGGAAAAATTTTAATCTTCGGGAAAATGGGGTATTAAAAATGGCAACAGGTACAGGGATTCTTAGTACAGTTGGTAGTGTCACCGCTGCTGCACATAATTTTCATGGTAATGATTAAAAAACAAGAAATTTCACTAATGATACAAGCTCTTAGGCTTCAGTCCTACTTCCCTGATTCTAAATATTCGATCAGGTTAAATACTCTTGTTTGGAAAGGCCAAATACAACCAACCTGCTTAAGCCCCAAATATCTGATTAAAGTTGTTTACCAACGGGAAAAGCATCCTAATGTCTATGTTTTAGACCCAAAGCCTTTGACATTAGCCAAAGGGGAAACGAGACTTAAACATGTGTATAACACAGAAAAGCAACACTTGTGTATATATTATAAAAGGGCAAAAGAATGGGATGAGACCCAATTTATTGCAGATACAATTATTCCTTGGACAAGTGAATGGCTACTTCATTATGAAATTTGGGTTGCTACAGGTATTTGGCATGGTGGTGGAATACATTAAAAGGATAATTTAAACTACAGAAAATATGAATAATAAAATTTTAGTCGTTATTTTTTCTGCGTTATTGTTGGTGTCGTGTGCCTCAATACCTAAAGAAACCGTAACCCTGTCGAAAACTATAGGTTCGGATTTGCAAATTTTGCATGATTCTCATCGTAATATGGTACAACTGTATTATAACGGAATAAAGCTTAACATAAATACTTTCATCGACGATGTGTATGCTCCGTTCATCATTCATCATGTTTTAGAAGTAGAGCTAAATAAGCATAAAAGAGGCGAATCGTCAATATATGGAATTATAGAAAATGCCGGAAAAAAAGGTGGTAAAGATGAGACTGAAGAAGCCTTGAATGTTATGTTGGAATTTCAAGAGGCAGCAAATCAGCAAATAAATGCGAAAAAAGCTGAGTTACTTTCTCCGATACTACAGCAAGAAAGAGAAATATTGAGTGCAATAGACCAATCCTATCAAAACACGATATACGCCAATACAACTCTCACTACTTACCTTGTATCGGTTCGCAAGGTCAAAGAAAGCCAAAACGAAGCGCTTTCCTTTGTCGGGCTTAATGGTTTGGATACTACAGTTACCAATCAATTGGTCGAGTTATCGGGTTTTATAGATATGATTCTTGAAAAGGGGGAAAAGATCAACATTAAAAGCGACGAAGCTCAACAGCAAATCGAAGATATAGTAAATAAAATCAAAGAATTAACTAATAAAACAATAAAATGAAAACAAACAGATTTTCAGAATCATTTGCCAATGCAGATGCAGTATTTAACGGTATGTATAGTGCTGAACTAAAACAGTTAAAAGGGTTATCAAAGGAGGAAATTAATGCAATTGTACCCGCATCAAATAGTATGCAAACTTATCAAGCATTAGTTGAAGTTGTAGAGAAAGCCTCCGAAGATAATTTGTCACAAGCCCAACTTATATCGAAAATAAAAAGTTTAGGTACTTCGGCGATTAAATTAGCCAAGAAAATACCTAGCTGGGCTGCATTGTTTTAACATTAAGTATGGTCTAAAACCTGCTATATAAGAAAAAAACGACAGGAATCAATCCACCTGCATTGTTCGGATTGGAAATATAACTTTAAGGTAATGGCTAAAAAAATTACTGGTAAAGCCGCTGCTAGCGACGCTTCAAAAGTATTAAGAGACGGTCGGACAAGTGTTATAGGCAAAACCGCTGCAGGAAGCGCACTTTCTCAAAGAGAAAAAAGTGGAAAGAGAAAATAAACGGTACAAACAAAGAGCGTAGAGAGATTTTTTTGAGCTACGCTCTTTTTAATTTAATATTTGCTGTTAAATTAAACGATTCCATGAAACCATTGTCTATTTATAATCTTTCTTCATGTTAAAATGGGATATAATATAAAGCATTACTGATTAATGATATTAATATATAGTTATTTGTCTACAATTAATGACCATAACTTTCCATTCCATAACAAGGAAGTTTGGACTAAATTCTGATAAATTGAGGAAAATACATAATCGTAAATAAGAACAGTGGAAAGCACCTCTATCACAATTCACATAAGAACTCTATTTCAAATGTTCTAAAAAGACATACCTGAAACAGGAAAGAAAGAGCAGGAAAGAAACAGAAAGAAAAGGGGACAGAAATCTCAGATTTAGCCTCAAAAAAATAGCCAAACAGCACATAAGAGAGTTACGGAGACGGATACTCTCTTTTTTATTATACCACCTTACGCCATCTATCGCCAATTTCCGCCATTCATTTCCACTGGCATTAAAACAACAATAACCTATCAATTAAACCTCTACATTCGCATCACGGACTTAGTTTTCCGGATAGTAGTATTCACTTAAATTATTGATTTATGGCTAAGAAAAAGCAAGAACAACAAGAACAGAGTCAGGACGAGCATGTAATGGCCATCCTTGACAAGCGAACCAACAAGACCGCAGTCGTTTCCAAAATGAACGAGCAGGACGGCAGTCTTGAAATCGTGCCACCCGACAAGAAAAACAGCAGCAGCTTCCTTAAACTGGATCGTACCTCACCGCTGGAACTGTTCTTCACCAATTTCAAGAACCAGTACGAAAATCCCACGAGTTTCAGTTTCTTCCTCGTACCTCTTGTCCTTTTGGAAAAGACACTGAATGCCGTAGTCCAGATCCGAAAAGGGGAAGATCCCGGAGTGGAAGGCAAAAAACTGGTGGAGAACAGCGAACTCAACGATGAAGGGCGTATCGCCAAACTCGCCCGCCGGTACAAGTTCGACGAACACCAGCTTCCGTGGAAAGAACTCGCCGCACTGGGAGTTGACAAGCAATTGCTCTTTGACAACCACTGCATGGGTGAGATGCTGAAAGGAAGGATTACCTCGATGGCTTTCCCCATCAGCAAGGAAGTGAACGGTGAAAAGAAGGATATGGGGGAAGCCTGTTTCCTTTGTGTCAAAGGAGAGGACGGCAAGGTACAACTGAAAACTCTAAGCAGACTCGACAAACCGCAGTATGACCTGCCTGCCTATAAAGGAGTATTCACGGACGAGGAAAAGCAGTCGCTTAAAGACACCGGAACTTTGGGTGCAATCAAGGAGATGAAAGATACCCATACGGGAACGGTCTGCAACTGTTATGTATCTTTCCATGAACCGAGCAACCGTATCATTACCATGCCGGTGGATGCCATCAAGATACCCGATTATATCTACGGGAAAAGACTGGATGACAAACAGAAGCAAATCCTCGCGTCAGGCGGACAGCTTCCTATCAACGACATACAGCGCAAAAACGATACACTGCTTTCCGGTGTCGCTTTCGTTGATCCGAGGATAATGGACATCGCATTCAAGCAGTCCGGCGAACAACTCAAAGTCAACGACACTATTATGGGGGCCAAAATCACACCTGAACAGAAGAAGATGCTTCAGAACCATGAAATGGTATTCGTTGAGAATATGCGCTATAAAGGCAGGGTATTTTCCGATGATGTACGTTTCAGCAACAAGAGCAACCAACTGCTAATAGGACGCAACGCCCGTGAATACAAACCTACTGTTGAAGGAAAGAAGAACGACAAGAAAAAGGAAGTAAAACAGCAGGCACCCCGTCATGTGGCATCTGTAAAGGCCCCGTCAAAAAAGAGCCTTTCAGTCATGTAATAAACAGATTATTCATATTTTTGGCAGATATATACCCGGTTTTCTTTCATGGTAACCGGGTATATGTTTAAATATCCAGTTAACATTTTAAAGTAATAGCAAATGACTATACAAGATAAAAATACCGCAACCGGAGAATTGTCCTATTTTGAGACAACTCTCCTCCTTTATTTAAAGGAAAGCCATCCCCACATGTCCGGGGATAGGGAATTTATCAGGTCAAGGGCCGACGAAGCGGCAGATGCCTATGAATGTTCCATACGCAACGGATTGTCCGTCACACAAGCGTTGGAACAGTCGGACGCAGTTCTTTACCGCAACCTGCACTTTTCCGGATTTGATACTGTTTTTGAAGTCGTATCGGAATGGTTTCCGGAGGTCCCCCCTGAAAAACGGGCCGATTTCTGTTTGAAAATGCTATCGCCCGCAGAAGTCGTATTTAATAAATATCCCATAGACGACCGGTTTGAGGATTCCCCGTCTTACCGTACCCTTACCATTGAACTGACAGGTTTCATCCAATATTATATAGAGCAATATGGCATATAACAAACGACAACATTTAGCGGACAATATAGCCGCACTTGAATTTATGTTCATGCGCCCGGAGTTTTGTCTCACGGAAGAAGGGCGCAGGGTATTGAACGGCTACTCCGGTTTTGGAGGATTGAAATGTATCCTCAATCCGGCGGAAAAGGACACGGACATAGAAAAATGAACGACGGACAGAGAACTGTTTCCCCAAGTCCGACTGCTGCATGAACTGTTGCGTGAGTATTCCAAAGACGAGACAGAATACAAGGCATACGTCCAAAGCCTGAAAAAATCCGCACTTACAGCCTTTTACACACCGGAGCCGCTGGTAGCGGCCATGCAGGAATCATTGCAGGTATCGGGAAGCCATCCGGGACGTTTTCTTGACCCTTCCGCCGGAACGGGCATGTTTATCAGCCGGTTGAAAGATGTTCCCGAAATTCATTGTTTCGAGAAAGACAAGCTCACGGGAAAAATTCTCTCATCCCTTTATCCGGAAAGCAAAGTGACCATAGACGGCTTCCAGTCCATACAACCCTATTATAACAGTTACTTCGATATGGTTTCTTCCAATATCCCGTTTGGAAATACCAGAGTTTATGACCGGGACTTTGACCGGAGCGAGGACTCTGTGCGTAAATCCTCACTTGCAGCCGTACACAACTATTTCTTTCTTAAAGGTATGGATACGTTGCACGAAGGTGGAATACTGGCCTATATCACGACTTCGGGTGTCATGGACTCACCACAGAACCGTCCCGTCAGGGAATGGCTGATGAACCATGCCAAGCTTGTTTCTGCCATCCGTCTGCCGGATAACCTGTTTGTTGATGCGGGTACGGAAGTGAGCAGTGACCTGATCGTCTTGCAGAAGAATACCCGGAAAGCGGAACTGACCGAAAAAGAACGGAACTTTATCGAGACTCGTCTTATATCCGGCAGCATCAATATCAACAACAGTTATGCCGGCTTAGACCATATTGTCCATACAGCCGTATCTATGGGTAAAAACATGTACGGACAACCGGCCATGAACTTTATCCATGAAGGCGGAATTGAGGCCATTGCCGGACATCTCAAACAGTTGCTGGCGCAAGATGTGGAAGATCAT
Organism: uncultured Phocaeicola sp.; assembly: GCA_948566455.1. Classification (GTDB taxonomy): domain Bacteria; phylum Bacteroidota; class Bacteroidia; order Bacteroidales; family Bacteroidaceae; genus Phocaeicola. The sequence continues at coordinate 21,585 of CAOYQO010000008.1, forward strand.
CTTGACCGGGAACTCTATGACAACAATCTATCCCGAGCAACCGTTTCTACCGGCATTGAACCGGAATTTGAGACACCATTGGAAATAGTAATTGAGAACCATCGGCAAGAGGTGCAGGAGGAAAGTCCCGCACAACCCTATGAACCCATGCTCAACCTGTTTGCCGCCTATGCGGATGAAGGGGAAGCGGAGGTGCAAGTAGTGGAAAGCAGACCTTCCCCAAGCCGGGCACCTTCGGCATCCCGCAAAAAGAAAGGGGATGAACCGGAAATGTTCAATCTGTTCTCGCAAGAGAATATGTATGATGAAGCCGCCGTGCCGGAAAGCATGACCGAAGAACGGGCGGAAGCGGAAGCAAGATGGCTGGAACGCAGACAAAAATTTGAAGAAGAGCGGAAGAAAGAAATGGAGCCACGCCCGTTTACCGGGGAGATACGTCCCGAATACAAGAATGGTTCCATCGTAAAGTCGGGTGAACAATACGGGTACTTACGGGGGTTGGGTACTCCCGATGTGCAATTCCATCCCCTCAAACTGACAGTCACCCAGCAATACCGGGCCGCCTACTATATCCCGCTCCGTGAAGCCTACCACAATCTCTACAATACGGAAGCCGAAACGGAAACGGAGCAACCGGAACTCCGGGAGGAACTGGGCAGGCAATACGACCGTTTTTACCGCATGTTCAGAGAGCTGAACGGAAAGGATAACGCCAAATTCCTGCTGATGGATGCCGGAGGAAGGGAAATGCTTTCATTGGAACGCTCCGTTAACGGGAAGATACAGAAAGCGGATATATTCTCCGTCCCCGTATCATTCAACGCCAATGAAATGACCCATGCGGATACTCCGCAGGAAGCACTTGCGGCATCCCTGAACAAGTTTGGGGAAGTCAATCTGGAATATATGGAGAACCTCAGCGAGATTGGAAGGCAGGAACTGCTCAGACAACTGGACAACCGTATCTTCTACAACCCCATGATGAAGAACTATGAAATCAAAGACCGTTTCATTGCAGGCAATGTGGTAGCCAAAGTTGAATGGATAGAAAACTACCTGAAAGACTATCCCGAAGATGAAGCGAGCAAGAAATCATTGGAAGTCCTGCGGGCAGCCGTACCGGAACCGATCAGCTTCGAACTCCTTGACTTTAATCTCGGAGAGCGGTGGATACCCATGTCCGTATATGAAGAGTTTGCCGGATACCTTTTTGAGACAAAGGCCCATATCCATTATACGGAATCCATCGACGAGTTCAGCGTGAACTTCGAGAGCAGCAACGCAAACATCACTGATAAATATTATGTAAAGGGGGAGAAACGGGGCTATTACGGATACGACCTGCTGAAACATGCGCTGCACAACACGGTGCCCGACATAACCAAAACCGTGCAGGATGAAGAAGGCAATGATATAAAGGTACGGGATGCCGAAGCCATCCAGCTTGCCGACACCAAAATCAATGAAATACGGTCTGCCTTCACCGACTGGCTGAACGAACAGTTACCCGAATTTAAACAACGCCTTGCGGATTTGTATAACCGTAAATTCAACTGTTATGTGCGTCCCGATTATGACGGCTCCCTGCAAAGTTTCCCCTTCCTTGACCTGAAAGGACTGGATATACCGGATTTATACGACAGCCAGAAGAATGCCGTATGGATGCTGAAGATGAACGGTGGCGGAATAATCGACCACGAGGTGGGCACGGGCAAGACCCTTATCATGTGCATAGCCGCCTTTGAAATGAAACGTCTCGGAATGGCGAACAAGCCGATGATTATCGGACTCAAAAGCAATGTACATGACATAGCCGACACGTTCAAGAAGGCTTATCCGAATGCCAAAGTGCTTTATCCGGGCAAAGAGGACTTTACACCGGAGAAACGTGTCGGAATATTCCATGACATTAAAAACAATAACTGGGACTGCATCATCCTGACACACGACCAGTTCGGAAAAATACCGCAGTCTCCCGAAATACAGCAGGAAATATACACGCAGGAGATAAACAACATCGAAGAGAACCTTGCCGTATTCGAGCAACAGGGCAATGAAGTAACCGGCTGGATAAAGAACGGGCTGGAAAAAAGGAAAGAGAACCTTGAAGCCAAACTTGAAAAGCTGGAGCAGGATATAAAAGACCGGACGGATGACGTGACCGATTTCAGGCAAATGGGTATCGACCACCTCTTCGTTGATGAATCGCATGCCTTCAAGAACTTGATGTTCAACACACGCCATGCGCGAGTTTCCGGTCTGGGCAATCCCGAAGGGAGCATGAAGGCCATGAACATGCTTTTTGCCATCCGTACCATACAGGAGCGCACGGGCAGGGATTTGGGGGCTACCTTCTTGTCCGGTACGACCATTTCCAACAGCCTGACCGAACTCTATCTCCTTTTCAAATATCTCCGTCCTAAAGAAATGGAGCGGCAGGGGATTACGTGTTTTGACGGTTGGGCGGCTGTCTATGCGAAGAAAAGCACGGACTTTGAATTTTCCGTAACCAACCAGATCGTGCAGAAGGAACGTTTCCGCTACTTTATCAAAGTGCCGGAACTCGCCAATTTCTACGCGGAGATAACCGATTACAAAACGGCTGAAGACGTAGGGGTTGACAGGCCGGAACTCAACGAACAGCTCTATCACATATCGCCCACTCCCCAGCAGGAAATTTTCATTCAGAAACTGATAAAGTTCGCTGAAACCGGAAATGCGACCTACATAGACCGGGAGCCTCTGTCTGAAGCGGAAGAAAAGGCCCAGATGCTGATTGCCACCAACTACTCGAACAAGATGTCTCTTGATATGCGTCTGATAGACCAGCAGTACGGTGACAATCCGGGAAACAAAGCGTCTCATTGTGCGGCCAAGATTGCGGAATATTACTATAAATATCTCGACCAGAAAGGCACACAATTCATCTTTTCCGATCTCAGTACGTATAAACCCGACCAGTGGAACATTTACAGTGAGATAAGACGCAAGCTCGTGGAAGACCATAATATCCCGGAAAGGCAGATAAAGTTCATTCAGGAAGCAGGCAGTGACAATGCACGCAAGGAACTGTTCAGCAATATGAACGCCGGACGCATCCGTTTTCTTTTCGGCTCCACGCAAAAATTAGGAACGGGAGTCAATGCGCAGCAACGTGCCGTTGCAATCCACCATCTGGATATACCCTGAAGGCCGTCCGATCTGGAACAGCGTAACGGACGTGCTGTAAGAAAAGGCAATATCATTGCCAAGCAATATGCCGGCAATAAGGTGGACTGTTATATCTATGCGGTGGAGAAGTCTCTGGACAGTTACAAGTTCAACCTGCTGCATAACAAACAGGTATTCATCAACCAGCTTAAAAGCCGTAATCTGGCCGCCCGTACCATTGACGAGGGGGCGATTGATGAAAACGGCGGAGGCAATTTCAGCGAATACGTGGCCATTCTTTCGGGCAACAACGATTTGTTGGAAAAAGCAAAACTCGACAAGAAACTGGCAGTTCTGGAAAGCGAAAGACAGGCATATCACCGTAATAAGGGAAATGCAAAAGGCAAGTTGAACGAAAAAACTTCCGAAATAGAAAAGAACAATGTCTTTATCGGGCGTTTCACCAAAGATTGGGAATATCTGAACAAGGTAGCTCCCGCAGATGCGGAAACCGGACTTCGCCCCAATCCCTTGAAACTGGACGGTGTGGACTCGGATAATATAGAAATACTCGGCAACCGGCTTGCCGCAATCAATCAGAAAGCCCGGACAGAGGATGATTACATGAAAATCGGAACCCTGTTCGATTTCCGCATCCTTGTCCGTACCGAAAAATCTTACGATGGGGATACACAGGTCTTGCATAACAAGTTCATGGTTGAAGGGCTGGACGGCATTAAATATACTTACAATAACGGCTACATAGCCAAAGAGCCGAAACTGGCCGTAATGAATTTTATCAATGCCTTGGAACGTATTCCCGCTATGATAGAGAAACGGGAAAAGGAAAATGCAGAATTGTCAAAGGACATTCCCGTCTTGCGGGAAATAGTGGCAGCCACATGGCCTAAAGACTCGGAAATCAAACAGTTGGGCGAAGAGCTTGCTTCACTGAACCGGAAGATACAGCTTACTCTCAAACCGGTGGGCCTGCACGAAGAAGGGAAGGATGAAAAAGTAGAAATGGAAAAACAGAGGATGGTCAGCGGCAGTGACGTGATCCCGGATTTACCACGGCAGGTAAAGCACGTGCCGTCTATGGTAATTGTAAGCCCGGCAAAGGAGTTGAAAAAAATATCCTAATGTTTCCCACGGCACATTGCTATACCCCCGGAAGCTACGCAGGCTTCACTTCCGCAGGGGTACAGCAAAGAGCCGCTTTTCAGGAAAAGACAAAGGCACGGCGGACACCCGGATAAATCCGACCTTGTCCGCCGTGCCCTTGTCTATGGGGGGAACTGGTTATACGTCATCTTTCTTCCTCAAAGGATAGCTCTTCCACTTGTTTGTTTATCAACTTACCGTCAATGGAATCCTTCAGGTTGATAATGTCCGTAATCGAATAATGCCTTGTACCGTCCTCTTCTTCCGCGAAACGCAGACGTCCGTTCAAACGCTGTTTCTCAATTTCGGCGGGGTCAAGTCCGATCAGTTCACACACCTCGTCCGGCAGCATGGACAATGCCACATCGTTTTCCTGACAAATATGTTGCAACACAGCCAGCATGTTCAGGGACTTCTTATAACTTCTCACAAGAGCAGCAAAAGAACTGCTTTCAATCTTAATCATCTTTTTCATAACGCTTATTTTTTAGAGTTTTCTGTTTTTTCCAATAATACGGCACGAAGGACATCCGAGCGGCGATAGTAGATTTTCCCCTTGTCTCTGTAAAAGGGAAGCGTACCATCGTTACGTCTTCTTAATAGTGTCCTGTCCGACATCTTTGTCAGCAGGCGTACACCTTTTGAATCCAGTATCTCACTATCCGGTATATTCTCAACGGCAGGAGAGAGTAACTTTTCAATGTTATTCACTTTGGCAAGTATGGTGCTGAGCATGTGACTCACCCCGGCACCGGGAACGGTTTTTCTATTATTCATAATGACCTCGTTGTTATCGTTTATGGTGCAATATTACGGAGTTGTTTTGAGGCCATTGGTTACTCAACCGTTGAGCAACCGCCAAAAAAAGACAGAAAACGCCAAATTGGGACAAAAAAATAGCCGGAGATACTGCCCCCGGCTATTCTATAAGTAACAGGCATCAATAAATTACGCCTTAAACACTTAATATGTTAATAATCAGATTTATACAAAAATAAATAGCAGAATATTTTGTTATGTTCCAAACATTGCCTACATTTGTATATGAGTTATTTGAAACTATGCAAAGCAGTGTAACCCGAAGCAGGACTTCCATATCCAAATCGTTACCTGCATCTTTTAAACTCTCTATATTTGTCTAACCTTCAGAGAGTTATATCAAAATACTTGGTTTCCCGCTGTGAAACAATCCCTTATTCTTGTAGATAGCACTTCCCTTCCGAGCCTATAACAAAATCCCGTGAAAAACATTCAAATTCGCTTGGCTGTAATAAAATCACGCAGCTATATACTTTATTGTACCAACGATTGTGTATAATGAGTGGTTGAACTTTAATGTGCCAATCTGCTAAAACGCAGATTGGCATTATTAAAACCACATCAATCATAATTCTTGAGTAAACTCAAAAAACTGACAATGCGAGTTTTGTTTAGCATTCTCATTTTCCATCTCATTGATAAAAAAGATTAAAGATTTGACTTACAGTCTTTTTAACCACATACTCTTAAAGGTATTCAACATTAAAAAGATACTTATAATGCGAAAAGTTATTGTTTTTTTAGTTAACTTTGCATTTTAACTAATTGATAGAATAACAAATAAAGCATGAATGATAATGTATTAACATCTTATTCCTTTCTAGCTGCTTTGTCAGAAAACGAAACTGACATATATAAAACCGTTTATTTACCTTTATTTAAAAGGGCAATATCTTCGTATGCAGCAAAGAAATCTTCTAAGGTATCAAATTCAATTCAAGGTACAGATATTGATATACAGAGCATTATACTTGAAGAATATGGTATTGAGGTTCCAATTCTTATTGTAAGAAAATTAATAAAAGCAGTAGGCACTTCTTTATCAAAGAAAGAACGTAATATATTCAAATTTGATATTTTTGAAGACGGAAAAGCCTTTCAATTTACTAATTATAATTACTTTTCTACAGAAGAAATTTATGATAGAGAAAGACGCAATGCTCAAGCCTTACAGCAGGCTTTTGAAGACTATCTTAAATCAGAGAATTTATCAGAAAAAAACATTCCAAGTTTTTCACAATTCATAGATAAGAATAAATGTAATCTAAGTTCTTTCTTTTCTGGAAAAAACTGTTTAATACATGATGTAGAAGGTTCTTTTATGGCTCATGTTAATTTTCTACAGCATATAGAAGGAGGTTATCACTATCTTTATCAAACTGCTGAACGAATCTATTTAGGTTCTGTTATAGCTTCTTTTCTAGAAACGGGAGTGGATTTAGAATCCAAAATGGATAATAATATTATCTATTACTTAGATACTCAAATCGTTTTAGAAGCATTAGATTTACAGAAGGCAGAAGACACATTACCAACTCAAGAATTATTAAAGCTTATAAGAGCAACAGGAGGTAAAATTAGATTACTCGACATTACAATCAACGAAATTCATAAAATAATCGAATTAGCAATAAATAATTATAGTAAGAGCCATCCTACTACTACTGTAAATGAAGCGTGTGTACGAATTGGTAAAAACAAGACTTGGTTGATAAGTATCAATGGGAAATTGGAATCTTTCATTAAAGCAGAACTGCAAGTAGATATTGATGGTATTTTGGAAACAAAAATGAGTCTATATTCCAAATCAGAGGATGTCAATTTATTAAAACAGACACGAATACATAAAAGTACTGCAATTCATGACGTAGCTGCCTATTTACATGTTCGAGATCGTCGAGAGGGTAATATTAGATTATTTCAAAAAGCTAAATATTGGTTTGTTACAGCTAACAAGAAGTTGGCTGATTTCAATATTTCACGTAAGACAAATGGGTTTGTTAATGAAACTATTATGCCTGAAGAACTAACTAGCCTGCTATTCCTTAAAAACCCTCAAAAATTGGCTAAAAAGGTATCTCAAATAGGACTTAATGAACTTATTGCACAGACTCTCTCTGAAGAATATGCAAGTAAAGAGCTTATAAATGAAATTGATATTGCTATTAAAGAATCCGCAGATTTGAGTGCCGAAGATTATAACATATTATTTTCTTCTATTGCTTTGCAATCAACTAATAAAATCCAGAAATTACTTGAGGAAATCAGCGATAAAAGAAAGTTTAATGAAAGTATCCATAAGTTAATTGAAAAGGAAAGAACTAAACGAGCTAAGTCAAAAGAGGAAAAATTACAAAGACAAAAGCTGTTTGAAGAAGTAAATCATGAGAAACTATCTTTAGAGGAAAAGTTGAAAAACCTAGAAGCTAAGCTATCACAAGGGGAAAAGGAGCGGGAGGAGCAGCAAGAACGCATTAGGAAAATAGAAGAACAACAAGCTGAATCATTATTAAAGAGAAAAAAAGCTCAACGTAGTTTCTGGTTAGCATTAGGCGGACTAATCCTCTCAGTAGTTATTTTTCTAGTTGCTTTATATTATCCAACATTATTTTCTGGAATGAAAGATTTTATAAAAGGTATAGCTTCTCTGGGGGGAGTATGGGGATTAATTAGTTTAATAATTAATATATGTAAACTTTTTCACAAATAGAATGCTTGAGTAAATCGTCTAAAATATGCGTGTATAAAGTATAAGAGGACATGCCAGTTTCCCAGTATGCCCTAAGGCTGTAAGTTAAACTGTGTCAGCAAAGAATAGAATATTAACTTTGTTGACACAGTTCAATTTACAGCCTCCCAGCCAGTCATGATACACAATCGTTGGTATAATAAAGTATATAGCTGCGTAAAATCATACCCCATCATAACATCATCACTTCCCGACGCGCTTTCTCCATTGGATAATGTTCCCTTCTTCTCAAATTTAGTTCAAACATTTCTTCGAACATCTCATCAAATGTAACCTTCTTGATATCTGCAAATTGCTGAACTATATTGTTTGGATTACTACGACGTTTATCCCTCCACTTAAGAAGTTCCATTTTCTCCCTTTTGTTGTTATATCGCTGTTTCAGTTCAAATAAGTCAATTGATTTTTGATAAATGTTTTCTATAATATTGAAATCAATCTCGTAATCGTCTGCATGAGTGGTGGTATTTAAATCCGTTGCACCAGGTGTAACAACTTTTACTTCAAACTTTACCTTTCCATCAAAATCATATCCCTCTGCGCTCGGACTCAATTTCGCTATTTCACCCTCAGTATCACCAATCGTTTTCATTCCTTTGATGCCTGGACCATTACATGTTCCGCAAGATGGAACAAAATTATACAAAGATAAAGCCACAAGTGGACATACTCCTTTATCCAATACATGTTCTGTTTCAAACTTCCTGACATCTGATCCATCGGCTTTGGTAAACGTTCTCACGTCTTCAAGGTCGCAGTATACACAATTATGAATATCAAAGCCATTGTTCATATTCATCAAGAAATTGGCAATTTTACTCTTGTGGCTGTCATAATTGAATCCCCCTTTTACAAAGGCAGAGCGTATTAGTAGACTTTCTTCTGGTGTCTTTCCATTCAAATAGCTAGTATATGCACTATATACCTTAGCTAGATACTTAAAATTACCCACCAGCAGTTTCTTGACGGTTATATCATCAGATAAGGCTGCTTTGATGTTTGGATAATCTGTCATGAGCTTATCCAGTTTCTTCTGGAGCAGATTCACGTTATACTGAGCCAAATATGCTTTTTTCAGCTTTACTGGATTTTTTGAGGACACAAACCTAAACATACCTTAAATCTGTTTTACAACCTTGGATATATCATCCACCATTTTAGTTAACATACATTTAAGGAAGTCATCACCTACATGCTTGCAAACATACCTAAACCTTACACGTTTATTTATGTAGTCCTTCTTTACATTTTTGCTTTCTCTGACTGCCTTGTTATACATATCTACTATTGAAGCAATTTCTTCCTTGATGACATCTCCTATTGAATTTTTCATAAAGAACGAACCGCTCAACATCTCCATTATATTACCGCCAAGAGTCCTGGTCACAATATTGTTGCCCTCTCCAAGACAAAGCACATTGCTGTCTGGAATATCAGAAAGTACGAAAGGAGAATGTGTTACCATCATAATATTGATACCACGTATATTAGAAAATTGGACACTTCTAAGTGTTTTCAGCATAATACTGGTGTACTGTCTCTGCATTTCTGGATGAAAATAAAGTTCTACTTCATCGAAAATTACATTCATGTAGTGATATTTAATAACTTCCAGATGATCTCTGTCTTTTCTATAGTAATCATTCCATTCAGAATCCACATTCACCATATGATACATCAGATTACTGATAGTATAGGCTATCTGCCTTTCGCCAGAGCTAATGCTACTGAACGGTATCGTTCCGTTTCCTTGCTTGTCTTTCGTCAGTATCAAATCAAGATCAAAAATTGGCGGTGGGAGTAGATTCTGTTTAATGAGCTGATTATACCCTTTAAATCTCATCCGCATACCTTTCTCTTCCATCTCTTGTTCCAGAAATTCCAGATTATAATTATTGTCACCAACTGTATACATATCCGTTGTCAGATAATTAATAGTTTGCAATAGTTTCTTGGTGATATGAGAGAAGTCATGTGCTAGTGGTTCCAACTTTTTAATTAGTTCCTCATAGAAAAACACGCTCTTGCTCAAATAATTAAAAACCGGCCTATACTTCCTGTAACTTTTGACAATTTTTAGTGTTTTATATACTATATAATCATAAGCATCTTTATGAAACGCTTTCATATTTCCTTTTTCGAAGATTCCGTACTTTTCATCCCAAAACGACAGAATACAATTTCTTACGCGGTCGTAGTTCTTACTGATATTCTGTTTTGTATTAATACCAAGTACATTTATCATGTTGCCTTCAGCAAACTTTCTGTTCTTAGTAGGCCGTATATGAAGTGCAGTCACATGTAGGTCACCATTGATGACTCTGAGAGGATAGTTGCCGCTTTTGTCTTTAAAGAATAGCAGCGCGGTCAGACGTTCTTTTGCCAAAGCATTCTCATTCGCTACATTTAGCTTTCCATCATCACGCATCGGATGTAGCACAATTGGAGTTTGATACCCATCATTCTTATGGAATATCCCTTTTAGCCATAGCGAATCTTCTGTAGGGTTTTCATCACTGGCCTTGATATGTAATGCTTGAAGTCGGGCGGCAGGGGTAGCTTCCGAAAAGAAATCCCTATAGTTAAAGCCATACAGAGAATAATTACACACCATTGTATAGAATAGTGTTTTCAATATCCGCCTGCCTTCCCTATGTTTCTTGAGCGGAATCGATAACTTCTCTATACTATTCTGATCCAATAAATAATAATGCCTATATGGTTTATATATAAAGTAATGTTTAATGCTGGCTTTGTAGTATTTCAGTGTGACGTGTCGCCCGTGGGCTTCCAATATATATACCACATTGCCTATTTGAAAACACAAATCTGCAAACACATAGTCAATAAAATGCAAATGCTCCGCCGCAGAAAAGTTATACCCCTCTCCAAGCATTACAGCAGCAAGATTATTGATGGTACGCACCAATAGTTCTACAATACTACTTTTTCCTGCACCATTCCTGCCAACTACAGCACATAGGCTTATTTTTAATTCATCTGTATCATATAGCGAGAAGTCTTTCTTTGCCTCACTCGTCATTTCCACCTGAGAGTTATCCTCAGATATAGTAATTCCCTTGTAAAAATAAAACCATTTGTCTGTATCATACAGAACTTTCTGGATTGCTTCCACCTTCTCGTAATGCCTCGCATTATTTTCAGGAAACTCGTCCAAACGTGGACGCACTGCTTTTAGAGCTATTATTTTGAAACTATTAATTGCCATTTTTACAAATGTTTAGACTTCCATATTATTCTTTACTTCCCGCACACTAGATTGAAATTCTATTACTTCATTCCTTATCCATACAAGCACAGTCTCAATCCCTGAATGGATATAGAATGAAGCAAAGATATGGATAAAAAACGAAAATGGGAACAGATTGGTGTAAGAAGGTTGTCAACAACAAAGGATTTAGAAAAAAACGCACATATGAACGAAGCCAAGCGAAAACCTCGAAAAGCCAACTGAAACTAGAGTTACATTACTATCCCATTACTCTGTTCTAAATGACAAATTCGATTTTGACAAAATATCAAAACACTGAAATACAAGTTCTATCCGTCTTGCTCCTACCACAAATATAGCCAAACTTTCAATATTGGGATAGAGGACAACAAAAAAATTATATTTTAGGGACGATTACGTTGATTCGTTCGATTTGCGTATCGAACGAATAGCTCCACAACTAATAAATTTGTTACCAAAACAGCCGGAAGCAATTTCCGGCCATTTTTTGAAAGAGTAGGCTTTTGAATCTCATGCCTGCTATTTTTCATTCCAAACGTCCTCTCCTTACATGGAAAAATGTAAATCCATCTTTATCTGTGACATCTCACGTATCACTGTACGATCCAGCACACGTGCATAATGACGGGTCATCTGGACATTGGTATGCCCCAACATCTTAGCAACGCTCTCTATCGAGACACCATTGGCCAAAGCAAATGTGGCAAAAGTATGACGCCCAACATGGGTGGTCAATGTTTTTTTAATACCACAAATATCAGCCAGTTCCTTGAGGTATGCATTCATTTTTTGATTACAAAGCACCGGAAAAAGCACACCATGTTTCTTACAATATTCATTGGTGGAATACTTTTCCAAAATCTTCAATGGTATTTCTATCAATGGAATATTACACATGATTTTGGTCTTCTGTCTTCCCTTGCGTATCCACCTGACACCGTTCGAGTCCTCCACGATATGTTCCTTTCTCAAACCATGAATATCCGAAAAAGCCAAACCAGTGAAGCAACAGAACACAAAAATATCCCGTACCTGACTTAACCGTGGAATATCAATTTCCTTCGATATCAGCTTCTGGATTTCTGAATCTTCCAAAAAGTCCGGTTCCACCTTATCCAATGAGAATCTAATTTCTAAAAACGGATCGTTCTTCATCCATCCCTTAGCCAAAGCAATACGGGTAATCTTCTTAAAATTCTTCAAATATTTGGTGGCCGTATTATGACAACACTTTTTCTCTGTCTTAAGCCAAAACTCGTAATCCTCAATAAACTGGCGGGAAACTTCATCCAAAAGAACATCTTTCTTATGATATGTCTCCCAGACAAAATCCCGAGTATGCTTCAAGGATGTCTCATAACGCTGCACGGTTGCAGGCGCCATGTCCGTACCGGACAATTGGACACATTTATCATTATGCTCACGGAAAACCTCAAACAGAGTACGTTGTACGGGGGCATCCTTACCCTGGAAACGATCCAGAACACTGTTGGCAGAAACGGATACCTTCTCTATTTCCAGTTCACGTTGAATCTTCATTATCCTCAAACGGATAGAGTCAAGATACAGATTCAGTTCCTTGTACTCACGCTTTTTTTCCAGAGCCTTTCCTTTTGCCGCACTCCAGAATTCCGGAAGAATTGTTTTCTTCACTGAAGCATCAACCCGGACTCCATTCACTGTAATTCTCATCATTATCGGAGCCTCACCGTTCCGATTCAATTTCGTCCTACGAATGTAGAACAATAAACAAAATGTTGTTCTTTCCATCTTACTTGTTTTTTAATCACAAAACTAAATTTCCAAGAGTAACAAGTCAAGATGCAAAACACTGATAAACAATGAATTATTCACTTAATAGGTGTATCTGGCATTGAAGGCAATCAGGTACACCGAATAGTACACCGAAAGAATGCTTTGATATGCTTATTTTTGCTATGCACCAAAAACAAAAAATCCCCGTAAAGTATTAATTTACAGGGATTTTCTTTGTTTTGCAATTCTTTTCAGCGGAGAGACAGGGATTCGAACCCCGGGTACCTTTCAGTACAACGGTTTTCAAGACCGCCGCAATCGACCACTCTGCCACCTCTCCAAAACTCCCTTATAAGGAAGGCTTTTCTCTTAAAGCGGTGCAAAGGTACAAATCATTTTTAAATCTACAAACTTCCTGCCATTTTTTTCACGAATTAATCGTACTTTTGCAACATGATATATCCACAGAACTTTGAACCTAAAATAGGTTTCGACCAAATACGCCAGCTGCTGAGTGAAAAATGCCTCAGTACATTAGGCGCCGAACGCGTAGCCGATATGACGTTCTCCGACCATTTTGAAGAAGTGGAGGAACGCTTGAACCTCGTTACAGAGTTCGTACGCATCATACAGGAGGAAGATAACTTCCCCGCACAATATTTTTTCGACGTCCGTACGTCACTGAAACGAATACGCATAGAAGGAATGTACCTGGATGAGCAGGAACTTTTCGACTTGCGCCGTTCGTTGGAAACGATACGGGACATCGTGCGTTTTTTAGAAAAGGATGACATAGAAGGAGAAGACTCCCCCTACCCTTGTCTCCGGAACCTCGCCAAGGATATATTGGCATTTCCGCAGCTGATTCAGAAGATAAACAATATACTTTCACCTTATGGAAAGATAAAAGATAATGCTTCTTCCGAACTGGCACGTATTCGTCGTGAACTGGCGAACACCATGAACAGCATATCCCGTTCTCTGAACAGCATCTTACGCAATGCCCAGTCTGAAGGTGTAGTAGATAAAGACGTTACCCCGACCATGCGCGATGGCCGTCTGGTAATTCCGGTTGCTCCGGGATTAAAACGAAAGATTAAAGGTATCGTACATGACGAATCAGCAAGTGGAAAAACCGTATTTATAGAACCTGCCGAAGTAGTAGAAGCCAATAACCGTATCCGCGAACTGGAAGGGGATGAGCGTAGGGAAATTATCCGTATCCTGATAGAATTCTCTAACCTGTTGCGCCCTTCCATTCCCGATGTATTGCAGTCTTATGAATTCCTTGCAGAGATAGACTTTATCCGTGCCAAGAGCTTGTTTTCCCTACAAATATCTGGTATAAAACCTGCACTGGAAAATACGCAGTTACTGGATTGGACTATGGCTGTACACCCGTTGCTGCAACTTTCCCTTGCCAAACATGATAAGAAAGTAGTTCCGCTCGATATTGAATTGACTGAAAAGCAGCGTATCCTTATTATATCCGGTCCCAATGCGGGTGGTAAGTCTGTTTGCCTCAAGACAGTGGGATTGTTGCAATATATGTTGCAATGTGGTATGCTCGTTCCTATGCACGAACGTAGCCATGCCGGTATCTTCAGCAGTATATTCATCGATATAGGCGACGAACAGTCCATTGAAGATGATCTGAGTACTTACTCTTCACATCTCACCAACATGAAGATAATGATGAAGAATTGCAATGAACGCAGTCTCATCCTTATAGATGAATTTGGTGGTGGAACCGAGCCACAAATCGGTGGCGCCATCGCCGAAGCCGTACTGAAACGTTTCAACCAAAAGCTGACGTTCGGTGTTATTACTACTCACTACCAGAATCTGAAGCACTTTGCCGAAGACCATGAAGGAGTAGTGAATGGAGCCATGTTGTACGACCGCCACCTGATGCAGGCACTTTTCCAACTTCAGATAGGTAATCCCGGAAGTTCATTTGCCGTAGAGATAGCCCGAAAGATCGGTCTTCCGGAAGATGTGATTGCAGATGCATCCGAAATTGTGGGTAGCGAATATATTAATGCCGATAAGTATCTGCAAGATATTGTACGCGATAAACGATACTGGGAAGGCAAACGTCAGACTATCCGCCAGCGTGAAAAACACATGGAAGATACCATCTCCCGCTATCAGGCAGAAATGGAAGACCTGCAGAAATCCCGCAAAGAGATTATCCGTAAAGCTAAAGAAGAAGCAGAACAGCTGGTACAGGAAGCCAATGCACGGATTGAAAACACCATCCGCACCATTAAGGAAGCACAGGCTGAAAAAGAGAAAACCCGCCAGGCACGTCAGGAACTGACCAAGTTCCGTGAATCGATGGAAGCTCTTGCCTCTAAAGAACAAGAGGAGAAGATAGCACTCAAAATGCAAAAATTGCAGGAAAAGCAGAACCGGAAAAAAGAAAAGAAGAATAAAGATACAAACAACACTCTTTCAGCTCAGGAACTGGCTGCCCAAAAAGCCAAACAGGAAGCTGAACGCCTGGCAAGCATTGCCCCGGGAGCTATGGTAAAGATAAAAGGCCAAAGCTCGGTGGGCGAAGTATTGGAAGTAAATGGCAAAAATGCCATTATTGCTTTTGGCAGTATCAAAACCACTGTTAAGCTGGAACGATTGGAGCGCACAAATTCCGCCCCACAAAAGGTGGACAACTCTACTAAGAGTACCTTTGTCAGCAATCAAACCCAAGACAGCATGTACGAAAAGAAATTGAACTTCAAGCAAGACATTGATGTACGCGGCATGCGTGGTGACGAAGCTCTACAGGCAGTAACCTACTTTATTGATGATGCTATCCTTGTAGGTATGTCACGCGTACGTATCCTTCACGGAACAGGTACAGGTATCTTGCGTACCCTCATCCGGCAATATCTGCAAACAGTTCCAGGCATCAAGCATTTTGCCGACGAACATGTGCAGTTTGGTGGTGCAGGAATTACAGTAGTTGACCTATAAATAAAATAATTATGAAATCAATCAAAGAACTCTACCGTATCGGTACAGGGCCATCAAGCAGCCATACAATGGGGCCCCGTAAAGCTGCTGAGATCTTTCTGGAAAAACATCCGGAAGCTTCCTCATTTAAAGTGACTTTATACGGTAGCCTTGCTGCCACAGGAAAGGGACACATGACTAACACAGCCATTACCGACACCCTGCTGCCAGCCGCTCCGGTAGAAATTATTTGGGAACCCAAAATATTTCTACCTTTCCATCCCAATGGCATGAAATTCGTTTCATTGGATGCTTCAGGAAAAGAGACTGATGCATGGACAGTATTCAGCGTAGGCGGTGGTGCGCTGGCTGAAGAGAATGATGGTGCATCTTCCGTCAACACTCCGGATATCTATGACATGAATCACATGATGGAAATTCTACAATGGTGCGAAAAGACCGGAAGAAGTTACTGGGAATACGTCAAGGAGTGTGAGGAAGAAGATATATGGGATTACCTGCAAGAAGTCTGGAAAACCATGCAAGCAGCCGTTCGCCGCGGATTGGAGCAAGAAGGTGTACTGCCCGGTCCATTAAACTTACGCCGCAAAGCCTCTACTTATTATATACGTGCCAGCGGATACAAGCAATCTTTGCAATCTCGCGGGTTGGTATTTTCCTATGCCCTTGCCGTAAGTGAAGAGAACGCCTCAGGAGGAACAATAGTTACCGCTCCTACTTGTGGTTCTTGCGGTGTGATGCCGGCAGTATTATATCATCTTGCTAAAAGCCGTGATTTCAGTGATACCCGAATCCTTCGTGCGCTTGCCACAGCCGGTCTTGTAGGAAATATCGTAAAGACCAATGCATCCATTTCAGGAGCAGAAGTAGGATGTCAGGGAGAAGTAGGCGTAGCCTGTGCAATGGCCTCAGCTGCTGCCAACCAATTATTTGGTGGTAGTCCTGCACAAATAGAGTATGCAGCCGAAATGGGTCTGGAACATCACCTCGGCATGACTTGCGACCCGGTATGCGGATTAGTTCAAATTCCTTGCATTGAACGCAATGCATATGCTGCCGCCCGCGCACTGGACGCCAACCTTTATTCTTCTTTTACTGATGGCATGCATCGTGTATCCTTCGACAAAGTTGTAGAAGTAATGAAAGAGACCGGAAACGATTTGCCATCACTCTACAAAGAAACCAGTGAAGGCGGATTGGCCAAGGATTATCGGCCAATGGGAGAATGATAATTTAGTGCTATGCGCTAAATTAAGTGACGAGCTGTAGCTCGTCACTTTCTCACACTTTCGGTGGATAAATCGTATCATCCTTCCCTGTCACATTCACCGTATTCATCAGTCCTCCATCTTCCGAGTAGAATAACTGATACTTCTGATTTCCTTGTTTTACCTCAATCACATATTGCATGGGCTGCAATGGATACAGCAGGAAATAATAATCATCTTGTACCCAGTTTGCATACTCTCCGCTACCAAATGCAGTCTGTACAGTTTCAGGAACATCATTCCAGAATATTTCCGATTCCGTCATCAGCCAATTGGCATTGGGATCAAACCATATATTTGATTCTTTTCCATCCAACCAGCAATCGGCCACAAAATAGGCTCCTTTTTGTTCCCATTCTATTCCTGTTGCACTCGGATACTTCTGTTTCAGGGCTTGTACCACAGACTCAGGAACATTAATGCTCTTATCATCATCATCGTCGTCACTGCATGCACTGAACGTAACAGCAGCCATACACATCATCATCGCTAACATTAAAAATCTTGTCTTCATCTTTTCCCCTCCATTAATCATCCATACTGACGAATTGTCCTTTTTTATTAAATTTCAATGAAAAATCATTGGCAAGTTCTACTTCTATACCTGTACCTTTACGTTCTATCTTGGTGATAATCTCATTCGGGAAATTCTTTTTCACGTAATCCTTGATAGAAGCAGGGATAAGGGCGGCAGGTACAGCACCTTTCTTGCAATCTACCTCCGTCCAGTTACCTTTTTTGTCGAAATCAATCTCTGTACGGTCAGTCAAAGTCACTTCATACTTCTTAGATAAGAATTCACTATCTATCTTGATGTATGAGATCTGCGGTTTACTGAAATACTGATTGATAAAGTTACGCGCATTCAAAGGGAGATCCTTTGCGTCTTTGGTAATCACATCACCTGCAAAAGCGAACTGAACGGCCACGATAGCCAATACGAGAATAGATAAAATCTTCTTCATAATCGTTATTCTTTTAAGTGTTACTAATTTATTTCTTGTTTTTATTTACACTACAAATAACGATAGCGAATCGGGAAAGATTTGGGAATATTCGCCTTTAGCTTTTCTTTTCAGATTCTTTAACAAGCAAAAACAGATGCATTCCTTCCTGCCACTTATAAGTCAGACTGAGAGAAGCAGAAATAGCAATAGAACGGGCAATGGCAAGCCCCAAACCTGTAGAATCTTTTTTTCCGTCGATACTGCGATAGAAACGCCGGAATAGCTTTTCTCCATCCAATGGATGTTCACCACTATTTTTAATAATCAATGAAGAAGGAGTCGTTTCAATATACAACTCTCCCCCCGCATGATTGTGTAGTAAGGAGTTTTTTACCAAATTGGAAACCAGAATCTGTGTCAGAGACAAGTTACACCGGATCACGAAAGGTTCTTCTCCCTTTATACGTACCAGATGTATCTTTTTCCCTTCATATATATCCATTAAATCGGGCAATAGTTCATCCAAAACTTCATCTACAGATACATCTTCCGTTTCGGTATACTGCCCATTCTCAATGCGGGACAACAACAATAAAGACTTATTCAATCTGACCGCCCTACCCAATGTAGCGTATATTTCATCCAGTTCTTTCAACTGTTGCTCGGTCATCGACTCATTCTCTGCAAGTAATTCGACCTTGCCGCGCACAATGGCAAGTGGTGTCTGCAACTCATGCGAAGCATTTTCTATAAACTGCTTCTGTTCTTCATAAGCTTTATAACTACGATTTCCCATATCCACAGCTGCCTCTCCCAACTGCTGGAACTCCCGTATCTTCGTAGGATTATCCAGCACCGGAAGCTCTTTCCCCGGTTGAATTTGTTGTAACCAGTCCAGCAGGCGCTGCAGCGGGCGGAACACACTTTGCAATATCAGGCGTGTACCTATAGACGTACAAATCAGAAAAAGTAAAAACAGTGCTCCCAGATACCAAAGAATGGCCTCTACCATATCATCACGTTCCAGAATGGAAATCATCAGCTCCAATTCATAATACTGTCCGTCCGGCATGCGGAAAACTGTTTTAAGTACCCGCACCGGTTCATCCTCATCTTCGCTTTCGATATAGACGGTAGAGTCATAGTACTTTTCGTCGTAGTCTTCCGCCTCTTCTTCGGATATAGGCCGGAATTTATAAAAAGACATCAGCGTCCCCTCTGTTTCAAGAACAGACGGGTCCATCAAGGCATTATTAATCAATATCTCACTATAGTTTTCAAGCGTATCATCCGTTTCATCCATCACTTCATCAATAATGGCATAATAAAACAACACACCCCATGCAGCCATCAGCAGAAGTAGCAGTAACGAGAGCTTTCGGTAGGTATAATGGAGAAGTTTCATGACTCGGAAAGTTTATAGCCAAAACCATATACCGCTTTCAGTTCCACGGTAGCATCAGCTTGTTTCAATTTCCGGCGGAGATTTTTCACTTGAGAATAAATAAAGTCCAAAGAATCTGCCTGATCGATATTATCGCCCCATACAGACTCTGCAAGGCTCATTTTATTAATTACACGATTTGGGTTGACTATAAAGTAATAAAGTAAATCGAATTCTTTCCGGTTAAGTTGCAAAGGCACTCCCCCGACCTCCACTTGCCGTTTATCAGGATAAAGCAACAGATTCCCCACCGTAATGGAAACATCCCCTTTCGCCTGCCTCCGACGAATAACAGATTTTACCCGCGCATTCAGTTCCGCCAGATGGAAAGGTTTGGTCAGATAATCATCAGCTCCCAATTCCAGTCCTTCTACTTTGTCATCCAAGGAATCTTTTGCAGAAATAATTAATACACTGTCACTACGATGAAGTCGTTTAAGTTCGCGCAACAAATCCAGACCACTTCCACCGGGCAACATGATGTCCAATAAGATGCAGTCATAATCGTAGTCATTCACTTTGTCCAGCGCCGAAAAATAATCGGCAGCAGTTTCCACTACGAAATGTTCTTTCAAAAGGGAAATGCGGATTGTTTCCCGCAAATCCGGTTCGTCTTCTACAATCAGGATTTTCATACCGGCAAAGGAAACTCATAAATTGGGAAACATTCTGGAATATCTTATCAAATACTGTCCGTCTCGTACACTTCTTCCAGTAATTCTTCTTTCGCTATAGAAATCTTGCCATCAGCAGATACAGTTATTGATAATGGAATATAGAGATCTGACTGCGGATAGCAGATGCTTGCTGCATAGACCATGCCTTTGGATGTGTTTTTATCGTACACCAAGCCTTCAAGAATAGAGTGTTTTAAGAATTTAGCATCCACCAATGAAGCAAAACTCTCTTTCGTGAATTCTTTATTCACAATAGACTTACCACCGGAAGTTATACGTAGTGTAATACGGTTATCTACAAATTTTTCTCCCTGTTCATTCGTTACAACAGGCAAACTGTCATCCGGACGACGAACCACATGAGAGTGATACTCCTTACCGTTATAAGTAAAACTCATTTTACTATCAGACACCTGCATACGTTGCAAACCGTTGGCATCCACACTGTCTTTCATCAATACCTGCACATCTTCCCCATCTCCTTTTTTCTGAGAAGAACAGGCTGACAACAGCCACACGGCCATACATATCCAGAAATAAAATACATTTTTCATTCTGCCATTTGTTTACAATTAACGGAACAAAGGAACGAAAAGAGAGGCAAAAATACAAGGGAAAGCCGGAATAAATGAAAAACGGACGGATAATACTCCGCCCGTTTTTGAACTAATACCTTCTTTATTCTTTTATATTACCTATTGAATCCTGTTGTTTATAAGACAAAAATAAAAGCGAAAAGTTTAATGGAATCTTTCGCTTTAACATAAAACAATATTTCTGTTTGTTTTTTTATAAATCTCAGGCCTTCAAAGTTATAAACCGTTTACCGCTTAACTTTATTTCAATCTCTTTGATAGAGGGTATGACTCCTCCCACTTCGACAGAAATCCGCATTCTGGTTACAACTAGAAGTTAGCATCAATTTACTCTCACTACTCTCACTTTTTTTAATAGCTGTTGATAATTAGAACATTAAGTGTGGTGAGTAAGAGTAAAAAACAGTGTGAGAGCAAGTAGTATACTCTCACACTGTCTTGTCCTGATTGTAAGGTATTAATTTGTCTTGTACAAGGGAATGTTCTGTTTTTCTCCTAAGAAACATTCTTTTCAGCCATAGGAATTATCAGATGTCGACCTCAGTCAACAGGCCTGTTAACCTTGGTTGACAGGCTTATTAGCCTTAGTTAACAGGCCTGCCAACCAAGGTTAACACCCAATAGGACTTACTATAAAATATCTCCTTGTACACATGATTTGCTCTTTATCATCTGAGTAGATGGTTGTCCTCCTCCCAATGATATCTGTACTTTTCCTTTCATGGGTACAGATTTTCCAGAAATATCAACGATAGACAGTTCCTTAGATGTCAGGACAAACTCCACCGTTTGTGATTCTCCCGGCTTCAGATTAATCCGTTTGAAGCCCTTCAATGCCCGAATCGGAGTTACAAAATCACGAGGATTGGAAACATACAACTGAGCAACTTCCTCTCCTTCCATCTTCCCTGTATTGGTGATTTTTGCTGTAACCTTAACTGACTGTTTATCCGGTGACGGTTGCAATTTCAAAGAGGAATATTGAAAAGTCGTATAACTCAATCCATAGCCAAAGGGATAAACCGGCGTTCCTGTAAAATAACGGTAAGTACGATTCTCCATGCTGTAATCTTCGAAATCAGGCAAATCGTTTACACTCTTATAGAAGGTCAGCGGTAAACGTCCTGAAGGATTATAATCTCCAAATAACACATCGGCTATAGCTTGTCCGCCAGCCTGACCGCCATACCATGCATTCAGGATAGCCGGAAGATGGGCAGATTCCCATTCAAGTCCTAAAGCACTTCCTGTCATCATAACAAAAACGACTGGCTTACCGGTTGCATATAATTCTCTCAATAAGTTCTGCTGCACGGAAGGAATAGAGATAGAAGTCCGGTCACCCCGTTTGAAACCTTCTATTTCCACCCCCATCTCCTCACCTTCTACTTTGGCAGAAAGACCACCCACAAAGATAATCACATCCGCATCCTTCACCACAGCAGCAGTTTGTTTGTAATCAGCCTTCCGAAGTATTCCCATATCAAACTTGATTTCTGCATTATCCGCATGTTGAACATAGCGGATTTCTATCGGATAGGATTTACCCTTTTCTGCATTCAACAGATAATATGAGTTTATATTTCCAACTTTATTCTGCTTTACTCCATCAATATACAGTTCTGCTTTATCATCAGCCTTCAGTTCAAAGCAAACCTCACCTGTCTGTTTCGGTGTAAATACAGTACTCCAAACAGCAGACATCTGCCTGGTAATGATGCCATCGCCAACATCCTGACCATCTCCCCACTGATAATCAACAGTCTTTTCCAAACGAGAT
This sequence comes from uncultured Phocaeicola sp., assembly GCA_948566455.1. Lineage (GTDB taxonomy): Bacteria > Bacteroidota > Bacteroidia > Bacteroidales > Bacteroidaceae > Phocaeicola. Next base: position 44,166 of record CAOYQO010000008.1, read on the forward strand.
AATCCGGGATTTCCTTGCCACTGCGTATTTTGATAATAGTCAGCCTTAAAGCCCTGCTGCCCGTCATAACAGAACAAAGCATCTTCATAAGCTGAGGTGAAAACAAAATCATCAGTCAGATTAACACCTTTCTCGTAGACCACTTCCACCTGATTGCCCACTTTCTTTTGAATACCTTCCAGTGCTGTAGTTATATGTGACGGATAACCATAGTAGTTAGCAAGCAATACACTTTTATCATCAGCATTCGGACCGACCACTGCTATCTTCTTTATTTTATTCTTATTCAAAGGCAACAACTGATCTTGATTCTTCAGCAACACAATAGACTGACGAGCCATTTTCAATGCATGAGCTTTATGAGCGTCACACTCCAGAACTGATAAAGGTATATTTGAATAAGGTACACGGTCATCCGGATCAAACATACCCAGCCGGAAGCGGATTTCAAATAATTTCTTCAAAGATTCATCTATCTGCTTTTCTGTTATCAATCCTCTGAGAACGGCATCCGCCAATGCCCGGTAAGCTCCATTACCACATTCACAATCTGTACCATGCAACACAGCATCCGCAGAGGCTGCAGCTGCATCCTGATGTGTTTTGTGAGTATTATAAAAGTCTTCAACAGCCCCGCAATCTGAAGTTACATAGCCGCCAAACTTCCAATGATTTCGCAAAATATCCATCATCAAAAGATCATTGCCACAACAGGGTTGCCCAAAGAAGGAGTTATAAGCACACATTACTCCCGTCACTTTTCCTTCGACCACCAATTCCTTAAATGCCGGAAGATAGGTATCCCACAAATCATGGTTATTCACTTTAGCATCATACGTATGCCGGTTCCATTCCGGACCACTATGTACTGCATAATGTTTAGCACATGCTGAAGATTTCAGGTAAACTGGATCATCACCCTGAAGACCTTTCACAAATGAAACACCAATGGAAGCAGTTAAAAAAGGATCTTCGCCATACGTTTCCTGTCCCCGCCCCCAACGCGGGTCCCGGAATATATTGATATTCGGACTCCAGTAAGTTAATCCTCTGAATATTCCGGGAGTCCCTTTCCGGGTAGCATCGTGATAAATAGCACGTCCTTCATCCGAAGCATATACCGCCATCTGATGAACAGATTCTGTATCCCAGGTAGCTGCCATAGCAATGGCTTGAGGGAAAGAAGTAACTGGATAGGGACTTCTGGCTACTCCATGTAAACACTCATTCCACCAATTATATGCAGGAATTCCCAGCCGATCTATGGCAGGAGCGTTATTCAACATTTGAGAAATCTTTTCCTCTAACGTGAGACGCCTCACCAAATCATTTACTCTTTCCACTATCGGAAGTTCTGGATTCAAGAATTTGCATGTCGCTTGTCCCGCCACTGTGACAGAGAATAAAAGCAAACTGCAAATAAGATTCAATTCTTTTTTCATACCTTTTTCAATTCAATGTAGTAGCAAAATTACTCTCATCTCATTAAAGGAATCATAAAAAAGAACTTAATACAGGATAAAAGTTACCTCACAAAGCCATTTTTATAATAATCATAAGCAGCATCAATCCTTTCCGGAGTATCAGCATTCAAAAGAAGTAATAATTCACGGGTAAACTCCAAATGTCCGGTTCCGTTGGCAGTTACGATATTCTTATCGCTGACTGCCTGCTTTTCCTGGTATCCGGCTTCATTAGTATATGCGCTACCTGCGAATTGTTTCAGATATGGAAGTGTGTTACTGGTATGCTTTACATCGTTCAGGAACCCATGCGCCCCCATAAAGGCAGAAGCATTGCAAATAGCTCCAACTATCTTGCCACGCTGTAATGCATCCTGCACAATTGGCACCACCAACTCCGATTCGGGTGATTGCCACTGCATGCCGCCTATCAGAACCAATGCCGCATAATCGGCAGGCATAGTCTGAAAACTATAATCCGGCACTGTGCGGAACCCGCCTATAGAACGAACTTCATCCAGCGTCGGGGCAACTGTCTTTGATATATATTTTACTTCGTTACCCGGTAACACTCCGGCATTTAAAGAAATAGAAAGGAATGCACCTTCCCAATCGGCATAATTATTCAATAGAAGAAATAAGACTTCCTGTTTCATTGTTTTCTGTTTTCAGCGAAATTAAGATGCAACCATGCAATCTTATTTTCTTATGGTTGAAACTCAAGTTCAAAATAGATATAATCTTTTATACTAAACTTTTCATACCATTCCGAAGGATGGTTTTTGGACATGCAAAATGGTTCCTACTCTATGCTGGCAATCGATATGAACACTATCTGCGGACTCTGTCTGTGCAAAGAAATAAAAATGCTGAGCACTATCCATCTTACAAGGAATTTCTTCATTCAAAGCTTTCCTTTCTGTTTTTCCATCAGTACATCTTACCATATACAACTTATAAGGCAAGTTCTTGTGAGATGTCCTGACTATAACATCAAAACCAAAGATCCCCTGAAAGCCCATCAGTTTTTGCACAAAAGCATCTTTAGGCGATTCATAAGATACTGAGATAGTGTCTTGCGCTATCAAAGGCGTCATGCATAAAAAAACAACGCCAATGTACATAAAAGCTTTTTCATTTTTTTTAAATTTGTATACGATGCCGCAAATATAACAAAAACGCTGATATCATTGTCTCTATATGACAACAATATCAGCGCAATTCACTATTTATTACAAAGATGAAAATTTTTCTATAAATGTCAATGTAGAGAGGGCTACAACGTTTCCTGTTTCAGTTGCTCCACGAACCCGTCAATACGGCGCAACTCCCTGGGAATATTAATACTCTGCGGACAGTGAGGCGAACATTGATCGCAACCAATGCAATGATTTGCCTGTCGCAGGCGTGGCACACTACGGTCATAACCAACAAGAAAAGCTTGGCGTGCCTTTCTATAATTCTCGTCTTGTTGGCTTTTCGGCACATTTCCCTCATTTACACATTTATTATAATGTATAAGCACAGCAGGAATATCAATGCCATACGGACAAGGCATACAGTATTTACAGTCATTGCACGGTACAGTAGGGTACTTCAACATCAACTGTGCCGTTTCTTCCAGAAACTCCTTATCATCATCTGTCAAAGGAATCAGCGGAGAATAGGTACGAATATTATCTTGAAGATGCTCCATATACGTCATACCACTCAATACCGTCAACACCAGTTCCGGTGAGCCTGCAAAACGAAAAGCCCACGAAGCCACACTATCTTCCGGACGACGCTGCTTAAGGCGTGTCATAATATGAGTAGGTACATTAGACAATCTTCCACCCAGCAATGGCTCCATAATGATTGCCGGGATATTTCGTTTTACCAATTCATCATATAGGTAGTCCGCATTTACATTACGTCCCGAAGAATGTTTCCAGTCCACATAATTGAGCTGTATCTGTACAAAGTCCCATTTCACCTCATCATGTAGAGAAAGTGCATAGTCATAAGTATCCACTGTACCATGGAAAGAAAATCCCAGATTACGGATACGCCCAGCCTCCCGTTCCTTCAACAGAAACTCCATCATACCATTGTCTATATATCGTGCTTTGAATGCTTCTATTCCACCATTACCGATAGAGTGCAACAAATAGTAATCGATATAATCTGTCTGCAAATCTTCGAAAGACTTACGATACATAGCTATGGAGTTTTCACGGCTATAATTACTAAAGTTGGATAACTTTGTAGCAATAAACAGTTTCTCGCGCGGATGACGTTTTAATGCAATACCAGTAGATTTTTCCGACCACCCCTGTACATACACCGGAGATGTATCGAAATAATTCACGCCGTGCGCAATGGCATAATCTACTAATTCGTTCACTGCATCCTGATCAATTATATCTCCTTTCCCATCCGGTGAAGGAACAGTCGGCCAACGCATACAGCCATAACCCAGAAGTGAAACACGGTCTTTCTGAGCCACAGAAGTGCGGTAAGTCATCTTATCAGTAGGCACCGGAGTCGATGTACTACCTCCCGGAATCACCCCATCCTTCTGTTTGCAACTATAAAGAGTCGCAGCAGCCGTTGTCGTAGCGGCACTGATGCCCACAATTTTCAGAAAATCCCTACGGTTTATATTTTTATTATGTTCTTCCATATCTGTTCTTCTAACATTTATCACTCTATCACATTACCACCTTTATATTACTCGATGTCTCTCATGTCCCTCCACATAGATAGCACTGAAAGGGCGTGCCGGACAAAGATTCTCACAGGCACCACAACCAATACAACGCTCTACATTGACAACCGGAATCTTTGGAGAATCCGGATTATCTACCTCAGACGGAACCATTTCTATCGCCGCTACCGGGCAATGACGGGCACAATTGCCGCAATTTACTCCATCAGTCAACGGCACACAATTCTTCCTGATCCATACGGCATGACCGATCTGGATAGATGATTTATCAGCCAGACTGGTAAGATGAATCGCATCCGTCGGACATACTTCGGCACACTTCGCACATTCCGGACGACAATAACCACGTTCATAAGACATCTCCGGCTGCATCAACGTCATCAGATTACCGGATGGGCGTAAAACCTGATTAGGGCACACTGATACACAAAGCTGGCAAGCCGTACAATGCTGCGCAAAATTACGAATACTCAATGAACCTGCCGGTACAATAGGTGTCGTCCGTTCCGGTATTTTCTTATCCTCAATGACAGCCAATCCACCATCCACTTTTTTCTCCTGTGCCTTCAGCAATGTACTTGCAGCAAATACGGCACCGGCAGAAAAGAAAGCACGGCGTGCATTGTCCACCTGCTCCGGTGAAACACCCGTCACTTTTTCAGCCGCTAATGGTTTCTGCACTTCCTTATGAGGACGCTCATAACGGATAGCTCCTTTCTTACATTTACCAATGCAATCCATACAAGCCACACAACGGCTATAATCTATTTTATGATTTTTAGAATCAATGCATGCCGCCTTACAATTACGTGCGCACAAACCGCAACCATTACATTTACTCGTATCGATTACTGGTTTCAGCAAAGAAAAACGTGAAAAGAATCCCAATACTGTTCCTACCGGACAAATTGTATTGCAATATGTACGCCCGTTGCGCCAGGCCAGTACAGCCAAAATAACAAATGTCAGAACAGCTATCACAAAAGTTCCCATAGCCTTCATCCAGACATCTACAGAATAAAACATATAGCTATCTGCCCGTTCGACCAAAAGAGCAAGCAGGTTGTTTCCCCACTGATAAACCGGAGCAAACAGATTAGAAACTATTCGCCCGTAAGAACTATAAGGTGCCAGTAAGGCAACCAACGAACCAACTCCTCCTATCAGAGCCAGAATAAATACTCCCAGCGCTCCATAACGCAACCAACTAAGTGCAGGTGAATACGAATAGCGATTCTTTTTCCGCTTTTTACCCAACCATGAAACTACATCCTGAAATACGCCCAACGGACAGATTACAGAACAATACACACGCCCAAAGAGCAGTGTCAATGCTATCAGGATTATCACAACCCCGATATTCAGTGCCAACAAAGCAGGCAAAAACTGAATTTTAGCCATCCAACCGAACCAAGCATGCAACGTTCCCGTAAAATCGAGGAACAAAAGCGTGATCAGCACGAAAAAGAATATGGCAAACGTTAGTCTGATTTTTCGTAACATACTTTTATTTTATGGAATATCATTTATAGACCAAATACTTGATAAACAAATAACCGCCGAGAATCTGTAATCCCATTCCCGGGATACCGATGCGGAAATCCTGGAAAGCAAGCGCAAGGTTACCTACCATTGCCCACTCACCCAGCGTCCCGATAAACTGATAAGCCAGTACTACCAACGCTAAAACAGGAATAGAGATACGTTTAAAACGATTGGCAGCATATCCGGCAACCACTGCCAGTAAAATAGATTTTAAAAGGATGGCCGGCAATACTCCTGCAGGAGGCATACCGAAAAGCAGATGGTTCAAAACCGGTGAAAAGACGGCTGTCAGCAATCCAACTTTCCAACCGTATTTATAAGCAGCAATAAGCGTAAAGAAATAAATCGGCAACAAAGTAAGACCACCCTGTGGAATAAGATGGCAAAGTTGTGGCAAAACCAGATTACCCAGAATGAAAAGGGCTGCAGCAAAATATGTCTTCACATTGCTGTAATCCAGTGAATAAAGTCTGATAGTTGTTGTTTTCATATAATATTCTTATTAAAAATTGATATTTACTCCACCCATAAAAGTCGCTTTCGGCATAGGATAGCCTGCATTGATCTCATAACGTTGCGCCAACAGGTTCTCACCACGCACATAGAATGACAGATAATTTGTCGCCTTAAAACTTCCCTGCATATCCCATAACACGAAGTTCTCTTTTGTCGCAGCATCCAGATCAGTATAAAGCCCTTTTACATACTGAATGCCCGTAGATGCACTCCAACGTCCTTTTCTGAAGTTCACTCCTCCATACAGTTTATGCTCTGGAGAAGCCAATACCGGATTTTCCATATGAAGCCAGCTGTAATTTGCCATCACGCTCCACACCGGATTAAACTGGTACCCTACATTAGCTTCCGCTCCCCAGTTTTCAATCTCGCCGGAATTCTGGTTCAACATACCGCTACCATTTGGATTTGGAAGACGTATAATGAGATTTTCACCATTGATATAGAACACATTGAGTCCATAGGACAAACGATTATCCATAAGACGCTGTGAAAAAGAAAGCTCATAATTCCAAAGTTTCTCAGGTTTCAAATCCGGATTCTGCGGAGGAAACATATACATTTCACGAATGGTAGGATTACGGAATCCTTTACTTGCCATTGCTTTGATTTCTGCATTCTCCGGAAGATGGAAAGCCAAACCTACTTGCGGAATGAACTCTGTACCCGTTTGCGAATGATAATCTACTCGTGCTCCGGCATCCAGCGTAAGCCACGCAGCAATATCCTGACGAAAATCTACATAACCTGCTACTTCATTCAACGACTTATCCGCCGAAGTTTCACGATGCCCATCAAAGAATTGGTTCCATGCCTCACCTCCAAAGTGAAAATAATCAGCTCCTACAGTCAGTCTGTTGCCCTGGAAAAGTTGTATGCTCTGATACCATGATACTCCAAGCATCTGATCGTTAGAGTTGAAACGATACTGAAGCGGTTCTCCTCCTGGCTGATATCCGTCATTTATCCAGTGATCACCCCAATTATAGAAAAAGCTCAATGCACCGGAAGTCTTTTCGTAATGATTCTCCAATGCAAAAGAAGTCATACCACGTGTTATGCGCTGATCATTGTCTATATATGGTTTCATTACTGATCCCGGATTAGTAGCATTGAAACGAGTGACATTTACATCGCCCCAAACTTTCCAGTTATCCGTAAAGTCATAGCCTAATTTGGCATATCCGCCGTACTGTTCAAAAGCCATGTCAGCGCGATGTCCATCTGTACGGTTATAAGAGGCAGTCACCGTACTACTGAAGCGCCCTTTCCTTATGCGGTTAGTGACTTCGGTCTGTACACTTCCATAGGACCCCGCACCAATGTTGATGTTTGTACGTATTCCGTCTTCCTGCATCTTACGGGTAACAATGTTAATAACCCCACCCATGGCGTTAGAACCATAAAGCACGGATGCGGGGCCACGGAGCACTTCCACACGTTCTGCCATCATAGTCTGATATGCGTCGGCAATGGGGTGTCCCATCAGTCCCATATACTGAGGATGTCCGTCTATCAAAACCAATAATCCCGTAGTGGGAAGACCGGCCTGTGCGGGCCCTCCAATGCCTCTTAAAGACATTTGCCCTGATGCACCGGTAGCTACACCATATCCCATTACGCCACGTGAAGTGGAGAAAAAGCCCGGCACTTGTGAATTCAACACCGGAAGTACGGAAGTCTGCTGGCTCGCTTCAAGTTGCGGACGTCCCACTACCGATACGGTCATGGGCAAATGGCGTACATCCGTTTCACTTCGCGTACCTGTTACTACTACTTCATTGATCGCATAACTTCTTGCTACCTTTGTACTGTCCTTACTGGTTTGTGCTTGTAGGCTTACCGCGCTAATCAGGCAGCCTGTAAAGAATGCAAGTACAAATCTCTCTTTTTTCATCTTGAAATAACTCTTTAATTTTATAATAGTTCCCGATTACAAATATAGGGATCGTTACTGATAGAAACCGTAGATAAATTACGGTTGTAAATACCATAATTACTGATTAACGTATTCTAACTTACGTGTTATTCACTATCCAGGACTTGAACTCGGACGCTTTGTTCTTACTGATATAGATACGTTCGGGAGTTTCTACATCCAATGTTACCAGCAAACGGTTATCAAACCAGATCGTTATATCCGTCACGCTATTCCTTGCTATGATGAATTGCTTATTCGCCCGGATGAAATCTGCCGGATTCAGAGAAGCCATTATCTGTTCCAGTGTTTTGGAGTATGGATACATATTCCCGTCTTTCAAGTAGATACAGGTGTTTTTATCCGCTGTATAAAAGCATGAAACTTCTTTCAAACCAATAGGTAACAGCTTATCTTTATATGGAATTAATAACTTGTCTTTATATTTAGGAGTCGGCATCAGTTGAGTCAATTTAGATAAGTAGTGAATCACATCCTGGTGCGTCAGTTTTTTGTATTTATCCAGCGCCTGTTTTACATCTTCCACCTTGACAGGTTTTAGCAAATAATCAATGCTATTCACCTTGAAAGCTTCTATGGCGTATCTGTCATAAGCCGTCGTGAAAATAATAGGAGTTTCCAACTCCATTTTATCAAAAATGGTAAATGCCGAACCGTCCGATAAATGAATATCCATAAATATCAAATCCGGTGCAGGATTCGATTGCAGCCAATGAATGGTTTGGGTCACGCTTTCCGTATTACCGACTATTTGAATATCATAAGAGACTTCACCAAGAATATCCACCAGATTCTCATAAGCGGCAGTCTCGTCTTCTACAATCAACACTCTCATATCTCTATGCAATTTTGATGTCAGTTCTGTTTATTTAAAGGAAGATATACTCTGAATGTATTTTCATCACATTCTATCCGTATTTGCCTGTTCATCAACAAGGCAAAACGATTTTCCAGATTTTTCAACCCGGTTCCGTTCGTATCAGGAGGAGACAATTTAGGATAGATGGGATTACTCACCACCAGTTCTTTTTGCTCGTTCAGCCTGATGATAATTTCCATTTTATGCTCACTGTCTATCATATTATGAACGGTCACATTCTCTACCAGCGGAAGCAGTGAAAGCACAGGCAACGTCAGTTCATCCTGCATAACCTCATCCACCTGGATCGAGAAAACCAGTTTATTGGCAAAGCGTACTTCCATCACATAACGGAAAGATTGAATAAACTCCAGTTCTTCCCTCAAAGTAACCAGTCCTCTCTTATCACTTTGAAGAATATAACGGAAGATATCAGATAATTCATGCACATACATCAACGTTTTTTCATCATCCTTCTTCCGAATAAGCGATTGCACTCCATTCAAGGAGTTAAAGAAAAAATGTGGATTGATCTGATTAGCCAACGCATCACATCGGCTTTGCAGATTCTCTATACGTAGACGTTCTATCTCACGCTCTTTTTCACGCTGTGCGGAGTATAACATGGAAATATGCCCGATCAGCGTACACAGAGAACACAGAATAAAGAATTGGGAGATCAATGTACTACCGAGAAAATCAGTACGGATACCATAAGAGTGAATCCAATAGGAAATAGACGCAAAGCCTGCATAGGCAGCCAATGAATACAAGAAGTTACGGCCAAAACGTTCCTTAAACTGCGCTGTCGACAGTTGTCGCAAATTATAACGTAACAACAGACAAATCAGTCCCCAGAAGAAAAAGAAACGATAAACAAAATACCAATAAAAACCCGTACAACTTGCTCCTTCCAGAAATTTTATATCCCACGGCAGACAGGCTATATTAGGGTATATGATAAAGACTGCACTAATCAGACCAACCAGCAGCAGTTTACGACTTATATAAGTATCAAATGAGAGCATAAAACATTTCTTCTTTTCTACAAAGAAAGATATTTTTTTTGAGACTTGACAGTACCAAAGAATCAAAACGAAAAAATAAGGTATAAAGACGAAACCACGCATAGAGAATTAAAACTCCGAATAAATTTGGTGGTTATAAAAACAATGCCCAAATTTGAACCCCGAAAATAAAGACAGGAATATAAAATCCTCATCGGAGGGCATTATAATCAATAATTATAGTGCCGGATAAGATGAATGGTGAGAATCATTCATCTTATCCGGCACTTTTTTTATGCCATATCTATAGCTTCTACTAAATTGATGAAAGAATAAATTGGATGAAAGAATTAGATTTGACACAGGGCAGCGTCCCTAAAGTACTATTACAATTTGCGGTTCCATTCCTGATAGCCAACGTGCTCCAGGCCCTTTACGGAGGTGCCGACCTTTTTGTTGTGGGACAATATGATGACTCTGCAAGCGTAGCGGCCGTAGCCATTGGTAGCCAAGTGATGCAAACCATTACAGGTATTATCTTGGGTATTACCACCGGAACAACCGTACTGATTGCCATTGCAACCGGAGCGAAAGACGACCGACAAGTGGCGTCTACAATCGGTTCTTCCATTTGGTTGTTTTCAATTATCGGCATCGTACTTACTCTGGTCATGGTATTGTTCCATGACCGAATTTCCAGCTTGATGCACACTCCGACAGAAGCTATGGAAGATACGAAAAGTTACATTCTGGTTTGCTCGGTCGGTATACTGTTTATTGTAGGCTATAATGTCGTGTGTGGTATCCTGCGCGGACTGGGTGATTCGAAAACACCACTCTATTTTGTGGGACTGGCCTGTATAATCAATATTGTCCTTGACTTTATATTAGTGGGAGCTTTTCATCTCGGTCCTACCGGGGCAGCCATTGCTACTGTAACGGCACAAGGTGTCAGCTTTACGATAGCACTCTGGTTTTTATACTGGCGCGGATTTCATTTCGAGTTTACACGACGGGATATCCGATTGAATAGAGTTTTATCTAAAAGAGTACTGACCTTGGGTGCCCCCATAGCATTGCAGGATGCATTGATCAATGTTTCATTCCTGATAATCACTGTGATTGTGAATCAGATGGGAGTCATTGCATCAGCTTCTCTGGGTGTAGTCGAGAAAATTATTGTTTTTGCCATGTTACCTCCTATGGCTATATCATCGGCTGTAGCCACAATGACAGCACAGAATTACGGTGCAGGACTTATACAGAGAATGAATAAGTGCCTACTTTCCGGAATAGGATTTGCTCTTATTTTTGGCCTATCGGTTTGCCTGTATTCGCAATTCCTGCCGGAAACGCTCACGGCATTCTTCACTAAAGATCCTGCGGTGGTGACAATGGCAGCAGAATATCTACGGGGATACAGCATAGACTGTGTTGTGGTCAGTTTCGTTTTCTGTATCAATTCTTATTTCAGTGGACAGGGAAATTCGCTATTCCCTATGATTCACAGTCTGATAGCAACCTTCCTGTTCCGTATCCCGTTATCTTACTGGTTCAGTCAGATAGACAGTTCTTCACTGTTTATCATGGGCTTCGCTCCACCCATTTCTACAGTAGTTTCCTTATTTATATGTATCTGGTATCTGAGATATACACGAAAAAGAAATTACTAAAACACAATTTCCCTACTTTTAGGTATTGCCTCCCTTACTCAAGAAGCGTAACTTTGGCAAAAAATAAAAGTAGCCTATGGACCCCGGAAGAAAATGTGAGGAACAGCAAAAAGAGAGAATTTATCAAAGTATAAGTTCTCTCTTTTTTTTTGAATGAATTTGAATATCGTTCTTTTTTGCCAGATCGTATTAACTCTAATAATTCCCAAATAAAAATGAAAAAGAAATATGAATTTAAGAGTGTAGTAGCTGAAACACTGCTGATACCTCTTTACATGAGAGCCAAAGAAAGTCGCCGGAAAGATGCCATCTTACGTGATCTGCAAGCCGAGCAACTGGTAGAAAGTATTGAATATGATTACTCTAAATTTGATAGTGCCAAATTGAGTGCCATAGGATGTGTCGTACGTGGATTATACTTTGATAATACCATCCGACGTTTCATTGCCACACGAAAAAATCCGATAGTAGTGAATGTAGGTTGCGGACTGGATACCCGCTATCAACGTATTGAAGAACACGACAAAGCCATATTTTATGAAATGGATTTACCCGAAGTAATCGACTTGCGACGTGATTTACTACCGGAACCTGCGGGCGATCATTACATAGCCGGTTCTTTGTTAGAAACCCAATGGATGGATGATCTCCGCAAAAAGCATCCCGAAGGAGAGTTTGTCATTGTTATCGAAGGTGTACTGATGTATTTCTATGAAAAGCAAGTACGACAATTACTCACTCGATTGGCCGACCGATTCAGTGGTGGTGAAGTATGGTTTGATGTGTGCGGACCTATGATGGCAAACTCCAAGTATATTAAACCCGACTCACTACGGGGGCACGAAGCACAAATCCGCTCCGGTCTGAAAGACGGGCATGAGGTGGAAAACTGGGAACCACGCCTGCAACTTATCGACCAGGCCCTCTACCAGAGATTCTTTCCCAAAAGATGGGGATTCGGCGGAAGGCTAATGGGGCTATTCCCGGATATTTGCAGGAAGTTCAGTTCGCTGTTGGGGTACAAAATTAAATAACTACGCTCTGTACTCGTTTGGTGTCATCCCCACCACCTTTTTAAACAGACGGCTTAAATGATGTGGATATTTGAAGCCCAGTTCATAGGCAACTTCGCTGACAGTCTTATTCTCATCATAAAGCCGTTCTTTTGCTTTCTCTATCACAAAGAGCTGAATGGATTCCTGAGCTGATTTACCTGTTTCTTTCTTTATCAGATCCCCAAAATAATTAGGAGAAAGATGCAATCGGTCTGCAACATATTGCACGGATGGTAAACCGACAGTTTGCGGTTGGTCTGATTCAAAGTAATCACTGAGTAGATTTTCAAAACGCACTAGAATATCTTTATTTATGTTTTCACGCGTAATAAACTGACGGTCATAAAAACGCTGGCAATGGTTCAGCAGAAGCTCAATCGTAGAGGCTATAATATCTTTACTATGCTTATCTATGGCACGCTCCAATTCTTCTTGTATTTCAACAAAACAATTAAGGATAATCTGCCGTTCACGCTCAGACATATGCAAAGCCTCATTAGCCTCATAAGAGAAAAAGCTGTAATCTTTCATTTTACGTCCCAGCGAAGTACCTCGCAGCAAATCCGGATGAAAAGCCAATACCTTACCTTGAGGATTCAGTGTCTCTCCGTCATCATCAATTCCCGCCACTTGACCAGGAGCCACAAATACCAGTGTACCTTCCTGATAATCGTACGTACTACGTCCATAAGACAATTCTCCACACTTGAGCTGTTTCAGAAAAATACAATAGAAACCAAAATTCTTACGTCCATGCCTTAAAGATTTCAATGTTGAAAAGTCAACCACACTAACGAGCGGATGCAATGTCTCCACTCCCATTACCATATTATACTCCTGAATAGTATTCAATTTTACGATTGTACCCATAATCTGAATAATTTAATCTGATGACAAAAATAACAGTTTTCTTTCAGCATTCCATCACTTGTATTGCAAAATCTGTAATATTGGTATAAGAAACTGTAACCTGTGTATACAGTTCATTATCAAGTATTCAATCAATATTTTAAAACCGTAATAATGGTGTGCAATGCAGTAATCTGTCTATTTACAAACTTCATCCCACAACTTACCTTTGCAACATCAAAAAAACTGCAAAAAGACAAGAGTAATGAAATACAGAGAATTAGGAAAGAGCGGACTTAAAGTTTCCGCATTGGGTTTGGGTTGTATGGGTATGAGTCACGGTTATGGTGCTGCCGCTGATAAGAAAAAAATGATTAACCTTATTCATCAGGCTATAGAAAAAGGAATCACTTTTTTTGATACTGCTGAAGTATATGGTCCATACACCAACGAGGAATTAGTAGGTGAAGCCTTAGAATCTTATCGGAAAGATGTAGTCATTGCTACCAAATGTGGTATTCAGATGGTCGACGGCAAACAAATTGTCATTGGTAAACCGGAAATAATACGAAGTTCCATCGAAGGTTCCCTCAGGCGTCTGCAGACAGATCATATCGATCTGTACTATCTGCACCGTGTGGACCCGGATGTTCCTATAGAAGAAGTGGCAGAAACCATGAAAGAATTATTGCCCACTCTCGAAGAACTGGGTATCGGTTTCGTCCCCTTCAGCCCGCTGGATAAAGGTTTCCTGACGGGAAATATCAGCAAAGACACACAATTCGGTAAAGACGATTTCCGCAGTATCGTTCCACGCTTTACTGCTGAGAATCTGAATGCCAATCAGGTTATAGTTGATTTTGTGAGAAAGCTGGCGGAAGAGAAGAATGTAACGCCTGCACAGATTGCATTGGCTTGGGTACTTGCTGTAAAACCCTGGATCGCTCCCATTCCGGGAACCACCAAACTGAAACGCCTGAAAGAGAATATACAGGGTATAAATGTGGAAATAAGCCCGGAAGAGTTGACAAGGATAAATGATACACTTAATTCTATTCCAGTGTCAGGCGACCGCTATCCGGCAGAGTTAGCAAAAAGAGTAGGCAAATAAACAAAGGGCTTAAAATAATACAATAATCTACAATGTCCGGGAATATTAAGGAAGTAAAGTGTTTTAATATAAAATCAATAAAGAGAAAGTTATTATGCAGAAAGTAAAATTAAATAATGGTATCGAAATGCCAATTCTCGGTTTCGGTGTATATCAAATCGAAGATCAAGCTTTGTGTGAACAATGTGTATATGACGCTATTGAAGCAGGTTACCGTTCCATAGATACGGCTGCCGCTTATGGTAATGAAGAAGCTGTAGGAAGAGCCATCAAACGCAGTGGCATCCCCCGCGAAGACTTGTTTATCACTACCAAACTCTGGATATCAGATGCCGGTTATGACAAAGCAAAGAAAGCCTTCGAAGCATCCATGAAAGGTTTGCAACTCGATTATCTGGATCTGTACCTTATTCATCAGCCATTCAATGACTATTACGGTGCTTGGCGTGCTATGGAAGAATTATACAAGGAAGGTAGAATTCGTTCCATCGGCGTCAGCAACTTTATGCCCGACCGTCTGGTAGATCTGATCCTTCATAATGAAATCACACCTGCCGTCAATCAGGTAGAGACTAACCCTTTCTACCAACAAATCGAAGCAGAGGCATTCATGCAAGAGAAAGGTGTTCAGGTTGAATCATGGGCTCCATTTGCCGAAGGAAAAAACAATATGTTCCAGAATGAGACATTAGCGGCCATTGCAGGCAAATATGGTAAATCCATTGCACAAGTTATATTGCGATGGTTGATACAAAGAAATATTGTCGTTATCCCGAAATCCATCCGTAAAGAACGAATTATTGAAAACTTCAATGTATTCGATTTTGAACTGACAAAAGAAGATATGAAAAAAATAGCAGCACTGGATACTAATATCAGTTGCTTCTTCTCACATCGTGATCCGAAGATGGTAGAGTGGCTGAGCGGATTACATTAGAAACACTCCAAGTCCCAATACATTTCAATAAGATCATTTGCATACAATCGGCATATTAGTTACTTTTGTAGAGTGTTTTATAAATCAACCTAATATGAATAGAATAAATATACCCAATAGCTCTTATGCCGATTGTCCTATTCGAATGATATTATCACGTATCAGCGATAAATGGTCAATACTGACTCTCTTCACTTTGACACAGGCTCCTGTTATGCGATTCAACGAACTACAAAAGACAATACCGGATATATCTCAGAAAATGTTGACAGTCACCCTCCGTACATTAGAAGAAGACGGATTGGTAAAAAGACAAATCTATGCACAGGTTCCCCCAAAAGTAGAATATTCACTCACTAAAAGAGCTATGTCTCTACTACCACATATAAACTCTTTAATTTCGTGGGCGCAGGAAAATATGGAAGATATAATCAATGACAGAAAAAAGCATAAGAGCGAATAAAAAATCGCCCTTATGCCTTTTCCAAAAATGGTATTATAAAGTTCCCAGAAAGACTTTCTTACATCGCTTTCCAAAACTTCTGGAAGTCCTTGTACCGTCCGTAACAAACCAGTTCGTCACCAGCTTGTACTTGATCATTTTCAGGTAATTCATTCATCACATCATGTTCTGTAAATGAGATGCCCAGACAGTTCTTTAAAGTCTTGGCACGCTTCAATGCTAATAACTTCAAACCAAATTCTTTATCCAGATTCAATTCATTGGCATAGTATCCTATCATTTTTTCCGGCACAGTAAATTTCACTACATAATAATTTGAGTCCACCCTGAATGTTTCCATATTGGCACCAAATTCCAACAGATGTACCAAACCACGAGCAGCATCTTCCTCCGGAGTTAAAATCCGTTCCAAATCAAAAGCCTCAAGTACGGAACGATGGACATTATCAATAGCCCGCGCATAGATATGCTCCACTTTCTGTTGTTTCAGTAAAGCCACTACACGAATGGAAGCGCCAAAATTCTCACCAATAGCCACTACTACCACATCCACTCCATTTAAAGGAAGAACTGCAAGCGCCTGCTCGTCAGTTGCATCCAATACAAAAGCTGTAGCTATTTTTTCTTTTATACTATCTACACGGCTTGCACTCACATCTGCACCAATCACTTCGTGCCCCAATGCCGACAATTCCTCGGCAAGCATGTGTCCGTAATTTCCTAAACCGATAATAATATACTTCATACTATTTATTTTACTACTAATTACTAATTTATAATGATCTGTCCACTTGGATACTGATACTTCGTATGTTTCTTTTGCTTAATGATACCCAACATCAATGTAATCAAACCCACACGTCCGATAAACATCAAGAAAGCAACAAGTAACTTACTATTATCACCCAAGGTCGGAGTCAGATTTAAACTGGAACCTACTGTACTCAGTGCCGACACACATTCAAACAAAAGTGCCATAACAGATGCCTGAGGTTCCCATATCGTCAGAATAAAAACAAAAACAAATAAAACACCGAGAGACATCACCACTGTAGCATTGGAACGACGGATTGAATCGTATGACAACTCACGGCCGAACACTTCTACCTTTTCCGTACCGCGCAACACGGCAACCAGATTCAATACGACTACCGCAAAAGCATTCACCTTGACACCACCGGCCGTAGATTGTGCTGCACCACCAACCCACATCAGGAAAATATAGATCAATACACTCTGTACTCCCAACGAAGTTAAATCCACACTGGTAAACCCAGCAGTACGCGGACAAGTTGCATTGAAAAATGCTTGTGTCCATTTATCAGCAACTGACATACCGGCAAAGGCATGGTTCCACTCAAAAATGGCAATAAGAATTGTACCAAGCACCAGTAACAGAAAAGTCATAATAAGTACAATCCTCGTATTCAGGTTATACAGATGGTAAAAACGATGTCTGTCCCACTCCCATGTATGCAAGAACTTCCATATACGACGTAAATGATGGAGTACGATATCTTTAAAATTCACCAATATCGGGAAACCGATACCACCCAGAATAATCAGCAAGGATATATAAATAAGGAAGGGATTATGCCCCGTCATCACCAGTGGATTACCCAGATTGCCTGGCAATGTGGAAAAACCCGCATTACAAAACGCTGATATGGCATGGAAAGCTGAAAAGGCTACTTCTTCCTCAAAAGTCATTCCCATTGTTCCATGAATATCACTCCAGATAGCAAACATCCCCATCCCTTCTATAGCCAGCGTAAAGCCTAATATATACAGTAAAGTAGAAAGCAATGAATTCAATGAATTGGAACTAACCATATCACGAACCACCAACTGGTTATAGAATGATGTATTACCCATAAAGAACATCGCAAAAAAACTGGTCAGTGTCATCACCCCCAAACCGCCAATCTGTATGAGTAGGATAATCACCACAAAACCAGATGTAGTAAAGGTGGAAGCCACATCCACCGAAGTCAGTCCTGTGACACACACTGCACTGGTGGAAATAAACAAAGAATCCACCCACGAAATTCCATTCATCGTACAGCGAGGCAGCATTAACAGACCTGTTCCTATAATAATAATAATAAAGAAACTACCAGCCAAGATTAAAGAAGGATTCATTCTCCGTCCTAATAACCTAACCAAGCCATTGGACAGATTAAAGAAAGAAAAAATGAGCAAAAGTACAATGTGATAAGGTTTTCCGTTCAGGAATTCCCAAAAGTACAAAATAGCTCCTTCTTCCTCCGGTCGATGGAAAATAACCGGAATCAGAGTAAGATAGAGTAAGGCGATCAGTATCCAGGCCAGTTTCTTAAATGCACGCTTTGTATCTCTGTATTCCAACAAAAGATGCAAAGTCACTTCCGTCAGGAAAACACCCCACACAAACCGATAAAGAGTTTGCAGTTGAGAAGCCTCGTGTTCGGAAATAGTAAAGCCGTGTTCATATACTACACCTACAATTAACAGAATAGAAGCCAGGTAGGCTACGTAAGTCACCCCTCCAAGAATGATCCGAGTGTACGGATGAATCCATTTATTCTGATATAACAAGAATTTATGATAAATCTTCATGGAGACCAAATTAAATATCAGGCAAACATAAACAAAACAATGCGTATAGACAAAAAACAAAAGAAAAAAGAATTTGTTTTAAAAATAATAGTTACATTTGGCCTCGTAAATTTTAATAGAAGTAACCACTATGAGCAACAAGACAAAAAGATTTTTCCTTCCGGAAGAAGAAATTCCACGCTATTGGTATAATATACAGGCAGATATGGTAAACAAACCAATGCCTCCGCTTCATCCCGGTACCAAACAACCACTGAAAGCCGAAGATCTATATCCTATCTTCGCTCAGGAACTGTGTAAACAAGAACTTAACCAGACTGATAAATGGATTGAGATTCCCGAAGAAGTACGCGAAATGTACAAATATTATCGCAGTACTCCGCTCGTCCGTGCCTATGGACTGGAGAAAGCATTGGGTACTCCGGCACACATCTATTTCAAGAACGAGAGTGTGAGTCCGATGGGATCACACAAGTTAAACTCTGCTATTCCTCAAGCTTACTATTGCAAAAAAGAAGGAGTAACTAACGTTACCACAGAAACCGGTGCCGGACAATGGGGTGCCTCACTGGCCTATGCAGCCCGCTTATTTGGCTTGGAAGCTGCCGTTTACCAGGTGAAAATCAGCTACGAGCAAAAACCTTACCGCCGCAGCATTATGCAGACTTTCGGCGCACAGGTTACACCGTCTCCGTCTATGTCTACCCGCGCCGGAAAAGACATTCTGACAGCTCACCCCAACTATCAGGGTTCCTTAGGAACAGCTATTTCGGAAGCCATTGAACTGGCACAAACCACACCGAATTGTAAATATACATTAGGGTCTGTCTTGAGTCATGTAGCTCTGCACCAGACTGTAATCGGCCTGGAAGCCGAAAAGCAAATGGAAATGGCGGGAGAATATCCTGATATGGTAATCGCTTGCTTCGGTGGTGGTTCCAACTTTGGCGGTATTGCATTCCCATTCATGCGCCATAAGATTCTGGAAGGCAAACAAACACGTTTCATCGCTGCCGAACCGGCTTCTTGCCCGAAGTTGACACGTGGTAAATTCCAATATGATTTCGGTGATGAAGCCGGATATACCCCATTGCTTCCTATGTATACGCTGGGACACAACTTTGCTCCTGCCAATATCCATGCAGGCGGATTGCGTTACCACGGTGCAGGTGTCATCGTTTCACAACTATTGAAAGATGGTCTGATGGAAGCTGTAGACATCAAACAACTGGAATCATTCGAAGCCGGTTGTCTGTTTGCCCAGGCCGAAGGTATCATTCCCGCACCGGAATCTTGCCACGCTATTGCCGCTGCCATCCGCGAAGCAAACAAATGCAAGGAAACAGGCGAAGAAAAGGTAATCCTGTTTAACCTCTCCGGTCACGGACTGATTGACATGGCTTCGTACGATAAATATCTCTCCGGTGATCTTGTGAACTATGAACTGACCGATCAGGATATTCAGAAGAATCTAGACGAAATAGGCAGTCTGGCGTAAGACGTCTCATCAATAAATGTTTGCCAGACTAACGAGTGGCTCATAGAGCTTTTCAATGTCCTGTGCATCCAATTCAATATCAACCTGGTCCCCCGGAATCAACCGCATTCCGGGGGGCTTTGCGTCTTTACCATCCCGGTGTATATTGATAATAGCACAGTTTTCGGGTAAAGAAAGCTCGTCCACAAGCTTACCGTCCAGATACGAACCTGTCATCACCTCGATGGATAGTTTATATCTTTTTTGTTCCTGAAAAGCAGGAGTATTGATCATATCTTCATAAAGTGTCACATTGAAAGGTTTTATCTGAAGGAGTTCTGTAAAATAATAAGTTAATCCGCCTACTACTACCGACGGGTAAAATACCTCAAAGTGCCCTGTTATCTCGGTAATCAGCACGATAGCCGTCAAAGGGGTACGTATCACAGCCACCAGAAAAGCCGACATGGAGATCAACATCACATAACTGACATTCTCCGGTTCAATAACTCCATATTCCACTCCCAGCAAACCGACAATCTGGCCCAGTAATCCACCGGTGACCAGTGTAGGGATAAAACTTCCCCCCGGCAAACCGGAGGAAACGCAAATTACGGAAAAGCCGAAATGTAACAGCATCATTGCCGTTACCCACATAATCTGCGCATGACTGCCGGACTGTGCCTGCTCCAAAAGAAACTGTTCTCCCCCACCCGTCAGGTTAACCTGCATAAAGGAAATAATGTAAGCGACCAGTAGCAGATAGAACATCTTCATATATACCGAAGATTTCACCGTAGCATAAACCCGCTTAAAGGACACCATCATCATGGAATACAGTTTCCCGCAAACAGAAATAATTACTGCAAGCAATAAAAAGTACTTCACCTGGACTCCAAAAGAAAAACCGGGTTCGGCCACTTGTATCAGATGGTAGGAACTTATAGGAAAAACCATACTCGCCACCGCCCCTGCCACTACACCTGCCAGCAAGGTAGTAATAGCCGTTTTCGGAGCATCAAAACGTTCGATGGATTCGATGACAAGCAATGAAGAAGCCAGCGGTGCTGCAAACGCAGCGGCAAGACCGGCACCGGCACCAGCAGCAAGCAATTGTTTTCGTTCACCTCGCAAAATATGTGTCCAACGCGCTACAAGACATCCGATATACGAACCTATTTGCACAGAAGGTCCTTCACGTCCCAATGATAATCCGGCTGAAACCGAAAGAATACCACCGAAGAATTTAGAAACCAATTCTATGAAAGGGTGTTTATAGGTAATGCGTCCATTAATGGCAGCACGTGTTTGAGGAATACCTCCTCCGGTGATAAGTGGCATTTTCATCACCAACCAGGATACGAATATCAGTATCGCCCAAAAGAAAAGAAAAAGAGGAATATGCCAGTACCACTCCGGGCGGGAAGCAAAAAATTCACTTCTCAGGTTAAAGAAATAATAGAGGCAATAATGATAGGGAACAGCCACCAGCCCCGTCAGCAATCCTACGAAGATGCTGACGAAATACAGGCGTGCGTCAACCAGTTTCAGCTTCACGACATACCACTTCCTCAGTTTTCTAAAGTTTTTGAACCTTTGAAACATTCCTCAGAGTTTTCTTTTATTAATTTGAGTATCTACAACAAATTAACCCTGTTGAAGTTTCAAGACTTTGCGTTTTTTACTTTTTCTCCATCTATCCGGCAAGGTCAGGAATGTTATTTATTATTTGAAACCGGTCTTCCATGCATCGGGCGCTTTCCTTGTCCGTGCTTCTGACCTTTTCTTCTATCAAATTCTTTTCTGAATTTATTCGCATTACTCTTTTCTGTCTGATAGATCTTCATAATCTGTTTAGGAGACAGAATCTTACGGAATTCATTATAATACTTCTCACGAACATCCAGGATCTTACGGCTTTGTGCAAACTGATCCTTAATCTGTTTTTCAATTTCCGCATCCGTCGGTACAGGTTTCGCAGTTTGTTTAGCTTCTGCATTGTTTCTTCTGTTTCTTTCGTGGCGGTTCATCATCCGGCACTCACGCAGTGCTTTCAGGTAACCCTCGTAAACAGGAGTAAATTTAGCAGCCGTAGCGTCATCCAACATCAATGTTTTTACCATCTGATTAGCTTGTCTCTGCATCATCTGCTCGGGAGTAGGGCGCTGTTTCTGATCCTTATTATCCTTGTTCTGAGCAGAAATTGTTTGGCTACCAATCAAAAGAGCGGCCATCATTACATAAATAAACTTAGTCTTCATAATCTTCTTGTTTTTTATTAATACCTAATTTAAAAATATGTCATTATCAGAGAAGTCGACGAGCTCTTCCAACTCCTCATCCGACAGTTCATGAATCCATTTATCAGCCGGATCGCTGCTGCTTCTATCCACAGCCAACATATCCGAAGTTCCTGCAGGTACATCTCTCGTCTGTAAATAAGACGGAACAAACAATACCCCTGCCAGTATTGCAGCAGCCGCTACAGCAGTAGAGAACATTATCTGTAAACGGCGTTTCCTGCGTTGCCCACCGTAAGTACGTTCCATTACCTTCTGCTGCATATCCTCAAAGAAATTATCAGGAGTGCGGTAAGGTGTCTTTTTACCTATATCGTCAAAATCAAATTCTTTATTCATCGTCCTATCTATTTAAGATGTATTCTTTTATTTTTTCTTTCGCATAGTGGTAATTCACTTTGAGAGTATCGACCTTGCTGTCCAATATCCGGCTGATCTCTTCATAATCAAGCTCGTCGTAATAGCGTAGGTTGAATATCAATCGTTGCTTTTCCGGTAAACTCAGTATGGCTTCCTGAAACTTGACTGCCAATTCATTTTCATAATCAATATAATCGGAAGCTTTCAGTTTACCAATCAGTTCTTCTTGTACTTCTTCCGCAGGAATCGCTTCTTCATCCTTTCGTGTATTCAGCAAGCGCAAACTCTCATTGGTTGCAATCCTGTATATCCAGGTACTCAGCGAGCTTTCACCACGAAACTGTCCCAGATTACGGTATACCCGGATAAAGACTTCTTGAAGAACATCTTCTGCATCCTCATGTGATACCACCAAACGCCGTATATAATTATATATAGGTACCTGGAAGTTATCCATCAGCATTTTAAACCCCTTTTTCGGGTCGGAAGCATATACCTGCCGGATTTTATCCTCGTTTATCATCCATTCAATTTCTTAGCTTTATTAGGTTAGAAACAGAAAAAAGGATGAAGTTAAATCGGCAAGTTCATATTTTGCATTTATTAAAGAAGTGGTTAAAAATAAAGTTTCTTATCTTTGCCGCCAACTCTCCTGTTTCAGGCTAATTTAAAAAGAAAGATATGGAATGTAAAATCAGAGAATGGAAAATGGAAGATGCTGCCGAACTTGCATCAACCTTAAATAACAAAAATATCCAAGACAACCTTCGGGATGGCCTGCCTTATCCTTATACTGAGGATGATGCTAAATTCTATATCAATGAAATACTGAAAGCTAATAAGAATAGTGTTTTTGCTTTTGCTATCACTGCTGATCATAAAGTAGTGGGAAGCATTGGTGTGTTTCGCAAAGATAACATCCATTCGCGGACTGCGGAAATGGGGTATTATATAGCAGAATCTTTCTGGGGAAAAGGTCTGGGAACGTGTGCAATTAAACAAACCTGCCAATATGTGTTTAACAACACCGATATCCTCCGTATTTTTGCAGAGCCGTTTAGCTATAATATCGCTTCTTGCCGGATTCTTGAAAAGAGTGGATTTAAATGTGAAGGAGTACTCAGAAGCAATGCTGTGAAGAATAACCAGATTCTGGATATGAAGATATATTCGCTTCTCAAGAGTGATACCGAATAATAGATTCTGCATAAAAAAATAGTTTATTATGAGAGATCAAGCAGTATTAGTGCGTAATGCAGTTAAAAATGAGATTCCTGCATTTGCCCTGATTGGAAAAGATAAGTTCGCATTACAAACTTTGGAATACTATTATTCCTTGGCAAAAGAAGAGTGTAGCGAAGAGTTTCTTAAAGATTTGAGAGACTTAATAGAGAATGATTTCAAAAGGTATCGGGAAGAAAATCCGGAAAAGATAAAAGTACCCGATATGTAGTTCACTTCCAAGTATAAAAAAAGGCTATCTATCCCAGACAGCCAATCTTTTGTTAACCTTAAATCTAATACTATGAAAAACACATTGCAAAGATACGGACTTCTGGGATATCTCCAAATTTTCGGGGTGAACTACAACATATTACAACATGTTTTAATAGACTCTACGATTTCGTTAACCTTTGGGGATTCGTTGTGTTAATAATTAATATAATCCTTCCTTGCTATTAGTCGATTCGGTGAAAGATTTGTCAGAATTTATCAACAGCAACATATTTTTTGTAACTTTCTGATTATCAGTATCATTAAACCAAGCCCTATTAAGTATACGACTGAATTAGGTTCAGTATACGACTATTTTAAGTACATATATCCTTTGTAAACAATATACACCACTACCCTGTTTTTTTAGTTCATAACCCGCCAAAAATGAACTAAATGCAATAGCTAACTCCGTTCTTAGGCATTCCTATACTTTTTCCCTTCCAACGGTTAGCCTTTTCCATCCGAACATTTATTCTTTCCACCGTGGAGTTTCTTTCTTTCCACCATGGTGGAAAGAAAGTTTCCCCGTGATGGAAAGCAACTTTCTCCATGGTGGAAAGAATAAGTACCTACTACAATTTTCTTTAACCGTCGTAGCGAAAAGAGATAAAAGTGGCGATGCGGCGGCTTAACCTCTGAAACTTATATTATTCATGCGAATCAGGAGGGGAAATTATGTTCATATCCCGTCAAAAATGAATCAAGACACGTTTTTTTGTGTATCATTTTCATCTTTTTTCTTTCCTGTCTTGTCACCTTCCCTACCCCCTTCCTGATACCTTCTGAATGGGGTACAATGAGTCAGTGACTGAAAGGCATTCAGTCACTGAGTGAAAGGCATTCAGTCACTGAATGAATCAGGTTCACTCAACGAGTGAGAGGAAGAACTGCGGGAAAGGAAGACATCTACTCGCTTTTTGTAAGTATAATTACTAACCGATGAAATATGCAATGAATTATCATTTACCTCATAACGGGAAAGAACAAAACAATCCCGCCAAATTATTGGATATATGCCAAAAAACTGTTAAATTCGCAAATAGAACTAGTGTACTTCCTTCTTTTGCTTTGTTTATAGCATAGAAAATTGGATTATTAATTTTAAAAAGCAGGATTGATGTTGAAGAGGCTCATCTTCTGTCTGTGGATATTATTACCGTTCTTTTTGTTTGCCCAAAACGAAGAGGCTCATTTCACTGTACACGATAGTCTTACCACCGGAAAGCATCAGGGAACTTTTATTAAAGCAATGAAAAAGTTCCTTAACTTCAATGATTTCGATACAACTTATATAAGCCCTAATCGCTACAACTATGCCTTAATGCTCGACCATTTCACAAATTACGAGTATTACTCCGTAGGTACCGCTGTTCCCGAACCTCAACGACTCCGGTTCACCCCCAACCCTCGCAACAAAATAGGAGCTTACTTCGGTTGGCGCTGGATATTTTTAGGATGGTCTGTCGATACAGATGGACTCCTTGGAAAAAAAAGTGGGAAAAACAGGGGAACAGAATTCGACCTAAGTCTCTACAGTTCGAAATTTGGAGTGGATCTTTTCTATCGGCGTACGGGTAACGATTACAAGATACACCAAGTTACGGGCTTTTCCGACCGCATTCCTTCCAACTATTCAGAAGACTTCAATGGACTGAAAGTAAATATGAAGGGATTCAACTTATATTATATCTTCAACAACCGACACTTCTCATATCCGGCAGCCTTCAGTCAATCTACCAACCAACGACGAAATGCGGGTTCACTGATAGCCGGCCTTTCCGTGTCCACCCACAATCTAAAATTCGATTATACTAAATTACCTGAGCTTATTCAGGAAACAATGAATCCTGGAATGAAAGTCAGGCACATCAAATACACCAATATCAGTATCAACTTTGGATACGCCTACAACTGGGTATTTGCGCGCAACTGCCTGGCTTGCCTGTCGCTCTGCCCGGCAATCGCCTACAAAACGTCACGTATAGAAAAGGATGCGGAAGAAGGTAACGACTGGTACAAGAACTTCAATATTGATTTCATATTGCGGGCAGGTGTGGTATACAATAATAGTAAATACTTTGCAGGTGCTTCTTTCCTAGGCAGGACATACGACTATTATCGGGATAACTTCTCCTTAAACAACGGATTCGGCACGTTGCAAATATATGCCGGCTTCAATTTCTATCTGAAAAAGGAACACCGGAAAAAGAAATAATGGCTATAAATTTACCAGAACTTATTATGCTCGGCACTATATTCAAATCCGGCAGACTGCAATTTTCCTACAATCATCTCCTTATTTACATTCATATCATCGCAAAGTTCATCCAATGAAGAATAACAGTCACGCAATTTCATATTGATGAAGCTGAAAAGCATCATCGGGTCTTTAGGTAATTCCATCTTTAATACTTATTGATTCCGGCTGCAAAATTACAATTATCCGGCTTATTCTATTCCTCCTCAGCACCTGTTTTTTCTATCTTTAACGCAACCTTCTCTATAATTTTACTGAGTTCTTCTTCCAGTGGAATGATATTGAAATCTTCCCAGAAATGTTCGTCATACCTGAATTCTTCATCTGCAAGTACAGTACGTGTAGGCAGTCTCTCAGCACGAGGAAAGCGGGTCACATTCTCTTTATCCACCAGGCAAGTCACCATTTCAAACCAAGTATGCAAAGTCGGATTACTGAAGAAAACACGTTTTCTCTTCATCTTGAAATATAAGTCACCACGAATGTGATGGATGTAGTAAGTACCATTCCACGGTTTATACGAAATGGTATATACCACCTTTTGTGTAGTCAGGTTCACCTTCTGCGCCTGCCGGACAACAAAAATCCGCGTAGCATCTTTGATGTACTTGGGTTGCATCTCTATGCGAGCCTGTACCAAAGCTCCATTCTCCGAATCAATATACAATGCTCCACAATAAAGAGGTGCCTTGATTTCCCGCTTCTGCTCAAAATAAACCACATTGACGCATCGGTCGTCAATAAATGTAATGTCACCCGAAGTATATACATATGGGTTATCTTCTGCATCCACCGACAGGAAATCCGGCAGATCCTTAATAAAATCCAGTTGCAGGCAAGCTTGTATGCCGGCTCTAATCTTAGCTACCAGGCTATCTGTTCTCTCCCGATTATCAATCCGGCTCATCTTTAATAGTTTTACCTGATCGGATGTATTAATCTCTTGCAGAGGAGATTTATAAACTTTGAATACAGCTTCTGTCAGACTTTGGAATTTGTTCTTCAGCTGGACGCCTTCCCGATAGAAGGTAGTCAGATAAACGGGAGCTGACGAATAGTTTTCTTTGCGTCGCTCCACCATTTCCCGCAATAACTTCCTGGGTTCCACCAACCGGATCAGCACTTCTTGTAAAGGAACTATTTTGGGTTCCAGGCTCAGTACATTATCCCGTCCAATCAGCGTGGCTGCTTCAATATTTTGTGCAACATACCCTAAATGGGAAAAAGAAAGATTGCCACTTTTCAGGGAGTCAGGCAGATGTAGCCTGAACTCCCCATTCTTATTTGTAATATTACCTATTGAAGTGCCTTGAAGAATGACCGATGCATTTACAACGGGGTCTCCCGTTTCTTTATCACGTAAAGTTCCGGTTATGGTGAAATAAGCCGGTAGTGGAAGTAGTTCTTCCGAAGCAGTTTTTTTCCCCACAATCCTCTCCACAGGAGGCAGAATTAAGATGTGATGTCCTATCACCTTAAGTTCTAATGACCTATCACCTATGATTTCATAAATAGCCTGCCGGACCGTGCAGCTTTTCCTTTTTGTCTTTACCTCAATATCATTATTCACTACCTTGCTGTCGTAAACGAAAAGGTAACCGGATTGCTCCGAAACTTTACCTAACAAGGAGTATACGGTTCCTTTCATTCCGGGCAGTCGGATCATACGTTCCAACACATCTCCCCCATCTGCTCTCATACCACAGGTTATGAAGAGTAGCCCTAAAAGGAGAATGAAGAAACGATGAAGTTTCATGATTTATATTATTAAGTTATCATTCGGATAAAATCAGTTTATCACCTTCGCGTGAATATTTCAGACTCAACGCCCAGCAAATGAGTTCTGCCACTGTTTCGGGAGAGTTGTTTTCAAATTCAATAGTCAGCTTCCGTTTATTCAAGACCGACGATGCTACCTGTATCTGCAAAGTAGGAGCTTCAGCATTCACCACCCGCAAAATATCTTCCAGACATTCATCTTTGAAGCGTATATTCTTTGTATACTGTCTGAACTCATCGGAATCTTCTGTTTCACTCAATTGCAATTGTCGAGCCTGTAAGGTTACGGTTTCTCCGGCACTTACCAGCACACTCTGTCCCCCTTGCTTCAACGAGACCTTCACCCTGCCCCGCTGCACGGATAGCCGGAAAAAATCATCCTCATGACTGCGTACATTGAAAGCCGTACCCAGCACCTCTATCCGTACCTTCCCTGTCTCAATCAGAAAGGTTTGTTCGTGATTCTTCGCTACATCAAAGAATGCTTCTCCCTGCAAATTCACTTCCCGCTTATCCGTAGCAAAATGTTCGGGATACTGCAAAGTACTCTCTTGAGCCAGATATACCACAGAGCCATCTTCGAGCGTAGTAACCAACATGGATGCTTCACGGTTTTCCTGCGTCACCAGATTAAGATTTTCCACCTCACCTCCCGGCACGAACCATAAAGCAGATGCCAGATAAACAAAACCGGCAATTACGGCAGCCGCCAGTGTCCCCCATTTCAGAAGTAGTTTGCGACGCACCGCCCGTCCCTGCCCTGCCTCTACGAGCAGGCGGTCTTTATCCAAACGGGCATACAACCGTTCCCATGCCTCATCCGTCTTTGCCCTATTTTTATTCACTTCAGTCATTTCGTAAGAATATAATTATCTATTTCGTTTCGTAAGGTACGGAGCGCTTTCGTCATTTCGGCCTCTACTGTCTTAATGGACAGAGATAATGAAGAAGCAATCTCCGCATATTTCTTTCCTTCCATACGATGCATTTGGAATATCTGCAGCCTGCGTACCGGCAATTTATCAAGAGTATGGCGAATCAATCCCTGCAACTCTTCATATTCCAATAGCCTGTGAGGATCAGAACTCTGTTCCAGGACATTTCCTGCCAATACATACTCGCGATACCGCTCTTTAACTTCCTTGTGCTGGCAATATTGCAGAGCTTCATTGCGAACAGCTGTATACAGATAGCTCTTTACAGACTGGAAAATTTGTAAATGCTCTCGGTCCTTCCAAAACACGTAGAACAGTTCCTCCACTATTTCCTCGGCAGCTTCCATCTCCCCCGTAATGCCTGCGGCATACCAGCAAAGAGAGGAATAGTAACGGCGGAAGACCTCCTCGAACGCCTTTATATCGCCCTCTTTTATTTTTGTCAG
Organism: uncultured Phocaeicola sp.; assembly: GCA_948566455.1. Lineage (GTDB taxonomy): Bacteria > Bacteroidota > Bacteroidia > Bacteroidales > Bacteroidaceae > Phocaeicola. Next base: position 73,942 of record CAOYQO010000008.1, read on the forward strand.
TATGAAGAGTTCATTCAGCATATCCGGGAATTATTATTGATCTCCAAATATAAGAAAAACTATCTGAAATCTAACGGGATTGTTTTTTCAATTTGCTCACTGCATGTTCCAGAGACTCTGTGGGTTCAATAATATTGTATGCCTTCCAGAAGTCCTCGTTCCAATATACGTCTACCATATCATAGAACACCTGTTTTTCTTTAAAAGCCTTCTTGTTGGGAATAGTTGCGAAATCATTCTTTCTATCTGTCACCACCATTTCAGAGAATACTGTATAGCCGGAAGAGAATAAACGCTTTTTCCAGTCGCACTTAAAGCGGATTTCATTCCGTATATAATTCAGATAAGTTTTTCCATTCTGCTCTTTATATGTCACCAGATAGGAGACTTCCTGTGGTCTGAATCGTAACCCAAGGGGTTTCTTATGGAGAATAGCTTCTACCGCCTTCACTCTGTTCTGCATATCCAAAGAGAACTCTGCACGGGTGAATGCCAGCTTCTCAAAATCGATATAGAGCTTCCCATAGAACAAGGCATACATTAAACTGACTCTGGGACGGAAACTAACTACATATTGCATACGGTTATCCAGATTCACAGGTTCCTCAATATGGAAATCATAGTAATTTAGATTCTCCTGACTCAGCAGTGCATCTCCATTCTTCACAACATCCAGATATACGGAGAGAGTAGGTCCGCCCACAACTTTGACAGCCAGCGTATCACTTGTTTTTTGACTTAGCAAACGACGTCCCTTCTGTATCTGTACTTTGTCATTGGAGGGTTCACGGTCACTATATGCTGTTTTAGCAACATCTATCACAGCTTCCGATACACTAATGTAACGGCGTCTTTTCTGCACTGTCTCCCGATAAAATGCGGTCAGTAAACTCTTATCGGGCGAATAGTTCACCGGAATCTTCTTTATGGCTTCTTCCACAAGTGCACGGGCATTATTACCAAAGATTACAATCTCACTCAGCAGATTAGGAGCCGGTAGCATCCAAATGGTAAGCTCAGATATATCTTTGTTATCTTTCAGGGAAACCTGGGAATTCAAGTATCCGATATGTGAAACTTCCAATCCCTGAATAGTCTCCGTATCCTTTATCTTCAAAGAGAACACCCCATCTGCATTCGTAACGGTTCCGATGTTCGTACCGGGAACAGATACATTCACATTTTCCAGTTTTCTCTTATTATCCTTATTTTTCACCACTCCCGTGATAGTGAAATAGTTCCCGGCCTCTTCCTGTGCCCACAAAGGTGAAATACCCAATAGCAAAAATGCCATCAACCACCCAACTGTAATTCCAACTAACTTTTTCATCTTCGTATGATTTTAAAGGTGAACAATTCTTGTTTTCTACTTATAAGATCGTCCAGCAAAGAAAAACCCTACAGTTTTTGAAAGAAAAAAGTAAGTAAAATATTTCCAGTACAAAATATTTCTGACAGTATCACACGAGTCCGTTTTATTATAAAAGAATACAAAAAGAAGAAATAAGTAACTGCTAATATGAACTTTGATCCTCTACTATTGTTCATATGCGATCAATAAGTAAATTATTCACCTTACAAAACATTTAACAGCTATGAGAACAGTTCATCTGATAGTTATTCATTGTTCCGCAACAAAGGAGAATGAAACTTTTACGGAAATAGAGTTAGAGAAATCACATCGGCAACGTGGACTTAATGGTATTGGTTATCATTATTACATCCGAAGGGATGGAAATATTAAAAGCACACGTCCAGTCCGAAAACCCGGTGCTCACGCCCGAGGACACAATCTTGACAGCATTGCTATATGTTACGAAGGTGGACTTAATCAACGTGGAGTTCCCAAAGATACACGCACGGAATGGCAAAAACACTCCATGATCGTTCTGATAAGGGCGCTGCTCACCGACTTTCCCATGTGCCATATTTGTGGGCATCGTGACTTACCTCAGATTCCGGATGATAATTCACTGATAGAACCGGAATCGTGGTTGAGAGAATGTCCCTGTTTTGATGCAGCAAGAGAATATGGTTATTTGAAAAAAGAGGTTGTGTCATATTGACACAACCTCTTTTCTTATAATATATTATTCGTTTATCTACAACTTACTTGACCTCCTCGAAATCAACAGTATCTCTGTATGAGCAACTTGCGTACACGTGTTGCAAATATAGTGCAAACCCTAAAATAAGCATCCATAAGCAACCACAGCTCTTGACTGCAAAAGTATAAAATTTTCCAATAAATATCGTGATATAAACGCATAATAATCAAAAGTATAACACGAATTTAACAGAATCTCCACTTTTATCCTTACCTTTGTACATGATATTGGGGAATTGTACCCTACAATTATAAGGAAACGATGCAAATTCAAAACAATACATTGATAGCGGAATGCTCGGTTTACGATTTCAAAGAAATGTTGGAACGTAAGAAAGTGAAGTCATGGCTTAAATCGGTATCGGCATTTGCCAATACGGATGGCGGCAGCTTGTTCTATGGAGTGAACGATGACGGAATAATTGTTGGTTTGGAGAATCCGCAAGCCGATGCCGACTTTATCAGCGAAACCATCAAAGCAAGACTTGACCCTGTGCCGGAAATTCAACTGATCCCGATAGAACACGAAGGACACTCCTTGCTTGAAGTGAAAGTAAAAGCCGGAACACTTACACCTTATTATTACTATCAGGATGGAACACGTACCGCGTATGTACGAGTTGGCAATGAAAGCGTAGAGTGTAATTCACAGCAACTTCTTTCATTGGTATTGAAAGGCACGCACATGACCTGGGATTCGCTGCCTACCCAAGTGGATGCCAGCAAGCACTCTTTCATCATCCTGGCCAATACATTCCGTGAGCAAACCCATCAGGAATGGAACGAGAAGTATTTGGAATCATTCGGACTAGTCACACCAGATGGTAAACTGACCAATGCCGGATTGCTGTTTGTGGATAACTGCACCGTATTCCAATCACGTATCTTTTGTACCCGCTGGACAGGACTCTATAAAGATAATGCCATCAGTTCCGTAGAGCATAGGGAGAACCTTGTATTGCTATTGAAATATGGCATGGACTTCATCAAGAACTACACCATGAACGGATGGGTGAAGATGCCGAACTATCGTCTAAATCTGCCCGACTATTCCGACCGTGCCATCTTTGAAGGACTGGTAAACCACCTTATCCATAGAGATTATACCGTGATGGGTGGTGAAGTACATATCGACATTTATGATGACCGTGTAGAACTGGTATCACCCGGTGCCATGCTTGACGGTACACAGATTCAAGACCGTGACATATTCAAAGTGCCTTCCATGCGCCGCAATCCCGTCATTGCGGACGTGTTCACACAGTTGGACTATATGGAGAAACGTGGCTCAGGCTTACGGAAAATGCGGGAACTTACGGAAAAGCTGCCTAATTTCCTGCAAGGCAAAGAACCACAATATCAAACGGAAGCGATCTCTTTCTACACCACCTTCTATAATCTAAATTGGGGCGAAAACGGAAGAATACCTGTTGAAGAAGTAGCCAACAGGGTAAATAGTACCCTCGAAAAGTACCCTGTAAACAAAGAAAGTTCGGTGGAAAGGTTCGGAGAAAAAGTTCGGAGATTCGAAAAACAAATCTAAAAGCATTGGGAAAACCGCACAAAAGATTATTGATTTCGTCATTTCCGACCCATCAATGTCTGCAGAAGCAATGGCCTATAAAATAGGAATAAGCTCCCGAGCCGTAGAAAAACATATTTCAAAGCTTCGGTCTATGGGAATCTTGTCTCGTGAAGGAGCAGACCATGGTGGCTATTGACGCATTGTAATTAATCCTCAAACCGAGCAATGAACCCCATAAACGCAAAAAGCGTGCAACTCATTGAGCTGCACGCCTTTCCTTATTGTTTATTGTCTGTTTCCTTATCAGAATCATTTGACTTCCTCAAAGTCAGCATCCTGCACATTATCACCATGCTTGCTGTTATCTTGAGCACCACCAGCTTGTCCGGCATTCATATCAGGACCAGCCTGAGCACCACCTTGAGCACCGCTCTGTGCATACATTTCAGCACTTGCAGCCTGGAATGCAGTATTCAGTTCTGCCATAGCAGTATCAACAGCAGCTAGATCCTGTGCCTTATGAGCATCTTTCAGTTTCTGTAAAGCAGCTTCAATCGGAGCTTTCTTGTCAGCCGGCAACTTGTCACCTAATTCCTTCAACTGATTTTCAGTAGTGAAGATCATTGAGTCAGCCTGATTCAGCTTATCAATCTTTTCACGTTCTTTCTTATCAGCTTCTGCATTAGCTTCAGCTTCAGCCTTCATCTTTTCAATTTCTTCTTTGCTCAAACCGCTGGAAGCTTCGATACGAATAGCTTGCTCCTTACCTGTAGCCTTATCCTTAGCAGATACCTTCAAGATACCGTTAGCATCAATATCGAACGTTACCTCAATCTGAGGAACACCACGACGAGCCGGAGCAATACCTGACAGGTTAAACTGACCGATTGACTTATTTTGAGCAGCCATCGGACGCTCTCCTTGCAATACATGGATCGTTACTTCGCTCTGGTTATCAGCAGCAGTAGAGAACGTTTCGCTCTTCTTGCACGGAATAGTAGTGTTAGCATCAATCAGCTTAGTCATTACACCACCCAGGGTCTCGATACCCATAGACAGCGGAGTAACATCCAGCAATACCACACCCTTGATTTCGTCCGTCAACACAGCACCCTGTACAGCAGCACCTACGGCTACTACTTCATCCGGATTTACACCTTTAGAAGGAGCTTTACCGAAGAAATCTTCAACCAACTTCTGTACAGCCGGTATACGTGAAGAACCACCTACAAGGATTACTTCGTCAATATCAGAGTTGCTCAAACCAGCATCAGACATAGCCTTCTTACACGGTTCCAGACAAGCTTGAATCAAAGTGTGAGCCAAAGCTTCGAACTTAGCACGAGTTAAAGTCTTAACCAAATGCTTAGGTACACCACCTACCGGCATAATGTACGGTAAGTTAATTTCAGTGCTTGTAGAAGAAGACAATTCAATCTTAGCTTTTTCTGCAGCTTCTTTCAGACGTTGCATAGCCATCGGATCTTGAGTCAGATCGGCACCTTCGTCATTCTTGAATTCATCTACCAACCAAGTGATAATTACCTGGTCAAAGTCGTCACCACCCAAGTGAGTATCACCGTTTGTTGACAAAACTTCGAATACACCGCCACCGAATTCAAGAATAGAGATATCAAATGTACCACCACCAAGGTCGAATACGGCAACCTTCATATCTTTGTTCGCTTTATCGATACCGTAAGCCAAAGCAGCAGCTGTCGGTTCGTTCACGATACGTTTCACTTCCAGACCGGCAATCTGACCGGCTTCTTTTGTTGCCTGACGCTGAGAATCGGAGAAGTAAGCCGGAACTGTAATTACAGCTTCCGTAACTTCTTGTCCCAAATAATCCTCAGCAGTTTTCTTCATTTTCTGAAGAATCATAGCTGAAATTTCCTGCGGAGTATAAAGACGCCCGTCAATATCTACACGCGGCATATTGTTATCACCCTTAACAACCTTATAGGGCATACGGGCAATTTCTTTCTGAACCTGATCCCAAGTCTCACCCATGAAACGTTTGATTGAGGATACGGTTCTTGTCGGATTCGTGATAGCCTGACGTTTTGCAGGGTCACCCACTTTGCGCTCACCACCGTCAACGAATGCTACGATAGACGGAGTAGTACGCTTTCCTTCACTATTTGCAATTACTACAGGTTCGTTTCCTTCGAATACAGAAACGCAAGAGTTTGTAGTTCCTAAGTCAATACCAATAATTTTTCCCATGATCTTTAATATTTTATTTGTTATTATTCAAGTTTCAGTCGCCTGCCTCAGCAGCAGACGCCAATAAAAAGACAAACGTCGTGCCAAAATGTTCAGAGAGGTTGTAATTTTATAGGTTGGCAGAAAGGCTGTCAGTTTGGCAGAATACACCCCCGTTTTTCTGTCGAAAATTACCATTTGTTAATCGCTCCTTCAGATAAAAGCACTACTTTTGTCGACGAAAAAACTAAAAGCTACAAGTTACGAGCTACGAGCTACGAGCTACAAGTGCCTTTCAGCATCATAGCGCAGCCACTCGTAGCTCGTAGCCTGTAGCTTGTAACTAATATAATATGGAAAGAGATAACATTGATTTTAAAAACACAGACATCGGGGCACTGTTCCGCAAACTATTGCTCCCTACCGTACTGGGAATGATATTTTCTGCATTATTTGTCATTACGGACGGAATATTCGTTGGAAAAGGTATCGGCGGTGATGCCCTGGCGGCAGTAAACATAGTAGCTCCACTCTGGTTATTCTCCACTGGTGTTGGATTAATGTTTGGTGTAGGGGCATCTGTTGTGGCATCTATTCATCTATCACACGGAAAAGTAAAAGCTGCCCGCATCAATATCACACAGTCTATAGCTGTATCTTCACTATTGCTGATAGGCACCTCTACATTATTTTGTTCATTTGCTCCACAGGTAGTGCATCTTTTAGGTGGTTCCGAACGCCTGGCTCCACTGGCTATAGAGTATATGCTGTGGTTTGTTCCATTCTCGGTATTTACCGCCCTGCTTAATTCGGGAATGTTTTTCCTGCGTCTGGACGGTTCACCCAACTTTGCTATGATGTGCAATGTGGTGGCTGCCATTCTGAATATCATTCTCGATTACCTCTTTATCTTCCCTTTCGGATGGGGTATGTTCGGTGCAGCCATAGCCAGCGCTATCGGTACTACAGTGGGTGCATTGATAATAGTCATCTACCTTTCCCGTCGCAAATGTGCCTTACGCTTTTACCCTGTAAAACTCACTCGTAAAAGTATGCAGCTGACCCGCCGTAACATAGGATACATGTGCCGTCTGGGGTCTTCTGCATTCCTGTGCGAAGTAGCTATTGCCTGTATGATGTTCGTCGGCAACATCGTATTTATCCATTATTTGCAGGAAGAAGGTGTAGCAGCGTTCAGCATCGCATGTTACTTCTTTCCTATTATATTTATGGTGTACAATGCCATTGCACAATCTGCCCAGCCCATTATCAGCTATAACCACGGACTACATGAAACAGCTCGCGTCCGCCGTGCCTACTTGCTGGCGCTGAAAACAGCTGTCGGTTGCGGTACTATTTTTGCCTTCATAACCGCCCTGTTCAGCTCAGAGATTGTTTCCATGTTCATCGACCGCAGTTATCCGGCCTATGAGATAGCCAGTAAGGGGCTTCCTTTGTATGCTACCGGCTTCATTTTCTTTGCCATCAATATCGTATCTATCGGATATTTCCAAAGTGTGGAACGGGCACGCTATGCCACTATCATTACCTTATTACGCGGGTTCGTCCTACTAACGGCCTGCTTCTTTGGACTTCCCCTGCTCTTTGGTAATCCGAGTATTTGGCTGGCAACTCCCTTAGCAGAGTTACTAACCACCCTTTTCATTCTTATCATTTATATAAAAGCGAAAAGGGAGCGCAAAAAAAATATAGTATCTTTGCCACATGGAAACGATGATAAAGAAATTTTGCCAAAGATACAGACTTCCGGAAAAAAGCCTGCATGAACTTTTGTCACACATGACAGAATATCATTTCGGCAAAGGAGAGTTAATAGTGAAAGAGGGAGAACGGAATACCAACTTCTACATTCTTAAGAAAGGTATTTGGCGTGCTTATTATATGATAGACGGAACAGAAAGTTCTCTCTGGTTTGCCGGAACAGGTGAAATAGCCTTTTCATCCTAGGGATATGTCAATAATGAAATTTCACAGGTAAACATCGAATCTGTGAATAAAAGTACTGCTTACTGTATTGCCAAACCGGATTTAGAAGAGCTCTTCAATAGTTCCATAGAGTTATCCAACTTCGGTCGGAAAATCTTTGAACAGGAAATTCTATTCATTGACAGCTACACATTGTCATATGGTACTCCAAGTGCCACAGAGCGTTATCTAACCTTGATGGAAGAGAACCCGGAATTATTGCAATATGTTCCATTGAAACACCTGGCATCGTATCTATACATTACTCCACAGTCATTGAGCAGAATACGGGCAGGATTAAAAAGAAGAAGATAACCCCATAGGGCCATTATAGGTTTAACCACTTCTTCACCCTATCAACTCCATACCCGAACCGTATCAAGTCCGTACCTGCTCCGTACATTCTCCACTCAGAGGTACCTTTATACGGAGAAGGTACGGACTTGATATGTTTCAGGTATGAATCGGACACCATGAAAAAAAGATATAAAACAGTACTCATATGGATATAAATCAGATTATTGATCATATAGGCAAACTCCCGGAAGCGTCAAAGAATACGCTAAAAGAGATTATTTCTGAGGTTACTTATCCCAAAGGACACATTTTATTTAAAGCAGATAAAGTGGAAACCAAGGTATATTTCATCAAGAAAGGTATTGTCCGCGCTTATACAGAGTTAGCTGACAACGAGATTACATTCTGGTTCGGACGTGAAGGCGACACAGTAGTTTCAATGAAAAGCTATGTATCCAACCAAAGAGGCTATGAAAATATAGAGCTTCTGGAAGAATGTGAACTATATGAAATGAAGAAACAATCCTTGCATGAACTATTCGGCAAAGACATACACATTGCTAATTGGGGAAGAGAATTTGCAGAACAGGAACTGCTAAAAACAGAGGAAAGATTTATCGGCAGACAATTCAAAACATCTCTGGAACGTTATAGGGACCTGATGAATCACACTCCTGATCTGTTGCAAAGAGTACAATTAGGCTATATAGCTTCTTATCTTGGCATCACCCAAGTCAGTTTAAGCCGTATCCGGGCCAAATTCAGGTAAATCACTTTTTATCATTTGTTAAATAACAAATCAAAACAATTCATGAACTTTGCACACAAAAAATAAAAGTTATGAGTTGGATATATTTGATTGTAGCCGGGTTGTTCGAAGTAGCATTTACATCGTGCATGGGCAAAGTAAAAGAAACAACAGGCAGTGAAATGTACTGGTGGTTCACCGGTTTCTTAGTATCTATGAGTATCAGTATGTTTTTACTGATAAAAGCAACACAAGCCCTGCCCATTGGTACGGCTTATGCAGTGTGGACGGGAATAGGTGCAATGGGAACTGTATTAGCAGGCATACTGATATTCAAAGAGCCTGCTACCGTATGGAGATTACTTTTCATTGTAACGTTGATCGGTTCGATCATCGGTTTAAAAGTTGTTTCTCATTAAAACTAAAAAACGGGATGTCAATATCTAATTGACATCCCGTTTTTCTGTATTCTGTTTTCTCGGATTACTTCTTAACCAACACCATCACCAGCGTATTGTCTGCATCATAAAGTCCGATGCCACCGCCTGCCAATTTACCAAAAGACTTTACTTCATTCAATGCTTTCATCACACGGCCTTCCACTTCCATATCCGGACAAGCCATCATCGTACTGATAAGCTGCGGGAAAGAGATAGCATTCTCATTATCTGCAACAAATCCACCGTTAATAAGATTACAACCGGCATTACCGTGTATTCTCTTCTCCGAAAGATTAAATTCAATGAACGGTTGCTTCTCCATGCCTTCGGGAATGGCCTGGCCACCGGCTTCAGAAATCATCCACTTACCACTCAAATCTGATAATTTCACTGTAGGGGTTTTCTTTTGTAATACAATAATAGGGCGATTGGACGAACCGCACAAGGCTATATTCTCCTTGCCCAGTTTTTTATATTTCTTCACTTGTCCTAAAGCAGACAAAACGTTTTGTTCCAGGGTCATATCCGGACAAGCCATGCGTGTGCTTGCCATGGCACCGAGATCGATTGTACCGGGTTTAGCATTCACATCAAACGAACCCATCATACGATTGCAACCACTGTTACCGAATACTTTTCCGGTATTTGTATCAAAACCGATAAAAGGGAATTCCTGATTAGGAGCAGGCACTACAGCAGCACCATTTATTTCAATAATATTCCATTCACCATTAATGGAAGATAATGTCGCAGCATCCTTGGACGAGCGACAAGATGACAGAGCTACCAAAGCCCCTGCCATACAGAGAGAAACTAAAACTTTCTTCATTGTTATTCGTTGTTTAAGTTAATTTTGCGGGGCAAATATATACAAAATAACCCAAATACAAGCAGTTTGTTTAGAAATAGAAGCTTTTTTTGAAAAGTATTTAGTGGGATTTTAATGTTTATCTGCGAATTAAATCCTATATTTGCTCACCATAAAAAAAGAGGTTCCCTGATGAGGGAAACGTACTTTTTATCATGAAATGGAGACGGAAAGATTCCGTCCTTTAGTTTATAATTTGTAACTCGTAATTTGTTGTTAAAAGAAATGGGTAAAGTTCTTATTATCGGTGCAGGCGGTGTAGGTACCGTCGTTGCGCACAAGGTGGCTCAAAATCCGGATGTATTCACTGAGATTATGATTGCCAGCCGCACAAAGTCCAAATGCGACGCTATCGTAAAAGCAATCGGTAACCCTAACATCCGGACCGCACAGGTGGATGCCGACAATGTGGATGAACTGGTAGCTCTCTTTAATAGCTTCAAACCCGAAATTGTCATAAACGTAGCACTCCCTTATCAGGATCTTACCATTATGGAAGCTTGCCTCAAAAGTGGAGTTAATTACCTGGACACTGCCAACTATGAACCGAAAGATGTGGCTCACTTTGAATACAGTTGGCAATGGGCATACAAGAAACATTTTGAGGATGCCGGACTGACCGCTATCCTGGGTTGCGGTTTCGACCCGGGTGTAAGTGGTATTTATACTGCCTACGCCGCCAAGCATTATTTTGATGAAATGCAGTATCTGGATATTGTAGACTGTAATGCGGGCAATCATCACAAGGCATTTGCCACGAATTTCAATCCGGAAATCAACATCCGTGAGATCACACAGAACGGACGTTATTACGAAAATGGAGAATGGGTAACTACTCAACCTCTGGAAATCCATAAAGATCTGACATACCCGAATATCGGGCCACGTGACTCTTATCTTTTATATCACGAAGAACTGGAATCTTTGGTGAAAAACTTCCCAACCATTAAACGTGCACGTTTCTGGATGACTTTCGGTCAGGAATATCTGACTCATCTGCGAGTAATCCAAAATATTGGTATGGCGCGCATCGACGAAGTGGATTATAACGGAGTGAAGATTGTTCCGTTGCAATTCCTGAAAGCCGTATTGCCCAACCCGCAAGACCTGGGCGAAAATTACGAAGGAGAAACCTCCATCGGTTGCCGTATCCGTGGTCTGAAAGATGGTAAAGAACGCACTTACTATGTTTACAATAATTGCAGCCATCAGGAAGCCTATAAGGAAACCGGCATGCAAGGAGTTAGCTATACAACAGGTGTTCCTGCCATGATAGGTGCCATGATGTTCCTCAAAGGACTATGGAAGAAGCCGGGGGTATGGAACGTGGAAGAGTTTAATCCGGACCCGTTCATGGAACAACTAAACAAACAAGGATTGCCGTGGCATGAGGTGTTTGATAAAGATTTGGAAGTATAAACTAAATGAAGAACTAGAAATGAAGAATTCAGCTGCACGGTGAAAGCATACCAAAAGGAAATTCTTCATTCTTCATTTTTAATTTAATTATAGATTATGCAAGTCGGAGATAAAGCGCCCGAAGTACTGGGCATCAATGAAAAAGGCGAAGAAATCCGCCTCAGCGACTATAAAGGAAAAAAGACAGTTCTTTATTTCTATCCTAAAGATATGACTTCGGGATGTACGGCACAGGCCTGCAACCTGCGTGATAACTATTCTGAGCTACGCAAAGCCGGTTACGAGGTAATTGGCGTAAGCGTGGATAATGAAAAGTCGCACCAGAAATTTATAGAGAAAAATAATCTACCTTTTCCACTGATTGCAGATACGGACAAGAAACTCGTAGAACAGTTCGGAGTATGGGGAGAAAAGAGTATGTACGGACGTAAGTATATGGGTACTTTCCGCACCACCTTCATTATAAACGAAGAAGGGGTGATAGAGCGGATTATCACGCCGAAGGAAGTAAAAACCAAAGACCACGCCGCACAAATCCTATAATTTACGATTTGACTATTTACGATTTACGATTAAAGGTAACTCTTGTAAGGTAAACGGAAATTCCAAATTGCTAAATAGACTAATTTAAATCGTAATTCGTAAATTTGTAAATCGTAAATAAACTAATTTGAATCGTAATTCATAAAATCGTAAACATAAAGATGGCAAAGAAAGACGAACTTAATTTTGAGAACGAAAATAAAATAGCACCAAGCGAAAAGCTGAAAGCTTTGCAGGCAGCTATGGACAAGATAGAAAAGAGCTTCGGCAAGGGTTCTATCATGAAAATGGGAGACGAAAGCGTCGAACAAGTAGAAGTAATCCCCACGGGCTCTATCGGACTGAATGTAGCACTCGGCGTTGGCGGCTATCCCCGCGGACGTATCATTGAAATTTATGGTCCGGAATCTTCCGGTAAAACGACTCTGGCTATCCATGCCATTGCCGAAGCACAAAAAGCAGGGGGCATTGCAGCATTCATTGATGCAGAACATGCATTCGACCGTTTCTATGCTGCCAAGTTGGGTGTAGATGTAGACAACCTATTGATTTCTCAACCTGACAACGGGGAACAAGCTCTGGAAATTGCAGAACAGCTGATCCGTTCTTCTGCAATCGATATTATCGTTGTGGACTCTGTAGCTGCCCTGACTCCAAAAGCAGAAATCGAAGGTGACATGGGTGACAATAAGGTTGGTTTGCAGGCACGTTTGATGTCTCAGGCATTGCGTAAACTGACAGCAGCCGTAAGCAAGACACGTACCACATGTATCTTCATCAATCAGCTGCGTGAAAAGATTGGCGTTATGTTTGGTAATCCTGAAACAACTACTGGTGGTAATGCCTTGAAGTTCTATGCTTCGGTACGTCTGGATATTCGCGGAAGCCAGGCTATCAAGAACGGTGACGAAGTATTAGGCAAGCAGACTAAAGTAAAAGTAGTAAAGAACAAAGTGGCACCTCCTTTCCGTAGAGCAGAATTTGATATCATGTTCGGTGAAGGTATTTCCCGCGCCGGTGAAATCATTGATTTGGGTGCAGATTTAGGTATCATCAAGAAAAGCGGTTCCTGGTTCAGCTATAATGAAACGAAACTGGCACAGGGACGTGATGCAGCCAAACAAGTGGTTGCCGATAATCCGGAATTGGCAGAAGAACTGGAAGGATTGATTTTTGAGGCACTTAGAAAGGACAAATAATCTCACAATAAAGGGGGAACCGGAATCGGCTCCCCCTTTTCAACAAACTATTTACACCTATCAGCAGATGGCCTCATTCCAAGTCTTCCAAACGCTTTTCCAGCATCTCCATGCTTTCCTCAAATCGTTTCCAGGTATCGGCATCCATCTGTTTCTTTAAATATTCGCTATCTTTCAACTTACCTAAGTCTTTCAAACTCTTCAATCCTTTCAGGCTTTCCAGGCTTTTTAAGTTTTCCAGACTCTTTAAACCTTCCAAGCCTTGTAAACCCTCTAATCCTTGCAGACCATTCAAAACGCCCAAATCGGCCAAATCAAGAGTACCATCTACGATACGATATACATTCCCTCCCTCATTCATACTTGTATTCTGATACATCATGATATTCTGAATATCCTTTAAAGTCATTTCGCCTTCCAGATAAACAAACTTCAAGTTGGCAGCACCATCAATAATCATAATCAGCTCTTTTACTTTATCCCCTTTCCTATTGATATAAAATTCGGAACTGGATACGGTGCCTTTCTGCTTCATCAGCAACTCATACTTAGAGGACTGCACCAATGCACGCAAATCCTTACGCATGTCTTTCTTGATATTGCTATCCATCGTAGAAAGAATCTGCACACAATCCAATTTACCGGATACCTTTCCTATATAGATATCTTTCGTGAACAGGTTAGGATTCATTTCAATCATCGCCTTTGAGATATAAACGGAGGAGACGCCCTTCATATCATTGTAGGTGTTGAATATATTTTTCTGCGCCTGGCAGAGCAGGGGTAACATCAGCAACACACCTGCCAATAAAATCTTGTTGAGTTTCATAATCATTTATCTTTGTATTTCTTTTTTTATTTCCTGATTTACTTTCTTCATATCAACCTGCGTCTCCTTCACCTGAGCAATGCCTTGGTTCAGATTGGTGGAAACTTCCATTAAAGTAGCTTGCAGCACCTGATAAGCTTCTTCCGGATCAGAGAATGTATCTTGCGGTGTAGGCGGACACACCCCTCTTCCGAGATTTTCGACCCCATATCCTATGCCAATAATCACCAATATGGTAGCTGCAACACTTCCAATCCAACGCCAGTTGCGTTTGGACTTGTTAGAACTGAAGAACCGTTGCTCTTCCTCAGCCTTTTCATCAATCAGCAGGCTTAGTTTATCCCCCAGCCCCTCAGGAACTTCCACATCTCTATCTGCGTCTTGGTAAAGGCTAAGAAAAATTTCTTTATCCTTCTGCAGATATTCAGGTACTTCCGTTGTTCTGAAATAATCTCTCAACGCCTCTTCCTGGCTCTCGGTAGTGTTCCCCTCGTAAAACTCGGCGAGCAGCCTTTCAATTTCCTCGACTTTCATAGTTATTCCATTTATTAAATTCCTCACGTATTCTTTTCCTTGCCCGGGACAGCAGTACACGAACATTTGTAGAATTCAACCCGGTCACTTGTTCTATCTCTTCGTAAGAGCATCCTTTGACGTCACGCAGGTTCACAATCCGTTGCTGCTGTTCGGGCAAGTGGGCGATGATATCTTTTACTTGCCGTACTTCGTCGCGCACTTCCAAGTTATCACTTTGAGAAACATCCTGCGCAGCAGTTAATTCTACCGTCTGCCTGGATAAGACATATTTTCCTGAACGAAGCAAATCAAAGCACATATTCTTAACCAAAGTGACACTGAACGCTTCCGGATTGCTGATAACCGTCAATCCTTCTCGCTTATCCCATAGCTTCAGATAGGCTTCTTGAACCAGATCCTCCGCATCGGCCGCATTCTCCAGTAGCCGATAGGCTACACAGTACAGCTTGCGGTGGTAAGGCAGAAACTCATTTTTAAAACTTTCAGCATCCATGGGCTTTTTCTGTATCTCAATCCTGTTATTTTTTGTATCTATTTGTTAGACGTAAAGGAACGGAACTTTGTTACAAAGGAAATGAATTTTATAAAAAAAATGCGGCAAAAGAAAAAAACTTCTGCCGCACACCTTATTAATAAGTGGTTTCTTTAGAACCAATAAATATATGCCAGAGTACTTACGCTGATTGCAATCCATAGCAACACACCCTGAATAAGCGGTTTGATGCCCACTGTCTTTAATACATCACGTGAAAGGGAAGCTCCAATAAAGAACAGAGTGATAGTCAATGTCTTTCTGGCTAAACTATTAATTCCCTCTCCTATCATAATTCCGGTTTCCGAGGAACTCAGCACATACGTATTGAATACCATAGCCAGAATGAAGAAGAAAATAAACCAAGGAATACTGATTTTCTGTCCCTTACCTTTAAAGACGAAAGAAGTAATCAATGCCAGAGGAATAATCCACAAAGCACGTGTCA
Organism: uncultured Phocaeicola sp.; assembly: GCA_948566455.1. Classification (GTDB taxonomy): domain Bacteria; phylum Bacteroidota; class Bacteroidia; order Bacteroidales; family Bacteroidaceae; genus Phocaeicola. The sequence goes on from CAOYQO010000008.1 coordinate 89,628, forward strand.
ATTTAATAGTAGTAGCAATTTGAAGAGCTTCTTCGCCATAAGCAGCACCGGCACCCACTACAGAACTCGTATCATGTATAGCAATTGCTGCCCATGTTCCAAATTCCTGCTGGCTCATATCCAAGGCATGACCTATAACAGGAAAGATAAACAATGCGATAGCATTCAGAATAAAGATAGTTCCTAATGCTACGGACATCTCTGTATCTTTCGCTCTCAGCACAGGACCTACTGCTGCAATGGCACTACCGCCACAGATAGCCGTGCCGGAACTGATAAGATAGGAAGTGTCACGATCTACCTTTAAAAATTTACGACCGATAAACCAACCGATAAGCATGGTACCCACTACTGAAATAACTGTGAACTCCATTCCTTCTTTACCGGAAGCCAGAGATGCCTGGAGATTCATTCCGAAACCTAGTCCTACCACTGAATATTGCAAAAGATATTTAGATACTTTCTTATTGAACTTTGGATGTGCCTGCCCACTCGACAAAGCAAATATTAATCCCAGGAACAAAGCGACAGGAGGTGTCACCCAAGTAGAATAACCGGGAATATAATCCAATAATAAGAAAACCGATAAAAGCACTACTAAAGACACATAAGTAATTTTGTTCTTCCGTTGAAGATATGCCAGAGTGCTTACACTCGCAGTTTGAATTGAAGCCATAATTTTTCTTGTATATCAATATTTATATTATTTCTGTTTCCGGGTGCAAAGGTAGGCTTCTTTACCTATATACACCAATTGTATCTATTTATGTGCTATAACTTGTTGTTATGGTGTGTAGCAAACTGCATAAAGACTTGGGAGAGTCCACTCTCCTGCCCCTGGGGTTGTGCAAAACTAAATTCACGAAGCATAGCCATATCTTTTATTTCGACAACACGCAACTGTCCGGCATAAAGTTCACGGGTAATGGAACGAATGGAAACAATACCCATACAATCAGTATGTTCCAAAAAAAGTTTAATGCTTTCCGTACTGCCCAGATACATTAAAACCTGAAGAGACGATAACTTTATATTATGTTGCAATAATGCCCTCTCAAAAACATCCAATGTACCCGATCCCCTTTCACGAAGCACCAAAGGAATATGAAGCAGTTCTTCGGGAGTAATTTCTTCACCGACCTGCAGTTTACTTCCCGTGCGTATCACAGCCACCAGCTCATCTTCAAGAAAAGTGGTGTATTTCAAATTGGGTAAGCGGAAAACGCCCTCCACCAATCCCAGGTCTATGCGGTGTTCCTGTAAAGCAGCTTCTATCTCGCGTGAATTACCATTCATCAGCGAAAGGTTTACTTGCGGGAATTTCTTAATGAAGCTGGCAAGTAATGGCGGCAAGACGTATTGAGCAATTGTAGTACTGGCCCCCAAACGCAGTTCTCCCGTATATTCGTTATGCAGCAGATGCATTTCATATTCCAGTCGCTTATAATCTTCCAGAATACGCCCACAATGCTCCAGCAGCAACTTACCAGCTTCCGTCAAACTGATTTTACTACCTTGCCTATCAAACAGACGCGCCTGATAGGTACTCTCCAATTCTTGTATATGCTTTGTAATGGCAGGCTGACTGACAAACAACTCTTGCGAAGCTTTCGTGAAACTCAGATTCTTCGCCACAGATTGAAATACTTTTAATCGAAAATCAGACACGGAGTTAGTGATTAAGGATTAATAATAGATGATTAAAACAGAACTATTCCAATTCTTCGGCTTTAACGCCTAACGCACGCATCATGGAATAACCCAATAAATCCCACTTACAACCAAGAGGATGAGCAGGTTCATCCATATTGAAAAGGAATACTTCTTTCGATTTTTCCGAATCAGCTTCCCTTAGATGCTCCTCAAGAACCTCCATAAGTTTAGCACCATAATCATCTATAAACGGAACCAGCATGAGACGCTTCACATCAGCAGAATCGAGTGCTATATTCAGCAGATCAAGATAGAGATTCGCTCGGGAAACAAGTCCCTCAGAAGATACAGAAGTGAATGAAAACTCACCTAACTGATTCGTAAATCCCACCCCATTTAAGTCTTTATTTAAATCTGCGGGATCACAATGAAGCAATTTATCAGTCTGCCCATCATGTACAAAAAGTACCCCGATATTGTTTTCTTTATCGCGAACACCAGAATCGAGTGCCAGATAAGAAGCCCATTCTTCCACATAGATATTTTGCAAGGGGCGTCCCAACTGTAATTCAAAGTATCTCTTTAAGTCCTTAACCACATCATTGAAATATGCTACATCCACCAGTATCACATTCTCTGCGAACTTTACATCTTCTGCCATAATATATTCTATTCTATTTTTGAGGGATAAAGATACGATAATCCTTTTAACCCAGCATGAAAACTATTCAAAATTTTCCCGGTATGAACCAAATAAAAAGTTGAAATTCACTCTTTTATATTTACATCCGACTCAAGACGTTATTTGAGGTACCCTCAGTCGTTATGCAAGGGTATCTCAGTCGTTAAGTGAGGGTGCCTCAGTCGTTATGTGAGGGTACCTCAGTCGTTATGTTAGGCGCCCTCTTTTTAAGCACCTGATATACAACATGCTATAAATTGATATTTTTAACTTTTTCCCAAAAAATCGAAATCTTCGAACAGAAAGGAATAGTAATTTATCTTTAAATTCATAACTAACTATGCACTTTTGAAGTAACCTTACCGCTATCTCATCTTAGTTTCGGCAAAAGTTATATAAATCCCGCAATACTATACAGACATTTTGTCATTACCACCCATTTATTAACTGTAATTTTGTCACAAATAGGCTATTGGCAAATCTTTTGCGCCCGTTTAGGTGTTATTGAAAATGAAAAATAGAAAGGAGATATAAGATATGAACTTTAACAATTTTACCATTAAATCGCAAGAGGCTGTGCAAGAAGCACTGAACCTGGCCAAAAGCCGTGGACAGCAAGCCATCGAACCGGTTCATGTGATGCAGGGAGTAATGAAGGTAGGCGAAAACGTCACTAACTTCATCTTCCAGAAGCTGGGCATGAATGGTCAACAGATTGCACTTGTACTTGACAAACAAACTGACTCTTTGCCCAAAGTTTCGGGTGGAGAACCTTACTTGAGTCGCGAGACAAATGAGGTATTCCAGAAAGCGACCCAATATTCCAAAGAAATGGGTGACGAGTTTGTTTCATTGGAGCATCTGCTGCTGGCATTGCTCACTGTAAAAAGTACTGTTTCTACCATCCTGAAAGATGCAGGAATGACGGAACGTGAACTTCGTAATGCCATCACCGAGTTGCGTAAAGGAGAAAAAGTGACTTCACAATCCAGTGAAGACACCTATCAGTCACTTGAAAAGTATGCTATCAACCTGAACGAAGCCGCCCGAAGCGGTAAGCTCGACCCTGTTATCGGTCGTGACGAAGAAATCCGGCGTGTATTGCAGATTCTGAGCCGTCGTACCAAAAACAACCCTATATTAATAGGTGAACCGGGTACCGGTAAGACTGCCATTGTAGAAGGTCTTGCCCATCGTATTCTGCGCGGTGATGTACCTGAAAACCTGAAGAATAAACAAGTTTATTCACTGGATATGGGAGCATTGGTTGCCGGTGCTAAATATAAAGGTGAGTTCGAGGAACGCTTGAAAGCTGTTATTAATGAGGTGAAGAAATCAGAAGGAGACATAATTCTCTTTATTGATGAAATCCACACTTTGGTTGGTGCCGGAAAAGGTGAAGGCGCTATGGATGCCGCCAACATCCTGAAACCCGCACTGGCTCGTGGCGAACTGAGAAGTATCGGCGCAACGACCCTCGACGAGTATCAGAAGTACTTTGAAAAGGACAAAGCATTGGAACGCCGCTTCCAGATCGTGTATGTCAATGAACCGGATACGCTGAGTACCATCTCCATCCTGCGTGGTCTGAAGGAGCGTTATGAAAACCACCACCATGTACGGATTAAAGACGACGCCATCATTGCCGCCGTGGAGTTGAGTAACCGTTATATCACAGACCGCTTCTTACCGGATAAGGCTATCGACCTGATGGATGAAGCCGCTGCAAAGCTGCGTATGGAAGTAGATTCCGTACCGGAAGAGTTGGATGAAATTTCCCGCAAGATCAAACAGTTGGAGATTGAGCGCGAAGCCATTAAACGTGAAAACGATAAACCGAAACTGGAACAAATCGGCAAGGAACTTGCCGAACTGAAAGAACAGGAAAAATCGCACAAAGCAAAATGGCAAAGTGAAAAGACATTGGTCAACAAGATACAACAGAATAAGGTTGAAATCGAAAACCTTAAATTTGAAGCTGATAAGGCGGAACGTGAAGGTGACTACGGCAAAGTAGCCGAAATCCGTTACGGTAAGCTACAAGCTTTGAACAAGGAAATCGAAGATACTCAAAAAGAACTTCACATGATGCAAGGCGATAAAGCCATGATTAAGGAAGAAGTAGACGCTGAGGATATTGCAGATGTTGTATCCCGTTGGACAGGTATTCCGGTCAGCAAGATGTTGCAAAGTGAAAAAGACAAATTGTTGCATCTGGAAGATGAACTCCACCAGCGTGTGATTGGGCAGGACGAAGCTATCGAAGCTGTCGCTGATGCTGTACGCCGTAGCCGTGCCGGTCTGCAAGATCCGAAACGCCCGATTGGTTCGTTTATCTTCCTCGGTACTACCGGTGTTGGTAAGACAGAACTTGCCAAGGCTCTTGCCGAGTTCCTCTTCGATGACGAGTCTATGATGACGCGTATTGACATGAGTGAATATCAGGAAAAGCATAGCGTATCTCGTCTGGTCGGAGCGCCTCCGGGATATGTAGGTTACGATGAAGGTGGCCAGTTGACCGAAGCTATCCGCCGTAAACCCTATTCAGTCGTACTGTTCGACGAAATAGAGAAAGCACATCCGGATGTATTCAATATCTTACTTCAGGTATTGGACGACGGACGCCTGACGGATAATAAAGGACGTGTGGTAAACTTCAAAAATACCATCATTATCATGACATCTAACATGGGTAGCGCTTATATCCAAAGTCAGATGGAAAAGCTGAATGGTACCAACAAGGAGCAGGTAATTGAGGAAACAAAGAAGGAAGTGATGAATATGTTGAAGAAAACTATTCGCCCGGAATTCCTGAACCGTATCGATGAAACAATCATGTTCCTGCCGCTGACTGAAAGCGAAATCAAGCAGATTGTGGTACTCCAGATAAAAAGTGTACAAAAGATGCTTGCCCAAAATGGCGTGGAATTGATATTGACGGAAGGAGCCATAGAATTCCTGACGAAGGTAGGATATGATCCGGAGTTTGGTGCTCGTCCCGTAAAACGGGCTATCCAACATTACTTGCTGAATGACTTGTCGAAGAAACTGTTATCTCAGGAAGTAGACCGTAGCAAACCGATTACAGTAGATGCCAGCGGTGAAAGATTGGCATTTAGAAATTAAACCTAAAAAAACGAAGATAAAAAAGGCTGTCTTGTTTCTGGATGAAATGTACTTCAGAACTAACAAGACAGCCTTTTCTTATTTTATAGCGAGCTGCTTAACAACCGGTGTGGATAGGGGATGCGTCACAACCAACACATAATCTCCTGCGCATGGCAAATCAAAAGAAATTTGTTCCTCTTTCGCCTGCTTTACATCAATCACCTTTCCCCGGATATGGTATAAACAAAGCGTAGCGTTAGGCAACACTCCACCTACATATATCTTACCAGCAGTTTTATCTACCTGTACTGTTACGCTCTTATGCTCTTCCATCTTATCATTGCCAACCTCAAGTTCCCCCTCAAGGCAGTAAATTCATAATAAAAAAGCGTGGGAACTGTTGTTATTATTGTACCTGGGGCTCTGGACTGCCACTATTCAAATAATATACAACAACCCACGCTCCGAACTATATATACATGTGCATATACAACAGAGCATGAACGTTTGTTGTCTATTATCCTTGAATAGCGTGAAATTGTCCAGATTTCAAGTACAAGATAATATTAAACGCTTTTATCTATAATTATCCTTCAATTATTGTAAAGGGAGGCCACTACCTACCCTGCATTTCAGGATGGCAACAAAGGTATAAAAAAAGTAATCAAAATTAAAACTACAGCATAAAAAAAAGCGAATTATCCGGGATGTCCCGCATAATTCGCTTTTCTATGAAAAGAATAGCTTATTTTTAAATTTATTCTTCTGTTTTTTCTTCAGTAGCTTCAACTTCTGCAGCCTCTTCGAAATCAGTCATTCCGCAAGCAACTAACAGGTTGTACCAGGAAATAAGTTTTTTGATATCCGTCACATATACACGGTCGCGATCGAAAGTAGGCAGAACCTCTCCCAAATAAGCGCGAAGGTCATCAGCAGTGGCTTTTTTCAGATCCATCACTACAGCTGCACCGTTTTCTTTCTTTTTCATGGCTAGTAATACATCTTTCAAAGGCACATCGTCCGTATCCGTATACATGGCAATATCGCCCAAAGATATTATTTTCTCGTTACCATAAGCAGGGAAACGTTTCTTGTCTGTAAGTGATTCTACAATCAACATATTTCTACCTTGTGAAATGAGCTTATACAATCCCGGTTTACCGGAGATAGACAAAATAGTCTTCAACATAGTATGTTCTATTTTTTATTAGTAATATTTTATTTTTTCGGTGGGCAAAGGTAAGCAATATTTTTAGATAGAGAAGTTATTAGTTCTAAAACCTGCGGAATTAACGGAGTTTCACCGTCGTTTACAATTACAAAATCAGCCTGGATACGCTTATCTTCATCACTCATCTGGCTACGAACACGACGTTCCACCAATTCCCGCGGAGCAGTATTACGCTGCATGGCACGGGTTATACGGATTTCCTCGGGTGCATATACCATAATTACGGCATCTACTTCACCTGCAAATCCGGCTTCAATCAGAATTGCAGACTCCATCCCTACTATCGGATATGCATCGTATCGCTTTACCCATTGATGAAAATCATCCCGCACCCGTGGATGAATAATACCGTTTACAGTACGGATATGTTCGGGGTTACCAAATATATAGGAAGCAAGCAAGGTTTTATTCAACTCTCCATCGGTATAAATATCTTCTCCCAGTAAAGATATCAGTTCCCGGCGAATCAAAGAGTCCGAAACAGTCAGGCGCTTGGATTCAATATCCGAGATATAAACAGGGACACCCATCACTTCCAATAGTCGGGAAACTACACTTTTTCCACTACCGATTCCACCAGTTATACCTATCTTAATTGCCATAATCAGGAGATACTTGCTCAATTAGGAAATCTACCTGTTCCGGACTGATACGTATCTGGTTTACGCCTTTCGGCACTGATCTTAATTTCACCGTATACTTATCCGAACCTAATTTCAGAAGTTCTTCATAAGAAACATTGATATGAAAATCACTTGCTGTTATTTGGCGGAAATGACTCAAACCAACCTGGAAAGTAACATTCACTTTTGATGGAAACGCACGCAACACTTTACCTGCAGGAAAATTAACACCCCGCAAAGGAACTTCCACAGTTTTCTCCGTATAAATATCCACAGGAAAAATCATCTCCACAGAAGCCGGCACAAACTTAACCCCCTTCTGGGCAAGCAAAGGAATTTGCCTCTTCAGTGTATCAGAGACATCTTCAAATTTCACCTTCTGTGTATAGGCAATGGTTATTGTATCCAGTACACCTGCAGGTGCGTAGGCTAATACAGAATCAGGCGTACAAATTGTATCGGAAATATAATACTGGCGTCCGGCACTCACTGTTCCCTGTAACTTCACCGGAACTAATTTGGAGTCTCCGGTAGAATAGATATACTCTAACGTATCGGGTTTCACGGAAAGCAATTTTGTAGATACGTTCAACTGGTTGAGCAATCTTTTCTCAAACTGCGAAGAATAAATACGTACATGGTTATCCTTCCCTTTATAGTCAGAAAAATCCAAAGTAATAGGGAAAAAGCTCTTTCCAAGCATATAGTTGAGTAACACCGTACCTTTATCTTTCACCCGAATATGCAGTTCGGAAGGAGGTTCAGAAGTTATAACAATATTATTAGGAACTCCTTTCAAACGTACCGGAATGGAGAATTCCGTTTCATAATCATTATTTAATGTCTGAAGCAGCCAGAAACCACTGGCAATGAAGAAGAAAAATAAAAAAATTAAGAACTCTCTGCTCTTATCACTGAGCAGAAAGTCCTTAATTTTTCTCGCTGTTTTTAAATATATGCGTTTTATGTTCCTACGATCAATCATAGGCTCACTATTCAAATTTATTTAGCAGCCTGATTGCTGTTAGCATCTGCAGCTGCTGCAAATATAGAATTCTTATCAATTCTAATCCTAACATTAGAAGCGATTTCAAGTACTATATCATTATCATTAATCTCTTTGATAACACCATGAATACCACCGGCAGTAATCACCTTTTGGTTTACCTGAAGCGATTTGCGGAAGTTTGCAATTTCTTTTTGCTTTTTGTTTTGTGGACGAATCATGAAAAAATACATGATAGCAAACATGGCAATCAGAAGAATCCACATCATGCTACCACCACCAGGAGCTGCGGCAGGAGCTTGCAAGAATACGGTCATTAAATTCATAAATTATTCGTTTTTAGTTTTTAATACTCAACAAAGATATCAGTTTTTAGCCAACTTACCTTCTTTTTTTAATTGATTAACTATTCCGTCTAATGTACCATTTACGAAACTTCCGCTCTTTATCGTACTATAGACTTTAGCAATCTCTACATACTCATTTAACGAAACACTCACAGGAATGTTCGGAAAACTTAGAATTTCCGCTAATGCACATTGCATTATTATCACGTCCATAAAGGCTACACGATCCAAATCCCAATTACGAGTATTCTCACTGATCAGATGACGATAGTAATCACAATTCAAGATGGCACGACGGAACAAACGACGAGCAAACTCCTGGTCCTCCTCATCTTTGAACTCAGGCAACAAAGTCTGATTGGCACCATTCTTTTCCTCAAAACGTTTGATTGTCTTTAGAACAAAAGTATCTACGATTTCTTTGTCATCATTCCAATAAAGGCTCTGGTCTTCCAACAAAGTATCCAATGCTTCGTTATTAAAAATAAATGCTTTATAGAGCTTTCTCCATAATTCACGGTCTGTTTCATAAGACTTATCAGGCGAAGCCATATATTCCTTATATATATCAGAAGCTATAATCTTCTCATACAACCCCTTGATAAAGTCTTCGTCATTTGTCCACGACCGTTTTTGGTTGGCAACAAAGTCAAGCAACTGCTTATTCACTTCCAGTTGAGAAACGAACTTGTTTTCTACGAATTTCATGTTGGGATACAACTCCTCCGCGGTCGGAGCTAACTTGGCTTTTGCCGCATCAATGCGTTTTTGTGCGTAAGTCGTCAGAGCCACCATCAGCATCAGCAAATAATTATAAAGGTCATACGCTTTCGAAAGACTAAAGAATAATTCTTTCTCCGCTGAGTCTAAATTTTTACTGCCATTCTGATAATAAGCATATACAATCTGTATAATCTTAAGACGAATAAGAACTCTGTTAATCATAAATCTATTAATCAATACTGTTGTTAACGAGTTGCAAAAGTAGACATTTTTAATGAGTTTACGCAAATAAATCACATTTTTTAATGCAGATATTCATTATCCGGGCTTTTTCTTTTGACAGTTTAAAAAAAATCGTCATTTTTGAAGCCAATTACAACAAGAAACCTAAAATATGGAAGACTTAAAGAAAAAAGGAGCGGACATGAACGATAAGGAGATTGTATTCTCCAAATCCATTAAAGCAGGTAAACGAATCTACTATCTGGATGTAAAAAAGAACAGAAAAGATGAAATGTTTCTCGCAATCACTGAAAGCAAGAAAGTGGTGACCGGTGAAGGCGAAGATGCGCAGGTAAGTTTTGAGAAACATAAGATTTTCTTATATAGGGAAGATTTTGAAAAGTTCATGAACGGTCTGAATGAAGCTATTAATTTCATTAATCAGAAAGAAATGCTGGAAGTTATAGGCGATATGAATGCAAAAGCAGATGCAAAGAATGTTATAGATGCAGATGCCGATGCAAATATAGAAGCAGCATTGGAAATGAATGAAAAAGGTATGGAATTGGACGGAGAAATCAAGATTGATATAGATTTTGAAGAGCCAACTCTTTGATAATTCAAAAAGAAGCTGTACTTTTGCACCGCTTTTTTGCAACATTGTGTGGTAACCCCACATCGTGCGATGGTGAATTAAGCAACAAAACAACTTAATTTAGAGTAACACAAAAAATTAAAGAAATGAAATCAATTGAAGTAAAAGGTACTGCAAGAACTATTGCAGAACGTTCTTCGGAACAAGCAAGAGCTTTGAAAGCTATTCGTAAAGACAACGGTGTACCCTGCGTACTCTACGGAGCAGGTGAAAACATTCACTTCACTGTACCCGCTGATGGTCTGCGCAACTTAGTTTATACTCCGCACATCTACGTAGTTGACCTCGTAATCGATGGCAAGAAAATAAACGCTATTATGAAGGATATTCAATTCCACCCGGTAAAAGATACTATCCTGCACGTTGACTTCTATCAGATTGACGAATCTAAACCCATCGTTATGGAAGTTCCGGTACAGATGGAAGGTTTGGCAGAAGGTGTTAAGGCCGGTGGTAAGCTGGTATTGCAGATGCGTAAACTGAAAGTGAAAGCTTTATATAACGTTATTCCTGAGAAACTGACTATAAATGTTGCTCACTTGGGTCTGGGTAAGACTGTTAAAGTTGGTGAGTTGAGCTTCGAAGGTCTGGAATTGATGAATGCAAAAGAAGCTGTTGTATGCGCTGTTAAGCTGACTCGTGCTGCAAGAGGTGCCGCTGCTGCTGCAGGCAACTAATCAGTTCTTTCGTAAGAAGACATATTCCGGAACGCGGGTTAACGCAGAAGACGCAGATTACATTAATCCGCGAACGCTGCGATAATCCGCGTTCCTCGTTTACTATTATTCTCATAGCATAGTTATTTATAGCTTATAGTTTTCTAAAAACACTATTCAGAAACATGAAATATTTAATTGTTGGATTAGGAAATATAGGTCCCGAATATCACGAAACCCGCCATAACATAGGTTTTATGGTAGTAGATGCATTGGCAAAAGAAGCAGGTGCCACTTTCAACGACGGACGTTACGGCTTTACCACTACCCTATCCGTCAAAGGACGCCAACTGTTATTACTAAAACCTTCTACATTTATGAACCTCAGCGGAAATGCTGTGCGCTACTGGATGCAGAAAGAAAACATTCCATTGGAAAATGTGTTAATAATAGTAGATGACCTTGCCCTATCTTTCGGGACTTTGCGTCTAAAAGGAAAAGGCAGTGATGCCGGACACAACGGGCTAAAACATATTGCTGCTATTCTGGGTACACAGAATTATGCCCGACTTCGTTTCGGTATCGGTAACGAATTTCCACGAGGCGGCCAGGTGGACTATGTGCTGGGACATTTTACCGAAGAAGATCAGAAAACGATGGATGAACGCCTGAAAACAGCAGGAGAGATCATCAAGAGTTTCTGCCTGGCAGGAATTGATATTACAATGAATCAATTTAATAAAAAGTAGTTGGCAGTTAATAACTAACTTTCTCCAAAAAAATTATGAGTGAAGCAAGAATAGATAAATGGATGTGGGCTGTGCGCATTTTCAAGACACGCACCATTGCTGCCGAGGCGTGTAAGAAAAGCCGCATCAGCATCAATGGAGCATTGGCAAAGGCTGCTCGTACGGTAAAACCAGGCGATATAATACAAGTACGTAAACCACCTGTTACCTACTCTTTCAAAGTACTGCAAGCCATAGAGAAACGCGTCGGAGCAAAGCTCGTTGCAGAGATGATGGAGAATGTAACGACTCCCGACCAGTATGAATTATTGGAAATGAGCCGCGTCAGTGGCTTCGTAGACCGTGCTAAAGGCGCCGGCCGTCCTACAAAGAAAGATCGACGGAGTATGGAGGAATTCACTACTCCCGAATTTATGGATGATTTTGACTTTGACTTTGATTTTGAAGAAGAGTAAAAGAGAACACATTATATATTATGAGCGAAAAGAAGATAAAATGGGGATTTATTGGTTGCGGGGAAGTAACCAAACATAAAAGTGGTCCCGCCTTTCAAAAGGTAGAAGGTTCAGAAGTGATTGCCGTAATGAGTCGCGATGGAGCTAAAGCCAAAGCTTATGCTCAGGAAAGAGGTATTCCAAAGTGGTATAATGATGCTCAAGAACTGATTGATGACGAGGATGTGAATGCCATCTATATCGCCACTCCACCTTCTTCACACGCCACCTATGCCATCATGGCAATGAAAGCAGGTAAACCTGTTTATATAGAAAAGCCTATGGCGGTAACATACGAGGAATGCTGCCGTATCAACCGTATCTCAAACGAAACTGGGGTTCCTTGCTTTGTAGCTTATTACCGCCGTTATCTTCCCTATTTTTTGAAAGTAAAGGAATTAGTAGATAATGACACAATAGGTAATATTATCAATATACAAATCCGCTTTGCCCAACCTCCCCGGGACCTGGATTATAACAAAGAAAATCTTCCGTGGCGAGTACAACCGGACATTGCCGGAGGTGGCTATTTTTATGATTTAGCTCCCCACCAGATCGACTTATTACAAGATATGTTCGGCTGCATCCTGGAAGCTAATGGATACAAAAGTAATCGTGGCGGACTCTATCCGGCCGAAGATACTTTAAGTGCATGTTTCCAATTCGACAGTGGATTAGTAGGCAGTGGTTCCTGGTGTTTTGTAGCACACGACTCTGCACGCGAAGACCGCATTGAAGTTATCGGAGACAAGGGAATGATTTGTTTCTCTGTATTTACTTACGATCCCATCGCCCTGCATACGGAAAAAGGAAGAGAAGAAATTCCGGTTGAAAACCCGGAGCATGTACAACAGCCACTCATCCAAGCCGTTGTCGATCATCTTTTAGGTAAGTCTATTTGTACCTGCGATGGAGCAAGCGCAACGCTTACAAACTGGGTGATGGACAAGATACTTAATAAACTTTAATTAGTGATTAGGGGTGAGTGATTAGTGATTAACACCATGCGGTTATAGCGTAGCTACTAATCACTAATCACTCACCCCTAATCACTATCAAAGCTCCTTCTTCACCGCCTCAATCAACTCATTATATTCAGCATCCGTCAAGTATACCTTTCCCGGATTCATCTGAAATGTAGCACCATAATCAGGGCCATCTACATACTTCGGTGCAAGATGGAAATGCAAGTGTGATAATTTATCGGAATATGCACCGTAATTGATCTTTTCAGGATTAAAAGCTTTCTGCATAGCACGGGTTACACGAGTAACATCTTCCATAAAAGCATTACGGTCTTCATCACTCAATTCGTTCAAATCATTGACGTGGTCTTTATAAGATACAAGACAACGTCCTCTATAGGTTTGTTCTTTGAACAAAAATACGCGGGATACACTCAATTCAGCAAACTCAATCATCAGATTGTGCAGAGTCTCATTATTCTGACAATACAAACATTCTTTCGGATCACTTTTCATGATATTCTTGATTTATTATTTATGTTTACGGAGCAAAGATAAACTTTCTATCCTTATTCCATGTCGACATTCTCATTCTTTTGTCCCACTAATTTATACACATCTGCATTTTCTCCTACTATCCAGACCACGTCATCTTCCATAAATGGTTCATGCGGGTCGGGCGCGTGCAAAGTTTCCTCTCCCCTCTCCACACCTACAATAAGACAATGATACTGCTCACGAATACCGGATTCACGCATCGTCTTACCTAAAAATATGGAGTGGGCATCTACACGGAACTGACGCAAAATCATCTCACTCTTTTCAACTACATCTGTTTCTAAGATCGCTGCTTTCTCCATCTCCGAACTAAACTGGTTCAGCTCTTCATCCGTACCTATAACCTGTATTTTATCTTCCGGGAAAAGGCGCACGGAAGCTCCCGGTATATTAATTCTCTTCCTTCCACGGAGAATAGAGACTACATGTATGCCATATTTCTTTCCGAAATTGAGTTCTGCAAGTGTTTTCCCTGCCCATGCCGACTCACCAGGTACTTCAAAATCCGTCAGGTGCAGATCACGGGATAGCAGACGCCCGGCATACTCCGGCTTTTTCTCGCCCATATATTCAGCACGCATATCACGATAACGAAGATTCTGAAAAAACTTCCGTTCTATCATGATAGACTGCTTCTTCAGTTGACGGGATAATATCATCATTATAACCAGCAAAACCGCTACCCCCAGCAACAGGCCGACAGAAACTTTAAACAAACCGGATATCACAAACATTACAAATGAAACAGCTATCAATATACGGATAACAATAGTTGCCACCAGCGGTGCACGATTTCCCCGGCTATCATTCCATAAAGTAACAAACTCAGCAGAATGATTCTTTTTAATCATAATAGCCCGCAAGAAAGGTGAAATAAACAAAATGATCACCACTGCTGCAAGCAATCTTCCCCAAATGCCGGGTATATGTTCCAGAAACAACGGAACAAGAAAGCGGAAAGCCAAAGCAACTACTGCAATGCTGACTATGGAATAAACAATCGTAATTCTCGTCAAAGCCAGAATAAGTTTCTTCCATAAACTCTCATGATTCATGGTCTGAGAACCGGAAGAATAATGCAACAAAAAGTTTTTCCATTTGACTGGCAAATGCGTATCAACGAAATTAGAAGCCGGTTCGGCAAAACGAATCATATAAGGGGTGAGGAAAGTAGTAATAACCGAAACCGCTACTACAATGGGATATAGAAAATCACTCGTCACATGGAGGGATACACCCAAAGATGCTATAATAAAAGCAAACTCACCAATCTGAGTCAGACTGAAACCACACTGCATAGCCGTTTTCAAAGGTTGCCCTGCCAGCAGAACTCCCAATGTACCGAATAAGGATTGCCCAAAAATTACTGCCAAGGTGATCACTATAATCGGAAGCGCATACTCCACAATCATGGCAGGATCAACCATCATACCTACCGACACAAAGAATACAGCTCCAAAAAGATCCTTCACCGGCTTTACCAGTCGTTCAATACTCTCCGCTTCTACCGTTTCGGCCAAAATAGAACCCATAATAAAGGCACCGAAAGCTGCGGAAAACCCTGTACGGGCAGCCATAACCACCATTCCGAAACAGAGGCCCAGCGAAACGATAAGCAATGTTTCCTCACTCATCAATTTGCGACAACGTTTCAGTAATTCCGGTATCAGATAGATGCCTACCACAAACCAAAGTATCAGAAAAAAGAGAAGTTTTCCAAT
Source organism: uncultured Phocaeicola sp. (assembly GCA_948566455.1). GTDB lineage: Bacteria > Bacteroidota > Bacteroidia > Bacteroidales > Bacteroidaceae > Phocaeicola. The sequence continues at coordinate 105,021 of CAOYQO010000008.1, forward strand.
ACTTTCCAGCATTTCCGATCCTTCGAAATTATGCCTCACTGCCATGGTAGACAGCATTACCATCAGCACAATAGCAAGAATATCTTCCAGTATCAGCACACTGAGCACTAACCCCGTGAATTGTTTCTTGCGCATTCCCAGATCATCAAATGCCTTATAAATAATAGTTGTAGAAGACATCGCAATCATACCCCCCAGGAAGATGCTATCCATACGTTGCCAACCAAAGCCTGTACCTACAGTAATCCCCAAAAGGATCATACAAAATATAATGGTACAGGCAGCAATGATAGCTGCGCCGCCCACTTTCACAATTTTCTTGAAGCTAAACTCCAGTCCCAATGCAAATAAAAGAAAGATTACACCAATATCTGCCCAGGTCTGAATATTCGCCGTATCCATTACAGAAGGGGTATATGGCATATGAGGACTCGCCAGGAAACCTGCCACTACATACCCCAAGACCAATGGTTGTTTCAGTTTCTTGAACAATAGCGTCATGACTCCTGCACAAATCAGTATCAACGCTAAATCATTTATCAAAGTAGCTAAATGTGACATATTATTTGTCCTTTCGTGTTTCTGCTGACAAAAGTAGCAATTTTTATAGCATAAATAATTGTTATGCCACAAACTTTTTTTCTTCCGATATTGTTGAATTAACAATCAATCATTCAAAACATATTATTATGGAAGAAAAGAAAGAAGTACGTGAAGAAAGAAATAAAGAGAAGTTGGCTAATGCAGATTGGGTTATGGCAGAATTTTATGCAACCTGGTGTCCGCATTGCAAACGAATGCAACCCATTGTAGAGGAATTTAAGAAATCAGTGAAAGGAATCCTTGAAGTGGTGCAAATTGATATCGACCAGGAAAGTGCGCTTGCTGATTTGTATACTATCGAAACAGTTCCTACATTTATATTAATAAGGAAAGGTGAACAACTTTGGAGACAATCAGGAGAAATGCCTCTCGAAAGGTTAGAGAAAACAGTGAAAGATCTTAAATCCTAAAAATGATAGCGAGGGATATGTTCAAAAATCTCATATTCCTCCTTTTAGTAATACTTATTTCGGCCTGCTATCAGGCATTAAAGCCATTTCAATTTTATAAGCACCTGCCGATTCAGGCAGCAACACCTTTCCTATGAAAGTTTTAAATCCAGTCCTCCTGACAACGCAAGTATGCTCACCCGGAAATGTATGTAATGCATAAGATTCCGGTCCTAAATACACAAAAGGTTCTCCATCTATTTCTACAACAGCGTCCCTTAAAGCAATTCCACAGGGTGGTTTAATAGTACAGAGGGCCGTTTTCCCTATGACATTACAGGGTTCAAGCACTACTTTTGCCGGAGCATCCTTTCCTAAAACCACTTTCACCGTCTTTGTTTTCAATCCGCGAAGAATATATGTACCGGGAGATGCCCAGAAAGAACCGGACACACCTGCGGTATATGCGACTAATGACATCGTCTCATCAATCAGTTCTACCTGCCCACCGGCATCCTCCTTATTTTCTTTCTCAAATATGATTTGCTGAAGTTTGGACGCATCACAAACAAGCAGATTCTCTTTATCCTTCTCTACAGTAAACACACCTCTGACCTGATAATGAGAATCAACTGAACGATATTCGTAAGTGCCCACCGGTAGCATACCTGAAGCACGCATCCTCAACCTGTAACGGTTATCCCAGGAACCACCCGCATTCAATGGAATAAAATCCAGAAGAGGAATCCACATCTTCATATCCGGCGCCTTGCCTGTCACCCTGACCGGTGCACATTCAGAGTGAACAGCGTAATCAAAATAAACCGTTTTAGGTTCTCCCTTTACATCAAATTTCTGAAAAGAAGTTTCTTTGTACATAGAATCTATTGTACAAGTATAGTCACCATCAGGCAAATATACTTTAGAACCAGGTGCATAGGAACCTATTTTCAATCCATTTTGATTAAGCTGTATATTATACTTTATCCTTCTGGGGGCATTCTTCATTCCCAAAGTTATCCGAGTGAACGAAGGTAATATAACCTTTACCTCTACATTCTCTCTCACCTCAAAAGTATCAGCTATTGCGTACACAGAATCTCCACCAAAACACCAGTAAGAAGCTCCTTTGGGAACATAAATCCTGGTTTTCCAAATACCGATTTTATTCTTGACAAGCGGTGAAGTATAAGTCAGCAAATGGCTAAGTTGCCCTGCAGAAGCAACAACCTGAGGTGAAACCCGGAAATTGACCTTTACATTTTTCGGAATATCAGGACAGGTTATTGATGCCGTAACGAGTTTAAACCCTTTAAAACTGATTTTTGTAGAAACATCCGTTTCATCCAAATTTATCAGGCCCCTACAATGGTAATGCCCATGAGAGATTATAAAGCTCCCAGTTCCATTTACAGGTAAAGCAACTTCCGCTACTCCTTTTTTATCAGTAATAATATCAGTAGCTATATTAATCCCTTCACGTCTTCTTTCAACGTATCTAATATGAATTGATGCACTCACCAGCGGATTTCCATCAATTCCCGTCAAATGAAAACTTTGGCATACTAGTTTTTCGTCGTTATCTCCAACCATAATGCGAATCTTAAAAAAGTGCTATTTTCGTGTTTTATAAAAAATACCCGGCCAAAGTTAAGGATATTTTCATTATTACAATTCGCCAACTCCCAAAAAATTAATCTAATTGAAATTCTTCTTTATTCAGAGCAAGCTTTAAGCAACTACCATCTAAGTTAAACGGCTTTTTCTCGCTATAGAAAGAATATATTCTCACCACATTGAGAAGAAATACTCATCTCTTTGAGTAAAGACTCTCACCGTATTGAGAAAATATTCTCAATACGGTGAGAATAGCTGAGAAAAAGCAGAGCTATTACCGCCTAATATAGTAGCAAGGATCTTACTCCCAATCATACTTCTCCACATACGTGTCATACACAGGTTCTTCCTTGATTCCATGATTAAGGAAAATCTGACGAATGTGCTCCTGCTGGGCAGGAGTAGCAAGACGTTCATGGTTTTTGATGCGATAATACATATTTCTGCCAAGGAAATTATAAATCTCACGTTTAATGACAAGAGCTTCGGCATGCGGAATCTTATCCAGCAGATGAGTGATACCTGAGGCATAGCGTTTCATACGATCAGGTATAAAAAAGGAACAGGGTTCAACTTCCTGAGAAGCTGTGAGAGCAGGATTCACAACACAAACAACGGTGAGCTGCAAAGGAATGTAGGAGGTTACCAGGTAACGCAGACATTTGGCGGCGCGTGGACATTTTGTGTTAAAGCAATGAGCGAAGGCGTAAGGCACCTCGCTGTAGTCAAAATCGGGTTTCATATTCTATTATAATAAAAACATTATTCAAAGAAAGCTCTATGCATCTAAAACGCACATCAAAAAGCACTGACAAAGATAGAACTTGTTTTTCAAACTCTACAGTTGATTACTCAAATAATCCGTCAAGCTATCTTCACGCTCCAAACCAAACTTCTTACGCAGGCGGTAGCGAATGGTTTCGACACCACGAACGGAGATATTCAGCAAAGGAGCAATTTCCTTAGTGGAGAGATTCATCTTCAAATAGGCACACATCATGCGTTCATTATTAGAGAGATCGGGATGACGGACATGAAGCCGCTTCATGAAATTATTATGAATCAAATCGAATTGATCTTCGATACGCTTCAAAACTTCATCGCTCTGGATATTGGAATCTATCTTGCTATTGATGACTAAAAGGAGTTGCTTGCCTTCGCGAGCCCCCTCTCCTCTCAACGAAGAAGCCACTTTGATGATCTCCGATTTAATCTCGGTCAGCATCTCATTTTTGCGAACAAAGTTTATCATCAGGTTGGCCATCTCTTGGCTTTTGTGCTGAAGGTCATATTCCAACTTTTCTTTTTCCAGCTGTACGATCTGCTTTTCACGGCGAGCTTTATCAGCTTCAAACTCCTTTTCCATTTCATGCAGTTCCTTATCTTTTTCTACAACTGCCTGCTCTTTTTTACGCTTCACACGAATATCATCCCAACGGTAAATATACCACAAACCTAAGAATGCAAGAATAATATAACAGACATAAGCAGCTACACTACGATACCACGGCGGAAGGATACGAAAAGAGAGTTCATCCGACGAGGTAGTGCCATCCGGATAAATAACCTTCACCTCAAAAGTATAGTCACCTTCAGAAAGATTGCTATACTCTTTAATACGCACAGTAGTATAGTCGGACCAGACTCCCTTATTTAAGCGATACTGAAAACGAATATCATCACTATCCAAATCAAAAAAGGCAAGTCCATATTCAAAACGAACGGAATTTGATGTGTAGTCAACCAGGAGGGAAGGCTTTTTTCCTAAAAAATTAGCTGTATACACCAGTGAATCCTTAGGATAAGTAAGATACATATTCCTTATATATACAGAATGAGTCAGATCTTGCCTATGCCTCACTTCGGGAACCGTAAACAAAGCAAAACCTTCTTCATTGGGAATTACCATGAGCGAATCGGACAAAGGAATGATTGCCTCATAATCCTGTCCCAGTTCAAGAAAAGACTGGCGGATAGGGTTGATACTGGTATTGGCTCCTCTTTTATAAGTTCCCAGATTAGCTATACAGATCTCATGGGGACTCAGACTGATAAGACGTTCGTGATATTCCAGCAATCGGGTATAAGGGACAGCACCATTTAACAAATTATTCAGGTCACTACATGGTTCCATCATATCCTTGTGGACATTATATTTATAGATGCCGTGAGGAGTAGTAAAATAAACACGCCCTTCTATTTTAGCAACGTAAATCTGGCGTTCCACCGGAAACCCTTCTTCCACACCATAAGATTTCACGCTGATTTGGCGGGTTAGGTCTTCACTTAATTCAACACGGGTAATGCTACCGGAATTATATATCCACAATACTTTTGCTGATTCTTGTTCAAACAGACGGCACGAGTCCTGAAAGCCATCTATCTTGCAAAGTACACGCCACTCTCCCGATTGCTTCTCCAAAAGATAAAGGCCGTTATAGACACCGACATACATACGATCAGGATATCCCATTACTTCCTGGCAATACCAGGCGCCCGTGATATCTGTGATTCGGTACATGTTCGTACCTTTTATTTGAAAAATGCCCCGGTCGTGCAGGCAAAAGAGATCATCTCCAATCTTACAAAGATTCCAGACCTGACCACTGGATTGGGGGATGGGATGGATATCCGGCAAATTACCGTTCAACCGCACCGGATAAGAGGTATAATAAAGACCACGATTAGTTCCCAGATACAAATAGCCGTCTTCCATAGCAGCCGTATAACCTGTACCATAAGAATAAGGATACGAATATAGATTGGTGAAAGAGGAACTTAAAGAAACATAGTCCACACCGCTATCCAGCCCTGCCCACAAGTTACCCCGGCTATCAAAGGCTACAGAAAGCACTGTATTATTACGTAATCCGTTATTCTCATTGAAGTATTTTACGTCCATCGTGGAGCAATCTATCAATAACAGACCTTTATGAATAGTTCCCAGAGCAATTTTATCATCCTGAGCAGCCACACAGAAAACTTCATTTTCACACATAAAATCTTCGGCACCAGTGACAAAAGGTACTGTGGTACGCCCGTTGCAATAAAACAAGCCATTGTAAGCAGTAACCACAATAACACCACCACCTTTATGAGGAATAATTCCACGGATACGATTGGAAGCCAGAATATCAGCCCCCTGTAAAGGGAAGAAAGTATTTCCAACCAATACCCACACGCCATGATCAGTACCTATATAAAGAATGCCATTTACCATATTGGAACAATCTATTTTAGCATTCATTTCAATAGCGGTGTATTTACCATTCAGATATTTCACTACACGATCATCACCTTGTATATAAAGAATATTATCAGCTTCGTGGATTCCCCAGACATTACCAACAAAACGGCAATCTCTTTCCAGCGTATCGGACATACAATGATAGACCAACTCTCCATCTTCCGACGGTTCATAATACCCGAACTCATTAATACCACCTGCATAGATACGCTTTTGGGTAGTCGATGCCAGTACAGAACGTACATCAGAAAAGTTATTCATCGGAAATACCGTCCAGACGTTTCCATCAAACTGCACCATACCGTTCTTATTTGCAAAATACACCCAATGATCATCATAAGGAGCTATTTTCCAAGTCTGAGCACCTTTACCATAAAGGCTTTTATCGAAATTAACAATGAAGCTATTCCAACCGGCAACTGCCTTACCCAAAGGGAGTAAAAGAAGAAAAAATAGAGTTACATATAGGAAATAAGAGGATATTCGCATCATAATATTAGGTTTTACAAAGCAAAGCTATCACTTTTTTTACAAAAAACAAATAAAAAAAAGAGATACATTCTTTGTAGAATGTATCTCTTTTCTTTTGAGCCTCTTGTCGGATTCGAACCAACGACCCCGAGATTACAAATCACGTGCTCTGGCCAGCTGAGCTAAAGAGGCGGGTGGGCAAGCTTACTATATCGCGCCGCTACAACCAACTACCTTTGCTGCGATCAAGCCCTGGAGGATTCGAAGGGAGCTGGCCGTATAGGACTTACCCGTTTTTCTTGTTTGCGGGTGCAAAGGTAGGCATTTTTATGAAACATGCAATACTTTGCCCAAACTTTTTTCAACTTTAACAAGAATACACGGGCTACAAACAATATTATTTATACCTTTGCGCCATTATTCCTAATGAAAGATGACAGAAAACAAAGGTTACTTGCAACGATATGCCATGTTGTTCGGCACTTATTTGGGCGGTTTTTGGATTTTGAAATTCATACTGTTCCCTCTGGGTATTAGCGTACCATTTCTCTTTTCCATTTTTATAGGACTAACTTTATGTGTGCCCTTTATGGCGTATTATTACGTGCGCATGTACCGGAACATGGTATGTGGCGGGACAATAAGTTTTCTTCATGCATGGATTTTCACCGTATTTATGTATATGTTTGCCGCATTGCTTACAGCCGTGGCACATTATATATATATCCGCTTTATTGACCAAGGGTTTATATTGAATTCCTATGAAACGATGTTGAACTCTTGGGAAATTACATATAAAGCAGTGCCCGGCATTGATGCATATATTGAACAATTAAGGGAAGGCTTAAGCCAGGTGCGTTCACTGACTCCGATAGAAATCACGATGCAAATGATGTCGATGAATGTTTTTGTGGGATCATTACTTGCCATTCCCACCGCTTTGTTCGTTATGAAGCGCCCACCGGCAGATTATATCGGAGGAAGATAAAATATAAGGATAAAGAAATAGTGTATATAGAAAACAGTTTAATCGTAATATAGAAAGATGGATATTTCAGTTGTCGTTCCTTTGTATAATGAAGAAGAATCACTTCCGGAACTGTACGCATGGATTGAACGGGTGATGAAAGCCCACGGCTTTTCATACGAAGTAATTTTCGTGAATGACGGAAGTACCGACCGCTCCTGGCAAATTATCGAAGAACTGAGTCGAGAATCAGATGCAGTACATGGCATTAAGTTCCGCCGTAATTATGGCAAATCTCCGGCATTATATTGTGGCTTTGAAAAGGCACAAGGAGATGTTGTCATTACAATGGATGCAGATTTACAGGATAGCCCGGACGAAATACCCGAACTATACCGGATGATAACAGAGGATGATTACGACTTGGTATCCGGCTGGAAAAGGAAACGTTACGATCCGCTTTCAAAAACCATTCCTACAAAAATATTCAATGCAACGGCACGCAAAGTATCCGGTATCAAGAACCTGCACGATTTTAATTGCGGCCTGAAAGCTTACAAGAGAGATGTGGTGAAGAACATTGAAGTGTATGGCGAAATGCATCGTTATATCCCCTACCTTGCCAAGAATGCCGGTTTCAAAAAGATCGGAGAAAAGATTGTTCAACACCAGGCACGCAAATTCGGCAAGACGAAGTTCGGCGGTTTGAATCGTTTCTTTAATGGATACCTGGACCTGATCTCACTTTGGTTCCTGTCAGCCTTCGGAGTAAAACCGATGCACTTCTTCGGACTTCTCGGTTCACTTATGTTCATCTTCGGCTTTATTGCAGTAGTCATTGTAGGCGTTACAAAACTATACCATATGCATAGCGGGATGCCTTACCGTTTGGTTACCGACTCCCCCTACTTCTACTTATCGCTGACCGCCATGATTATCGGAACACAATTGTTCCTTGCCGGCTTCCTTGGCGAACTGATTTCACGCAATGCCCCTGAACGAAATAAATATCAAATAGAAAAAACAATATAAGACTATGAGAAAATTAGTAAAACTGATATTGCTTTGTCTGATTGCTTATCCTATTATCAGTATCGTTTCTTCCTGTTCGGAAGAAGAAGACTGCTCAATGAATGCACGTCCGATGATGCAATGCTATCTTTATAAAATAGACGGAGAGACAGAAAGAGTTGTGAATGATACTCTTGACTCGCTCACCATCACCGCATTCGGTACAGATTCTATCATCCTCAATAACCAGAAGAGAGTACACGGATTATCATTACCACTACGCTATACGGCAGACTCCACCGTACTGGTATTCCATTATAGCAAAGACGTTAAGATTAAAAAAGATACGATTGTCATCCGCCAGAAGAATACGCCTTATTTCCTTTCAATGGATTGCGGCTATCAGATGAAACAAAGCATCACAGGCAGATCATATAGCCGTCATCTACTTGACTCCATATATATTCAAACAGCAGAAGTAAGCATTTATGGAACGGAAAATCTTAAGCTCTTTTATCGTAATTAATCTGGTGCTTTGTTTGTTGGCCGGATTTCCGGTACAAGCACAAAACAGCAACCGTCCTCCTGCCTCTAATCCGCCGAAAGAGCAAAAGAAAGAAGTGGATGAGGAAGCTTTCCCGCTATACAATGGCGTGACCGTCAGTGTTGATTTATGGGGTATCGGAAGCAAAGCTTTCGGAAGTGATTTTTTAAGTTCGGAAGTAGCGGTGGATGTTAATCTCAAAAACCGTTTCTTCCCGATAGTAGAACTTGGATATGGCGGCACCGATGCATGGAATGATAATGGTACCCACTACAAGAGCAATGCGCCTTATTTCCGTATCGGGATGAATTACAACGCTCTTTTCAAAAAGAAATTCAAGAATTACCTGTTTGTGGGACTACGTTACGCCATGAGTAGTTTCAAGTATGATATAGCAACCCTATCGGTAGATGATCCTATCTATGGCGGAGGCATTGGTAATCCGAACCAGGTAGATGACATCTGGGGTGGAAGCTTACCCTTCAACCACAAAGGAATGAAAGGATCCATGCAATGGTTTGAATTTTGTGTCGGCATTCGTGCACATATATGGAAAGAACTCTATATGGGCTGGGGATTGCGCTTCAAATTCCGCACAAGTTCATCTACAGGAGAATACGGAGATCCCTGGTATGTACCCGGATTCGGCAAATATGGCTCCAACACAATGGGCGTAACTTATACAATCACTTATAAACTACCATTCTAAAACTATGACCGGATTAGAGATTTGGCTTCTTGCTGTGGGACTCGCGATGGATTGTTTCGCCGTCTCCATAGCCAGTGGCATTCTTCTGAAACGTACGCTATGGCGGCCTATGCTGACCATGGCTTTTTTCTTTGGATTATTTCAAGCCATCATGCCACTCCTCGGGTGGATAGGCGCCAGCACATTCAGCCATCTGATAGAGAGTCTGGATCATTGGATCGCTTTCGCCATTCTTGCTTTTCTGGGCGGACGCATGGTCAGAGAGTCTTTCAAGGACGAAGATTGCAAAAAAGAATACGACCCGAAAAGCTTGAAAGTTGTGCTCGCATTAGCCGTTGCAACCAGTATTGATGCATTGGCCATTGGAGTCTCATTTGCATTTCTGGGTATGCGTGATTTCTCAGAAATACTCCCTCCTATTTCTATCATCGGTTTTGTATCTTTCGCCATGTCTCTTATAGGATTACTATTCGGTATCCGCTTTGGATGCGGCATTGCACGAAGACTACGGGCAGAACTCTGGGGAGGTATTATCCTGATTATCATCGGAACCAAAATATTAATAGAACACTTGTTCTTTAGTTAAACTTCACTTATGGAAAAGAAGGCACAGAGAAATTTCTTATGGATTGCCCTGCTTGTATTGGGAACAATCTGGATACTTGCACGTCACAACCGTACGCAACCTTATTATACAATAAACGGATTGATATTCGGCACGGTTTATAATATAACCTATCAGTATGATGGTGACTTGAAAGTTGAAATTGACGAAGAATTGAAGAGATTTGACGGCTCTCTGTCCCCCTTTAATGATACGGCCACAATTACGCGAATCAACCGCAACGAGGATATTGTACCGGACACTTTTTTCACGAATGTATTCCGTCGTAGTATGGAAATTTCCAAAGAAACGGATGGTGCATTCGACATTACGGTTGCCCCATTGGCCAATGCCTGGGGATTTGGTTTCAAGAAAGGCGCATTTCCTGATTCGGCCATGATAGATAGTCTACTGGACATTACGGGATATACCAAAGTAACCCTATCCAATGAGGGAAAGGTCGTGAAGCAGGATGAACGCATGATGCTATCATGTAGTGCCGTTGCTAAAGGGTATGCCGTAGATGTAATAGCACAATTTCTCGCAAAGAAAGGCATTAAGAATTTCATGGTAGATATAGGTGGAGAAATTGTAGCCCAGGGAGAAAATCCAAAGAAAGATTTGTGGCGCATCGGTATCAATAAACCGGTAGATGATTCGCTATCTATCAATCAGGAATTACAAACGGTACTGAATGTAACGGGTGTGGGTATTGCTACTTCAGGTAATTACCGTAATTTCTATTATAAGGATGGAAAGAAATATGCGCATACCATAGACCCAAGAACGGGATATCCGGTACAACACAACATCTTATCCGCCACGGTAATAGCCAAAGATTGTATGAGTGCTGATGCTTATGCTACCGCTTTCATGGTGATGGGATTGGAAGAAGCCGAACGGTTTGCCGATGCCCACCCGGATATTGATGCCTGCTTTATCTACACGGACGATAAGGGAGAACTTCAAACATACTATACGAAAGGGATGAAAAGGTTTATAACAAGTGATTAGTGTTTAGTGATAAGTGATTAGCGGGTTGCGCTACATTCCGCATGGTGCTAATCACTTATCACTAAACACTAATCACTACGAAACTACGCTTCGATAAATTACCTATTTATAGAATACAAAATACACCGCAAGTACCAGACAAATGAATGCCGCAAAATGATTCCAATGCAAACTTTCGCCCTTGAAAAGAACCGTAGTAAATACTGTGAAAATGATGAGTGTAATCACTTCCTGAATAATCTTTAATTGTATCAGCGAGAAAGGACCACCATTACCAATAAACCCGATACGATTGGCTGGAACCAAACAAAAATATTCCGCAAGAGCGATACTCCATGAAAATAAGATTATGGCGTAAAGCGGCCAATTAGTAATCACTTTCATATCTTGCAACTTCAGATGACCATACCATGCAAAAGTCATAAAGACATTAGACACTATTAAAAGCAGAATCGTATAAAGACCTTTCATTTCAGTGATGAATATTTAAGGGGTGATTAATCTAAATTATCAATTTTCTGAGGAAGAAGTTCCTCCTGAACATTTGCCATACTTCCCCAAAGACTATAGCGAGCTTCCGGGTTCATAGCTTCCAACTGATGTAGAATATCTTTCATATTACTACGATGAGATTGCGCCTCATAAGGACAATTCTTCACCTGCTTACGATACCCTCTTATTTGGGCCAGTTCCAGCAAATCAACCTCATGTACCAAACACATCGGCCGAATAATCGTCATATCAAATTTCTTCATTACCAAGCAGGGCGGCATGGAACTGAATGCCCCCTGAAAAGTGATATTCATCAATAGCGTTTCCAGAATATCATCCATATGATGTCCCAATGCTATCTTGTTGCATCCCTGCTCCTTAGCCACCGTGAACAAGGCCTTGCGCCTATTCCATGAACAAAGGAAACAAGGTGATTTGCGTGTATCTGTACTTGCATCAAATTCCGTTTCATACAATACAAAAGGGATTCCCCATGACTCTACATAATCACGAAGATATGTCAGGTCACTCTGATACGGAATATTCTTCATCACTACATGGACGGCAACCACCGCAAATCTGGGCTTAAAAATTCGGGCGCGTCTTGCCAATAGCTCCACTAATGCCAAAGAATCTTTGCCACCCGAAAGCCCGATAAGGATCTTATCCCCATCCTCTATCAGACCATATTCTACCAGTCCTTTACTAAACCGCTTTTCAATGCGGCGGACGGTTTTCTCTTCTTTGGTGAATTGAGCCATAACACTACATAAGATTTGCGGTTGCAAAAGTAAGAGAAAAGAATGATTTAAAGAAGAATTAACATAATAGAATAACGGAAATCAGCATTATTCCCGATTAATTTGTATTTTTGAACATTCGAATTTGTAAGTTGGATAACTAGCATGAAAAAGAGATATATTTTACTCCTTCTATTTTGTCTCACATTAGTCGGTGTATCGGCACAGACGTTGGAGGAAGCGAGAGCTTTCTACAATCAAGGGCAATACGAGAAAGCCAAACCGATTTTCCAGAAACTCGTAAAGACACAACCGGCAAATGGAAATTATAACTTATGGTACGGCGTATGTTGCCTGGAAACAGGAGAACCAGAAGTAGCTTTGAAATATCTGGAAACCGCCGTAAAAAGACGGGTGCCCAGTGGACAACTGTATCTGGCGCGAAATTACAATGACCTGTATCGCTTTGAAGATGCCATCAAATGCTACGAAGACTACATCAGCGACCTGGCCAAACGGAAAAGGCCGACCGCAGAAGCCGAAAAGCTATTGGAGAAAAGTAAAGCCAATTTCCGCATGTTGAAAGGGGTTGAAGAAGTTTGCATTATCGATAGCATCGTAATAGACAAAGGTCGTTTTCTGGAAGCTTATAAAATTAGTCCTGAGTCCGGTAAACTATTCATGTACAATGATTTCTTCCAGAATGAGGCAGAAGTTGAGGCTACCGTATATGAAACGGAACTCGGCAATAAGATTTATTATGGTGAGCGCCAACCGGACGGTAAACTCAGCATCCTCTCGCGTAACAAAATGCAGGGCGAATGGGGCAAAGGTAGCTTGCTACCCAGTAGTATAAATGATTCCATCAATGCCAACTATCCGTATGTATTGACAGATGGCATCACCATCTATTATGCCGCGGATGGTGAAAATTCGATAGGTGGTTACGACATATTCGTCACCCGTTACAATACCAACACGAACACCTACCTCACTCCGGAAAATGTGGGTATGCCGTTCAACTCTCCCTATAATGACTATATGTTCGTTATCGACGAATATAATAATCTCGGATGGTTTGCCTCCGACCGTTACCAGCCGGAAGGAAAAGTTTGCATTTATGTATTCATTCCAAATTCTTCCAAAAGGGTATATAATTATGAAGCAATGGACCCGAAAAAAGCAATCGGGCTTGCCCGGATTCATTCTCTGAAAGATACGTGGACGGATCAGGATGCCGTAGCCGATGCCAAACATCGACTACAAGCCGCATTCGATGAAAAGCCACAAACCACGAAAAGTCATGAGTTTGAGTTTGTAATCGATGACCAGAATACTTATTATCAACAAAGTGATTTCAAATCTCCTCAGGTCAAAAAACTGTTCGGCAAATACCTCCAATTAGAAAAGGCTTTCAAAGAGCAGCAAAACAAATTGGAAGAGCAACGTTCCTTGTACTCCCGTGCCAAGGAAAGCGATAAAGCCAAACTGGCTCCCGCCATACTCGACCTGGAAAAGCAGATACAACAATTATCAGGTGAATTGGAGAAGGCCGCCATTGAAGTGCGTAATACAGAAAAACAATCCTTTAAATAGAAAACTATGGACATACTTATCATCATTGTACTCATTGTTGCGGCAGTTATCCTGTTCTTGGTAGAACTGTTCGTCATCCCGGGCATCAGCATAGCCGGAATTCTGGCCGGAGCTTGCATGATCTATGCCAACTACTATGCCTTTGCCTATCTGGGTACAACGGCTGGTTTCATCACGCTCGGTGTATCGGCAATAGCCTGCATAGGCTCATTGATACTCTTCATGCGCTCCAAGACCTTGGATAAAGTGGCGTTGAAGAAGAATATCACATCGAAGGTGGACCGTACGGCTGCGGATCAAGTAAAAGTAGGCGATACGGGTGTGGCCATTACACGCCTGGCACTGATCGGCAATGCCGAAATAGACGGCAACATCGTGGAAGTGAAATCCATGGACGGATTCCTGAATGAAAAAACCCCTATCATTGTAAACCGTATTACGGACGGCGTTATCATGGTAGAAAAGAAAAAAGACTAATATTCACACTTAATATCTTATAAATCATGAACGTAGACACTATGTACCTTACTGCCTTTCTTGTGATAGGAGGCATTATCTTCATCGTACTGTTCTTCCACTATGTTCCTTTCTTCCTATGGTTGTCCGCCAAAGTTTCGGGAGTCAGGATTTCATTGGTGCAATTGTTTTTAATGCGTATCCGTAACGTACCTCCCTACATCATTGTACCGGGTATGATTGAAGCACACAAAGCCGGATTGAGCAACATTACCCGCGACGAGCTGGAAGCTCACTACTTGGCTGGTGGACATGTAGAAAGAGTGGTGCACGCCTTGGTATCCGCCTCTAAAGCTAATATTGAATTATCCTTCCAGATGGCTACCGCAATCGACCTTGCCGGACGTGATGTGTTCGAAGCCGTTCAGATGTCGGTAAACCCGAAGGTGATCGATACTCCTCCGGTGACCGCCGTAGCAAAAGATGGTATCCAGTTGATAGCCAAAGCCCGTGTAACGGTACGCGCCAATATCCGCCAGTTGGTGGGTGGTGCCGGTGAAGACACTATCCTGGCCCGTGTAGGCGAAGGTATCGTATCTTCCATCGGTTCGTCCGAAAACCACAAGTCAGTATTGGAAAACCCGGATTCAATCTCCAAACTTGTGCTCCGCAAAGGTCTGGATGCCGGGACGGCTTTCGAAATCCTGTCCATTGATATCGCTGATATCGATATAGGTAAGAACATCGGTGCGGCTTTGCAGATAGACCAGGCAAATGCCGATAAGAATATCGCCCAGGCCAAAGCTGAGGAACGCCGTGCAATGGCCGTGGCCAGCGAACAGGAAATGAAGGCGAAAGCTCAGGAAGCACGCGCCAAGGTGATCGAGGCAGAAGCCGAAGTACCTAAGGCCATGGCAGAAGCATTCCGTAACGGCAACCTGGGCATCATGGATTATTATCGGATGAAGAACATCGAAGCTGATACTTCCATGCGCGAAACCATAGCCAAACCATCGGGAAACAACTCAAATCAGCCGTTGAGTAAATAACCGGTAGAATTATAGCCCCAGAAAAACGTCGGAACCGGTGAACAGTAATCCCGTTCCGGCGTTTTCTATTTATAAACGTATCAACCAAAAAATCCAGAATATGAAAAAGTATTTTGCATCTTCCGAACTTATTATCAATGATGACGGTTCAGTTTTTCATCTGCACGTAAAGCCCGAGTGGCTGGCAGACAAAGTAATCCTAGTGGGCGACCCGGGCAGAGTGGCACTGGTAGGCTCACACCTTGAGAATAAAGAATGTGAAGTGGAAAGCCGCGAGTTCAAAACCATTACAGGTACCTACAAGGGCAAACGCATCACGGTGGTTTCTACGGGTATTGGTTGCGACAACATCGACATTGTGATGAACGAACTGGACGCCTTGGCCAACATCGACTTCAACACACGTGAAGAAAAGCCCCAACTTCGCCAGTTAGAACTGGTGCGCATCGGTACTTGTGGCGGTTTGCAACCGAATACGCCCGTAGGTACATTTATCTGCTCGCAAAAGTCCATTGGTTTCGATGGCCTGCTGAACTTCTATTCAGGGCGCAATGAAGTGTGCGACCTGCCATTTGAGCGTGCATTCCTGAACCACATGGGATGGTCGGGGAATATGTGCGCACCTGCTCCGTACGTGATCGACGCCAATGCCGAACTGATAGAGCGCATTGCCGGAGACAATATGGTACGCGGTGTAACGATTGCCGCCAGTGGTTTCTTTGGCCCGCAAGGACGCGAACTACGTATTCCGCTGGCCGACCCGAAGCAAAATGAAAAGATCGAGAACTTTGAATACAATGGCTATCGCATTACGAACTTCGAGATGGAAAGCTCCGCACTGGCCGGTTTGAGCCGCCTGATGGGACATAAGGCGACCACGGTATGCATGGTCATAGCCAACCGGTTGATTAAAGAAGCCAATACGGGCTACAAGAATACGATTGACACTTTGATAAAAACCGTACTGGACAGAATTTAAGAAACACCCACTCAAATATACTTGATGATTGTTTCCTTCAATCTTTCGTAAGTATATGGTTTGGCAATAATATCATTGCACCCGGCGGCTAATGCTTGTTGTTGCTCTATCAGGAAAGCATTGGCCGTCACCGCAACGATAGGCAAATCGATGTCGATGGTACGTATCTTTTCCGTAGCCTGAATACCGTTCATCACCGGCATGCGGATGTCCATCAATATCAGGTCGGGACGCTCACGCAAGAAACTATTTACGGCCTCTTCGCCATTGGTAACCCACGAAATGGTGTAGTCCTTCTTCAGCAAAATGTTTATCTGCATAAAGTTAGACTCCGTATCTTCAGCTATCAGAATTTTCTTCCTGCCGTCTGATCTTCGCTCTACGTGGGCATTGATTTCAACAGGTTCACCATCCGCTCCCAACACAAACTGGCGGTAAGGAAGGGTCATCACGAAAGTGCTCCCCACTCCTACTTCGGACTCTACGGAAATCTTTCCTCCCAATCTCTCCACGATGCTCTGGCAGATGGGGAGCCCCAGACCCGTGCCCTGAACAAAATCGTTCAGCTTTTCGAAACGGTTGAAAATCAAGGGCAATTTCTCCTTCGCAATGCCGCAACCGGTATCCGTTACATACACCTTCAACCATTCTCCGCAGACCTCCAACCCCAAGGTGATGGTCCCTTCATGGGTATTCTTAATGGCATTAGAGAGAAAGTTGAACAGCACTTGCGTAATCCTGTTCCGGTCCACCATAATCCAGATTTCCTCATCGGGACATATCACATTCAGTCGGATGCCCGTTTTCATTTTCAGGCGATGCACTTTCTCCACTTCGTCAATCAGTCCGGTCATTTCGACCAACTGGAAGTTCATTTCCGATTTTCCCGACTCGATACGGGAAAGGTCCAGAATGTCATTTATGAGTTGCAACAACAGGTTGCTATTCTTCTGGATGATGTTCAGGTATTCGGCTTTCTCCACTTCATCTTCCGTCAAAGCTATGATTTCAGAGAATCCCACGATAGCATTCAAAGGAGTACGGATCTCGTGGCTCATATTGGCCAAGAACACCGATTTCATGCGGTCGGCCTCTTCTGCCCGCTGCTTCGCCTCGATGAGTTCATTGGAGCGTTGCACCCTGTCACCGATATCGTGTATCAATGCCATCACTTTATTATCTTCGAACGGAGCGATGCGTGCCTGGAAATAATGCCTTTCGCAATCATCCACATCCAGGGGATACTCTATCTCCTTCAACTTCCCGTCTTCGAGACATTGACGTATGTTCCGTAGAAACAGGTCGCTGACTTCGGGAGAATAGATGGTGCGCCCGTCCGCTCCCCGTAGCTGTTCAACGGGATGGAGCAAAATGGTGTCAGAAGACATTAACACGTCGGTGAGGAAGAAATTTTCATCAAAGATGAAGATGAATTCAGGCAATGCCTGTATTATCTTCCGGTTTCGCTCTTCCATGCGCGATATGCGCGTTTCGCGTTCGCACTGCCCGGTGACATTCACGGTATAGCATAAGAGGCTTTTCGGATTTCCACTTCTATCTTTCTCTACAGATAAGAGGTGGTCCTCCAACCAGACTATTTCGCCATGCGCACCTACGCAACGCACGCGTAAGACTTTGGACTCTTCAAAGCCATCCAATTTCTTTTGAAAGCCATCCAACGACACCAAATGCTTATCATCGGGATGCACAAAGCTACAGAACTCTTCCAAATTCTGATAACAGATGCCGACTTTATCCAAGCCTAAACTTTCGAAATATTCCTGAGTGAAAGTGCACTCCAGGGTATTGATATTTATCTCCCAGAGAGCAATTTGATGGGCAGCCAGAACGGAGTTGACCTTCAATAATTTCTCTTTCAGTAGTTCCGTGTTCTCGTCTTTCTCGGTAGTATGAGAAGCGGAATCATGCATTTTTATTTTGTCTTGCGCCATAATAACAAAGTGTATCATGTAAAGGCTACGAAAATTGAGCAAATGTAATAAAAAAGAGTAAGTAATATACAATCGCGTTCTTTTTTTTGCCCCAAAAGGCTATCTTTGCAACTCAAATAACAATTTTTATGATGAATCAGGATACCATCTGTGCCATTGCCACGGCCCAAGGAGGAGCAATCGGAAGCATTCGCGTCTCAGGAGCGGACGCCATTCGTATCACCAGCCACATTTTCACCCCGGCAAAATCCGGTAAAGCGCTGGCGGATTGCAAACCTTATACACTGACTTTCGGGAAGATACACGATGGAGAAGAAATTATCGACGAGGTTCTTGTCAGCCTGTTTCGCGCCCCGCACTCTTACACGGGCGAAGATAGTACGGAGATCACCTGCCACGGTTCGAGTTATATCTTGCAACAGGTTTTGCAATTGCTCATCAAGCACGGTTGCCGCCTGGCGGGACCGGGAGAATACACGCAACGCGCCTTTCTCAATGGCAAGATGGATTTGAGCCAGGCCGAAGCCGTGGCGGACCTGATTGCTTCTTCATCTGCCGCCACCCACCGCCTTGCCATGAGCCAGATGCGTGGCGGATTCAGTAAGGAGCTTACGGAGCTACGCAACCAGTTGCTACACTTCACTTCACTGATTGAACTGGAACTGGATTTCAGCGACCATGAAGAGTTGGAGTTTGCGGACAGAACGGAGCTTTGCCGATTGGCGGATCACATCGAAGGAGTCATTTCCCGATTGGTACATTCGTTCAGCGTAGGAAATGTAATCAAAAACGGCGTACCGGTAGCCATCATCGGCGAAACGAATGCTGGGAAATCAACGCTTCTCAATGTATTGCTGAACGAGGACAAGGCTATCGTGAGCGACATTCACGGCACTACGCGCGACGTGATTGAAGACACGACCAATATCGGCGGTATTACTTTCCGTTTCATTGACACGGCAGGTATCCGCGAAACCAATGATACGATTGAGAGTCTGGGCATAGAGCGCACGTTCCAAAAACTGGAACAAGCGGAGATCGTGCTTTGGATGATTGATGCAACGGACGCAACGTCGCAAATGAATCAGCTATCGGGGCAGATACTTCCGCGTCTGGAAAGAAAGCATTTGATATTGGTATTCAACAAATCGGATTTGTCGGGCACGGCTCATTCTGATGAGGTGCTTTCTGCGGCCTCTTCCATCATTCCTGACGCCGAATGTATTTTTATTTCCGCCAAGCAAAGGCAAAATACGGATGTGCTTCAGAAGAAACTTATAGCCGCCGCCAATCTGCCTACGATAACCCAGAACGACGTGATAGTGACCAATGCCCGCCATTACGAAGCCCTCACGCATGCTTTAGAAGCCATCAGACGCGTACAACAGGGATTGGCAAACAATCTTTCAGGGGACTTCGTGGCCCAGGACATCAGGGAATGCATCTTCCATTTGAGCGACATCGCGGGGGAGGTGACGAATGATATGGTGCTACAAAATATATTTCAACATTTTTGCGTCGGCAAGTAAGGGATGATTACCAACGATTAGCATATATCATCAATGATTATTAAGGCGTTCATTTTGAGCGCCTTTCTTTTTAGCCTTATAAGCGATGATTATCGTTTATAGGGCTTTTTCAGCTCATTTTTGTACCGTATTTGTTGCTCGCTTGCTGAAGCCTTGTTTCTCACCAACAAGGTAGTGGAGAATTGAGACACAGTGAGACGTGGTGAGACGCACTGAAACAAAAATGGAGAAATAAACGGAGAAAAGAATGAGCAGTAACATTGAAATCAAGAAGAAATGTAAGTGGTGTGGACAAATTTTCATAGCCCACAAAACGACTACAAACTATTGTTCTCATAGGTGCAACAATGCAGCCTATAAAGAACGAATCCGACAGGAGCGCATAGCGACTTATCAGAAAGAGTTTTCTATAAATACAGAAGAACCATCTATCGAGAACAAGGAATTCTATACACCACCCGAAGCCGCAAAACTCTTAGGGATTAGTCGAGCCAGTATTTACCGCTACATGGCAGACAACGTGATTAAAGCGGTTCAGTTCAAAGGAAAAACATTAGTCAGAAGGAAAGACATTGAGCTTTTGTTTGAAAATGCTGCGGAGTATAAAAAACGAGTACCCATAGAAAAAGCCCCCATCACCGACTTTTACACTACAGCCGAAGTCAAAGAGAAATACCATGTAAATGAATCATGGATATTTGTGGTAGCCAAGAAGAACAACATCCCTCGGACTTTCAATCGTGGCAAAACCTACTGGAGCAAAAAACACATGGATGCTTACTTTGCCAAGAAAGCCCCGAATCCCGATATTACCGAATGGTACAGCACACAGGAAATGCAGGAGAAATTCGGCATGACCTTATCTGCTATTTACACCTTCGTTTCCAAGAATGCCATCCCGAAAAAGAAAGAAGGCATCATGGTGTACTATTCCAAAAAACATGTGGATATAGCCAAAGGCGTGGCAGCACCCGAAGAACCGCAGTATTATACAGTAGTCGAAGCGATGGAGAAATTCAATCTCACCCGTGACCAGCTCTATCATTATGCGAAGTATCATAATATCCCAAAGGTCAAGAAGGGCAAATACACGCTTATCTCTAAACCCGAACTGGATAAATTGCTTGAAGCCCCAAAGATTGAATAAGTTATTTATCGGTGAATGTTGCCACCATTGAATCACCATATTCCTTTGCACCAAACAAATGTAAAACTCTAAATATTAAACAGTATGACACACACGTGTACAAAAGTAACAGTTCGTCAGAGAGCGATTCGGAATAATCGCATCTCCTTGTATCTGGATTATTATCCAGCAGTCCGAAACCCTGAGACAATGCAGATGAGTCGTCGAGAATATCTTGGCATCTACATCTATGCCCACCCGAAAAACGAAATGGAACGGGAATTCAACAACGATATGTTGAACAAGGCAGAAGCTATCCGTTGTATCAGAGTGCAGTCACTCATCAATGAAGAGTTTGGCTTCTTAGACAAGACCAAACAGAAAGCCGACTTCCTTGCTTACTTCAAGAAGATGTGCCGAAGCAAAGACCAAAAATGGACATTCGTCTATCAGCATTTCTACAACTTTGTCAAAGGGCAATGTACCTTCGGTGAGGTGAATGTGGACTTGTGCAAGAAATTTCGTGAGTACCTATTGAATGCCAAGCAACTCAAACATAGCAACCGTCCCATATCCCTCAATTCGGCATCCGGCTATTACTCCACTTTCAGAGGATTGTTGAAAATTGCCTACCGAGATAAATGGTTTCGGGAGAATATCAATGACTATCTTGATAAGATTGAGCCACAAGACGTGAAGAAAGAGTATCTGACACTGGACGAAGTGAAGCAACTTGCCGCCACTCCTTGTGATATGCCCGTTCTGAAAGCAGCTTCCTTGTTTGCTTGTCTGACAGGACTACGCATCAGTGATATTCTCAATCTTCAATGGGAAGACTTTGCCATCGCTCCCGACCAAGGCTATTGCTTGCGTATCAGAACACAGAAAACCCAAACGGAAGCGACACTCCCCATCAGTTACGAAGCCTACGAACTGTGTGGTACGCCCGATACAGGTAAAGTATTCAAAGGATTGAAGCGGAGTATGATTAACTATCCGCTGAAAAACTGGCTCAAAAAGGCAGGAATAACAAAACCGATAACCTTTCACGGCTTCAGGCACTCCTATGCGGTCATACAAATCTCTTTAGGTACAGACATTTACACAGTCTCAAAGATGTTAACACACAAGAACGTTTCCACCACTCAAATCTACGCAGATTTGGTAAATGTGAAAAAACGAGAGACTGCCAATAAGATTTCACTGAAATAAATTGTAGCTATGAAACGAGGAATCATAACAAACAACGGACAAGGCATCCATATTTCTGATGGCGAAGTATGGATGACCACTTGGGAGATTGCCGACTTGTTTTATACAACGGCTGGAACAATCAACTCCCGCATAAAAGCGATATTGAAAGCCAACATCTTAAAGGAATATGAAGTCTACCAATGTATAAGATTAGAGAATGGGAATTATGCCGATGTGTATAATCTCGACATGATTATAGCCCTATCCTATCAAATAGACACTGGACATTCCGCTGCATTCAGGAAATGGGTTATCAATAAAGTAGCTTCCAAGCAGAAGAGCATATCACTATTTATTCCAATAAGGTCAGCTAACATTTACAATTGCTGATACCCACAACTTACAAGTCCGATGTAGGCTAGTTCCATGTCGGACTTTCCTTTGCTATTGTGGCACAAGTGGTATAGAAAAATGCTACCTACCGGTGCCAAAAGCTGCCACTTCCCGGAAAATGTATCTACACATCTTGCAAATGATATATATTTGCACACAAACGATTAACTTATATCATTATGGAGCAGAAAAAGATAGAGCATATAACTTTGAATCTGATTGTTTTCGGGACAATCGTCATCATAGGTGTTTTAGCCCGTCAAACCGTACTACACTATGGCTGGGATGAGTTCAGTAGCAATCTTATTTTCGTAGTATGCTCCATTGTCATAGGAGCTATCTACCTCAATCTGCAAATGGTATTTGGTCAACTCCTTTCACCAACAATAGAGAAGTACTTTATGAGATTTGAATGTTACCGCAATAAGGCTGTGGTGGTAGAAGCTCCAATAACGCACCATGAACTTGTCGAAAATACCATTATTTCAGAATCCATCATTTCTGAAACTGAAATCGAAACTACATCTGACATAACAGAAAAAGTTTCTATTCCTTCATATCCTGAACTTAACGAAGAAGTGGCAGAACTTCCAAAGGAAGAAGCCACACCTTCTACCATCAATAATATGCCCATTGAAGAATCCAATCAGCCAACAAAATACGAGATATTTCGTGCCAACGCTATGGCTGAGAAAGAACGGGCATCACAAGAAAAGTTAGATAGGGTTCTCTCATATACGAAACAAAACTTGGTTCTCTACCTTAGCGAAACAGACCTCAATCGCTTATGCGAATATATCACAGAATATTACTTGTCGGATACTCTGCCCAAAGTTGAACAGATAAAGGTTGATGCTCAATTAAAAACCATTGACATCATGCACTTTGGTTGGAATATCGGCAAAGCATTCGGCAAACCACGCCTACAGACTGCCACATTTATAAAGAGAGTATTTGCTCATACTCTACGTGACTCGGAAATATCCACCATTGAGCGCAAAATGTCACACACGGAATCAGAATGCAAGATTAAACTGGATAGTAAAATAGCGTAGATTTTATTTATTATCCACATTTTATTACGAGATTTAACCTCATTCTTAAGATAGTGGCTAAACTTTTTACACTATATCAATCCCTAAGTATTCTCTGCACCAATCAAATTAAACTTTCCAACATCAACTCTTACTAATAATTGTTGTTATAGTTCTATATCGACTAATAATCAATTACTTATGATTATCTAAACACTAAAAACTCCAAGTGACGCATAATATAAAAATAACATATCACAAAGTCACTCATTCGCTCTAGAAGCGCCATACTCTTGTATATACTTATGATATTTGGCAACCGTATGCTGACAAGCAACAAAATACACAAACAATGGATTATAGTTCATAGAGTCAGCAAGTATTCTATTTAAGAGTTTGTAATTATTCATTTGATTTTCATCAAAATTTTGAATATCAGCATCAACCTCTGGTTCCAATCTATCAAGGAAAATCATATATTTACGTAAAATAGAAACCACATAATCACTGACTTGTATCATTGCATCTGATCCAGACTCCTTAAAACTGTAATTATCAGGAGCTTTACCATCAATAATAATATCTTCTTCTGCAATCTGGCTCATAACCTGTTTTTCTTCATCAAACACCAAGGTTTTCTTTGGGAAGCTAAGAATCTGTTGCCTATAAAATTGCACAAAATTGCCGACCCATTCATGAGTAGTTTCATTCTGAATAAAAATCAATTCTTTCTGTTTTTTAGCTTTCTCAAGACAACTTTTGAGAAAGACTAGCAACGGATTTAAACGGTATTTTTTCGCATCTTCGGCAATGACACCATCAATAAGGATTATAAGTTCTGACAAGAAATCCTTAATGTGCTTTGTCCAACATTTGGATACTTATATTTTTTGAATATTGAGATTGTTGTATTTGGATTTCTTTTCAAGACTTTGTATAGTTCGGCTTTGAATGCAAATGGATTAAATTCTAGTCCACATATTGAATCAATAATATCCACAAATCCATAATACAAAACCTGTACAATGCAAAAATGAATATGCCATCCTTTGTCTTGAATTATTTGGAGTATTTTTCTAAAATTATCCTTACGCAATATTTCAATAAAAGTTCCTTTTAAATCCTTTGTTGATTTTATTTCTTTTTCTAAGTTTTTGCCTAATGCCGTTTTCAACTCTTCCAAAGAAATAATATCATCTGCCTGAACACCACCTAACACAAATACAGTATCTGAATCTGCATTGAGTTTGCCATCTTTAACAATCAAGTGTTTTACGTTACCTGATTCATCGTAGTATAAAGTTTCCTCTTTATCAATATACATCTCATCTATGCCTTGAGCTTTCATCATCATTCTGATGCTATTACTAACTTCTGTATAATCCATGATTAAATACTTGAGCTTTTGTTTATATTTATACGATCACTATGTTCGCATAGAAAATCCAAAGGATCAATCTCTGCAGTTTCCTTCATTCTTTCTTCAATAAAATCATTTGTAGAAGGTGCTATATTAAGCTTAATATTCTGGAATATTGGCAGCGACTTTATCTTATCTTGATACTTCACGAACTTATCATTTCGCGGTGTAAGAGCAAAGCATAATGCACTTGCAAACACATCTGCTAACTGTATTCCGAACTCTTCATGAGACTTTGCAATTTCCATATTGCCAACAGGCAGAGGATAGACATGCTTTCCTTTACCATACCCAACAACAGTTTCTGGCACTTCCATATCCCTTAGGCTTTCCATAAACTCTATGTTTGCAAAGAATGGTTCCGAGGAATCAAAAAGAACATTCTCTTTTACCTTAGTTCTTTTATACCATTCTTGAATCGATACGGAAAACAATGGTATTGTTAAATCAATATAGAATTTCTTATGGGTTAAGGCTTCTTTAATATATTGTATTGTAGGAGGTATCTCTGACAGCATATCGAAAAGCCCTTCTCTTGTATCAACATCATATCTCAACTTGTCTGTAGTTCTATAAAAGTTCGCAACAGATTCTATTGACGGTTTCCTAACCATCCCAACAAAATTATTCTCAAATTCTGCCACTAAGTCTTTATTAGAATGCAATATAGCAAAACAATACAAGCCATTAGCCAGAAGCAGATTCTTTGCTCCTTCATATAGATTTATACCATTGAAGTGGTACATTGTTTCTACTAGAATATTCACAATATTAGCATAGATACAGTATCGTTTATGCGCAAACGATGGAAGTACGTGATAATTGTCCAACAGAGGGTGATTAAATATCTTATCCAGTATTTTCTGACCATGATAACTTTTATACATACTTTTGAAATGAAGTTCCCTCCCCCATTCACAATAACCCACCTCTTTTTTTATTTGAGCAATTTCTTCATCTGTCATCCTAATAGAAGCTAATGAAAAATATGGTTGTTTACTATTTGTCAAATCAGGTCCAGTATATCCAGACTCATCAAAATACAACATACAAAAATAATTTTATCATTAGGTTGTTATAACTATCTTATTATGAAAAGCGTCTAACACATTCCATAATAAGTTGAATTAAAGTAATACAAAGTTAGTAAAAAGCCGAAATATATAAGTATCTATTCCTCGATATTTTATTATCACACATTTCATATTTACAGCGAACAAAGCTCTAGTTCATATCAATACCTATCAAAGCATTTATAGTATTTAAAGATACGGTCAACATTTAACTATCAGAAAATTGTTACTATTCAAGGTTATTCATTAGTTATATTTTGGTGAATGATTCCACCATTGAAACACCTGTTTCCTTTGCCGTCGAACAATTAAAAACGAGCGACGTATGCAAAAAGAAACAGTAACATTTGATAAGCTGCCCGAAGCGGTAGGTTATCTGACCGAACAGGTCATCGAGTTAAAAAGAATGATATCGGAATTTCAACCACCAGCATCAGACAAACATGTGTTGGTTGAAATTGAAGATGCTTGCCGTATCATCAGAAAAGCCAAACCTACCATTTATACATTGGTTCGCAAAGGGCTACTTCCAGCCTATAAGAAAGGTAAGAAACTCTATTTCTACGAGGACGAACTTCTTGCTTGGATTGAAAACGGTCGAAGAAAGACTTCCGAGCAAACATACGAGGAGATGCTTGCCAATATGCAAAGCGGTGTCCGTCATAAGCCTAAATCGTCAATAAAACTTTAATAGTTGTGGCTATGGATACATATTCTATTAATCCGGCATCCATCATTGACGAAGCGGTTGATTTAAGTATGCGACTGACGGGTACTGATTTTCCGATCAGCATATTCCCGACAAAAATCCAACGCATTATCAGCGAGGTTCACGAATGCCATAACTACCCTACCGACTACATCGCCGCAGCAATCCTTACAGCGATTGCAGTCGGTATCGGCAACACGCATCTTGTCCAAATCAAGCAAGGCTGGATAGAAAGTCCTATCCTGTATATGGCATTAATAGGAAGACCGGGAGCAAACAAAAGTCATCCGCTTAGCTTTGCGATGAAACCGTTTCTTGATTACGACTATCAACAGAATCAGGTATTTGAAAAGGCACTTGCCAAATATGATGAGTTGATGAGTATGAGCCGCAAAGAACGCACAGAAAGCGGTGAGGAGCAATTCCCACAGGAACCAGTCCGTAAACGCTTCTTGATCTCGGATGTAACGCCTGAGGGATTAAGTCTGATTCATGCACAGAACAAACGTGGTTTATGCTTGTGGGCTGATGAATTATCCGCTTGGTTCAAGAACTTCAACCGTTACAACAACGGTTCGGAAGAACAGTTTTGGTTATCGGTATTCAGTGCCAAGACCACTATATCCGATCGCAAGAACGCCAAGAGTTCCATCTTCATCAAGCGACCGTATATATCAGTTATCGGCACTATCCAAAAGAAGATACTCAGCGAACTGGCTAAAGGCGAACGTTCCAGTAACGGATTCATCGACCGCATTCTGTTCGTAATGCCAAATCTGCAACAGAAGGCACGTTGGAATGACAAGGAACTGCCGGAGAACATCGAACAAGAGTGGAATGCCATTATTAATAAGCTGATACAACAGGAGTATGTACTCAATGAATTTGGAGAGATAGAACCGCATATTCTTCTCTTCACGGAGGATGCCAAGAGACGGCTTTACGAATGGCAGCACCACTTCTCAGAGTTGTGTGACCGAGAGACAAACGACACCATTGTGAGTATCTATTGTAAGTTGGAGATATACATCATCCGCTTCTGCCTGATTATCCAATTAGCCCGATGGACTTGTGGAGAGTGTGATAAAACCTATATCGACACGTTGACTGTAGAACGAGCCATCAAACTGACGGAGTATTTCAAGGAATCCGCATTGAGCGTTCAAAACATACTCAATGAAAATGCGCTCAACAGCCAACAACAGGCGATAGTCAATCTGCTTCCTCCAGCCTTTACAACTGCCCAAGCTATACAGATAGCCGAGCAGAACGGAATGAAGGAACGCACATTTCAACGCTTTCTCAATGACAATATCGGGACATTGTTCCGCAAAGAGAAACATGGAGAATATTCAAAGATTAACCCGTGACATTTTTATCGGTTTTGACACTTTCCAAGCGAAAACGACAATAACGACAAAAGTGACACACCAAAAAGAAACATACAATGAGTACACATAGATTCATATTAGAACCCTACAAAGGTGTCAGCACTCGGCATACTTGCCCGAACTGTCACCGCCCAAGATGCTTTTCAAAGTACATCGATACTGAGAAGCAAATCCAGTTCCCAAAATACGTGGGACGTTGTGACCATGAGCAGAAATGCGGTTATCACTTCACGCCCCGTGATTACTTTGAGCAGAACCCGTCTGAGAAAGACAAGTTTGCGGAGAAAGAGAATAGTTTCAGAAGCTATGTTCCTATAAAAAAGGTACAACCAATAGTCACGTCCTACATTGATTTGGATATAGTCAACCAATCATTGCGTGGCTATCCTACGAACAAGTTGTTTCAATTTCTATCGGCTCAGTTCGGAGAAACAGAAACATTGAAGCTAATGAAGAGATACAAGGTTGGCACATCCAAGTATTGGGACGGTGCAACTGTATTCTGGCAAACGGACAATCAGAACAAAGTCCGTACTGGTAAAATAATGCTTTACAATCCCGAAACAGGCAAACGGATAAAAGAGCCATACAATCATGTCACATGGGTACACTCCGTACTGCACAAAGGCGATTACAATTTGAGGCAATGCTTCTTCGGTGAGCATCTGCTTTCTGAAGACAAAAGCTGTCCTGTTGCACTGGTCGAAAGCGAGAAAACGGCACTCGTTGCCTCCTACTATCTACCGCAATTCCTATGGATAGCATCGGGTGGAAAGAACGGTTGCTTCAATGCCAACAGCCTATCCGTTCTGGCTGGAAGAAGCGTTGTATTATTTCCCGATTTGGGAGCAACCGACTATTGGCAAAGCAAAATAGGTCTGATGAAAAGCTACGGAATAGAGGTGCAGATGTTTGATTATCTGGAAGCCAACGCTACCGAAAACGAGCGAAAAGAGGGGTACGACATAGCCGATTATCTGCTCAAAGTGAAGCCTGACGAAGCCATCCTTCAGCAGATGATTAAGAGAAATCCTGTCTTAAAAACACTGATAGAGACATTCGATTTGAAGCTCGTCAGCGTACAACAAGGCACTCCACGACCGAAGGTTTCACCACCCAAGAAACGAGGATTCAGACTTTGAAAACAGGGAGAGAAATCGAGACTTTTTTACTGTAGCAAGTTAATGTCGGTGTATTACATTTCCCGACCACTTGCTCCTCAAAAAGTCTGAGGAGGCGGCTCCCGATGGTCACAATTTATTTACTTAAAAACAGATTCAAATGGAAAAGAAATATACAGTAACACTCCGTCTGTCATATCAGCAATACGCATGGCTTGGTGCGCTTTGCAGACGGAGTAAGCAGACTCAAAGCGAAGTCATCCGTTCGCTCATCGAGAACGGTTCGGTACGTGAACGAATTACGCAAGAGCATATCCACATCATCCGGCAACTGATTGGTGAAAGTACCAATCTTAACCAGTTGGCAAGACAGGCAAATACCTACGGTTTCTTTGCCGTTGCGAACAGATGTGAGGAAATGGCTCAGCGCATTAATCAACTTATAAAACAACTGAAAGATGATAGGTAAGCAGACTAAAGGAACTTCGTTCGGTGGTTGTGTCCGCTATGTCCTCAAAGAGGAAAAATCTAAACTATTGGAAGCAGTCGGAGTAGAGGGGACACCCGAACAGATGGCAGAGCAATTTGAGTTGCAGGCATTACTCAACGACAAGGTAAAAAATATTATCGGACACACTTCACTCAACTTCTCACCGGAAGACAGTGCAAGATTAAAGTCCGATGATGCTCTGATGCTGAACATAGCGCACGACTATATGAAACTGATGGGTATTGAGAATACGCAATACATCATTGCTCGGCATATCGACCGTGAGCATCCACATTGCCATATCGTTTTCAACCGAGTGGACAATGACGGCAAGACGATTAGCGACAAGAATGATTTCCGCAGGAATGAAAGAGTCTGCAAAATGCTAACCGCCAAATATCGCTTGCACTTTGCCAATGGTAAAGACCATATCAAAGAGGAACGCTTGCGCCCCTACGACAAGGCAAAGCATGAGATATACAAGGCATTGAAAGAAGAACTGCCCAAAGCTCATAGTTGGGAAGATTTGAAAGATGCGCTTGCCGACCGTGACATTGATATGAAATTCAAGGTCTGCCGGACTACACGAGAAATACAGGGAGTCAAGTTTGAATATAACGGCTTTTCTTTTTCCGGCTCAAAGGTCAGCCGAGAATTCAGTTACCTGAATATCGACAACCGACTGGAAGAGAATGCTTGTGCATCCTTGTTGGAGTCAGCCACGCAAGAGCCCAAACAGCAGAAAGAAGAGGTGCAGCAAAACGTTTCTCATTCCGATGATAGCTTCGGCTTCAATCTCGGTTTACTAAACGGAAACTCATCCTACGATGCCACTGCCGCAGAAGAAGCAGAGTTCAATCGCCTGATGAAAAAGAAAAAGGCTAAGCGCAAGCGAGGCTTTCATTTATAATCAATTTTTATTAACATTTTAAGTTCAATTATTTATGGTTCAAAAAGATTTAATTCTTGATTTCAATCTCTACTTGTGCGAGAAGTTTGGCTACAGAGAAAGTTGTAGCGTGATGTCACATGCCAACGGCTTTTGTGTGGACATCCGTGAACGTGATTTAGACTGCTATATCCGCTTCTGGGAATATAGCTGTGGAAGAGGCAACTTCCCCGACTGGTCTATCATCATTGTGCGCAGCAACTTCAAGAAGAGCCAAGAAGAAAGCCTGAAAGACTTGGCTCGCTTCTTCAAGGAGTACATGCCACGCTACGGTTACAAATACCTCTGCACCGAAGATGATGACCACAAGTACTATCAGACACTTGGTTTAAAGTGTATAATGGACGGTTTTTGTCCCAATTATGCACTAGCACTGAAGGATTTGAATGTCTGATACATGGTTTTAGAGTTAAGGAGGGGAATTTTCCTCTCCTTCTCTTATATACCGATAAATCAGAATTTA
>CAOYQO010000009.1 GCA_948566455.1 uncultured Phocaeicola sp.
CAAAAATATAAGAATGAAAAATGGGCGACAAGATAGAATCGCGGAGACGCTTACACAGAGATGAAGAATTTATGAAGGATTGAAAAAAAATCCTTCATAATAAGTGGCAGTAAATCAACTTGCTAAGCCATAATGAAGGATTTGAAGGAAAAAAACGGTTAAAAACTTATTTCCTTCCCTAATTCCTTCCAGTCCAGGATACCCTTATCCAGATTATACACCTTGAATCCTTTTTTTACCAGAATGTTGGCCGCATTGCGGCTGCGTCTTCCACTTTTGCAGTAAACGGCTACGGGGCGGTCTTTTTGAAGAAGCTCCTCGATGTTTGTGCCAAACTCATTGTCCAATACATTGATATTGATGCTGCCCGGTATATGGCCTTCGGAATATTCGGCTACCGTGCGTACATCAACCAGTTGGATGGTCTTGTCCTGTATCATTTCCTCAAACTGGTCGGAGGAAAGATTCTTGAATTTGTCACTGTCTTTGCCGGTACATGCCCATAATCCTAGTGAGAATGCGCAGATGAAGAATACAAAATAGATGGTCTTTATCATAAAATGGAATGTTTTGATGTTTTTGTTTGCTAAAAATAAAAGATACGACTGGTCATACCTTCTTTGTAAGTACGGATGTTGAATACAATCTTATCGCCTTTATGCAGTTTGCCGGCGTATGCCCACAAGGGAACAGACAGATAGACTTTACGGTTGAAACCTTCGATGTCATTATTCCTGTCATGATAGAGTGTCAAGTATAATGTTTGTTCTCCGTCTTTGTTCTCCAGTTTGTTCTCAATAAAGTGATAACCGTGTTTCTGGTCTTTGACTTTGACTTGTAAAATCAGGTTCAGGTAATTCCCACCCCGCCAAATGCTTTGAATGGCTACCGGGTCGGTCTTTATCTCCTTGAATTTAGATTCGGACAAGGGAACAGGAGAAATAACCAGTTGGGTATTGTAAAGCATGGCTTCTTTTTCTGCTTCTTCCGAGTCTGTCAATGGAGCGTACATGGTAACCGTGCGGTACGTGGTGTCTGGTGCCAGTCCGTCAAGACCGGTACGTGACTGGATGCGCCACTCTGTCCCTTCATCCGTTATCAGATACCGTCCGGTTCCTGTATGGTCGGTTTTCAAGTCGATCATATCTGTCAGAACATTAGGATATACATAGTCGTCTTCACCGCACGCGCCGAGAAGCAAAGAGGTTAGAAAAGATAAAATAACGACTTTCCTCATGTTTATTATTTTCTTTTTCAGGGTGGACTGTAACATCCACCCTTTACGGTAAACGTTCTTATCCTTTTGCCGCTTTCAGGTAATTGATGAGCGGATTGGCATACATAGTCAGCAAAGCATGACGCAGGAAGGCGGTGTCTTTGTTGGGAAGATCGACTTTGGCAATCTGCTGTTCCAGATATTTTTCAAAGTGCTCTTTTTCTTCTTCTGTGTACTCGGCCGTGAAACGGTTGTCTCCCATCAAGAGGTCACACGCCACATAATTACCTGCAAACAGGCGGTAACTGCTGTGTATATGCCGGTCTATGGTTTCCGATATGGCGGTAAACAAATCACATTTCGGCAAATTGAGTTCTTTCAGTTCGTCCAGTTCATGATTCAGACAGGCGGAAGTCTGGAAATGGATGCGTCCCTTGTATCCGTAAAGGCCGGTCTGCATATTGATCAGGTCGTCTTCGGGACTTTTCTGGAAATGTTCGTCATCGCGTTTTTGCTGCAACTCTTTTGCTTTCAGGAAGTCACACGGGTCGTATTCGTAAGAAATGGCTAGCGGAACGATGTTCAGTTCTTTCAGTCTTTCGGTAACATCGCCTTCACCTGCCATGGCCATCATTTTCAATACACTGTCCTGGGTACGGTCATTGGAATCTTTGGCACGTCCCTGACGTTGCGCTATCCATAAATTCTCATGTTTTTCTTTCATGGCGAAATGCATGTAGCGCGACATCAAGGCAGATGCTTCCAGTTTCTGCCGCATGTTGAGGCCGCGTTTCACGATGAATGATTTATTGACACGTACCAGCTTATGAATCCATGGGTAGATGAGCAGGTTGTCGCCGATGGCGATTTCTACGGTTGTCATTCCGTTGTCTATCAGTAGGATAGATAGAAAAGCCGAGTCCAGAATAATATCACGATGATTGGAGATGAAAGTGTAGTTCCGGGTTAAGTCGGACAAGGCGGAACAGTCGAATGTCAGTCCGTTGGCTGTTTTTTTCACTAAATCCCATAATAGTCCGTAAAAGAACGCTTTTTGGAATTCCAGGTTTGTTTTGCATTGACGCATCTTCATGGCAAGACCTTCGAAAGGTACGCCCGGCATAACAGACTCTACCACTGTCCGGAAAGCGGGATCAGCGATTAATTCTTCATAGATTTGCGGCAACTCTTCGGGAGTGTACGGACGAATCTCGTTAAATTCAGCTGGTATGTTCATAATTTATAAAGGTTAGTCAGTGATATCACTAAAATTTATTTTCTATAATGTCAGTCATCACATCTTTTATATCCAATCCTGCTGCACGCACCTGTTGGGGAATGAAGCTGGTAGCTGTCATGCCCGGAGTGGTATTGATTTCGAGCAAGTTTACTTTTTCGCCTTCGGTAATGATATAGTCAATGCGGATAAGGCCGGAGCACCCCAGAATGTCATAAATGGCCGAAGTGAGCAGACGTACACGCTCGGCTGTATCTTCGGGCAGGCGGGCAGGTGTGATTTCCTGTGACTCGCCGTTGTATTTGGCTCCATAGTCAAAGAATTCGTTGGCACTTACCACCTCGGTGATGGGGAATACCACTTCCTTGTCCGAGGTCTTGTAACAACCGCAGGTGATTTCCGTTCCTTTCATAAAGGCTTCAATCATTACTTCGTCACTTTCCTCGAAAGCTTTTTCGATGGCGGGTTGTATATCTTCCTTAGTCTTTACTTTGGTGACACCGAAGCTGGAACCGCCGGCGTTGGGCTTGATGAAACAAGGCAGACCGATTTTGTTGATTACTTCTTCGTCTGTAATTTCAAATCTTTTACGCAGGATCAGTGATTCGGCTACGCGGATACCGAAGCCTTTCAGGTATTGGTTGCAGGTGAATTTATTGAAAGTCATGGCCGATACCAGTACGTTACAACTGGAGTAGGGGATTCCTAACAGGTCGAAGTAACCTTGCAGGATACCGTTTTCCCCCGGAGTTCCGTGGATGGTGATGTAGGCGAAGTCGAATTGTTTCTTTTCGCCGTTCTCCATGAAACTGAAGTCATTACGGTCTATCGGGGTTTTGGAGCCGTCCGGAAGGACTACTTCCCACCGATGCCCTTCCATCTCTACTATATATAGGTTATAACGCTCTTTGTCAATGAAAGAGTAAAGTCCCTGTGCACTGCGCAAGGAAACGACAAGTTCGCTGGAATCTCCTCCGGCTACTATGGCAATAGTACGTTTCATAGTTCTTCTCTGTTACTGATATAGTTTCTCCACTTGTCTATCAGGTTTGTCATATCCTCGGGCAGCGGAGAGGTGAAGAACATCTCTTCGCCTGTACGGGGATGGACAAAGCCCAGCGTCATGGCGTGTAATGCCTGGCGGGGGCAGGTCTCGAAACAGTTGTTTACGAATTGTTTGTATTTACTAAAATGAGTTCCTTTTAAAATTTCGTTTCCGCCATAACGCTCATCGTTGAACAGCGTGTGTCCGATGTGCTTCATGTGGACACGTATCTGGTGGGTGCGTCCCGTTTCAAGTACACACTCTACCAGCGTGACATAGCCCAGACGTTCCAGTACCCGATAGTGGGTGACGGCGTGCTTTCCTTGGGCGGGGTCACTCAGTACGGCCATTTGCATGCGGTCTTTGGGGTTTCGTCCTATATTCCCTTCTATGGTTCCTTCGTTATTTTCTACGACACCCCATACCAGAGCATTGTATTTACGTTTGGTGGTCTTGTTGTAGAACTGAAGTCCCAAATGAGTCTTGGCATCGGGGGTCTTGGCTACCACGAGCAGGCCTGAGGTATCTTTGTCTATACGGTGGACTAATCCCACTTGCGGATCATTAGGGTCGTATTTGGGATTGTCTTTCAGATGCCATGCTATGGCGTTGACCAGCGTGCCGTGGTAGTTTCCGCATCCCGGATGCACTACCAGTCCGGCCGGTTTGTTGACTACCATCAAATCGTTGTCCTCATAGACTATATCCAATGGAATATCTTCGGGAATGATATCATTATCATAACGTGGACGGTCCATCATCACCGTCAGCACGTCGCAAGGCTTTACTTTATAACTGCTTTTCACCGGTTTGCCGTTCGCCATGATAAGACCGGCGTCGGCAGCCTTCTGAATACGGTTGCGCGAAGAGTTGACAAGCCGTTCGAACAAATATTTGTCCACGCGCACCTGTGACTGTCCTTTGTCTACTACTACACGGAAATGTTCATACAGTTCGGCAGGGTTGTCCACTACCGGTTCCACATCATCCAGTGTGTCGTCCAGTTCATCCACATATTCTTCTTTCATCATCACTGTGTGTTAAGTTTAAAACCAGGATTCGTCTACCACCGGTTTGTCATCGTTCGCAGTTCCGGATTCATTTACCAATGCAGAATCTTCGGGCATGGTTTCATTGCCGTTGCCTACCGTGAGTGTCAGTACGGCTTCGTGAGGAACCTTTTCTCCGGCTTTCAAGTCGCGTCCTCGGTATTTTATGCTGTATACCCAGTCTTTTTCGCCGCTGATATATTCGGGTT
Source organism: uncultured Phocaeicola sp. (assembly GCA_948566455.1). GTDB lineage: Bacteria > Bacteroidota > Bacteroidia > Bacteroidales > Bacteroidaceae > Phocaeicola. The sequence goes on from CAOYQO010000009.1 coordinate 4,757, forward strand.
CGGTTATTTTAAAACCTAATGCACGTAATTTGGCTTCGGCCTGGCGGAGAGAACTATTATCCATGACATCGGGAATGGCTACCTTGGGGGCGCTGTCTGCATTGACGGTCAGATAGACGGTTCTGCCCGACTTCACCTTGGAGCCACCGGCGGGATTCTGTTCCAGAATAGCACCGGGGGCTATTCCTTTTACATAGCTGGAGTCTATGACGATTGATTTTAGTGACTGCTTGTCGAGTTCATTTTCTGCGATCCGCAGATTCATTCCTTTTACATCGGGCACTACCACTGCTTCGCCGTGGCGTGTATAGCTGTCCAGCCATTGAAGGGTTCCCCAGGCTGCTGCCACAATGACCACTACCATCGCTATCAGATTGAGCCAGAAGAAGCGGTTATTCTTGAATGAAAAGAATTCTTTGAATGTTACCATATCTAACTTAATTATTTCGGGTCAAAGATACGACAATTTCATTTCTGTTCCTACATTTAGTTATGAATATCATATACTTTTTGTACCTTTGCACCCCGAAAAAACAACCTGTTTCCTGTCAGAGTAAACAAAATTGAGGTAAAAAGAAGATGAACGAGACAACAAATGAACAAGAGGTGCTGCTATTGCGCCGTAAACTAGACCTTTTATTACGTACCGGCAAGCTGCTGATGGAGAGTGCGGCAGACACTAACCGGATTGAAAGAAACATGAAGCGCGTGGCCGCTTATCTGGGCATTCCGGAAGAGAAACTGCATATTGATATCCGGTGGACGATGCTGATGGTCAATGTGAGTGACGAGAAGCACTCTTTTTCCAAATTTCAGAAATGCGAGAAACATGGCATCAATATGGAAGCCATTTCAAAAATCAGTAAACTTTCGTGGCGTGCCATTGAGCAGGATTATTCATTGGATAAATACGAGGAAGAACTGGAGAAGATTGCTCGTCAGGAGCGTAATTATACCCCCTATGTCGTGGCAATCTGTACCGGGTTTGCCTGTGGAGGGTTCTGCAAGCTGTTTGGTGGTGACTGGATTGCTTTTCTGATTACGGCTATTTGTACTTTTGTGGGGTTCCGTACCCGTGCCCGTTGCATTGAGTTCGGTATCAATGTATATATGAGTATTGCGATCTCTGCATTTTTATGTACTTGTCTGGCTTATGCGTTTTCTTTTTCAGGTTTATCTTCCACTCCGTATCATCCGTTGCTGGCCTGTACCTTATATATAGTTCCCGGTGTGCCGCTGATAAATTTTGTGGACGATATGATTGACAATCACTTGTTGGTAGGTATTACACGTGCAGCCAACACGGTAATGATGGTAGGAGGCATGGCGTTTGGTATCGCTTTTGCCTTGAGGCTGCTGGTGATGAGTGATGTGACTATCGACCAGAAGTTCAGTGAACTGAGCATGGTGCCGCACGATGCTTATTGGGTATATGCTGTTGCGGCTGCTATTGCGGCTATGGGATTCGCCACTATATTTAATGTGCAGAGACGTTTGTTGTGGGTGGTGGCTGTAGGTGGAATAATTGCAGTATGTACCCGTAACTTTGTAAACTTTGAATTAGGATATGGTCCGGTGATCGGTTCGTTTATGGGAAGCTTTGTTGTGAGTTTGATAGCTGTCAAAGCCGTTCATTGGTTTCATGTTCCTAATCATGTGCTGACTATTCCTTCTGTCATTCCGATGGTTCCCGGTGTCTTGATGTATCGTTCGTTGCTGGCGCTTATCAATATGCGTGGAGTGGTAGGAGAAGTGACACTTGCTTTTTCCAATGGTATTAACTCGGCGCTTATCATTTTCTGTATAGCCTTGGGGGTAGCTGTTCCTAATATTTTTGCCCGGCGTTACATAGCCAAGGACCGCCAGCGTTTTCTTACACAGATGTTGGCGGAACGCAGAGCTCGTGGTAAATTTATAGAGTGGTAGCTGGTGTATGTAAGCAGTATTCATTAAAACTTGATAGACAAAGAAAAAGGATTTTCCATGCAGGAAAATCCTTTTTCTTTGTCTATCAAGTTTACTCTATTAATTTCTGGGTAAGGCTTCTTTTACTACCATTGGACGACCGGCATATTCTACGCCGTTCAACTGTTTGATAGCGTTTGAAGCTTCTGAAGTTTCCGGCATTTCGACAAAGGCGAAACCTTTTGATCTTCTTGTATCACGGTCAATGATTAACTTGACTGAGCCTACTGTTCCATACTCTTCCATAACTTCTCTCAAATCTACTTCCTTAACGTTGTAGCTAAGGTTTCCAACATACATATTCATAACTGTCAATATAAAAAATTAATAATCTAACAACGAAATTTCAAGAAGCTCTAAATCAGGAATGAATATACTCAATGTGGATAACTGAGAAGATACATGATGAGAATAAAACTAGAATAAATCTCTAATTGTTTGTTGGACAAAGTAAACTCTTTCATTTGGATAATGCACTATATCTCTGCTTTTATTCCATGTTATATATCATTTATTATTATAAATGGTCGGAAATTAACATAACATGGAATGAAAACAGGGTTTTATAGGGTTATTGAGTGTTGACAGGCGGTTTCTCTCTGTATTGGGTAGGGGAACAACCTGTATGCTGTTTGAATACAGTGCTGAAATATCTGGCGGTCGAGAATCCTGTCTTATCTGCTATGTCATTGACACTGAGTTCTGTATGGAGAATAAGCCAGATAGCTCTCTCCATACGTATTTTGGTTATATAGTCGTTGGCTCCCATATCTGTCAATGCTTTCAGCTTATTGTATAAAGAAGCTCTGCTGATTCCTATTTTGTTGCAAATGAATGGAATACCCAACTGTTCGTTATCCAGATGTTCTGTGATTATCTGATTCAGGCGATTTAAAAATTCTTCATCGGCCGAACTGAAGGTTCCTTCTTCGGGTGGCGGCAGAGGACCGATGTCTGTATAGCGGGTACGCATCCGTTCCCGGTTATGCAGTTGGCTACAGACAATTGCATACAGCATACTTACTTCAAAAGGTTTTGTGATGTAGGCGTCTGCTCCGTTTTTATAACCATATAGTTGGCTTTCTTCGTCATTACGTGCAGTGAGCAGGATAACCGGGATATGGCTTATTTCCAAATCTTCTTTTATTTGTTTACATAGCTCATAGCCGTTCATATGGGGCATTTGGATATCGCTTACAACTATATGAGGACGTTTTTCCCGGCAAAGACGCAATGCTTCCTCTCCATCGGCGGCTACCCATATTGTCTTAAACCGGTCTTTCAGGGCTGTTGCCAGATAATCGGTCAGGTCTTTGTTGTCATCTACTATTAATAAGGTATGGCTTGGGGCTGTTTTATTTTCTTCCTGTTGTTCGGGAATGCTTTCTGTTTCTTGCGTGGGTGCCAAAAGTGTATTCAGATATTCTTGTGGGTGCAGCGTGATATTTCCCGGTTCGGTATTTAATGGAAGTTCGAACCAGAAAGTGGCTCCCGGACTTCCGAAATTCTTGTTGTCGTAGGCTCCAATGTTGCCTCCGTGTTGTTCGACCAGTATTTTAGAATAGGACAATCCGATTCCTGTGCCGGGACGACTGTTGTTGCCTTGGTAAAAGCGGACAAAGAGATTGTTGGTATCCACATCTTTCAGTCCCGGACCTTGGTCGGAAATGGATATGCGTACTCTTGTCCTGTCTTCCGACAAACGGGTTGAAATGCTGATTGTACTCTCATCGGGAGTATATTTCAATGCGTTAATTAATAGGTTGGTCAGGATAGTGGTACATTTTTCTTTGTCGAAGCACAAGGTTTGAATCTCCGGCTCAGGTTGATAGACGAGCGTGATGCCTCTGACGGAGGCTTCCGGTTTAAAATCGGAAATCAGTTGCTCCGCCCATTCATCCAATTGTATGCTCTGGATATGGAGTGTGCTTTGTCCTACTTCCATTTTGCGAACATTCAGAACAGTATTCAGAATGTTCTTCATCCGTTCAGATTGTTTACAGATGCTTTGGATCAACGGATAATTTTCGTTGTCGGCGGTAAGTTTGTCCATTAGTTGTTTCAAGGGTGCATGTATCAAGGTCAGTGGAGTCCGGAGCTCATGGCTGATGTTGATGAGAAAGCGCACTTTTTCTTCGTATACCTGCTGTTCATGTTCTTTCATTGCCCACTTTAGCTTGGTTTCTTTGTTGCGCAATATCAGGATGAAAGTGAGGATGACACTGATGAAGATAAAAAGGGTGCAACTTAGGATGAACCAGCCGGATTTATACCAGGGAGGCAGTACTGTCAGGGTAAGAATATCATAGTCTGCTGTCCAGTCACCGTTGCGGGTACTACAGGCGGCTTTTATGTGATAACTGCCTGTAGGCAGACTGCTTAAGTTTATTTCCGGTAAATAAGAATAGATGTTTTGTCCGTTCAGTCCTGTAATGGTGTATCTATACATGGGTTTGCGGAAAATATCCTTATCACGGGTGATGATTTTGATGATGATCGGTTTGCTTTTTTCATTGACACTAAGTTGGTGGTCGTTTGATATCCGGTCGTAGACACGTTCTCCGCCCACTAGGATGTCGGCCAGTTGAAGAGTGGGGAGAAGTGCGGGTTCGTCAGGTAAGTGCCGGTTGATATGTAGCAAGCCGTTTACACCTCCCATATAGACATCTCCGGATGAAGAGAGCAACCGGGGTTTCTCCAGATATTCGTTTTGTACCACTCCGTCCGGTTCACCGAATAAGATGAACTTCTTTTCTTTAATCAGATATGCGAATAATTTTTCTTCCGTTCCTATCCATACACGTCCTTGCCGGTCACAAATGAGCGAGCTTATTTCATTAATCAGGGTATTGGGGACAAGGGTATATTGCTTTGTACCCGGATTATAATAACTTAAACCATGGTTACTGCCTATCCATAGCAATCCGTTCTCGTCTTGTGAAACAGAATTGAACACGGTGTCTGTTTGACAGGTAAATATAAGTTCCAGTTCGTTGAGGCTGGAGTTGATATGATAGATATGTTCCAAATCGTGCAGATAGCAATCCTCTCCTGTGCTGTTTATGGGTAACAATGTACCGACAATATCAGTGATGCCTTTTCCCTTGGTGATGGGAATGAATTGCTTTTTACCAATATGGTATTTATAAGGTATTTCGGATAACATCAAAATGGTTTCAGGAGTATTTTGATATACATTGACTGTTTTTCCCCGATGGCATAAAATATCATTAATGCTGTCGTTGATAATGACAAGCGGCTGATATCGGTGGGTTTCTTTATGAAAGATAAACAGGCCTTGGCTGAATAGCGAAACCAGCAGATGGTCTTTGTCCATGCCGGTGATGGAAGCCACCTTTTCTTCCCAGGTAGAAAGTATGTGATGAAACTTTCCGGTGGCCGGGTCGAAGAGGTTGATGCCCCCTCCGTCTGTTCCGATCCATATTTGATTGTCATGGTCCTGATAAATGGATAGGATTGTTTTCTCACTCAGTCCGTAATTCTGTCCCGGCAGTACGTCTTGATAGGTTTTCATTCCTACCTCTTTAATATTGATTAATCCGTTACGTACACTTCCTGCCCACATATTGTCGCTTTTGTCGTTATATAGACAAAGAATAGAGTTGGCAGGCAAGGAGTAACGATCTCCCGGAATGTACCTCAATGTCGATATCTTGCCGGTCTGCGGATTGAGAATATGGATTCCTCCTCCGTCTGTACCCATCCATATTTGTCCGTTATGCTCTTCTAATGATAGCACTACATTGGTTTTGAGGGGAGAGTTTTGTGTATGATAGGTCTGTAATTGTTTTCCATTGCGGTCATAACAGCTTACTCCCTGATTGTAATGAGCTACCCATACATTCCCTTTTTTATCAATCAACAGTGAGATAATCTGTTCACTGTTGAAGGGAACAGGACGGGTGTTGCCCGTAGCGATATCAATAAACAGAGCTTTTGCCCATCGGTTGGTGGCCAGGAGAGTGCGGGAATCCCATTGGTAAAGATTGGAAATATGATACTTGCCGTTCGGCTTCAACGTATGGAACAGGTTGATAATATGGTCTTCATAGTTGTATTTGTATAGACTGCCTCTTCCCCCGAAGATTACTCCGTCCTCCCATAGGCAAAGAGAACTGGCTATTACCGGATTGTTGTCTTTATCCCGCACAAGGGTAAACTTGTCTTCTTTTTCATTGTAGCGGAATACTCCCTTTTCTGTGATGGCCCAAATGGTATGTTCTTCATCTTCCAAAATATGTGTGACATTACCGCGCAGATATCTTCGCTGTTCGTAACCGTCGAATCGTCCGATTCCTGAGCGTGTCCCTATCCAGACATATCCTTTTTCCTGACTGACTTCCATACAGCGTACCATGGAGGAAAGTCCGTTTTGAGAGGGGATTTGTTGGAAAAAGTACTGTTTGGCTTCTGATATAGAATGCAGTAGAGTGAATAGAAGGAGCAAGGACAGGATTCGTATGTTGTGGGCAGATGTTTTCATTGCTTACTCAAGGTTTGGGAACAAAAATAGTTGATTGTCTTGAATAACACAACAAAATGACGTATGAATAATGCGGACAACCGATAAAAAGTCTCTTTTTGGCTGATTAATTCCTGTCTGCTCCTTCGTTTCCTTTTATTTTGCTATAGCATCGTAAACAGCTTTTGCCATCACTTTCGCTCCTTCTTCATTGGGATGGATATGGTCGGGGAATAATTCCGGCATTCCATCCATTGCGCTGTGAAGGTCAATGACAGGCAGCTTGTTTTTCTTGGCAACCTTCTTAATCATAGGTATAATCTCTTTTGAGATGATATCATCATTAATGCTTTCTCCGGTAAGATATGCCTTTGAAGGATAGCATAGATAGATTTCAGGTTGTGAGGGAAGGGCTTTAAAGGCGTCAATCATGGTTTGTGTATCTTTTATGAAATCTGCTTTATGTACCCAGTTGAATGACTTGCTGTCATTGGTTCCCAGTTTGATAACAACGATATTGGGGTTGAACGCCAATGCTTGTTGGTAAGCTTGTTCTTTCATATAAGGGCGATCACCTTTATTCAGCATGGTACGTGCGCTGACTCCAAAGTTTTTCACCCAGTATTTATCTCCTAGCAAACGGCCTAGAACGGAGGGATAGCTGTCGTGGCTCCGGTTTTTGATTCCTGCTCCGTAAGTAATGCTGTTGCCTACACAGGCTACCCGGACAGCATCTTTACGGGGAGCTTTGAAACTGCGCAACCAGGCGGATAAATCGTTTAACATCTCATTCTTGTAAATGAAGTTTTCGCGGATACCCCAGCCATGTCCGCCACTGGCATAAATATGGAGTACGGCTGGTACATGATTCTTGTGCAGCCCCAGGTAATAATTTACCCCATTGGCAGGAGGAACTGTCTTGTCATCGTCACTGTAGGCGATAAAGGCGCGGGGAGTTTCTTTGGTTACTTGTTTCTCATTGGAAAATTCGGTTTCCAGTTCGGCGGAAGCGTCCTTACCTAAAAGATTATCGTGAGATCCTATGTGAGTATAGGATTTATCCATGGTGATGACAGGATAGAACAGGATTTGAAAGTTAGGGCGGAGTTCGGGGCGGGTATGTGTGGCGATGGTTGAAGCTAGATGCCCTCCGGCAGAGGAGCCCATTATACCTATATCATATGGATTCAGATTCCATACATCGGCACTGTCGCGTGCCATTTTCATGGCAGCTTCGGCGTCCGAGATGGGGAGAGTGCGGTCACCATGAGGCATCCGATATTTCAGTACAATCAGTGCGATGCCTTGTTTGTTGAAGTAAGGTGCCCAGTCATAGCCTTCGTGGTTGACAGCCAGTCCGCCATATCCGCCACCCGGACAGGCTACTATGGCACGGCCTGTCGCCAGTTCGGGAGCCGGAAGGAAGACGCGGAGCGAAGGGGTGTCAATATCAAACGGTTGGGGAGCCTTTTGGGCGGCCAAGGGAAAAGATGCTGATAAGAAGAACAGCAGGATCGTTAAAATAGAAAATTTTAGTTTCATAATATATTGATTAATGGATAAAAACATATTTGGAGATACAAAGATACTTGTTTTTATATTTGGGTTGGTTGTCATTGTCCTTAAAAAAACAATGGCCGGGTTTCCGACTTTGTTTATTACTCCTCTAAAATTGACTATTTCTCGGTGAAATGGACCTTTTTAGCTAATTTTGGACTTAAAAATAGTGATTATTGTACCCCTTATACTTCTGTTTTCCTCTACATTTGCCACAGATTAAAATAATGTTAACTATCATAAATTACTAATTTAAATTTAATTCTATGAAGAAGAACCTCTTTAACGTTTTTCTAGTGTGTGTCTTCTGTGTGGCAGCAATTCCAGATATGTTTGCCCAGCAGATAAAAGTAACAGGTAAAGTTACTGACAGTACGAACGAGGGGATGCCCGGTGTGAATGTACAAGTGAAAGGTACAGCCACGGGAACCATTACAGATTTTGATGGCAATTATTCTATTGATGTTCCTGACTCCAAATCTACATTAGTGTTTTCTTTTATTGGCTATGTGACCCAGCAAGTGCCGGTCGGTGGAAAAAAAGTATTGAATGTTCAGTTGAAAGATGATACCCAGACATTGGATGAAGTGGTGGTAGTGGCTTATGGTACGGCAAGAAAGAGTGATTTGACCGGTGCTACCGCCAGCTTGCGTCCGGATGCTAACGATGCTTCTAAAACAGCTTCTTTTAATAATCTGTTGCAAGGTAAGGTGGCGGGGCTGAATGTAACTTCATCTATGGCTGCTCCGGGAGCTGCCAGTTCTGTGACAATTCGTGGCGCTAACTCATTGCGTGGAGATAACCAGCCTCTGTATGTTATTGATAATGTCCCGCAATCTTCCACCGGGGAATTTGCAGAGTCGGCTATGGGTGGCGGTGATTTCCAGATTGCGCAGGATCCTTTAAGTGCTTTGAATCCTGCGGATATTGAAGATATCACTGTATTAAAAGATGCCTCGGCTACGGCAATTTATGGTTCCCGCGGTGCGAATGGTGTTATTATCATTACGACTAAAAAAGGGAAAGCAGGTAAGGCTAAAGTAAACGTGACTGCAAACTTTACCATTGCGGATGCCCGTAACCTGCATAATATGTTGAATCTGGAACAGTATGCTGCTTATGCCAATATGAAGGCTAATGCCGGCGAGGAAAAGTACTATCCGCAAGCAAATGGCGAGATGCATTATGTGTATGGTGAAAACTTGGATAAATATAAAAAAGATCCTACCAACCCTGAATACTATCGTGTCTTGAGTTATAAGAACTGGCAGAAAGAAGCCTATTCATCTGCTTTCTCTCAAGTCTATTCTGCATCGGTCAGCGGAGGATCGGATGCAATGACTTATTATGTTTCGGGTGGTTTTAAGGATATAAAAGGTATTGTGAGCAATACAGGTATTAAACAAGGTGATTTGCGTGCAAACCTTACGGCTAACCTTTCAAAGTCCGTTACTATGGCGCTTGCTTTGAATGGATCTATCAAACAAAATGATATGATGACCGGGGGTAATACGACAGGTGGTATTGCCGGTTCATTGGCACGTACAGTATTGGATACAGCTCCTTATGAAATTCCGGCAGACGACCCGACATTACAAACGGACATGGACGCAAAAACTACTGTTTATAGCTGGCGGGATGACTATGATGATATAACGGATGATAAAAGCTTTGGCGGTAGTCTGGATTTGAAATGGAATATTTGCAAATACCTTTCGTATAATCTTCGTGCCGGAGGAAATGTGAATATAAACGAACGTGCTCGTTGGTATGGCATGCAGCTCACTATCGGTGCTAATGATCAAGGTGTGCTAGCCATGGCTAATTTGAACAAGACCAATTATAATATAGAGAACTTATTGAATTTAAATATTGACTTGGCGAAAGGTATTCATCTGGGAGCGACTGCTGGTGTAACTTATGACGGACATACATTCTTGAATAAGAATGTGAAGGGTACTCGTTTCTCTAATTTTGACTTACGTACAAAAGGGTTACACCTTGCTTCTGTGAAGACTCATGAACAACCTACCCAAAAGGATTATCAGTTACTGTCTTATCTAGGTCGTATCAATCTTTCTGCTTATGATAAATATTTGCTTACTGCATCTGTACGTGCGGACGGATCAAGTAAATTCAAAAGGGGTAACCGATGGTCTTACTTCCCTTCCTTCTCTTTGGCCTGGCGTATGGAGCAGGAAGAGTTTATGAAGCACATTAACTGGTTGAATCAAATGAAAATACGTTTAGGTTTTGGTGTTACAGGCAATCAGGGCATTAATCCCTATGCTACTTTCTCTGATTATTCACAAATAATAGATTATGCAAAAGCGACAGGGGATCAGATTTTGGCAATGGCGGTAAGCAATTTGCAGAATGACGGGTTGAAGTGGGAACGTACATCTTCTTGGAATGTGGGTCTTGATTTTGCTTTTTTCAACAGCCGTCTGTCAGGATCAGTAGATGTATATCAGAAAAAAACCAATGATTTGCTTATTTCGCGTTCATTGCCTGCTTCCAGTGGTTTTGCAAGTGTGATGTTGAATCAAGGTTCGTTGAAAAACAAAGGTGTTGAAATTAGTTTGAATGGAGATATTCTCCGTAACTTGAATGGTTGGAGTTGGAGTTTGGGCGGAAACATTGGTTTCAATAAATCAAAAATTGGTGACCTGGGTTTTGCACCGACAGATTTTGGAACCTTGAAGAATGTGCGTGGATATCAGGGAACTTCTATAGGAGATCATTTTGGTATTGCTAATCTTTTCATTGCAGGTGAGGCACCGGGATTGTTCTTCGGATATAAGACTCAAGGTATTATTCAGCCGGAAGATATTGTAGATGGAAAAGTTGCTTATACGGCTGCTGACGGATCAACCAAATATTATTCCAGTTCTGTGGCCAATGACTTGGGAGCCGGTAATATAAAAGCGGTGGATATGAATGAGGATGGTGTTGTGGATGAAAAGGATAAAACCATTTTAGGCAATCCGAATCCGGACTTTACTTATGGTTTCCAAACTCGTATTGCCTGGAAAGACCTGTCTGTTTCGGCTTCTTTTAATGGTGTGCATGGTAATCAGATATTGAATACGAATATCCGTTATTATACGCCCTCTCGGCAAGCTGGTAATTTGACACAAGAAGCATTCCGGAATATCTGGACGGAAGAGAATCATTCAAATCTTTATCCGTCGGCTACGGCGAATGTAAAGAACGTGGTTTATGACCGTTATATTGAGGATGGAAGTTACTTGCGTTGTTCGGATATCACTTTGAATTATACATTGCCAAAATCTTGGATGAAGAAAATCGGCTTTCAGAATATAGGTGTATTTGCTTCGGTTAAAAATGCATTTGTCATCACTAATTACAGTGGATACGATCCGGAAATCAATTCGTTTGCTTTTGATGGATTACGCCCGGGCATTGATATGAATGCATTTCCAAGCCAACGTTCTTATGTCTTTGGATTAAATGTGACCTTTTAAATAGTTTAACCGATAATTTTTTTTGTAAAATGAAAAAACTAAAATATATATTTTTATTAGCAGGTGCTTTGTCATTGGCATCCTGTGAATCGTGGCTGGATGAAGACCCGCAATATACGATAAATACAAAAACTCAGTTTAGTACTGTGGAAAATGCCAGACAGGCTTTGATGGGATGTTACGGATATATGTCGGCTGATAATGCTTATGGCCAGGCATGGCAGGAAGTAACATTTGGATATTGTGGTTTTGGATGGTCACAAACGAATGGCAGTTCTACAGATTTATTGGTCTCTATGGACGGAGGAATTGATGAAACCATAAACACAATGGCGTGGAGAGGGATGTATAAAGTGATTGGTGAAACAAATGCATTCATTGCCAATATTGCCGATAGTCCGTTAGAATCGGCTGATAAATTGCCAATGGAAGCGGCTGCTCGTTTTTTGCGTGCATTGGCTTATTATAATTTGGCAGTTACCTATGGAGATGTACCTTTAAAGACCACTCCCTCTGCTCATGACGGAGTAGCTGTTCCTCGTTCTCCTAAAAATGAGGTCTTTGAATTGGTACGTACTGACTGGGAGTTCGCTTATGAGAATTTACCGGAAAAAGATGATGACGGTTTTGCAACGAAGTGGGCGGCGAAAGCGTATTTAGGAAAGCTCTATCATACTTTGGGCTGTCAGGGTGATAATACGGCTTGGGAGAAGGCGAAAGCGTGTTTTGATGAGGTAATGCCTAAATACCGGCTGGCGGATAAATTCAGTGATTTGTTTGTTGATTACGTACAAGGCTCTCCGGAATCTATTTTTCAATTGAATTTTGCACTTGCAGGTTCTACCACCCGTAACCGGGGTAGCTGGCTGGTCGCTCCTAATGGCTCTTGTAATGGGCAGGCTTGGGACCGCATACGTGCTTCAAAAGCTTTGTATGATTATTTTTTGGCTACTTATCCCGGTGATCCACGTATTGAAAGCACATTCCTGACTTATTGGAAGTCTTATGCCGGAGTAGGAAAAGGTGAGAAACCTAAAGAGGAGCCTATAGCTTCGGCGCGCGATACTGTATATGCCTATCCTTATTTTACATATACCATTGAAGGAGAAGAAAAACCTGCCGGATGGAAGAAACCCAAGTTGTATGTAGGACGGATTCCTTACGAGAAATTAGCTGATCCGGCTAGTCCGAAAGCTGAAGAACTTTATGCTATGATTGCCGATACGGCTACTGCGACTCCCGCTGAAAAAGGGTATTTGAAAGGCTTGTTGTCTTTGTTGGAAAATGCGACAAAAAAGCCATCTACCAATACAAAGTCATGGCCCTATTTCAAGAAACCGTGGGATCCTGAGCAGAGTGGTAATAACAGTCATAAGAATTTAATTTTGTATCGTTATGCAGATATGTTGCTGATGGCAGCGGATGTATATAATGAATTGGGGCAGACTGACAAGGCGATAACATTGGCCAATGAGGTGCTGAAGAGAGCGCGTCAATCAGGAAACGCGTCTCAGCCGGCTGACTGGAAGAGTGGCTTGTCTAAGGAACAAGTGCGTGAGAAAATTTATTTTGAACGTATTTTCGAAGGTGCCGGTGAACCGGAAATGTATCAGAAAATGCGTTTACGTGGCACAGAGCTTTTGAAAAAAGCTTTCGAGGTCAACAATGGGCATGGAATTATTCAAGAATCAGTGGCCAATAATCCTAAAGGGAACGGGAACTGGGGAGAACGTATTTTTAATGATGGAAATTTGAATGATGAAAACTTCCTGAAGAAAAATTTATTGCTCCCGGTTCCGAAAGATGAGATAGATACCAATTCTGCTCTTGATTATAGTGATAATAATTATGGTTATACTAATTAAGAAAACATGATAGAACGCTTTATTCAATAGGTCTTTATTGGATTTTTCCGGATGCAGGGCGCACCTGCGCTTTGCATCCGTTTTTTTCTTGTCTGTAACCTGTTTCTGGACATTCTCGGATATAAAATAGTCATTTCCAGACAAGAAACAATAACATAACTTGTATCTTTGCGGATGTTAATTCTTTGCTTATTTAAATTTATGAATATGAACAACCTACAATCAGGATTACTTTTTTCTTTGACCGGCATCACTGCTGTGGCATCTTTGTCATCATGCGCTTCACAAAAGAAAACTGAGGAGCAGAAACCTTACAACATCGTGTATATAATGACCGATGACCATACTGCCCAGATGATGAGCTGCTATGACAAGCGTTATATGGAAACGCCTAACCTTGACCGCATTGCTAATGACGGAGTGCGTTTTACTAACAGTTTTGTGGCCAATTCATTAAGTGGTCCCAGCCGTGCCTGCATGATTACCGGCAAGCATAGTTGTGCTAATAAATTCTATGATAATACCACTTGTATATTTGATGGTTCGCAACAGACTTTTCCGAAGCTGCTGCAACAGGCCGGATACCAGACCGCCCTTATCGGAAAATGGCACTTAGAGAGTCTGCCCACAGGTTTCAATTATTGGGAGATTGTACCCGGACAAGGTGATTACTATAATCCGGATTTTATTACGCAAGACAATGACACCATTCAAAAACATGGGTATATAACCAATATCATTACTGATGATGCCATAGACTGGATGGAGAACAAACGGGATAAAGACAAACCTTTTTGTATTTTGATTCATCACAAGGCTATTCATCGCAACTGGCTGGCAGATACTTGTAACTTGTCTTTGTATGAAGATAAAACTTTTCCGTTGCCCGATAATTTCTTTGATGATTATGAAGGACGTCCTGCGGCAGCGGCTCAGGAAATGAGCATCGTGAAGGATATGGATATGATTTATGACCTTAAGATGCTTCGCCCCGATAAACAAACCCGTTTGAAGGCTCTTTATGAAAATTATATCGGACGTATGGATGAGGGGCAGCGTGCGGCATGGGATAAGTTTTATGGTCCCATTATCGATGACTTCTATAAAAAGAATCCTCAGGGTAAAGAATTGGCCGATTGGAAGTTCCAGCGCTATATGCGTGACTATATGAAAACAGTGAAATCGTTGGATGATAATGTAGGTCGTGTACTGGATTATCTGAAAGAAAAGAATATGCTGGACAATACCTTGGTGGTTTATACTTCAGACCAAGGCTTCTATATGGGAGAACATGGTTGGTTTGACAAACGCTTTATGTACGAAGAATCCATGCATACTCCGCTTATAATGCGGTTGCCCAAAGGTTTTGACAGGAAAGGTGATATTACAGAACTGGTGCAAAACATAGATTATGCACCTACCTTTCTGGAATTGGCAGGTGCTCCTGTTCCCGAAGATATCCAAGGTGTTTCGTTGCTTCCACTGTTGAAAGGAGAAAAACCTGCTGATTGGCGCAAATCATTGTATTATCATTTTTATGAATATCCGGCAGAACATATGGTGAAACGTCATTATGGTGTACGTACAGAGCGTTATAAATTAATTCATTTTTATAACGATATTGATGTGTGGGAATTGTATGATTTACAGGCAGACCCTACGGAAATGCATAATCTTTATGGTCAGAAAGAATATGAACCGGTTGTGACGGAGCTGAAGACTGAATTGGCAAGATTGCAGGAGCAGTATAAGGATCCGGTACGCTTTTCACCCGATAGAGACAAAGAATAAGAAAAATAGCATATATCATGAAATACACCTGTTTGATTTTGCTATGGTCGTTATTTGCGACTATGGCCTTACCTGCTGACAACCTAATCCAATCTATATCTATTGTTCCCTGCCCGGAGAGTATTACTCCGGGTACAGGTTATTTTACTTTCTCCGGAAAAACAGACTTTACGGTAGAAAATGAGGAGCAGGCAGAGGTTGCACGCTGTTTCTCTGCTCTTTTTACCCAGGCGGCCGGATTTACTCCTTGTGTGAAGGTTGGAGAAAAGAAGGGGAAAATCAGTTTCCTCACCGATGACGCATTAAAGAGTGAGGCGTATCATCTGGAAATAACTCCCAGGCAGATAATAGTTAAAGCTTCAGATACAAAAGGTTTTTTTTATGCCTTGCAGACTATTCGTCAGTTATTGCCTGCTTCCATTGAGGGCACAGCGGTGGCGGAAACTGCGGATTGGAGCGTGCCGGCTATGACAATCAAGGATGAACCTCGTTTCGGATATCGTGGATTGATGGTGGATGTGGCCCGCTTTTTTATTCCGAAAGAGAATCTGCTTCGTATTATCGATTGTATGGGAATGTTGAAAATCAATACCCTGCATCTGCATTTGGTGGATGATAATGGTTGGCGTATTGAAATAAAGAGATATCCTTTACTTACGGAAATCGGTTCACGGCGTGTAGATCGTCCTGGAAAATCTTTTCCGGAGCGTCGTAATCCCCGGCAGGGTGAATCGACTGTAGAAAAAGGATTTTACACACAGGAGGATATCCGTGAGATAGTGGCGTATGCCGCCCGACATCAGGTTGAAGTGATTCCTGAAATTGAAATGCCGGCTCATAGTAATGCTGCGTTGGCTTCTTATCCGTTGTTGGCTTGTCCTGTGGTCGATAAATTTATCGGTGTCCTTCCAGGATTGGGAGGAAATCATGCGGATGTGATCTTCTGTGCAGGAAACGATAGTGTATTCACTTTCTTGCAAGGGGTGATTGACGAGGTGGTGGAGCTGTTTCCCTCCAGGTATATTCATTTGGGTGGGGATGAGGCTCGGAAAACGCATTGGAAGGAGTGTCCGCTTTGTCAGGAGCGTATGCGACAGGAAGGCTTGGAGGACGAAGAAGCGTTGCAAGGTTATTTTATGGCGAGAATGAGTAAATATGTACAAAGCAAAGGGAAAGAAGCCATGGGCTGGGATGAACTGACCAATACCCGGATTCCCGACGGAGCAATTATTTATGGTTGGAGAGGCTACGGTCAGGCTGCCGTCAAGGCAGCGGAGCAAGGGCATAGGTTTGTCATGACTCCTGCACGTATCATGTATTTGATTCGTTATCAGGGACCGCAATGGTTTGAACCTTTGACCTATTTTGGGAATAATACATTGAAGGATGTATATAGGTATGAACCGATACAGAAAGAATGGAGTCCGGAGGTACGTTCCTTGCTGATGGGAGTACAGGCTTCTATGTGGACTGAGTTTTGCAATAAACCGGAAGATGTGGAATATCAGCTGTTCCCTCGTCTGGCTGCTTTAGCCGAAGTGGCTTGGACACAGCCTTGGCATAAAAATTGGAGAAGTTTTTTGGTGGCAATGGATAAATTCAACGAGCATCTGTCTGCTAAAGGGATTGTGTTTGCCTGTTCCATGTATAATATACAACATACGGTAACCCCTGTAAATGGAAAGCTACAGGTGAAACTGGAATGTGAACGTCCTGATGTGGAAATCCGTTACACAATGGATGGTAAGGAGCCGACAGACCGGTCTCTGCTATATAAGAGCCCGTTGATGGTGACCGGTACACAAACTATAAAGTGTACGACTTATAGAGCAGGTCGGCAGATGGGAAAAACATTGACATTGCCTTTGGTCTGGAATAAGGCTACCGCCAAACCTGTTTTAGGAAATACACAGGCCGGGAAGATTTTAGTAAATGGTATACGTGGCAGCTTGCGCCAGTCGGATTTCGAATGGCATTCATGGGAAAGCAGTGATTCTGTCGCTTTTACTATAGATTTGCAAAAGAAGGAGTCGCTTCGTTCTGTATCAGTGGGATGCATAACGAATTATGGCATGGCAGCCCATAAACCGGCAGATATTGAAGTGTGGGTTTCAAATGATAATCGGGATTATCGTAAAGTATCCGGTAAACAGTTCACGGATGGAGAGATTTTCCGTGAAGGGACTTTCAAAGAGGATGTGGTACTTGATTTGAATAAGGAAATTGGCCGTTATGTGCGGATTATTGCTAAAGGAGCCGGAGAGTGTCCTGCAACCCATGTACGCCCCGGACAAGAGGCAAGGATTTATTTTGATGAGGTAATGATAGAATAAATAGATATATGAGAAATACATTATTATATTTTTTGGCTGCTCTGGTTATATTTCCAATAATGGCGCAACAACAACCCGAATGGCAGAGCCAATATGCTGTCGGACTGAACAAACTGGCCCCTCATACTTATGTGTGGCCTTATCAAACCGTATCTGATATCCGTAACGGAGATTATGAATCTTCTCCTTATTACATGAGTCTGAACGGTAGTTGGAAATTCCATTGGGTAAAGAATCCCGATAACCGTCCGAAGGATTTTTATAAACCGGAGTTTTATACAGGAGGATGGGCGGATATTCAGGTTCCCGGCAATTGGGAACGTCAAGGATATGGAACAGCTATTTATGTAAACGAAACCTATGAGTTCGATGACAAACTGTTCCATTTTAAAAAGAATCCGCCTTTAGTTCCATATAAAGAGAATGAAGTCGGTTCCTACAGACGTACCTTTACAATTCCTGCCGATTGGGAAGACCGCCGTGTGGTTATCTGTTGTGAAGGAGTGATTTCTTTTTACTATATTTGGGTGAACGGACATCTGTTGGGCTATAATCAAGGTTCAAAGACACCGGCCGAATGGGATATCACTGATAAATTGAAGAAAGGTGAGAATACGGTGGCATTGGAGGTTTACCGTTGGAGTGCCGGTTCGTATTTGGAGTGCCAGGATATGTGGCGGTTGAGTGGTATTGAACGTGATGTGTATCTTTACAGCACTCCTAAACAGTATATAGCCGATTACAAAGTAACCTCTTCTCTAGACAAACAACAATATAAAGAAGGTATTTTCGGTTTGGAAGCTACCATTGAAGGACCTTCTACTTCCATGACTACCTTTGCTTACCGACTGGAAGATAAAACCGGTAAGGCGGTTCTGCAAGGTGAATATCCTATCAAATCGAAGGGATTGAGCCATTTCTTGAAGTTGGATGAACAAAGTTTGCCGGATGTGGAAGTCTGGAGTGCTGAGCATCCGAATCTTTATACGCTGATCCTGGAATTGAAAGATGTAACAGGTAAAGTAACGGAACTTACCGGATGTGAAGTAGGTTTCCGCACTTCGGAAATTAAGGACGGACGTTTTTGCATCAATGGTGTGCCGGTCTTGGTAAAGGGAACGAACCGTCATGAACATTCCCAATTAGGACGGACTGTAAGCAAGGAACTGATGGAAAAAGATATCAAATTGATGAAACAGCATAATATCAATACGGTCCGCAATTCGCACTATCCTACCCATCCTTATTGGTATCAGCTTTGTGATCGTTATGGACTTTATATGATAGATGAAGCTAATATTGAATCACATGGCATGGGGTATGGACCTGCTTCATTGGCCAAAGATTCCACTTGGTTGCCTGCCCACATGGATCGTACCCAACGTATGTATGAGCGTTCCAAGAATCATCCGGCTATCGTCATCTGGTCATTGGGGAATGAAGCCGGAAACGGTATTAACTTCGAACGTACATATGACTGGATGAAGTCAGTGGAGAAAAGTCGTCCTGTACAATATGAACGGGCCGAACAGAATTATAATACCGATATCTATTGCCGTATGTATCGCAGCGTGGAAGAACTCATGGCCTATGCCCGCCAGACAGAACCTAAAGTCTATCGTCCTTTCATCATGACAGAGTATCTGCATACTATGGGTAATAGTGGCGGAGGATTAAAGGAATATATGCATGTATTCGAAACCGAACCGATTGTTCAGGGAGGTTGTATCTGGGATTGGGTGGATCAATCTTTCCGCGAGATAGATAAGGATGGTAAATGGTATTGGAGTTATGGTGGGGATTATGGTCCGAAGGATGTGCCCAGCTTTGGCAATTTCTGTTGTAACGGGTTGGTCAATGCAGCCCGCGAACCGCATCCGCATCTCATTGAAGTGAAGAAAGAGTATCAATATATCAAATCGGCACTGACCGATCCTAAGAAGCTGACAGTGGAAGTCAAGAACTGGTATGACTTTACCAATTTGAATGCCTATACGTTGCACTGGCAGGTCATGGGGGATGATGGGAAAGTGATAGCAGAAGGAACTCGAAAAGCAGACTGTGCCCCTCATGAGGTTGTAACATTCTCTTTGGGTGCTGTAAAGTTGCCTTCTACGATTCGTGAGGCTTATTTGAATCTGTCTTGGACGCCTGATAAGGAAACTCCCTTTATTGGAACTCATGACGAAGTGGCCTATGACCAGTTTGTACTGTCTGCCAACAAAGGGTATCGTGCGCCGGAAATCAAATTGGCTGATAAGGTGAAGATAGATATTGATCCTGCAACCGGCGCTTTACGCTCTTATATATATAAAGGTAAAGAGATGCTTTCATCTCCTGTAGTTCTCAGCCTTTATCGTCCTGTAACGGACAATGACAGCAGGGAAAAAACAGGAGGAGCCAAAGTTTGGAGGAAAGAAGGTTTGGATAATATGATTCAAAAAGCTACTTTTGTCAAAGCATCTGAAACAGGTGGTAAAGCGGAAGTAGAATTATGGAATGCTAAAGGCGTAAAGTTGGGAATGGCTACCTTTGTATATACTTTGCAGAGCAATGGTGCATTAAAAGTAAAGACAACTTTCCTGCCGGATACTTCTGCTGTTACTTCATTGGCTAGAGTGGGCCTGGCATTTGAAATGCCGTATGCCTATAACAAGGTTTCTTATTTGGGACGTGGTGAACATGAAACTTATATAGACCGTAATCAGTCTGGATGTATTGGAATTTACCATACAGATGCAGAACGTATGTTCCATTATTATGTGAAGCCCCAGGCTACAGGAAACCGTACGGATGTGCGTTGGATGGAATTGGCGGATGAGGCAGGAGAAGGTTTGTCTTTCCGTTCGGATAAAGTGTTTCAGTTCAGTGTTATTCCATTTACGGATTCTAATGTAGATAAAGCTACTCATATTAATAAACTTGAGAGAACAGGGATTATAAATGTTCACTTAGATGCGGAACAGTCGGGGGTAGGTACTGCGACTTGTGGTCCGGGGGTATTGCCGCCATATCGTGTTCCGGTGGAGAAGCATACGTTTGAGTTTATGATTCGTCCATTAAAATAACCTAGTAATAAAGGAAAATGAGAAAAACGATTCTAACCGCAGCCTTACTTTGTGCTTTTCTGGGAACTCAGGCACAGGAGTATTATGAGAAACACGTAGCTTTTCCGGCAGGAGCGACTACGGAACAGAAGATAGATATGGCTTCCCGTTTGGTGCCTACACCGCAACAGTTGGCATGGCAACAAATGGAATTCACTTGTTTCCTTCATTTTGGTATTAATACCTTTACAGGCCGTGAATGGGGAGATGGTAAAGAAGATCCGGCCATTTTCAATCCTACCGAATTGGATTGTGAACAATGGGTAAGAGCTCTGAAGGAAGGTGGCTTCAAAATGGCTATCATTACTGCCAAGCATCATGATGGTTTCTGTTTGTGGCCTACCCGGACAACCAAGCATTCTGTTGCTTCTTCT
Organism: uncultured Phocaeicola sp.; assembly: GCA_948566455.1. Lineage (GTDB taxonomy): Bacteria > Bacteroidota > Bacteroidia > Bacteroidales > Bacteroidaceae > Phocaeicola. The sequence goes on from CAOYQO010000009.1 coordinate 25,720, forward strand.
CCATGGAAAAACGGAAAAGGGGATGTGGTACAGGAACTCCGCAAAGCTTGTGACAAGTATGGATTGAAATTCGGAGTCTATCTTTCTCCTTGGGATCGTAATGCGGAATGTTACGGACAAGGAGAAGCTTATAATAAGTTTTTCATCGAACAGCTGACTGAACTGCTTACCAATTACGGAGAAGTGCATGAGGTATGGTTTGATGGAGCTAACGGCGAAGGACCTAACGGAAAGAAGCAGGAATATGATTGGGACGCTATTTTGAAGACTATCCGTCGTCTTCAACCTAAGGCAGTTACCGCTATCATGGGCGATGATGTGCGTTGGGTAGGTAATGAAGGTGGATTGGGACGTACCACGGAATGGAGTGCAACGGCTTTGATGCCTAATTCTTATCCGGGTTCTGATGAAGTCTATAAGAGATTGGGCATAAATGCTATGTCCAAGGATTTGGGAAGCCGTGAATTGGTATCTAAAGCATCGGATTTGTTCTGGTATCCTTCTGAAGTTGATGTTTCTATCCGTCCGGGATGGTTCTATCATGCCGAACAGGATAATCAAGTTCGTTCACTTGCCAACTTGGTGAATATTTATTATCGTTCTGTGGGTTGTAACTCTGTTTTGTTGCTGAATATTCCACCCGATAAACGTGGTTTGATGCACGAGAATGATGTGAAACGTATCAAGGAGTTGACGGAATATATAAAAAAGACCTTTGCCGATAATAAAGTTGAGAAGGGAAATAGGATATGGACAGCCAAAGTAGGAGATACGAAAGAATATAAGGTGAGGAAGAATACACTTGTTAATACTTTCTTAATTCAGGAGGATATTACAAAAGGCCAGCGTGTGGAAGGTTTTACAGTAGAAGTGTTCGCCAATGGCGCATGGCATCATGTGGGTGAGGGAACTACGGTGGGATATAAACGGTTGTTGCCTTTCTCGGATAGTCATGCCGAAAAGGTTAGAGTGACAATTACGGGTGCTCGTGGAACCGTCAATATCAGTAACATAGGCTTGTATTATGCTGAACCATTGGTTGATAAAACGATGAAAGTAACCTTGAGTGATGTCCCGGTGGATGGTTGGAAAACAGTGGGCATGGATGCAGCCGCAGCCATCGATGGAAAACAGGAAACTGTTTGGAAAACCGAAACTTTAACTCCCTTGGTGGTTGATATGGGTAAAGAAGTGGAAATAGCCGGTTTCAGTTATGCTCCTGCACAGGAGGAGGATCTGACTGGCACTATCTATAAATACAACTTTTATGTCAGCCGGGATGGTAAGGATTGGATGAAGTGTGACGCTACAGGTGAATTCAGTAATATCATGCATAATCCTGTTCCTTATTTTGTACGTTTCGGAAAGACTTATCCAGCCCGTTATTTTAAACTGGAGCCTGTTACCGAAATAAATAACAAAGCAGTAACTGCTGTCGGTGAGATAGGAGTATTGTTGAAATAAATCAGGTTAATATATTTTTTTATTTTAGGAGAAGTTATGTCAAAAGTCGGGTGAGAGAATCATCTGGGTTTTGACGTAACTTCTTTTGTATATGGAGGGCATATTAAGGAATTAGCTAATAATCTGTTAAGAGCTTTCCGGATTTTGAGAAAACGTATTATATTTGCATAAGCATAACAGATATTCAATTTTTTGATTAATTGTAGAAAGCCTTTGTTTAATCGATATCACTTAAATGAGTAAAATATGAAAAAAAGCTTGTACTTTCTTTTTATATTAGCCTTGTTCTGTTTGACAGGCTGCAAGGATGCGCTTGTTCCGAAACCTATAAAGCTCACTTGCAATATCAATACATTTGACGCTCCTATATCATGTATCAGCCGTTCGACAGCAGATGCGGATAAACTTTATATTGGTCAGGAAGACGGTTGTATCATAGAAAAAGTGAACAATAATTGCCAGACCTATTCCATTAATAGCAACCGGCGTATATATGATATATTGGAATATAGTGAAGATTCTCTGTTTGTGGGAACAAGAGATGCCGGTTTGAAACTATTGGCTAAATCCTCTCGGCAGACCCAGACTTACTACATAAAAAATAAGAGGATGAATTATTCGGTATATAGTATGGCTCTGGATGATGACAAACAGTGTTTGTATGTGGGGACTAGTAATGGACTGTTTAGATTGAATTTGAAAGATGGTTCCACATCTCATGAACTCACTCCCATTCAACTAGGGAAATGTAGTAAAAACTGTGGGGTGAATAAGGTTGTGATAAAGGAAAAAAAACTATATGTGGCTAGTGAACAGGGGTTGTTTGTTGTCCGTAATCTTGAAAAGGACTTTAAACGACCTGTTATAGATTCTCTGGTTACCAATGTCAGTGTTTATAATGATACAGTATATGCTTTGTTGGAAAATTCGGTTTTTAAGATATCTCCCGATGGAAAAAAGACGCTTGTACGCAAAGGACGGTGCTACTTGTATGCTCAAGGACCCGACAAGGATGAATGGTTTATCAGTGCTAATTCTATACTTTATGTCAAAGACGGTTGCACTTTAGAATATGATTTGCCGAATGGTATCAGTACTATCGCCAGGCAGATAGGCTTTATGGGGAAAGATTTTCTGCATCTGGCATGCAGAGAGGCTATGCTTTCTTTTGCCTTGCGACAGAACTCGGCAGATTTAGACAATAATGTATTGGCGGTTAGTGATAAAAGGACGGGAGACTCCATTTTCTTTATTACCGATGATCTTCGTTTACATCTGTATAAGTTTGTCTATAATCATCCGGAATTCAAATCAAAGTCTTTAGGAAAGATTGAAGGCTTGGATATTGTGGGTAATGATATTATAAAATTTTTGGAAACCAGTCCTAATACTTTCTTTCTTGCTACGCGTAAGAAACTTTATAAGATTAAAGGCAATAGAGCGGAGTGTCTTTTGCAGTTCAGTAACACGAAAGGGCAGAATAATATCACTTCTCTTTATTATTCCACCGCGGAACATTGTCTTTATGTGGGTACTAGGGAATATTTAGGTATTATAGATGAACAGCAGGACCATATTGTAACTCCTATTCCGGTTGTGTCAGATAAAGGGGTGAAAGATACTATCGACGCTTATATTACCGGAATTTGTGAGAATGAGGATAGTATTTATGTAACGACCTTGAACAAAGGATTGTATGGAAGACCTTTAAACAGGCCGCAGGAATCTTTCTGGCAGATACGTGATTTATCAGGGTATGAGAGTGTTTATGGTGTGATAATGAATGGTAGAAATAAATATTTGAATACCTCGTTGGGAATCGTTAATGAAGAAAATGCGACCTTGTTGCCAATGAAACATGTGAAATCAATATCGGGAGCTCTTGAAAAGAATCCTAATGAGGGCTTTTTCATACTCTATTATTATGGTATGAGTTTTAAGGGATTGGATGATGCCGGTGTCCCAGAACCATTATTCTGCGATTTGGCTTTTAGCAAGTCTTGTATTGCCGTCAATGGACGGAAAGCGGTTTTGGGATGTAAGTCAGGATTATTCCTTTTTGATGGTAAATCAGGCTTGCTTCCTATCTCGATAGAAAAAGAAGAGATGTCCTATGCGCTGTATATCATCCTGTCAATAGCGGTGCTGCTATCGGCTTTTCTTGCTCTTTTCCTTTTGAAAAGACGGAAAAAAGGAACTCGGAAAGCGCTGATGGATAAAAAAGGGATAAATCCGGATGATGTCGGGATGAATTGGGAGGAACTGGAAATGGACGTTCATAAGGTTGACAAAAAAGTCAAGACCCTGTTTGATGCCTTGGGATACAGAAAAACAGAGGGAGAGGATGATATGCGTCAAGAACTGAAACAGGTGTGTTTGGATTTTGCTGACAAATATCCTGAATTGGGTAAATTATCCTTTATGAAACGAAGGGGAAAAGAAAGGTATTTTATAACGATACTTCTGATGATAGAAGATATTGATGCTGCTATTATTTCAAGAGTGCTGGATGTGGATCAGGCAACGGTAACAAGACATAAGTATAATGTAAGGAAAGAAATAGAACAACTTTATCCTGATGGGGAGTTTGATTGTAAAGTCATCAATCTGCTTTATGACCGTATCAATTCAAGAAGAAAATAAGTTCATCTTTAGAGTTATCTCAATTTATTGTATTTCGTAGAGCCGGCTTCGTGTATCTGTTTTGTTATGAGGAATGGCTTTTTTGCCGGAAGTGCTGAAACACTTCCGGCTCTCCTTTTTTTCTCCTTTTCTCTTCTAGGATGTTTTGGTCATATAAAAGGAGGAAACGGGATTAAAAAGGTATTTTCGGGATAATTTCAAACACTACTTTTGTTTCCGTCAGATGCGGACACTCTGATTGTTTGTCGTACGTTCCGTAGATGATTAAAATGTTTTTCGAAAAACCAATTGAATTTTATTAATTAACCGTTTAAACTAAACTTTTATCATGAAAACAAAGTTTGCCTTACTTCTAGTGTTTTGTGCCATTTCATTAAACATCTTTGCACAAGAGAAAAAAATAAAGGATAGAAGAACCAATCCCGAACTTTATTATTTGGAAGAATCGGAGGTTGCCAATAGTCTGGAGTTACTGCCTCCTCCTCCTGAAGCAGGAAGTATTTTGTTCTTGTATGACAAAGCCCGTTACGACTGGGGGAAATTGCAAAGGGATACTCCTAGGGGTGAACAAGCTGTCAGTGATGCCCGTGTAAATGGTGATGGCGTTCCCTTTGCCTTTTCGGAGGCTTTTGGTATTGAAATAACGAGGGATAAAACGCCGGAACTGTATAGGCTCATTATTAATATGAGAGAGGATGCCGGAGATTTGGCTACCCGTCATGCTAAAGAGTATTATATGCGTGTACGTCCTTTTAGTTTTTTCAATGAAATGACTTGTAATCCCGAACAGCAGGAAGAACTTTCAACGAACGGTTCCTATCCTTCGGGACATACAGCCATAGGATGGGCTACTGCCCTTGTTTTGGCAGAAATCAATCCTGACAGGCAGAATGAGATTCTGAAAAGAGGATTTGAAATGGGACAGAGTCGTGTTATTTGTGGGTATCATTTCCAAAGTGATGTAGATGCTGCCCGAATTGTGGCGAGTGCTGTTGTTGCCCGTCTCCATGCCAACGATGCTTTTGTGAAACAGCTTAATAAGGCGAAAGATGAGTTCTCCAAGCTGCAAAAAGCAGGACTCATTCAGTCTGTTTCCAAAAAATAATTCCCTATAACTTAACCATAAACCGTAACTATTTAATGTAATGTTTTTCTTAGATGAACCGGACAAGAGTATTTGCTGAGCCTAAAAGCATGACTATTGATCGGATGCTGATGGGAGGAGGAGTCTGACTGATTGCTTTCATTGTGTGGTCTTACAGATTCTTCACTGCCCTCAGTATGATAAAAATCAGAGACAGACTGACAGGATACTTGGATGGTTACCATTAAAACTGTATATTATGAAAAATCTTATATCATTAGGAGTTTTTCTCCTGATATTGCTCTCCGTACAGGTAAATGCACAGGAACAATCAGTTTTGAAAATACGTCCTACAGGACGAATCTTGATGGATGGAGGCTTGTTTCATTCAGATAATAAAAACTTTGTAGATGGTGTAGCGATTCCTGATGCCCGGATAGGTGTAAAAGCAACCTATGGAAAATATAAAGCGAAAGTGGATATAGGCTATGCGTATGGAAAGGTCAGTTTAAAAGACATATTTGTAGAAAGACAATTTTCCTCACATGCGTTATTACGTGTAGGGAATTTTGTACATCAGTTCGGGCTTCAAAGTTCTACTAGTTCGTCTATGAAAGTAACCATGGAGGAGCCGGCAAGTAATGAGGCTTTTTTCAACAGCCGGCTGATGGGGGCTATGTTTGTGTATGACAAAAATGATTTTTTCGGTACAGCTAGTGTTCATGTGGAGAGCGAGGCTCTTAAGAAGAAATCCAATGAATTGGGTAAAATGGGTTATGGTGCTATGAGCCGCCTGGTCTATCGTCCTTTACATGATACAGGGAGATTGTTTCAGTTGGGTATTTCCGGTGCTTACGAAACACCTAGATACAATAGCGAACCTACACTTAACCATACTAGCTTTGACTTGGGGGCTAATTTCCCGACGCGTATTGCAAAAGTCAGAGCTGTGAATGCCTTGATTCCGGATGCAAAGAACTTGATAAAATTTACACCGGAGATGATAGCAGGATATGGTCCTGTGGCATTGGAAGCACAATATTATTATCTTCAAGTGAACCGGGAAAAGGATTTTAAGAATTATAAAGCGAGTGGTATGTATGGAATACTGAGAGGTTTGCTGATAGGTGGTAATTATAGATATTCACATACGGATTGTGGTATTGCCACTCCGGACTCTGGTTCGTTGGAATGCGTATTCGGATATAACTATACTGATATGTCGGATACCCGGTCCCATATTTATGGCGGGCGTTTGAACGATGTCTCTTTTACTGTCAATTATTATATCAATAAGTATATGATATGGAGATTCCGGTACTCTTATACTAAGATAACGGATAGAGTGGGATTTGAAAATCAGTCATTAAGTGCGTTTCAGACACGTTTTCAAGTGATATTTTAAATAGAGGGTCAGAGTTTCATTTTGTTTCAAGAGTTTGAAGCAAGGTGGAACTCTTATATTTGAAACAGATTGGGTGGCAAGAAGAATGTCCTTTTGGGGGTAGAGGGTAGCATAAACCTGTTACTGTAAGAACGAATATTGAAAAATAGCTTTATCTTTGTATTCTTTATACTAGGAATTAAATGAAAAACAAATGAAAGAAGCAACCATAACTCCTTTTGCAAAGCCGCTATATATAATGACCAAACCTGTAGGTGCGGTTTGTAATCTGGCCTGTGATTATTGTTACTATTTGGAAAAATCCAAGTTATATGAGGAACAGCCGCGTCATGTGATGAGCGATGAATTACTGGAGAAATTTATTAAAGAATATATTCAGTCGCAAACCATGCCGCAAGTTTTGTTTACCTGGCATGGGGGAGAAACTTTGATGCGTCCTTTAGTTTTTTATAAGAAAGCCTTGGAACTTCAGAAAAAATATGCAGGTGGTAGAACCATTGATAATTGCATTCAGACAAATGGCACATTGCTGACAGATGAATGGTGTGAATTCTTCCGTGAGAATAATTTTTTGGTAGGCATTTCTATAGACGGTCCTCAGGAATTTCACGATGAATACCGGAAGAACAAGATGGGACAACCTTCTTTCTATAAGGTAATGAAAGGGATTAACCTGTTGAAAAAGCATGGAGTGGAATGGAATGCCATGGCAGTGGTCAATGACTATAATGCAGATTATCCGTTGGACTTCTATCGTTTCTTTCGTGACGAACTTGATTGTCATTATATACAGTTTACTCCTATTGTCGAGCGACTGTCTAGCCGTGCGGACGGTCTTCGGCTTTCTTCATTAAAGCAAAAAGACGGTGAACTGGCTCCTTTCTCCATTACTCCCGAGCAGTGGGGGAATTTCCTTTGTACTATTTTCGACGAATGGGTACTGAATGACGTGGGCAATTACTATATTCAGTTGTTTGATTCTACGCTGGCCAATTGGGTGGGACAGCAGCCAGGCGTTTGTTCATTAGCTAAATATTGTGGACATACAGCCGTGATGGAATTCAACGGTGATGTGTATGCTTGCGATCATTTTGTCTTTCCTGAGTATAAATTGGGAAATATTTATCAGAAGACTTTGGTGGAGATGATGTATGGTAAAGAACAGGAAACTTTTGGTGTGATGAAGCACAATAGTCTGCCACAGCAGTGCCTGAACTGTTCTTATGAGTTTGCCTGTCATGGGGAATGTCCGAAGAATCGTTTTATGTTAAGTAAAGACGGTGAACCGGGATTGAATTACTTGTGTAAGGGATATTATCAATTCTTTGACCACGTAGCACCCTATATGGATTTTATGAAGAAGGAATATCTGGCGGAACGCGCTCCGGCTAATGTGATGGAGTGGGCGAGAGAAAGGAGAAATAAATAGACTGTTTTCAGTAAGCCGACTGTATGGAACAAGCAAGTCAACTTACCTGGTCGTTTCAGTTGACTTATTTGATCATTTAAGTTAAGTTACTTTTTCATGGCTGTTCGGCTTAGTTGGAAAAATAAAAGGAGCAAAGTCTCTACGACTTCACTCCTTTTATTTTTTCCGGTCAGATGAATTATTTTCCGTTGTATTCATCAGATACAGTTAATTTCTTACGACCTTTTGCACGACGGCTGGCTAATACGCGACGACCGTTAGCAGTTGCCATTCTTTCACGGAATCCATGTTTGTTTTTTCTCTTTCTGTTAGAGGGTTGGAACGTTCTTTTCATTGTATATACTTATTTTATGTTATTATTCACCATGAGTAACGGGCTGCAAAATTAGTGACTTTTTTGAAATAAACAAAGAGATAACTCATTTTTAGTGATTTCTTTTTGCGTTTTTTCTTGATTTACATTACTTTTGCACTCGAAATCACAGCTATAAGTGAATATAATCTGAAATAATAATCAAATATAAGCGAAGAAAAGTATGATTAATGCTCAAGACATTAAAATCGGAACAGCTATCCGTATGGACGGCAAATTGTATTTCTGTATTGACTTCCTGCATGTAAAACCGGGAAAAGGTAACACATTCATGCGTACTAAATTGAAAGATGTGGTTAATGGTTACGTTTTGGAACGTCGTTTCAACATCGGTGAAAAATTGGAAGATGTACGTGTGGAACGTCGTCCACACCAATATTTGTATATGGAAGGTGCAGACTATATTTTTATGAATCAGGAAACATTCGACCAAATTCCTATTGCTCATGACTTGATTAACGGAGTAGACTTCCTGTTGGAAGGAATGGTGGTGGATGTGGTTTCTGATGCTTCTACAGAAACAGTATTGTTTGCTGATGTTCCGGTAAAAGTGCAGATGAAAATTACTTATACCGAACCGGGTCTGAAAGGGGATACGGCTACCAATACGTTGAAACCTGCTACAGTGGAATCGGGTGCTACCGTGCGTGTTCCTTTATTCATTAATGAAGGTGAAACAATTGAAATTGATACTCGTGACGGTTCATATGTAGGCCGTGTGAAAGCATAATCTATTTATATATGCATATAAAAAGGCGGAACTTGTTGCAAGCTCCGCCTTTTTTATGTTTCTTTGTACTTCTCTGTGATGGATAAAATCAAAATAAAGCAATGAGATATTCTTTTATTATACCGGTTTATAATCGTCCTGAAGAGGTGGATGAGTTATTGAACAGTCTTACAAGGCAGACAAATAAGAATTTTGAAGTCCTGATAGTGGAGGATGGTTCATCTGTTCCGTGCAAGGAAGTGGTAGATAATTACGCTGACCGGTTGGATATATGTTATTATTTCAAATCCAATTCCGGTCCCGGGCAGACCCGCAATTATGGAGCGGAACGGGGGCATGGAGAATATCTTATCATATTGGATTCTGATTGCATTTTGCCTGAAGGGTATTTGGCGGCTGTCGAGTCAGAGCTTCAACGGCAGAAGGCAGATGCTTTTGGTGGTCCTGACCGTGCTCATGATTCGTTTACCAATATACAGAAAGCAATAAATTATGCCATGACTTCGTTTTTTACTACCGGAGGTATCCGTGGAGGGAAGAAAAAAATGGATAAATTCTATCCCCGTAGTTTTAATATGGGGGTACGGGCTGAGGTATATAAAGCGTTGGGAGGATTTTCTAAGATGCGTTTTGGAGAAGATATTGATTTCAGTATCCGTATCTTTCAAGGGGGATATGCTTGTCGGTTGTTCCCTGAAGCATGGGTGTGGCACAAGCGTCGTACCGATTTGAAGAAGTTTTTCAAGCAAGTGCATAATTCGGGTATTGCCCGTATCAATCTGTATAAAAAGTATCCTGAATCATTGAAAGTTGTACATTTGTTACCGGCACTTTTTACTATAGGAATTGTATTCCTGTTGTTATGTTCGTTGGTTTGTAGCTGGAGTTTGTCTTTGCTGCTGCTTTTTGCTCTTATCATTTGTGTAGACTCCACATTGCGAAATAAAAGTTTCAAAATAGGATTATTATCCATCCTTGCTTCTTTTATTCAGTTGATTGGCTATGGAACTGGTTTCCTGCGGGCCTGGTGGAAACGCTGTGTGTTGGGGAAAAACGAATTTGCCGCATTTGAGAAGAATTTTTATAAATAGAATTTTACCATGAAGAGGTATTAAAAGTGATGGACTTTTTATACGTCTTTATGGCGGGGAAAAATAAAGAAAGATGGCAGAAAAACTAACCATAAACCAATGGGCGGAAGAAGATCGTCCTCGTGAAAAGATGATGTTGCATGGAGTGGGGACACTTTCGGATGCTGAGTTGCTTGCTATTCTGATAGGTTCGGGAAATACGGAGGATTCTGCTGTGGAGTTAATGCGTAAAGTGTTGAGTGATTATCATAATAGTTTGAATGAATTGGGCAAAACTACCGTAGATGAACTGTGTCACTATAAAGGAATAGGTCCTGCCAAAGCTATCACCATTTTGGCGGCTTCCGAATTGGGAAAGCGCCGAAAGGAGGAAGAAGGAAAAGAACGTAAGGTCATTCTCAGCTCCCGTGATGTTTATCAATATTTTTATCCGTTGATGTGTGATTTGCCTACAGAGGAATGCTGGGTCTTGTTGTTGAATCAAGCTTCCAAAGTAATTGACCGTATAAAGATAAGTTCCGGAGGCCTGGTCTCTACAGCGGTAGATGTCCGTTGTGTATTGAGGGAAGCATTATTGAAACGGGCCGTTGCCATGGCACTTTGTCACAACCATCCTTCCGGCAGTATGCGACCTAGTACAGAGGATGATCGGTTGACGGAACATCTTGACAAGGCGGCAAAAGTAATGAACATAAGACTGATAGATCATGTTATTTTAACGGATGGCAAATTTTATAGCTATGCTGATGAAGGAAAAATATAGAAAATCATTAAATTTGCAATTAAAACAACGAGAGATATGGATGCAGATACCCGTTTAAAAACAGAAGAGAAGATTATAGCCATGTTGAAAACCGTATATGATCCCGAGATTCCGGTGAATATATACGATTTAGGCTTGATATATAAGATTGATTTGCAAGATGATGGAGAAGTAGTGTTAGATATGACATTGACTGCCCCCAATTGTCCTGCTGCTGATTTTATTATGGAGGATGTCCGTCAGAAAGTCGACTCTGTGGAAGGAGTTACTTCATCGGTCGTGAACTTGGTTTTTGAACCCGAATGGGATAAAGATATGATGAGTGAAGAAGCTAAATTGGAATTGGGTTTCCTCTAATAAATTGAAAGTTGAGAATTAAAATTGGAAAATAAGAATTGCCAATATGTCTAAGTTATTGGACAAGGTGTTGTTTTTTTAATTCTCTATTCTCGGATTTTTAATTTATGAGGTATTTAATTTAGTAAGATTATGAAGAACGTATATTTCCTTTCCGATGCACATTTAGGTTCTCGTGCCATAGCACACGGGCGGACACAGGAGCGCCGTTTGGTGAATTTTCTGGATAGTATAAAACATAATGCTGCAGCAGTGTACCTGTTAGGAGATATATTCGACTTTTGGTACGAGTTCAAACTGGTAGTGCCGAAAGGCTATACTCGTTTCTTGGGGAAGATTTCCGAGTTGACCGATTTGGGAGTGGAGGTGCATTTCTTTATCGGTAATCATGACATCTGGTGTGGTGATTATTTGGAAAAAGAGTGCGGGGTAACTATTCATCGTCAGCCGTTGACCTGTGAGATTTATGGGAAGGAGTTTTTCTTGGCGCATGGGGACGGATTGGGAGATAAAGATGCCAAGTTCAAATTGTTGCGTTCCATGTTTCATAGTACCACTTTACAAACGCTGTTTTCTACCATACATCCCCGTTGGAGCATAGAACTTGGCTTGGAATGGGCCAAGCATAGCCGTCTGAAGCGTGAAGGCGGTAAGGAACCCGAGTATATGGGAGAGGATAAGGAACCGTTGGTCTTGTTTACTAAAAATTACCTTAAAGACCATCCGGATATCAATTATTTTATTTATGGTCATCGCCACATTATGCTAGACTTGATGCTGAGCCGTACTTCACGTATGTTGATTCTTGGTGACTGGATACAAGATTTTTCGTATGCTGTATTTGATGGTGAAAATATGTTCCTTGAGCAGTATGTTGAGGGAGAAAGTCAATATTCCTAAAAAAGGCTACTATGCATCACGCGTAGCAGCCTTTTATAATTTATATATTTAACCAAACAATAAAATTACTTATTCAGAATAGCCAGAGTATCGCTGGCAATCATCAGCTCTTCATCAGTTGGGATAACAGCTACTGTCACTTTGGAGTCATCGGCAGAAATAATAGCTTCTTCTCCACGAACCTTGTTCTTTTCAAGGTCAATCTTCACACCCATGAATTCCAAACCTTCACAAACTTCAGAACGGCAATTGGCTTGATTTTCACCTACACCGCCAGTGAACAGGATGATGTCTACACCACCTAGAGCGGCAGCATATGCACCAATATATTTCTTGATGCGGTAGAAATACATCTTTTCAGCCAAAATAGCTTTCGGATTTCCGGCGGCAACAGCGGCTTCCAGTTCGCGCATATCGCTGGATACACCTGAAACGCCTAATACACCACTTTTCTTGTTTAGTAAGTTGGATACGCCGGTTGCATTTAATCCTTCTTTTTCCATGATGAAAGTAACGGCGCCTGCATCGATGTCACCACTACGAGTTCCCATTACAAGACCTTCCAATGGGGTCAGCCCCATACTGGTGTCTATACATTTACCATCTTTGATAGCTGAAATGGAACCACCGTTACCGATGTGGCAAGTGATAATTTTCTTTCCTTTCGGATCAACGCCAAGGAATTCGCATACACGTTGTGAAACATAGCGATGAGAAGTTCCATGGAAGCCATAACGGCGCACACCGTATTTTTCATATAGTTCGTATGGAATGGCATACATATATGCATAGTCGGGCATTGTTTGATGGAATGCCGTATCAAATACACCTACTTGGGGAACGTTGGGCAGAATGGCAGAAACAGCATTCACACCTTTCAGGTTAGCCGGGTTATGAAGCGGGGCTAAATCGTTGCAAGCGATAAAAGCATCCAGTACTTCTTTATTCAGCAATACGGATTCGCTGAAACGTTCTCCGCCATGTACCATACGGTGACCTACTGCGTTGATTTCATCCAATGACTTGATTGCGCCATATTCTGGGCTCACCAATGTATTCAGAATGAACTCGATACCTGCGGTATGTTCTGGGATGTCTTTTTCTAATATTTTCTTTTCACCGTTGGGCAAAGTCAGTTTCAGGAAAGAGCCTACCAAGCCGATTTTTTCTATACCGCCCTGTGCCAGGACTTCTTTGGTAGTCATATCAAATAATTTATATTTAATAGAAGAACTACCGCAATTGAGCACTAATATTTTCATGATGTTGTTGTTTTTTGGAGAATGATTATTTGTTTTCTTTAGCGGCAATTGCTTGATTGGCAGTAATGGCAATCATCTTATAAACATCGTCGATAGAGCAACCGCGTGACAGGTCATTCACCGGACGAGCGATACCTTGCAGGATCGGGCCGATAGCGGTAGCGTGTCCCAGACGTTCTACTAATTTATAAGAAATATTACCTACTTCCAGACAAGGAACAACCAGTACGTTTGCCTTACCTGCAATTTCTGATCCCGGGGCTTTGCTTGCACCGATGTGCGGAACCAAAGCTGCATCAGCTTGCAGTTCACCGTCAATCTTCAAATCGGGAGCCATTTCCTTAGCGATTGCCAAAGCTTCCACCACTTTATCTACCACTTCATGTTTGGCAGAACCCTTGGTTGAAAAACTTAACATAGCTACGCGAGGATCAATTCCGGCAACAGCCTTGGCGGTCTGAGCGGTACAAACTGCAATTTGAGCCAGTTGGTTGGCATCCGGTACCGGGGTTACAGCAACGTCACCCATTACGATTACACCGTTATTTCCGTATTCGGGAGCATGAGTCAGCAACAGCATGGCACCGGATACGCAAGTGATACCCGGAGTAGTCTTGATAATCTGTAAAGCGGGACGAAGTACGTTACCTGTTGTGTTGCGTGCGCCGGCCAACTGTCCGTCGGCATCACCAGCCTTGATAATGAGACATCCTAGATACAGCGGATCGACAACCAGTTTGCGGGCCTCTTCGATGGTCATACCTTTTTTCTTGCGGAGTTCGCACAGCAATTGTGCATACTCTTCTTTTTTCGGGTGGTCTGTGGGATCGATAATAGTGGCTTTACCGATGTTCCCTAACCCCCATTGTTTAGCCAGGCTCATGATTTCATCGGGGTTTCCCAATAAAATAAGGTCGGCAACACCGTCTGTCAATATTTGGTTGGCAGCTTTTAAAGTACGTTCTTCAGTTCCTTCCGGAAGAACAATGCGCTGTTTGTTTGCTTTCGCGCGCTCAACGATTTGAGAAATTAAATCCATGATAATATATTAATTATGTACGTTCTAAAGACGAGTGTTGTTTTTCACGATGCAAAATTAGCTAATTTTGCAATATCTACATTGCAAAATCAATATTATTTTTGGTTTAAAGTATGCTAAAAGTGTATGTTATTGAACACCAAACGGGATGTTTCCTTAACTTTGCGCAGTTTTCAATAAGTATTTAATAAATTTATAAGGTATGATTCGTCAGTGCGCCATTTTATTTGGCTGTTTGGCTTTGGGTGAATTGATTGTTTTTTTGACGGGTATCAAGCTGCCGTCCAGTATTATAGGAATGCTGTTACTCACCCTTTTTCTCAAATTGGGTTGGATAAAACTGCAATGGGTGCAGGGGCTGTCCGATTTCTTGGTTGCTAATCTGGGCTTTTTCTTCGTTCCGCCCGGTGTGGCACTGATGCTTTATTTTGATGTCATTGAAGCACAGTTTTGGCCGATAGTAATTGCGACAGTGGTCAGTACGGTTTTGGTACTGGTCGTAACAGGATGGGTTCACCAATTAGTTAGAAAATCAAATGGAATATTTAGAAAATAAGTTCTTTTTGCTGGCATTCACCTTCGGGGTGTTTTTTTTGTCACGTGTCTTGCAGAAAAAGACTGGATGGGTGGTGTTAAACCCGATCCTGCTTACCATTGCCGTGTTGATTCTGTTTTTGAAATTTACCGGTATCAGTTATGAAACATATAATGAAGGAGGTCACCTGATTGAATTTTGGTTGAAACCAGCGGTGGTAGCGTTGGGCGTGCCACTTTATTTGCAGTTGGAGATGATAAAGAAACAGTTGCTTCCTATTGTCATTTCACAGTTGGCAGGTTGTTTGGTGGGATTGGTGGCCGTGGTGGTCATTGCCAAATTGCTGGGAGCCACTCCGGAGATTATTTGTTCATTGGCTCCTAAATCTGTGACTACTCCTATCGCTATGGAGGTTTCGAAAGCCACGGGAGGAATTCCGTCTTTGACGGCCGCTGTTGTGGTGGTAGTCGGTCTGTTCGGGGCGGTGTTCGGCTTCAAGGTACTTCGGGTAGGTCATGTGGGGAGTCCTATTGCGCAAGGTCTTTCTATGGGTACGGCTACTCATGCGGTAGGTACTTCTACAGCAATGGAAATCAGTGGGAAATATGGAGCATACGCTAGTCTGGGATTGACTTTGAACGGAATTATGACAGCGATTTTCACACCGACAATTCTTAGATTATTAGGTGTGATTTAACAAAAAAGCTGTTATCTTTGTTATATATAGAAAATCATCACAGATTATAGAGGATTGATTTGATTTTCAATAGGTATGGTCATTGGGGTGAGCATTGCTTATAAAAAGTCTATCCGCATTTAGTAGTAACAGAGCATTCTTACAGCAGTCTGATAACTATTGTCACTTTGAATGAAATGAAGATTCTGTGATTTGTGGTGAGAAAACAAGCAACCCATATTTTATGATAGAATTTAAAGATATAACTTTAGCGGATAAAGACTTGATACAGTCCTTTACCTTAGGCAGTTTGCGTCGTAATTGCGACTTGTCGTTTGCCAATCTGTGTAGTTGGATTTTCCTGTACCAGACTAAATATGCCGTGATGGATAATTACCTGTTGCTGCGTTTCTATGCGGGAGAAGAATTGGCCTACATGATGCCCGTCGGAACTGGAGATGTGAAACCAGTTCTTGAAGCATTGATAAAGGATGCTGAAGAGATGGGGGCAAAATTGCGTATGCTGGGGGTATGCGTGGGGATGAAAGCGGACATAGAGGCGGCGATGCCCGGACGTTTCACTTTTACAGAAGACCGGGATTACTTTGATTATATCTACTTGCGTACTGACCTGGCAACCTTGAAAGGAAAGAAGTTTCAAGCCAAACGTAATCATATCAACAAGTTCAAGAAGCAGTATCCTGATTATGAATACAAACCGTTGACTCCAGATCTGGTTCCCGAATGTTTGAAGCTGGAAGAGGAATGGTGTCGTGCCAATAACTGCGAGGAACAATTGGCATTGGGGGCAGAACGTAAGTCCATGACATATGCCTTGAACCATATGGAGGCGTTGGGTTTGACGGGCGGCGTGCTTCATGTCAACGGGAAGATTGCCGCTTTTACATACGGTGCTCCCATCAATCATGAAACATGGGATACTTGTGTTGAAAAGGCGGATACGGGAATAGAAGGGTCGTATGCCATGATTAACTATGAATATGCAAATCATATCGACGAACAATATATATATGTAAACCGCGAGGAAGACCTTGGTCTGGAAGGTTTGCGCAAAGCAAAACTTTCT
This sequence comes from uncultured Phocaeicola sp., assembly GCA_948566455.1. Classification (GTDB taxonomy): domain Bacteria; phylum Bacteroidota; class Bacteroidia; order Bacteroidales; family Bacteroidaceae; genus Phocaeicola. The sequence goes on from CAOYQO010000009.1 coordinate 42,558, forward strand.
TATCAGCCCGTTATTTTACTCGAGAAATGTATAGCAGAGCTCAATGACCACAAAGGATGAAGTGAAAACATTATGGAAACTCTGCTTCAATGATAGCGATGAGTTTACCGACTTATATTTCAAGATGAGATATAAGGATGAAGTGAACAGGGTGATTCGTGAAGACGGAAAGATTATTTCCGCATTGCAGATGATACCTTATCCTATGACTTTTTGTGATGAGGTGATTTCTACTTCGTATATATCGGGTGCTTGTACGCATCCGGATTACAGGAAGCATGGAGCCATGAAACGCCTACTGAAGGAAACACATCGGTGTATGTATGAAGATGGAGTTTTGCTGGCTTCGTTGATTCCTGCAGAGGAATGGTTGTTCGGTTATTATGCCAGGTCGGGATATGCTCCAGTTTTTGGGTATGCGGTTGAGCAGGTAAGGGTAGACAGATTATGCCCTGCGCCCGGTTGCCGGATAGAAGTATGCGAATTTCCCGGTGTGGAACATTATCATTATTTTGATTCCCGTATGCATGGACGCAGGAGTTGCATTCAGCATCCTAAAGAAGATTTTCTGGTTATTATGGCCGATTTAAAACTGGGTAATGGCAAATTGCTGGTTGCCTGGGAAGCGGATAAAATAGTGGGGATGGCATTTACGGTAATGGGGGATGATACATTATATATAAAGGAATTGCTGGCAGATACGGATGCGGTGCAGGATACTTTATTGTATGAAGCGGCCCATATATATAAGGTACAGCGTATGGATTATTTCATTCCGTCGTCTGCTGATACTTTGTTTTTGGGGATGGCAAGAGTTATTCGTGCAGAGGAGTTGTTGAAGGTTTTCGCCCATAAGTATCCGGCATCCGAACTTTATATACATATTGAGGGAGATGAAGCGATTCAGGAGAATAACGGCTATTATACGGTACGGGATGGTTTCTGCTTTCGTGAGAGAGTACCGGAAAAAAAATATCACACTTATACGTTGGATGGTTTTACCCGGTTGTTACTGGAAGCGGAGCATCCTTATATGAGTTTGATGCTGAATTGATCTTTATTACTGGTTGCCTAGGTTGAATTTCTATGTTTAAGATTGATAATCAGTGGAGTAAAAATCCGGATAGGTTATTAGTCTTCTTTTGTCAGAATACGTTCCAGCTCTTCGGCAGTCAGTCTGAGATGGAATTGTCCTTTATAAGCCACGGATATGCCACCTGTTTCTTCTGAAACGATAATGGCCAATGCATCTGTTTCCTGCGATACGCCCATGGCAGCCCGATGCCTTAATCCCAATTCTTTAGGGATATTCAAATCGTGAGATACCGGGAGAATACAACCGGCTGCTTCTATCCGTTTATGGCGGATAATCATGGCTCCGTCATGTAATGGACTGTTTTTGAAGAAAATATTTTCTATCAGTCGTTGGTTCACATTGGCGTTGATAATTTCTCCTGTACGGATGATGTCATTCAGAGGTACACTTTTTTCGATGACAATCAGTGCCCCCACCTTCCCTTTGCTCATGCTCATACAGGCAAGTACAATCGGCATAATATCCGCTTTTTCCGTCTTTTCCTGCTTGTTTCCCGTCAGGAAGCGGAAAAAACGTCCCAACTGTTTATGCGAGCCCAGTGTGACAAGGAACCGGCGTATATCATCCTGAAAAAGAATAATCAGGGCTAGGACACCTACACTGACCAATTTATCGAAGATAGACCCTAGCAGTTTCATTTCCAAAACCTGAGATACAATCAGCCAGATACCTATAAATACCAGGATACCGATGAAGATATTGATAGAACCCGAATCTTTCATCAGACGGTAAGTCTGATAAAGCAGATAGGCTACCAGCAGGATATCGATGAGGTCTTTTATACTAAAATCAATAAACATCTTTCTAGAATTAAAAATTGAAAATTAAGAATTAAAAGGCAGCGGAGTCTTTCATCTTCTGTACTATCTTCACGGTTTCTACAGCAGCTTTTACATCGTGCACTCTGAGAATATCCGCTCCTTTTAGTAGGGAAATGGTATCCAGCACTGTTGTTCCGTTCAAGGCATCATCAGGGGTTCCGCCTAGTAGCTTGTAAATCATTGATTTACGTGATATGCCGACCAGTAACGGTAGTTCGAACAGGCTGAATTCTTCCAAATGATTCATCAACTGGTAATTATGTTCCACTGTTTTTCCGAAACCGAAACCAGGATCCAGAATAATATCTTTTACTCCTAAGTCGCGTAATTTCTGTACTTTTTCCGAGAAATAGAGAAAGACTTCTTTCAACAGATTGTCATAATGCGGATTCATTTGCATATTTTGCGGCGTGCCTTGCATATGCATAATAATATAAGGTACTCCCAGCCTGGCAATCATGTCGAACATCTGCGGGTCCATTTCTCCGGCGGCAATGTCATTGATGATTGCCACTCCGTACTCCTCTACACACATCCGGGCTACATCCGCACGGAAAGTGTCCACGGACACCACACAACCGGGATGATAGCGATTGATGATTTCCAGTCCGGTACGCAGACGGCGCATCTCTTCTTCGGGGCTGATGTGCTCGGCATTGGGACGTGAGGAATAGGCACCTATATCAATGATGGAAGCTCCTTCTTCTATTATTTGGGAGGTACGGTTGATAATATCTTTTTCCGTTTGCTGCCGGCTGCCGGCATAGAAAGAATCGGGTGTCACATTCAGGATTCCCATTACTTGCGGATGGGAGAGATCCATCAGTTTCCCATTAACATTAATATATTTGACGGTTTTGGTTTCCATTGTTTACGGCTTGTCATTTAGGTCGTACAAAAGTACGCACAATTCTTGAGTTTTTGTTATTTCATGAACTATTTTTCAGTTATCTTTGTTGCAACTTAATTTAAAAGCAAAGCGAAAGATGGATATTTCAGCTTTATATAAGTGTTTTACGGAATGCGGCAAGGTAACTACCGACAGCCGTAACTGCCCTGAGGGCTCTATGTTCATAGCTCTGAAAGGGGAAACATTCAATGGAAATGCATACGCGCTTCAGGCGCTGGAAAAAGGTTGCCAGTATGCCGTAGTAGATGAAAAAGAATATGCCGCCGATGGGCATCCGCGTATCTTGTTAGTAGACGATTGCTTGAAAGCATTGCAGGAACTGGCTAATTATCACCGGCATAAAATGGGTACCCGAATCATCGGCATCACGGGAACCAATGGGAAGACTACTACCAAGGAATTGATAGCCTCAGTGCTGCAAAAAAGATATGAAGTGCTTTATACACAGGGTAACTTGAATAACCATATCGGTGTTCCTCTGACTTTGCTGAGGCTGACTCCCGAGCATGAACTGGCTGTCATCGAGATGGGAGCGAACCATCCGGGTGAAATCAAGGCACTGACCCGTATTGTAGAACCGGATTACGGTATGATCACTAATGTGGGTAAGGCGCATTTGGAAGGCTTCGGGTCTTTTGAAGGGGTCATCAAGACTAAAGGTGAGTTGTATGAGCATCTGCGTTACAATGGCAAGCATATTATTTTCATAGACAAGGACAATGAGTATCTCACAGCTATCTCTCAGGGCCTTACCCGTATTTGTTATGGTATGGAAGGAGGAGAGGGACTTTATATCAGCGGCAAGCTGGGCGCTTGTGCTCCGTTTCTTTCGTTTGAGTGGGAACACGAGGGACAGAAGTTCGAGGTGAATACCCACCTTATCGGCAGTTATAACATGAAGAATGCATTGGCCGCCATTACGGTGGGCCGGTTCTTCAGTGTACCGTCCCGGCAGATTTGTGAGGCACTGGAGGCATATGTTCCTCATAATAACCGTTCGCAATTGACAGAAACCACGGATAATAAACTGATAGTTGATGCATACAATGCGAATCCTACCAGTATGATGGCGGCTTTGGAGAATTTCCGGTTGATGAATGTCGCTCATAAAATGGTTATTCTGGGTGATATGAAAGAACTGGGAGAAACCAGTCATGAGGAACATCAGAAGATTGCGGATTATCTGGATGAATGTAAATTTGACCGGGTACTTTTGGCAGGAGAGGAGTTTGGCAAAGTGATTCCGTCCTTTGAACATTTTAAAGATGTGGTTGCATTGAAAGAGTCGTTGGAAAGATATAAGCCGAAAGGATATTATATTCTGATTAAAGGTTCCAACAGTATGAAGTTGAGCCAGCTTCAGGAAATATTATAGTTAACCGGTTGGCAGTTTCATTCACAGTAGGAGGATGAATGTGTCAAAAGTCCAAAGTAACTATTAAATGTGCTGTTTGCACCTGTATAGGTATATTGTCCCACCTGGGTGGAACTGCTATTTCACAAAGGTGGAACTACGCTCTCACCAGGGTGAAATGCCCATTTCATCCGGGTGGGATTTCTATATATACTGCATGGAAACATGAATGGCAAAGATCCTTTGGGGAATGATCCTTCACATAGTCTGCCTCTATGGTAAATGTAATCATAGAATCTTTCTTCTTTATTATTTCTCTGAATTTTTCTTTAAAATAGATATAATAATCGGTTTTGACCGTTTTCTGACTCCTTCCTGCCGAATTATTATCCCGTGTTATTACAGAAATCAGTTACTTTTGCAATGTTATCAATAGAATTGCTATGAGGAACTTATTTCTACTAATCGCATTATGCTGTGTGGCTTTTTCTGTTCGTGCCCAACGTCTGGTTGAAGTGGGGAAAGGCTTTAGCAGTACTTCGGTAAATACTACTGTATTCCGTAATAACTCCATTGTGACGCATGGAAACACACAATACATTTCTTATTATGACGCTGAAGGATGGCTGATGTTAGGCAAACGCCGTCTGGGCACTGGGGAATGGATTTTGCACCGTACCCAATACAAAGGACATGTAAAAGATGCACATAACATTATCAGTATGATGGTGGACGGCGACGGCTATCTTCATCTTTCTTTTGACCACCACGGACATAAACTGAACTATTGCCGCAGCATTGCCCCCGATACACTTGTTTTGGGAGATAAAGAGCCGATGATAGGCAACGAAGAAGAAGATGTGACCTATCCTGAATTTCATTTGTTGGCTGATGGCGGTTTGCTTTTTGTATATCGCTCGGGCGCTTCCGGAAGAGGAAATATGGTAATGAACCGATATGATGTGAAATCCCGTAAGTGGGAGCGTGTGCAGGATGTCCTTGTAGATGGAGAAAACGAGCGGAATGCCTATTGGCAGTTGTATGTGGACCAATCAGGAACCATCCATCTTTCTTGGGTGTGGCGTGAAACCTGGCATGTGGAAACCAACCATGACTTATGCTACGCCCGTTCTTTTGACGGAGGTAGAACCTGGTATAAGACCAACGGACAGAAGTATGAGCTTCCTATCCGCCTGGGCAATGCCGAATATGCCTGCCGTATTCCTCAGAATGCCGAACTGATAAACCAGACCAGTATGAGTACGGATGCCGGAGGTCATCCGTACATCGCTACCTACTGGCGCAATCCCGATAGTGATGTTCCCCAATACCGCATCGTTTGGCATGATGGCGTGAACTGGCACAACCGACAGGTTTCCGAACGCAAGACCCCTTTCTCACTCAAAGGGGGAGGAACCAAGATGATTCCCATGTCCCGTCCCCGGATGGTGGTGGACAATGGAGAAGTGTACTATCTGTTCCGTGACCAGGAGCGTGGAAGCAAAGTTTCCATGTACTATACCAAAGACATACAGTTTGGTGAATGGCACGTGAAAGACCTGACGGATTTTGCCGTAAATGCGTGGGAACCCAGTCATGACACGGAGTTATGGAAAATGAAGAAGCAACTTCATATTTATGTACAGGATACCCGACAGGGAGATGGCGAGAAGCAGGTGGAAACAGAACCGCAAATGGTTTATGTGTTGGAATTGTAAATAATGTGCTGATTTGCCAATGACCATGCGGCATATAGCGCAAGCACATTAACACATTAGTAAATTGGCAAATTGATAAATTATTAATATGATGAACAAATTATTGAAACAAACCCTTGTTTGTGCAGGTACCTTGCTGCTTTCCATGCAGGTTGCCGCCAAACCTTCTTCCGAAGCCAAGGAAGTACGGGGGATTATAGACAAGGTAAACACTTATTGGCAAACGCATAACAAGCCCGAAGTCTGTTCGTTTTGGGACAATGCCGCTTACCACACCGGAAACATGGAGGCATACTTTCTGACCGGTAATGAAAACTACCGTGCATATTCTGAAGCCTGGGCTATACACAATGAATGGAAGGGAGCCAAGGAAAAGGATAAGTCTAAATGGAAATACTCTTACGGTGAGAGTGATGAATATGTATTGTTCGGAGATTATCAGGTTTGTTTTCAGACATATATCGACCTTTATACTATTCTTCCGGACAACTATAAGATAGCCCGTGCCCGTGAAGTGATGGAGTATGAGATGAGTACACCCAATCATGATTACTGGTGGTGGAGCGACGGTCTGTATATGGTAATGCCTGTCATGACCAAACTGTATAAGGTGACGGGTAATCATCTCTATTTGGATAAATTGTATGAATATATTGTATATTCGGACAGTATCATGCTCGATCGGGAAACCGGTCTGTATTATCGGGATGCCAAATATGTTTATCCTAAACACAAGACTTCCAGCGGAAAGAAGGACTTTTGGGCACGTGGTGACGGATGGGTGCTTGCCGGACTGGCGAAGGTGCTGAAAGATCTTCCCGCTGATTACGAGCATCGTTCTTTTTTCGTAAACAAGTATGTGAAACTGGCCGAAGCAGTCGCAGCCATCCAGCAACCGGAAGGCTATTGGACCCGTAGCATGATGGATCCCACTCATGCTCCCGGACCGGAAACCAGCGGAACGGCTTTCTTTACTTACGGTTTCCTTTGGGGAATCAATAATGGCTATCTGGATGAGGCTGTGTACAAACCGGTGATAGATAAAGCATGGAACTATTTGACAAAGACTGCTTTGCAGAAGAATGGCAAGATTGGTTACGTACAGCCGATTGGTGAGAAGGCCATTCCGGGACAAGTAGTCGATGCTGATTCTGAAGCTAATTTCGGGGTAGGTGCTTTTCTGTTGGCTGCTTGTGAATATGTCCGTTATCTGGAAGCTCCTGAAAATCAGGATCGCGCCTACTGGTGCAATTTGCTTTATAAGATGGCAGTTCCCGTACTGAGCAATATGGCGGAAGGTAATCTGAAAAAGAATATGCTGGTAGAGGTGAGCCCTAATTGGGATGGACGTAACAAAGGGGTGACTTATATGGAAACCTTCGGACGCCTTATGGCAGGTGTCGCTCCCTGGCTGACACTTCCCGATGATGATACGGAAGAGGGACAGATGCGCAAGCAACTCCGTGAATGGGCATTGAAAAGCTATGCCAATGCGGTGGACCCTGCCAATCCCGACTATCTGTTGTGGAGAGGACACGGACAGGCCTTGGTGGATGCGGCATACGTGGCCGAAAGTTTTCTACGTGCTTACGACCAGCTTTGGATGCCTTTGGATGACACAACCAAGAAACGTTATTTTGAAGAATTTACCCAGTTGCGCCGTGTGGACCCGCCTTACACCAACTGGTTGCTGTTTTCTTCTACCATCGAGAGTTTCCTGGCAAAGGCAGGAGCGGAATGTGACGAATACCGTATCAATTCGGCTATCCGCAAGGTGGAGGAATGGTACACGGGAGATGGCTGGTATGCGGACGGCCCTTCTTTCGCTTTCGACTATTATAGCAGTTATGTCTTCCATCCCATGTATCTGGAAACGTTGCAGGGCATGAAGGATGCAGGGAAATACACTCGTATTCATTATAAAAAATATTATGACCGCGCCTTGAAACGTGCCAGGAAATTCAGCCTTGTACTGGAACGCTTGATTTCTCCTGAGGGTACTTTCCCGGTATTCGGCCGTTCCATTCCTTATCGTTTGGCCACTATGCAACCCTTGGCGCTGATGGCTTGGTATCAGCAGTTGCCCGAAGGGGTGAGCAACGGACAGGCGCGTGCCGCACTGACTTCTGTGATGCACCGGATGTATGACAACACCGAGAACTTCAATGAGGCGGGATTCCTGACCATCGGTTTTGCAGGCCGTCAGCCCAATGTGGCGGATTGGTACACCAATAACGGCAGTCTTTACATGACATCACTGGCGTTCCTTCCGCTGGGGCTTCCTGCCGCACATCCGTTCTGGACAGATGCCGCACAACCTTGCACACAAGCCAAGGCATGGGGTGGACAGCCTTTCCCGAAAGACCATCACTGGAGTGATGATATACGCACTTGGGATTTATTCTGATTGCTTTTAAATCCGAACGTCGCAGATGATACGAAGTTGTTTTTATACTTATCCGTATCATCTGCGTTGTTCGTGTTTAAAAAATAAAAGCTTTGTGTCATCTGTATCTGAAAATGGCAAAAAGATAGTAGCTTTGCATCCATGAAAACAAAACTTCTCCCTATTCTGAGATATATAGTACTTGCATTGCTTCTTCTGTGCATTGTACTTTGCCGTTTTTTTCCCGTCATGGCCGAAGGGTATGCCTGTCATATCTATCCGTGGCTGTCGGCGGCGTTGTCCGCTATAGCTTCTGTTTTCCCTTTTTCCTTAGAGGAGGTGCTGGTGGTTGTAATCATTTTATGGATGATTATTTATCCTTTTCTTAAACGCCGGAAGAAGAAAAGCTGGAGATTCATTGTGGGCAGGGAAGTGGAGTTGCTGGCATGGGTCTATATCTGGTTTTATCTGGGATGGGGCTTGAATTATTTCCGTTACGATATTTACCGGCGGATGGAGGTGGAGCCTGCCGGTTACGATGAACAGGCATTCCATCGTTTCCTTGTTTCCTATACAGATAGTCTGAATCAGTCCTATACGGCTGAGGTGAAAACGGACCTTGAAAGGATGCGGCAGGAGATAAAGGAGATTTACCGGCAGGTTCCGTCTATGTATGGCTTGGCTCTTCCCCAGGATTATCAGCATCCCAAGCAGGTGTGGTTTAATCCGCTTTATTCGGGTGTGGGGGTATTGGGATATATGGGACCTTTTTTTGCGGAGTCGCAATTGAATGAAGAATTGCTTCCTGTACAATTGCCATTTACGTATGCCCATGAACTGTCTCACCTGTTGGGGGTAAGTAATGAGGCGGAAGCGAATTATTGGGCTTACAGGGTTTGTCGCTCTTCAAAGCGGCCGGCGGTGCGTTATAGTGCCTATTTCGGTCTGTTGCCCTATGTGCTGGTCAATGCATCTTCTGTGTTGACGGAAGAGGAATTTCGTGAATGGATTAAGACGATCCGTCCCGAAGTGGTGAAGGATTATGAATATAAACGTATGTATTGGCATGAGCGTTATAGTACCCTGTTGGGTGAAGTGCAGAATAAAATTTATAACCTGTTTTTAAAGGGTAACAACATTCCTTCCGGTAGAAAGAATTATGCGGAAGTGATCGGGATACTGCTTTCTTTGGAAGAAAAATAGAAACAGAATGTTCAGGCTGGACTTGAATTCGATTGTGACAGTTATAACTTGATCCAAGAGTTCTACAACAAACGAGCTTTATATTGTTGCTCCACTGCTACCACTTTTCATCGGCATTTCAGCAGGAAGGGTGGTAGCAGTGGCAGCAGAAATATAAAACTCTAAAGAAGAACTGCTCAGGATGATACCAAGCAAGATCAGAATCCGCCAGGGAGTCTACTGTTTCTGTTTCACATAATCCGAAGGCGACATTCCGTATTCGTCCTTGAAACATTGGCGGAAATAGGCCACACTGCTGAATCCTATCATATAGGCTATTTCTGAAATAGTATATTGTCCGGACATCAGCAGTTCCACTCCCTTGCGCATTTTTACCTTACGGATAAATTCGTTGGCGGACATATCTGTCAGTCCTTTTATCTTGCGGTAAAGGGTAGAGTGACTCATGCACATCTTGTCGGCAATGAAAGCGATATCCATCTTTTCCATTTCCAGATTCTCTTCGATTATTTGCGTGATTTTCTGCAAGAATTCATTATCCAGTTTGTTTAACGAACTCACGGCACTTTCCTGTTTGGGCTGCGTATCGGCCAGTGCCAGCAAAGAGGCTATTTTCTTACGGGTTTCCAACAGATTGTTGATGCGACTGTGCAGTAGCTTGGCACTGAACGGTTTGGTAAGATAGGAATCTGCTCCGGATGCATATCCTTCTTCCTTGTCTTGTAAAGAATCTTTGGCCGTCAGTAAGATTACAGGGATATGGCTGGTGCGCATATCCTCTTTTATTCGCTTGCAAAGTTCGATACCGTCCATGACCGGCATCATGATATCACTGACAATGATGTTGGGGATTCGTGCCTGTGCCAGTTCCCAGCCTTCTTTACCATCCTTGGCAGTGATTACTTCATAGATATCTGTAAAAGAGCTCCGGATGTATTCCCGTATGTCGGCATTGTCCTCTACCACCAGTACAATGGGATGAGTGTCGGTTGGTGCGTCGGCAACGGTGGCTTTCTCTGTATCCATCGGCCTTTTTTCCATATCATGTTGGGCATGGATAGCGTTGGGGTACGTATTCTCGGTGAGCAGGCGCAGCGTGAATGTGGTTCCCGTATCCACTGCGCTTTCTACTTTCAGGATTCCTTCGTGCAATTCGCTCAAGCCTTTGACCAGAGCGAGCCCGATTCCCGAACCCGATGCCTGATATTTGCTTTTTGCCTGATAATAGCGATCGAAAATGTGTGGTAACGCTTCGGCGTCAATGCCATGGCCGGTATCACTGACACTGATTTCCGTGTATTTTATCTGGTTCTCTTCTACTGAACGGAGTGATAAGGTGATATCTCCCTCGGAAGTATATTTGGCAGCATTGCTCATCAGGTTGTCCAGTATGATGGTGATCATGTCCGCGTCATAGAAGATTTCCGTATCTTCTGTTTCGATATGAATATGATAATTTACTTTGTTATTGGGATTCAGCTCTTTGTAACGTAATCCCACTTCCTGTACCAATTGTCCCAGATCTCCCTTGACTACAGATAATTTACGGTTCTGGGTCTCGGTCTTGCGGAATTCCAGTATGCGGTTTATCAGATTCAGCAGACGGGTGGCGCTATCATGAATGATGCTGATTTTGTTGGCGTGTTTGGGAGATAAGGTGGCATCACTCAACAGGTCTTCCAATGGACCTAGAATCAGCGTGAGCGGAGTACGCAGTTCATGGGTGATGTTGGTGTAGAAGCGCAGGCGTTCTTCATTCAGTTCTTGTTTGTTCAGACTTTGCTTGCGCTCCACTTCCAGTGAACTCTCTAAGTCCAGTTTACGTTTATAAAAACGGAGCAATGCATATAATGCGAAGATAAACAATATGACATAACCCAATTTGGCATACCAGGTAAGCCAAAGGGGAGGAGCAATAAAGATATTCAATGAGGCGATTTCTTTGTCCCATTCTTGATTACGGATGCGTGTTCTCACTTTGAAGTTATATTTACCTGGAGGAATATTACGAAAAATTACTTGATTTTCTCCTTGTGTGTCATACCATCTGTTTTCAAGGCCTTCTAGCATATAAGTGAATTCTACCTGTGGACTTTGTGTGTAGTCTAATACATTAAATGTAATGCGAAAACTATTCTGATTATAAGGTAAATGGACTACTCCCTTTTTGAATGGAATTGAAATTTCAGCATCTTTACTTTCTGTTTTTTTATTGTATTTGCAGAATTGGGTGATTTTAACAGGGGAAACTTGGCGGATAGAAGATAGTTCTTTGGGGTTAAAGAAACATGCTCCATTTTGAGAGCCGAAATAGATAATTCCATTGTGAGTCATACAAGTGGAGCCGTTCATGAAATCACCCATCGGAACTCCGTCGTGATGATTATAATTATAAAATAGGTTTTGTTTTGGATCTAAACAGGAGATGCCGTCATTACTACTTATCCAAATTCTTTTTTCCAAATCTTCGCAAATAGCACGTATATAACTGTTTTCTAAACCTTCCTTTTCTTTAAAGATTTTGTATCTGTTTGGTTGGCTGGTATTTTTGAATACGGCTAGTCCTTCGCGGGTCGCAACCCATATTTGCTCTTCTGAATCTTTTATCATGTGATTCACAGCATTGGAGCAGAAGCCGTTTTCAATAACGAAATTCCATAGTAGCTTATTGTTTACATCAAAGATAGAGATGCCTTTGCCGAAAGTTCCTACCCATAATTTACCCTCTTTGTCACGCAAAAGAGAATGTACCATGATGTCTGGTAATTGTTTTTGTATTTCTTCTTCCTTTACGAGTACTTCATTTGTACAGGAATAGATTCCGGTTTCAGTCCCAATCCACATTTTTCCGTTCTGATCTTCATAAAAGCATCTGACATCTAGATTGTTGAATAGACTAGAGGATATGTGAACAATTTCTTGTTTATCTGGTTTATAGAGCAGTATTCCGTTTTTGTAAGTTCCAAGCCATAGACGTTTCTGTCTGTCTTCATAAATGGTATTGATATGCGTGTTGTACACAAGTTCATGCGAGTAAAGATCATATGTCTTTATTTTCTTTCCATTTATAAATAATCCCAATTCATCTTCACTTCCTAGCCATACTTGATTGTCTGTAGCCCACATTCCCCACACTTGTTTGTAGCTTAGTCCTTTTGCTGTTTCTATTGTATAAGGTAGAATATTGAACATGGGTTGGGTATGACTAATGAAATCGATACCTCCCCGATAGTTTCCTATCCATATATTACCATAACAATCTTGATAGGCACATCGTGCATTAGGTGAAGATAGCCCATAATTGTCATTGGTGGCCTTTATATTTTGAAAATCTATTTCCTCTGCAGAAATAAAGGCGTTATGTTGTAAATCTAATATACTTACTCCTCCCATGTTGGTACATATCCATATCTTCCCGTCTTTCATCTGTTTGATATCGTATATAGAATTGGATAATAGTGAATTGTCATCATTGGGATTATGTTTGAATACTGTAAATTTTTCAGTGGTAGGATTAAAGAGAGCAAGTCCTGCGTTTGTTCCGATCCATACATTGTCATTCTTGTCTATGCAAATGGCTCGAACTTCTTGTCCGGGCAGACTGTTGGGATCTTTGGGATCAGGTATATAATTTTTGACAGTCTTGTCTTTTAATGATAAGATGCTTAATCCATTGAAGGCATGTCCAATATATAAATGTCCTGTTCTGTCTTCACAAGAAGTCCAGTTGGGAATCGGTAACCCTTGTATTTCATCATTTCTATAGGCTGTGAATTTTTTGGTTCGGGGGTTATAATGTTCTATGCCGACATGATAGTGGGTTATCCATATTCCTCCATCTGAGGCATAAGACAAGTCAGTAATGTCATTTGTTTGTAATTGTGACTTTTCCGCTATATAGGAGGTAAATGTTTCTTGATCACAGTTAAATGCACATAATCCGTTGCGTTGAGTTGCAATCCAGATAATATTTTCATTGGGATCGGCCAATACGGTATTTAGTTCATTACTGGTCAGGCCAGAGGTGTGTTTTGTATATACGGTGAAATGATTACCATCAAATTTATTTAATCCGTCTTCGGTTGCGATCCACATACAACCTTGTTGATCTTGGGTGATTCCAACTACATAATTACTAGATATTCCGTCTTCTACTCCCAATCTTTTAATCATATATGGCTGGGCAGTAGCTGGAATTACAACATCTAATAACATATATATAATATATGTAATTCTAATACAATTGATTATATTAAATTTATGAACCATAGAATATTTGACAATTATGGACTAAAAACTCGTTATGAATGATTTTTCTACCATTCTTGCTTAATTTTTAATCTTTGTTTTTTCATAACATCTTTTATTTTTGCATCGTTTTAAAAGGTATCTTATCTAAAACATTTGTAAATCTAGTAAAAAACTTTAGATGAAACAATAAGTTGATTAGTTTTTTTGGGGTAAAAAGATTGCCACAAAATATAGAGAGTTTATAAACCTTATTATCTAATTTTAAAAAAGGAAAAAACAATGAAATCTAACTCATTTATGAGAAATCGTAAGGCATTTACTACTGTCTTATTGTTTTGCACTGGTTTCATAGCTTCTCACCCCTTGGTTGTGTCAGCTGCCGATAAGGTTATGGCTGTTCAGTTAATACATCAACAGCAAACTATAAAAGGTATTGTTGTTGATGCTTCGGGTGAGCCTGTGATTGGTGCGAATGTTGTTGTAGAAGGTACTACAATGGGAACAATTACTGACTTTGAAGGTACTTTTTCTATTTCAGTACCTAAAAATGGAAAAATAAAAATTTCCTTTATCGGTTACAAAGATCAAGTCTTGACACCTCAATCTGGTAAGAATTTAAGAGTTGTGCTCGAAGATGATTCACAAATGTTAGGTGAGGTACAAGTCGTAGCGTATGGTGCACAAAAGAAAGTTTCTATAACAGGAGCCATTTCTTCAATGAAAGGTGAGGATTTGCTAAAAACTCCTGCTGCGTCTATGTCGAATGTATTGTCTGGTCAGATTACAGGTATTTCTTCGGTGCAATATTCTGGTGAACCCGGTGCTGATGAGGCGGATTTGTATGTGCGTGGTATTGCTACTTGGAATAATGCCAAACCTTTGATTCAAGTGGATGGGGTAGAACGCGAATTTTCGCAGATTGACCCCAATGAGGTAGAAAGTATTACGGTATTGAAAGATGCTTCGGCTACAGCCGTATTTGGTGTTCGTGGTGCTAATGGTGTTATATTGATTACTACTAAACGTGGTGCTGAAGGTAAGGCTAAAATTTCTTTTTCAACTTCGGCAGGTGTTAACTTAAGAACGAAACAATTGGAATTTGCCAATTCTTATCAGTATGCGTCTTATTATAATGATTTACAGGTAAATGATGGTGGAGTACCTACATTTACAGAAGAGCAATTGATAAAATTCAGAGATCATACAGATCCTATTTTATATCCGGATATTAATTGGATTGATTACTGTATGAATAAGGCAGCGTTTCAGTCACAACATAATGTAAATATATCGGGAGGTACTGATAGAATGCGTTACTTTGTATCAGCAGGTATGTTTACACAAGATGGTATGTTCAAACAACTTGCAGCGTCTGATAATTTTAACTTTAACTACAAACGTTACAATTATCGTGCTAATTTGGATTTTGATGCGACTAAGACTACATTAATTTCTGTTAATATTGGTGGGCGTATTGAAACTAAACGTACTCCTGAGTCTGGAGAAGACCAGAATCAGCTGTTCCGTAAATTATATTGGGCTGTGCCTTTTGCTGGTGCAGGTATTGTAGATGGAAAACGTGTGGTTTCAAATGCTGATTATCTACCATTTACTGGATCTGACGGATTGAATTCTTATTATGGGAAAGGCTTCCGTTCTACAACAACAAATGTGTTGAATGTGGATCTTGTATTAGATCAAAAGTTAGATTTTATAACCAAAGGACTTTCTTTTAAATTGAAGGGTTCTTATAATACTAGTTATTGGACACAAAAAATAGCCAGTTCTTCTATGGCTGTATATACACCAGTTCTTCATGATGATGGATCTATTGGTTATCGTAAGAGTGGCTCTGATTCTCAGTTGTCTTATAGTCGTAATTCAAATGGTGAAGGTAAATCACGTGATTGGTATATGGAAGCTGCTTTGAATTACAGTCGCAAATTTGGAGATCATAATGTGACAGGTTTGGTGCTTTATAATCAATCAAAACGATATTATCCAGGAGGTACTTATGATGATATTCCTTCGGCTTATGTTGGCTTTGTGGGGCGTGCTACCTATGATTATAAAACTCGATATATGGCAGAGTTTAATGTTGGTTATAATGGTTCTGAGAATTTTGCTCCAGGTAAACGTTATGGCTTGTTTCCAGCTGGCTCTATTGGTTGGATTGTCAGTGAAGAGTCTTTTTTTAAGCCGTTAAAGAAAGTGATCAATTACTTTAAAGTACGTGCCTCTGTAGGTATGGTAGGTAATGATAATAACGGAAATAATAGATTTTTGTATCTTCCAGACGCTTATATTTTGAATGACGATGGCTATTTTTTCGGTACGAATGCTGGAAATAAGAAGCCGGGTGCTTATGAGGCTAGTAAATCGAATGCTGATGTAACTTGGGAAAAATCTGTTAAGCAGAATTATGGTATTGATTTTTCTATTCTGAATGAAAAACTAAATATTTCTTTAGATTATTTTAAAGAAAACCGTCGAGATATTCTTTCTTCTCCAGATTATATGCCGGGAATTTTGGGTATGGTTTTACCTATTATGAATGTTGGTAAAACTGAAAATAAAGGATATGAGTTTCAGCTAAAATGGAATGATAAAATCGGTGATGATTTCCGTTATTGGGCAAACTTCAATCTCTCTTTTGCGCGCAACAAAATTGTTTATAAGAATGAGATTGAAAAGAATGAAGATTGGTTGTATGAAACTGGCCGTACAATTGGTTCTCGTTTGATTTATAAATTTTGGGGATATTATGATGAAACTGCAGAGGCTAGATATCAGGAAGAATTTGGTAGACCTATAGCAGATCATGGTTTATCTTTACAGCCAGGTGATGCGGTATTTGCTGACTTAAACAGTGACGGTGTTATTGATGGAGATGATGCTAGCCGTGATTTGGGATATGTGGATACTCCTGAATATACAGCTGGTTTGAATCTTGGATTTAGTTGGAAGGGATGGGATTTTACAGCGCAGTTTACAGGAGCGTGGAATGTAGACCGTATGCTTTCCGAATTCCGTCAACCGCTGGGAGATACACAAAATAAAGGATTGCTTCTTTATCAATATGAAAATACATGGCGTTCGTCGGCCGATACTTATACGGCTAAATTCCCTCGTATATCGAAGTTAGCTCAAGCGAACAATTATAGAGCTTCCGACTTGTATTTGTGTGATGCAAGTTATTTACGTTTGAAAAGTGTTGAATTGGGGTATAATTTTAATATGCCTTTCATGAAGAAAATAAAAATGAATCAGTGCCGTTTATATGTAAGTGCGTATAACTTATTCACATTGACGGATTTTATGTGGGGGGATCCTGAGTCACGTCAAAGTGATCGTCCAAATTATCCATTGACTCGCGTGATTAATTTAGGTTTAAAAGTTGGATTCTAATATCTTGAAATCTTATGAAACATTTTGAAAAATGGTTTATTATAGCATTTGTGGGAGCAACGCTTGCCACTTCATGTGTCGATGATATAAAATTCGGTGATGCTTTCTTGGAAAAAGCACCAAGTGTGGCTGTAACTCAAGATACAATTTTCGGTAAAGCGGAGTATGCTCGTCGTTTTTTGTGGAATACTTATTCAAAGTTGTATTATGGTTTGGCCACAAACTGGAATGATGTGGATGGTAAGATGAATACTGGTATGTTTGAATGTTTATCTGATTGTTTTCATTCTCATAATTCATGGGATGGTTTGAATAGACATTATTATTCTGGTACTTATACTGCTAGTACAGAAGATGGTACAGCTGAAACACGTTTTGGTTTTACTAAAGAAGAAACTTGGCAGGCAATACGTAGTTCATGGATCTTTATTGAAAATGTAGATCGTGTACCCGATATGGACGGGAATGAAAAAGAACGATTGAAAGCGGAAGCGAAGGTAATAATAGCTTCTCGCTATTTTGATATGTTTCGTCATTTTGGTGGATTGCCTATAGTAAAAGCGTCTTTTGCGGCTGAAAATGAATATGATGTTCCTCGAGCTACCGTAGAAGAAACAGTGAACTTTATGATAGGTCTTTTAGATGAAGCGGCCACTGTACTTCCTTGGGATTTGACTGAGGATGGAGAGGCTAACTGGCAAGGACGTATGACTAAAGCGGCAGCTATGGGCTTGAAATGTAAAATTTTGCTTTTTGCTGCAAGTCCTTTATTTAATGACAATGAACCATATTGTACGGCAGAACCACAAGAAGCGGTTATCAATCATCAAGTGTGGTACGGAGGATATAAACCTGAATTATGGAAAGCATGTCTGACTGCTTGTGAAGAATTTTTCCAAGCCCTGCAAGTTAATGGGCATTATGAACTAGTTCAGGCTGTTGGTGATACGAATGATGCCTATAGAGCGGCTTTTAATAAAGCTTATTTCTTACGTGAAAATTCGGAATTGTTGATTTCTACCCGTATTATTGGTAAGTATAATTGGGATTGGTGGTATTATTGGGGCGATTGGGTGCCCAATGGCGGTTATACGCCTACATTGGAGTATATGGAAATGTTCCCTATGGCAACAGGCGAATCCTTTGACTTTGATAAGGCAGTACAGAATAATAATATGTTTTTTGAGAATAATGATTATAATAAACCTACTCGTGATCCACGTTTGTATGAAACAATTTTGGTAAATGGTGCTAAATGGAGTGGCCGTTCTGTGGAATTATGGGTAGGAGGACGTGAAAACGCTAATAGTACAAGTACTGAAACAGGACAGTATGCAACAGGCTTCGGTTTATATAAATTCTATAAAGAAGGTAAAGGAAGTCTAGCCAATAATTATTTGGAATGGCCTTATTTACGTATGTCGGAAATGTATTTGATTTATGCGGAAGCACTTCTGAAAAATAATCAACCGAAACTAGCTATAGAGATGGTGGATAAGGTACGTGCGCGTGTCGGATTAAAAGGGTTGATAGAGTCGAATCAAGACAAGAATTTACTATCTGATTCGAATGCTTTGATGGAAGAAATATTACGAGAACGTGCTTGTGAACTTGGGTTGGAAGATGTTCGTTTCTTTGATATGATACGTAATAAGCGTGCTGATCTTTTTGAGCGTCCTTTACATGGTTTGCTTATTGAACGTGCTGATGGTGGAAGTGGTTCATGGTCTGATAAACCGGAAGATAAACGGGGACCTTTTCCGACAAAATTTAAATATACTCAGTTCAAAATATCTAATTCAGCTCGTGCATGGTGGACAAATTTCAATTCAAAATGGTATTTGTCTGCATTTCCTGTAAATGAAGTAAACAAAGGATATGGATTGACTCAAAATCCAGGTTGGTAATACTTGATTTTTTATCTAATAAAAACTAGAGACAATGAAAAATAAAATATTAGCTTTGACAATACTTGCTTTTACAAGTATGAATGCCATGGCACAGGAAGAAGTTAATGTGACTGGTAAGGTGGTTGATAAGGTAGGAAACCCGGTATCGGGAGCTGCCGTGTCTGTATTGGGGCAACCACTTACTATGGTATCGACAGACGTTATGGGAAATTTTACAATTTCAGTATCAAAGGATGCTCAGCTTTGGATTCAGACGCCGTATGATGCAAAAAAAGTAGTAAAGGCGGAAATGGATAAAAAGATGACTGTTATAATGGATTTCTTTTCGAATAAAGTGAATTACGGTTTTGGATTGGAACAGACCTATACTGAGTCGACGGGAGCAGCTTCTACTGTTTATAGTGATGATATTGCAACTAGATCTTCATATACCGTAGGTAATTCATTGTACGGCAATGTGCTCGGATTGACTACTATGCAAAAAACGGGAACCATGTGGGAGCAAATACCTTCTATGTTCATTCGTGGGCAAAAAAGTTTAAATGGTAATAATGGTATATTGCTGGTAGTTGATGGTTTGGAGCGTGATAACGCTTATCAAGTTTTACGTTATCTTACACCGGAAGAGGTGGAGTCCGTAACGGTTTTGCGTGATGCAGCTGCAGTGGCTCTTTATGGTTATAAAGGAGCGAATGGAGTAGTGAATATCGTAACGAAGCGTGGATTATATAAGAAGCGTGAAATAAGTTTTGCTTATGATCATGGTTTTACTTATCAAAATCGTTTACCCGAAATGTCGGATTCGTATACTTATGCTAGAGCCATGAATGAGGCATTGGCTAATGATGGAAAAGCTGCTAAATATAGTCAGAATGAATTGAATGCTTTCAAAAGTGGCAAATATCCTTATTATTATCCCAATGTCAATTGGTGGGATGAGGTGTTCCGTGAAAGAGGATCATCAGATATTGCAACTTTAACTTTTCGTGGAGGCGCTTCTAAATTGCGTTATTATACAATGTTGAATTTGCAAAACGGTCGTGGCTTTTATAAAAATGCCAATGAGAATGATGGTTATTCAACTCAAGAGAAGTATTCTAAAGCAAATTTTCGTAGTAATTTGGATATTGATTTGACTCCTAAGACTAAAATGCAGGTAAATATTATGGGGATGTTAAATGAATTTAGTCGTCCGGGATATGGTTCTGATAATTTGATTGGAAAATTATATATGACTCCATCTGCGGCATTTCCTATTCGTACAGAAAATGGTTTGTGGGGTGGTAATGCAACATGGGATGGATATAATAATCCAGTTGCATTGGCTCAGGGTCGCGGTTATTCCAAGGGACATACATTGGGGTTGTGGGCAGATATGAGCTTAAGACAGGATTTGTCTTCTATTACGAAAGGTTTAGGAGCCTCTTTTCGTATGGGATATGATAATGTTGCTTCTTATTGGGAGGATCATTGCAAAGATTATGCGTATGGAAGTACTGTTGTGACAGAATGGAAAAATGGTGAACCGAGTGCTTTTTCCGAATATACAGGTGGCTCGGACAGTGAGATGAAAGGAGGAAGTAAACTTGATTGGCAGTATCGTTCTTTCAATTTTATGGCAAATGTGGACTGGAAGCGTCAGTTTGGAGAACATAAAGTATATACAACATTGATGTATACTTATAAATATGACAATAATGCCAATATAAACTCTAATCTTTATCATTGCAATTGGTCATGGTATACGCATTATGGGTATAAAAATCGTTATTTCTTCGATTTTGCATTAGTAAACTCAGCGTCTAATTTATTGGAAACAGGAAATCAATGGCATATTTCTCCTACAGTAGGACTTGCTTGGGTTGCATCTAATGAAAGTTTATTGAATAATTATTCATGGCTGAATTTCTTGAAGTTACGTGCTTCATTCGGCGTTATTAATACGGATAATATTCCTTATAACGGATATTGGTATGAAACCATGAACGGAAGTGGTGGTGGATATCCTATCCAAGATAATTTTAGTAATGGTGGAAGTTGGCAGGAAGGTCAATTGCCCTCAATAAATGGTACAACAGAAAAAGCGTATAAATATAATGTCGGTCTGGATGCTACTTTATTTGGTGGTCTAACGTTGACAGCTGACGCTTTTTATGAAAAGCGTCAAGATATTTGGGTATATACAGGTGGTAAGAATTCGTCAATATTGGGTGCAACAGCTTCTTATGCTAATGCTGGTGTGGTTGATAGTAAAGGTTTGGAATTTGGAGCAAATTATATAAAAAGCTTAGGTAAGGTTCGTTTCAATTTTGGGGGAACATTTACTTTAACTAAGAATAAAATTGTAGAGCAGTTGGAAGAACCGAAAGCTTATGAGTATCTTCGTGCTACTGGAAAAGCCGTGGGACAGATTTTTGGTTATCAAGCAGTGGGATTTTTTGTAGATCAAAGTGATATTGATGATAGTCCGTCCCAACAGTTCGGTGTCGTGAAACCAGGTGACATTAAGTATAAAGACCAGAATAACGATAATGTAATTAATGAATTTGATCAGATTCCTTTAGGTTATAATTCTAGTGTCCCTGAAATTTATTATTCATTCAATATAGGCGCAGAATGGAAAGGAATAGGGGTTAATTTTGATTTTCAAGGGGTTGGGAATTATACTTCATGGACTACATTGAATGGTTTGTATCGTCCATTGTCTAATGGCAATGCTATTTCAAATTACTATTATGAAAATCGTTGGACACCAGAAACTCCTAATGCACGATATCCTCGTTTGACTACTGAAACTGTTCAGAATAATACACAGTCAAGTTCCGTATGGTTGGTTGATGGATCATTCTTAAAATTACGTAATTGTGAAGTATATTATAAATTACCTCATTCAGTTGTCAATAAATGGCATTTGAACAGTGCTAAGCTATATGTAAGAGGGGTTGATTTGTTCTGTTGGGACCATATTAAAGAAATAGATCCGGAATCAATAGGAAATGGTATTCCGACCACACGTTCTATTAATATTGGTTTGTCTGTTGGCTTTTAATTTTTTATAACTAAAAAAGTATGACTATGAAATTGAAAAAAATATTGTTAGGGTTAGCCTATATGTCGGTTATGGCTTCTTGTGCGGATTTGGACTATCATGAATATACTGTGTATGATAAAGATTATGTATTTACAGATTTTGGACGTACCGGAGCTGTAGTTACGAATATATATAGTTACTTGGATTATGATTTGCCTAGTGAGGTTTCTTATTGCTCTGCTTGTGATGAGGCGCAATTTGCGTGGAGTTGGTCTTCAATACATGATTGGATAAACGGTGCATGGAGCTCGACTAATTCTCATAGTCTATGGAATTATTATAGTGGAATTAGGGATGCTAATTTCTTTTTGGAGGAATCACAAAATGCCGATTTTTCTGAATTGAAAGAAGATAAAAATTATGTAGCTGAGATGAATCGCTTTAACCGTTATAAGTATGAAGTTCGTTTTTTGCGTGCTTATTTCTATTTTAATTTGGTACGTGCTTATGGCGATATACCTTTGGTTACGAAGGTGCTGACTGAAGAAGAGGCCAATCAGGTGAAGCGTACACCGGCTGCTGAGGTTTTTGATTTTATAATTAAGGAATGTGATGAGATAGCAGATGAACTTCCTGTGGATTATTCTAAATTAGAAAATGATGCCGCTAATGGAGAAAGCCCTGAAACTGGTCGTATTACTAAACAGGCAGTATTGGCTTTGAAGGCTCGAACATTACTTTATCAAGCAAGCCCTTTATTTAATATAGCTAATGATGTAAATTTGTGGAAACAAGCAGCTTTAGCTAGTAAGAAAGTTATTGATTTTTGTGCAGAGAATGGCATAAAAATGGGTAAATATTCAGAGTTATGGGGAACAGATAATTGGAAAGCGTCAGAAATGATTTTTGTACGTCGTATCGGAGATACTAGTTCGCCTGAATATACTAATTTCCCAGTAGGAATGGAAAATGGTGGGTCAGGTAATTGTCCTACTCAAACTTTGGTTGATGCTTACGAAATGAAAGTAACAGGAAAAGCATGGGATGAGCCAGAAAGTGGATATGATCCAAATAAACCGTATGATAATCGTGATCCTCGTATGGAAATGACTATCGCTGTAAATGGTGAGAAATGGCCAGATACTAATCCAAATCCATTGGAAATTTATATAGGAGGACGCAATGCACTACCTATTGCTGGAGCAACTCCCACCGGGTATTATTTGAAAAAGTACTTGGATAAGACTATTGATATTAGTGCTTCTACCAGTAGTGGAGGAAAACGCCATAATTGGATTACATATCGTTTGGGAGAATTCTATTTAAATTATGCTGAAGCGGTATTTAATTATTTGGGATCAGCTGATGCTGTTAGTACGGAATTCACAATGTCTGCCCGTGAAGCTGTTAATGTGGTTCGTAACCGTTCAGATGTGCAAATGCCTGAAGTACCTGAAGGATTGACTAATAACCAGTTTGTAGAGAAATATCGTCGTGAACGTATGGTGGAGCTTGCTTTTGAACAACATCGTTTTTGGGATGTTCGGCGTTGGAAGGCTGGAGATACTCAAAGAAGTATTGTACAAATGCAAATTACCAAAAATAATGATACATATACTTATAAACGTGTAATTAGTAATCGTTATTGGGATGATAAGATGTATTTGTTTCCTATCCCTGATTCAGAAATAAGAAAAAATCCAAATCTAATTCAGAATCCAGGTTGGTAATAGTAAATATTGTTGAATAATAAAGAATGGAACTATGAAATTCAATATAAAATATACGATAGCAGCTTTGTCAGTTTTTATGTTTACTGCAGGCTGCGATGATAAATTAGATGCTATTGATGTAATAGGATATACAGGTGTTCCGGTTGCTATAGAGACGGTAACTTCAGAGCCTCTTCCCGGTCAAATTCAACTTAGATGGGAAGTTCCGGCTGGTGACTTTTCCTATCTTAAAATATGGTATTATGATCCTTTGACAAAAGAAACTGTCTATAAGATTGTTTCAAAAGGAACTACGGAATTGTTGATAGATGAAACTCGTGCTCGTTTTGGTGAATATGAGTTTAATTTCCAAACATTTAACGCAAATGATGAAGGTGGCGAGATTAAAGTTGTAAGAGCACTTTCAGGAGTTGCACCTGCGTCTTATACTTTAGTGTCACGAAGTCAAATCAAATTAGTGGCAGAACAGTTAAGTACAAACGCTCAAGAACCGTCAGAAGGACCTATAAAAAATGCAGTGGATGGGGATAAAAATACTTTTTTTCATACGAATTGGCATGAAGCTATTCCTTATCCACAGTGGATTCAGGTTAATTTGAAAGAACCTCATGAAAATTTTCTCGTGGGTTACATAAACAGAACGGATAATTCTTGGACCACAAGTGGACGTCCTAGTGTGGTAGATTTACAAATTAGTAATAATGGTATTGATTGGGAAACTGTAGGTACATTGGACGGACTCCCTAGTTCAGCTGGAAGTGAATATATTTCTACTTTCTTTATGCCAGGTAAGACTTTTACTTATTTTCGTTTTAGTGTAACATCTGCTACTGGAAGTTCCTCCTATTGGAATATTGGTGAATTTATGATGTATGATGCAGAAGTTGCAATAGATGATCCGGAAACTGCGCCTTTGGATTAATAAATAAAAACAGAAGAGGAATTTGAAAAATAAGGACAATGGATAGCTGGCTGTATAACAGCCGCTATCACCATTGGAATATTTACTTGTGATGATTATAAAGATATTGTTTAAGATAGTAGATGTATGATAAAATTATTTCAATTACTGAAATTGTGTGTTGTACTTCTTATAGGGGGGCATTGTAATGCACAAGACTATCAATTGGTTTGGAGTGATGAATTCAATAAAGACGGTTGTTTGGATGAATCAATATGGAATTATGAACAGGGGTATGCTCGTAATGAGGAGTTACAATGGTATCAATCTGACAACGCTTGGTGTCAGGGTGGGTTGCTTGTGATAGAAGCACGTTCGGAAAAACGGAAAAATCCGTTATATAAAGCAGGTAGTTATGATTGGCGCACTTCTCGTGAATATATTGAGTGCACCTCTTCTTCTATAACAACATTAGGAAAGAAAGAATTTTTGTATGGACGTTTTGAAGTGCGCGCACGTATTCCTGTAGGAAAAGGAGCATGGCCGGCAATTTGGACTTTGGGAAGCAGTATGGAATGGCCTTCCTGTGGAGAAATAGATATCATGGAGTTTTATCGTAAGCATGGAATTCCTCATATTTTAGCCAATGCTGCATGGGGAACAGATCGTCAATGGAATGCAAAATGGAATAGTAAGGCTATTCCATTTATCCATTTTTTGGAGAAAAATTCGGATTGGGCTTCCGAATTTCATATATGGCGGATGGATTGGGACGAAGAGGCTATTCGTCTTTATTTGGACGATGAGTTGCTAAATGAAATCTTACTGAAAGATACCTATAATGGTAGTATTGGTAGTTATAAGAATCCATTTATGCAACCCCAATATATATTGTTGAACTTAGCGGTGGGTGGAATTAATGGTGGCGAGGTAGAGATAAATACCTATCCGATACGTTATGAGATTGATTATGTACGTGTTTATCAGAAAAAATAAAATACATAGATATGGGTATAAAAAAAATAATAATAGGATTATGTCTTGGAATATATACCTTTTGTGGATGCAGCAATGAACCGTTGCAACCCATTCGTTCAGGTGAGATATGGCCTGATAACAACGGAGAGCATATCAATGCCCATGGGGGCGGAGTAATGTACCATGATGGAACATACTATTGGTTCGGTGAGAATAAATGTGATACTACCAGCAGTGCCATGGTGGGAGTAATGTGCTATTCTTCTCGGAATCTTACTGACTGGAAGAACGAAGGCGTAGCGCTTTCTGTTGTTGATAACGACAGCAGCGACATAGCGCGTGGATGTATATTGGAACGTCCTAAAGTGATATATAATGCGAAAACAGGGAAGTTTGTGATGTGGTTCCATCTGGAATTGAAAGGAAAAGGTTATGCAGCCGCCCGTGCCGGGGTAGCAGTCAGTGATACTCCTGCCGGTCCTTACCGTTTCATCCGTTCGGGACGTGTCAATGCTGGTAAGCTGCCTGTTGATATGGACGGACAGGCTGTTGCAGTGCTGGATACTCTGAATGCCAAGAATTATGAAAAATGGTGGACTCCCGAATGGACGGATGCTGTGAACAAAGGCTTGATAGTAAAGCGTGATTTGGATGGCGGACAGATGTCTCGCGATATGACTCTTTATGTAGATGAGGATGGTAAAGCCTACCATATTTACTCTTCCGAAGAAAACCTCACACTCCAAATAGCGGAATTGAGCGATGACTATCTTTCACACACAGGGAATTATGTGCGTGTGGCTCCGGCAGGACACAATGAGGCACCTGCTATCTTCAAAAAAGACGGAACCTACTGGATGATCACTTCCGGTTGTACCGGTTGGGCTCCCAATGAGGCTCGTATGTTCTCGTCTTCTTCCATCTTCGGACCGTGGTCTCAGCATCCCAACCCTTGTGTGGGACCTAAGTCGGAACTTACGTTTGGCGGACAGAGCACTTATATTCTGAAAGTGGAGGGGAAGAAAGATGCTTTTATATTTATGGCGGATATCTGGCGTCCAGAGCATCCCAGTGATGCCCGTTACATTTGGTTACCTGTTCAATTCAAGGAAGGAATTCCATACGTGGAGTGGATGGACAACTGGACACTGGATTTCTTTCAGTAATCCCTGTTGAAAATAGTCTGAAGGATGGAAAATAGTGCAATAGTCTGTTCTTGACTGATTATTGCATCCATCTTGCTCGATTTTACCCCTATGGTTGTCAATCAGATTTTTTATCTTTGCTATCGGTAAAAAGAGATAATAGGTATTAAAGATAGGTTTTTAGGAAGAAGGTTAACATACTGTGATGTGATAATAGAATTTTAGGTTAGGTTAAGTTAGAATTGAAGGCATATTTCGTGAGGAAATGTGCCTTTCTGTTTTCATTACCTTTCTAGGTTCGTATATTTGTAATGTCGAATTTGTGAAACTTAAAATAGAATATGCATGAAAAAGATTGGATTGTTTTTGTTGTTAGGTTTTTCTCTTTCGTGGCTGGTGTCTGCTTGCCAAGGACGTCAGCAGGAAAGACGGAAGGAAGTGCCTTTGGATTCTATTGTACTGAGTGACCCTTGCATTTTGGCAGACAGGAAAACGGCTATGTATTATATGACCGGAACCGGCGGTATGCTTTGGAAAAGCAAGGATTTGAAACTTTGGGAAGGACCGTTCCATGTGGCAAAGACTGATTCCGGTTCGTGGATGGGACCGAAACCAATGATTTGGGCTGCCGAGTTACATCCGTATAAGGGCAAGTATTATTATTTTGCCACTTTCACCAATCAGGCGGTGAAGATTGATACGGTACAAGGGAATGTAATAGAGCGCCGTGCCAGTCATGTTTTGGTGAGCGATAACCCGGACGGACCTTACGTTCCGATGAAGGATTCCACTTACCTGCCTGCTGATAAACCAACCTTGGATGGGACTTTCTGGGTGGATAAGGACGGAAAGCCTTATATGGTATATTGTTATGAATGGTTGCAAGCCTTGGACGGTACGATAGAGAAAATAGAACTGAAGCCTGACTTAAGTGGAACCATAGGCGAAGGGAAATTGCTGTTCCGTGCCAGCGAATCGCCGTGGAGCCGTGAAAAAGATGCGGATGGCAAGGACAAACCGAATAAAGTCACTGACGGTCCGTATCTGTTCCGTACAGGAACAGGTAGACTCGGTATGATTTGGACTAGTTGGATTTATAATGTGTACACTCAGGGAGTGGCTTATTCTGAAAGCGGAACCTTGGATGGACCATGGATACAGGAGAAAGACCCGATTACTCCTCCCAATTTCGGTCATGGGATGTTGTTTCAGACCTTGGACGGTAAATGGTTGATGTCTGTACATAGTCATAAGGATGTAAACGGGCGTTATATTCGTATTCCTCACTTGTTTGAAGTCGATTTTTCCAGAGATAAATTGGTGGTGGGAAAACCATATATTCCTTGAAAGTGCTTTATCTTTTTTCGAGAGGAAAGGTAATTACTTTTGCCTTCAATGAAAAGAGATGTGTAGAAAGAGTTGGAGGGACAGCTTTATGAGTCTGTCCCTCCAAATAAATGACCGGGTTAATCCCAACCCGGATTCTGTTTCAGTGCCCCCTGAGCCAGGTCTACCTCTTCCAAGGGGATAGCCCACAGATAGTCACGGTTGGCATTGAACTTGCGGGTTTCAATAAAAATGCTTTCTCCTTTTGCATTTACCCCGTATACTGGTTTAGTAACATCCTTTTCAGTTGTTTTATAGCTACGGGTATCAAACAGGTGCATTCCCTCGAAAGCAAATTCCAAACGACGTTCCAAACGGATAGCTTCGCGCATTTGATCTTTGGATAAGCCGGAAGGCAGAGGAGGAAGATTTACGCTGGGACGCTGACGGATTTGATTGACCGCATCATATACTTCCGTATCCGGAGCAGACAGATTTTCGTTACGAGCCTCGGCGAAGGTCAGCAGCACTTCTGCATAGCGGATATAGATAAAGTTGGTCCAGTCATAATTATTGATACCGTCATTGTCCGGATTGATATACTTTTTCATGCTATATCCTGTACGGGTATGGCTGCCATCTCCCATATTGTTCAGGTTGAAAGTCTTTCCTGCTATTTGTGACCCGTTCCACAGTACAGAGAAGCCTAGACGGGGGTCACGGTTGGCAAACGGGTCTTCCGGATTATAGAAAGGAGACTCTTTGATTGATTTGCCATCTTTGCATGGATAGGAGTCTATCAAGTCTTGAGTAGGTGATAAAGCTTCCCATCCTCCCATCATGACGGGAGCGAAGAACTGTCCTATATAACTGCCTTCATTGGAGTTTTTCGGGTTTTCCAGATATTCGCGATCAAAGATGATTTCATTACATAACTCTGCTACAGGTTGGAACAAGTCACCATAGTTATCATACAGTCCATACACATTCATGCCCATTACTTTGCGTGCGGCGGCTTCCGCCACATCATATTTGTGTGCGTAGAAAGCAACTCTGGCTTTCAGTGCGTAGCAGGCTCCGGCACTCGGTTTTCCGTGGTCACTGTTGCTGCGGATATCGGGCAAGCTGGCTGCTGCTTTATCCAATAATCCTACTATATGATTATAAGTCTCCTCTTCAGAACTGCGTGAAGGAAGTTTCTCGTTCAGTTCCAACGGATGATCCAGTAGGGAGGCGCCACCCATATATTTTAATATGTTAGCGTATGAGAAAGCTTCGAGAAACTGTACTTCAGCTGTCAGTTGCGCTTTTTCTTTTTCATCCATCGGCACATCGCCTATATGCTCGTAAAATACCAGGCATCTGCGGATGCATTGATAGGCATTTTTCCATAATTGTAGGAAATGTGGGTTGCTGGAAGTTGCCGTACCAGCAGACAACTGTCCCTGTTCGGCTGTGACATGTACAGGAATAGCATTATCTGTGTAGCAGTCTGTCATGATAGTATGGTTTTCCGGTTCTATCAGATACAGATAAATTCCGGTTGCAAATTTCTGGGCATCTTCTGCGTTTTTCCAGAAAGATGCATCGGATAATTGGTCTTTAGGATTTCTGTCCAGAAAACTGTCATTGCAAGAGCTCAGACCAAGGCCGCATGCCAATATTAATCCTATAAAGTTATATTTTAGTCTCATAGTTGTCAGTGTTTAGAATGTTACATTCAGACCGAAGGAATAATTTCGGGTCAATGGATAATAGTTGCCGCTGATGGCTTCGGGGTCTACACCGTCGAAGCCGGAAATCATAAAGAGATTGTCGATACTGCAATACACTCTCAGACGGCTGATTCCGTATTTGGATATCAGCTGTTTGGGCAGGCTGTAACCTACTTGCAGGTTTCTCAGCTTGGCATAAGAGGCATCCTGCATCCAGAAACTGGAAGTCACGCGGTTTTTGGAGTCACTCATGGATAATCGGGGATAAGTGGCATTCGGGTTTTCCGGAGTCCAACGGTCCAGATGCTGTTCCGTTACTTTACCGCCATTGTAGAAGGCATATCTGATTTCGGCTACAGGAGCACTCTTTACATCAGCTGCACCTTGCAGCAGTGCACTTAGGTCGAAGTCTTTATATTGAACTGAAAGATTCAGACCGAAGTTGATTTTCGGGAAGTAAGAACCCAATACTTGCCGGTCTTTGCTGTCTACTACTTTGTCTCCGTTCAGGTCACGGTATTTTAAGTCACCCGGAACCGGAGTACCCATGCTCTGTGTAGGATGATTCTTGATCTCTTCTTCGTTTTGGAAGATGCCGTCGCATACGTAGCCGTAATATGCCCACAGTGGGTCGCCTACGGATTGCCCCGGTGTGTCACCGCCTTTCAAATCCATGATTTTGGTAGTTACATAGCTGAAATTGGCTCCGATAGAATAGCTCCAATCATTGATACGGTTGTTATGTCCCAGTTGCAGTTCGATACCGGTATTACGCACTACGCCGGCATTTTGCATCGGAGCGCTGACTCCCATCATGTTGGGAACTGGAAGTTGCAGTAATATGTCCCGTGTTTCCTTGCGGAACCAGTCTGCGCCCAATGTCAGTTTATTGCCCAAAAAAGCGGCGTCCACACCTACGTTCCATTGATCGGTTTTCTCCCACGTAATATCTTGGTTAGCCATCGGGTTGGAAATGGAAATACCCGGAGTCAAAGTGTTGCCGAAACTATAGTCATAACCGAACAGATAGGTGTTCTGATACGGATAATAGTTAGAACTGTTGTCCGAGTTTACGGTTTCCTGATTACCTAGCAATCCCCATGATGCACGTAGTTTCAAATTATCCACCCAATCGGCTTTGAAGAACTCTTCTTCCGATATTCTCCATCCGATGGAGAAAGAGGGGAATGCGCCGAAGCGGTTGTTCTTGGGGAAGCGTGAAGTGCCGTCATAACGCAGGTTGGCTTCTAGCAGATAGCGGTCATCGTATGAATAATTCACGCGTCCGAAAGCTGAGCGGAGGGCGTATTCTATTTCTGTACCGTATGTTGTCTGTCCTGTCACTTCACCGGCGTTGATCTGGTCCAGTGAGTTGGAGTTGGGCAGGTTCTTACGGTAAGCTTGCAGATAGCGTGTCTGTTTATAAATTTGTGAGTAACCTAATAAGGCTCCTATTGTGTGTTTGCCGAAGGTTTTATTATAGTCCAGATAAGCTTGCAAGTTCAGTTCCATACTTTTGATGTCATATTCTGTGATGGAGTTAGTGGTTTTCTTTACCGGTGTGTCTGAACCTGCCTGATAGAATGTCATGGTATTTACGTGGGTGGGATTGTCGGTCAGGTTGAAAGTCGAGGCGGCGACTCCTCTCAGTTTCAGTCCGTCTATGATGTCCAGTTCCATTCCTACGTTACCTTGGAAATTGCTGTTTATCTCTTTGTAGGTTCCTCCTTCACGTGCATAGGCTACGGAGTTGTGCTCGTTTTTGAATAAAGCATAGTTGCCGTTGCTCAATTGGATGGGAGTAACCGGAGTCTCACGGAAAGCATAGTGCATCAGGTTGCTGATACCTGCCGCCGGAGCAGTCATATTACTGCGGTATACCGCCATATTTGTAGTCAGTTTCAGACGACTGTTTATCTGAGCGTCAATGTTGGCACGTACATTGAACTTGTTGTAGTTGGTATTGACTATCAATCCGTCTTTATCATGATAGTTGAATGCCAGCGAGTAAGTTACTTTGTCTCCACCGCCTTTGATACTCAAGTGATGGTTGTTGAACAGGCCGTTTTCACTTAATAGCGTACCCAGCCAGTCGGAATTGGGATAAAAGTCGGGATCACTTCCGTCTTTGAACTTTTGTAGGGCTGTTTCGTCATACGGACCTTTCAAACCGTCATTGGTGTAAGCTTCATTCATCAGCACTGCATAATTGTAAGAATCCAAAAATTTGGGCATACGTGAGGCACTTTGCCAGCCTACATATCCATCGTAT
This sequence comes from uncultured Phocaeicola sp., assembly GCA_948566455.1. Classification (GTDB taxonomy): domain Bacteria; phylum Bacteroidota; class Bacteroidia; order Bacteroidales; family Bacteroidaceae; genus Phocaeicola. The sequence goes on from CAOYQO010000009.1 coordinate 74,716, forward strand.
GATACAATGGTACGTCCTTTGGTTCCCTTTTTGGTTGTGATAAGGATAACGCCATTGGCAGCACGTACACCATAAATGGCTGAGGCGGCTGCATCTTTTAATATAGAGATGTTTTCAATATCGTTGGGGTCCACGCTGCTCATGGTAGATTCTACACCATCCACCACAACCATGGCACTGGCATCTCCCATAGTTCCTAGACCACGCACACGCAGTACTCCGGCATCAGCTCCCGGCTGGCCGGTATTTTGGATAATGGTGACGCCTGGCATTTGTCCTGCCAGCATGTTGGTGACATTGGCACTGGTGCGGTTGACTAGCTTATCGGATGAGATGGTTGCCACAGAACCTGTCAGATTTACTTTTTTTTGAGTACCGTATCCTACTACTACCACTTCATCTAAAGATTCTGTATCTTCTTTCAAGATAATGGTGTAACTGTTGCTGTTGCCTACGGTAATTTGTTGGTCGTTGTAACCGATATACGAAACTTTCAGTTTAGCCCCTACGGATACATTTAATGTGAATTTGCCATCCACATCTGTAATAGTACCGTTGGTGCTTCCCACTTCTACTACATTGGCACCGATTACAGGAGCTCCGCTTGTATCATTTACGATACCCGTAATTTGTTTGACATGCTGTTGCACGATGGCAGTTGACTGCGAAGCCCACAAAGGCATTGGGAAAGCCATTCCGGCAAATAGTGTAAGACACGCATAAAAAGAGGCTTTTTTCAAAATTACGTGTGTCTTTACACAATTTTCCCTTCTTTTCTGGTAGAATTGCATAGATTAATAAGGTTAAATTAGTAAATAGTTTGGTTTAGGGATCTTATTCCCTTTCTATTTCAGTTGCTGCAAATGTATTATTTTATAAGAATATAACGCTATCTTTTCTTTTATTTTTTTTTGTTATTCTTAATAAATTACAGGCTATGAAACACTCATGGTGGCGATTTTAAGAGAGAATGCATGTTATTTTGTACGTTCCTTATAAATGGAATATCGCATATTGCTCAAAAAAACAAATAACATGATTCAATGAGATAAAGATGTTAAATATCAGTTTCAAGGATCATTTTTCCTAATCGGTTTATGAAAGACTCTTCCTTTCCCCTCCTTTTTCTTGTTAACCATTCACTATTATTTCATTTATTCACAAATCTCCTTATCATCTTTCTCATCCGGATAGTCACTTTTATGTAGCAAAACAAGTAAGTGTACTTACTTCGTCATTTTAAGTATACTTACTTGTTTCATGAAGTGCACTTACTTTTTGCAACTTCAATATGAGTGAAATTTATGCCGGTATATGTTTTTTATATGCTTCAAAGACAAAACGTATTTCATCGTAAGAAGTATATTCGCCTAACTTTTCTTTTATTTCCTTCACTCCTTGTGGCAGAGAGGAGAATTTCTGGAGATGAGCTGTAATATAATTTATTTTTTCTTGGTCGACTAATTCTTGTAGTTTGATATCTCCGGTCCGGACATAGTGTAAAAGGTGGTTGCTGATGGTACCGGTAGTCAATTCCCGGAATTCAGCGATTTCCTTTACCTTCATCCCTTCTTTAAATAATCTGAAACTGACCTTTTTGGTGTCTTCTTTATTTTTTTTTATTTTCCCGGGGAACAAATACTGTTCTTATTTCAGGGCGTTGCAGATTTTGTTCTTTCATATAATTCCGGATAATTCCCAGAAGTTCCAAACCATAATTCTCTACCCCCTTACGTCCGAAATAAGGGACAGCTTCCAATGATTCTGCATCATTAGGCAATAGATTGACCATTCCCAACAGAGCTTTTTGCTGGATAATGACATAGGCCGGCATACCGGTTTCTTTTGCTTTAGTTCCACGCCATTCGGTGATTTTCCGATAAAGTTCTGGATGGAGTATGTCGTTGGGAACTTCAATTCTCTTCCGTTCTCTGGATACGCGTTCTCTGGGGGTGCGCTCTTTTCTGTCGTGTGCCGTTGTACCTGAGGAGTTTTTATTATCGGTTTCGCTTAAAAGGATATACGCTTTTTTACGTAGATAGTCACTGGCGTGAAAACCATTATCTTCTACATATTGTAGCAAGGAAAGTTTCTGTGTCAAAGTGTTTAAGAACTCTTCCAAGGTGTTGTTCGTTTTCTTTCTTAGTTCTTTATTGTCCGTGGGAAGATTGGTCGCTTCAGCCAGTTTATGGAAAGGGCGTAGTTTTTGTTCAAAATAGGCGGCTCCTTTTATGATGCGTATTTGTAGGTCGTTATTCGTATTATAATCAGTAGATTGTGTTACCAGACGTTCATATTGTTTGTGAAAACGATAGGATACATCCACTATCTCAGTAGTAAATATTTGTATCTGCTTTTTATATTCTGCCAGTAACTGAGGGAAGAGCTTGTAGAAATGTTCGTCAATCAGTCGGGCTTGCTCATTGAATGAACGGGCTATCGGTGAGAAATCGAATAGCTCGCTAACGAGATTGAGAAAATAAGTTTGTTGCATGGCATGGAGTAATTCTTCATTGGGGGTATGTGTTTCTATATACTGATTATAGTCATCGATTATTGTATCGTTGATAATGGCGTTGACGGAAAGTGGGGAACTGAGAACCATCCCTTCCAATGTTTTGCATCGGCTCAGGGCAACGTATGCCTGTCCGTGGGCGAAAGCGGAGCGGGCGTCAATAATGGCGTGTTCAAAAGTCAGTCCTTGGCTTTTATGAATAGTGATGCCCCATGCCAGTTTTACAGGGTATTGCTTGAAGACTCCTTCTTGTTCCTCGGTTATTTCCTTTGTTTCTTCATTTAGCACATATTTGCTGTTTGTCCATTCCTCGGGTTGGACAATGATTTTTTCATTCTTTTCTTTGGTGCGGACGGTAAATCCATCCTCATCTATAGAAGTGATTTCGCCAATCATACCATTGTAATAACGTTTTTCCGGGGAAGGGTCATTTTTGACGAACATGATTTGCGCTCCTTTTTTCAGCATCAATGTTTCATCTGTAGGATAAGAATATTCAGGAAAAATTCCGGTGACTTCTGCCTTGTAACTGAAAACCGGTTCTTTGATGAGTGAAAGCTCGTGATCATTAATCTGTTGTGCTTGGTAATTGTGAGTGGTGAGTTGGATATATCCTTTTTCTTTGACAGGATGGAAATTGGGAATATATCTTTGGTTCAATTCTGCGAGTGTCTGTTCGTCGGCTTTATTCTCCCGGACTTTGTTCAGCAAGGAAAGGAAATAGGGGTCGTTCTGGCGGTAGACTTGTTTCAGTTCGATGGTGGCGTAGGTGGTTTCTTTCAAGGCGCGGCTTCCGAAGAAATAGGAGGTATCATAATAGTGACTCAGCATATTCCATTCCGTTTCTTTCACTACGGGGGCAAGCTGTTGCAGGTCACCAATCATCAGCAATTGTACGCCTCCAAAGGGTTTGTATCGGTCCCGATACCGGCGGAGTACGGAGTCGATGGCATCCAGCAGATCTGCCCTCACCATACTTATTTCATCAATGATCAGCAGATCCATGCTTCGGATGATGTTAATTTTTTCTTTGCTGAACCGGAAATGTTTTTGTTCGGTATTGAACGTGGTATCGGGGATGAAAGGTGCAAATGGCAGTTGGAAAAAGGAGTGGATGGTAACGCCTCCCGCATTGATGGCAGCTATTCCGGTGGGGGCGACTATGACTGTGCGTTTGGGAGATTCTTTCTTCAGATTGTGTAGGAAGGTTGTTTTTCCGGTTCCTGCTTTTCCGGTGAGGAAGAGATGGGTGCCAGTATTCTCTATTATTTGCCAGGCACGCTGTAGTTCTGGGTTGTTCATTATTTCCTAATGTTAGTATATTATTGGATAAAGTTACTGCTTTTATTTAAGGCGGGGAAACTTTGGAGGAATATTTTCTTTGTTTGGTGGATTACTATCGTTGTTGGAGGCATAAAATTTGAGGTAGCTTTCATTTGCTTTTAAAAGTAAAAGTGTATATTTGTACCATTATTCTCCTTTTATTTAATACGGTTTGATAGGCAATGAGCATTGATTTGAATGCATTTAATAAATTCTTTATAGACTACCAGCAACGTTTTGTCCACTTAGCCTGTACTTATGTGCATGATGAAGCTGTTGCCGAAGATTTTGTTGTGGAATCAATGATGTACTATTGGGAGAACAAAGATCGTTTGTCTGCTGATACTAATATTCCGGCTTATGTCTTGACCACGATAAAGCATAAGTGTATTGACTATTTGCGCCATCAACAAGTTTATCAGGATGCTTCTGACGAAATAGCCCGAATCTATGCATGGGAATTGTCGGGCAGAATCATGACTTTGGAAGATTTCGAGCCCTATGAGGTTTTTACAAAGGAAATACAGGAGATTGTTGATAGGACACTGGATGCTTTGCCCGAACAGACTCGGAAAATCTTTGTGATGAGTCGTAATGAAAATAAATCCCATAAAGAAATAGCAGAACTATTGGATATTACAACTAAGGGAGTGGAATTTCATATATCGAAAGCTACCAGGACGTTACGTCTTGCATTGAAGGATTATCTGCCGGTATCCTTACTTTTTTTCTATTTGCATTAAAAAAAACAGTTTTTCACTAGGGAATGTTCTTTCCCATCCGCTATTACTATAAATACGTAAAACAAAAGTATTTATGGATAAGGATTTGTTATACCGTTTTTTTGAAGGTCATGCTTCTTTAGAAGATATGAAAGTGGTTAAAGAATGGGCTGATGCTTCTGAGGAGAATGCCGGGCTGTTGCGTAGGGAACGCAAACTGTTTAATGCCATGATTCTTGCAGGTCATTCCCGACGGACTGATATACAGAGAATGAGGAACAGGAGGAACTATTTTATTAGGGAATTCCTGAAAATAGCTTCTGTAATAGTGATAACGGTGAGTGTGACGGCTGTATTATTTTCAATAGGTAAAGATAATGAAGATATGTATTTAGCGATGCAGACCATTACCGTGCCGGCCGGTCAGCGTGTGAACCTCGATTTGCCTGATGGTTCAAACGTTTGGCTGAATGCCGGAACTAAAATGCAATATCCTGTTTCTTTTATGACAGGCAAACGGGAGGTGATATTAGATGGAGAGGCTTACTTTGAGGTGGTTCATAATGAAAAGAGTCCGTTTGTGGTACATACAAGTACATTGGATGTAGAAGTATTGGGAACAAAATTTAATGTGGAAGCTTATTCAGCACGAAAAATATTCGAAACGTCTTTGATGGAGGGCAAAGTAAAGGTAAAATTACCTCACGATGACAAAAATTCCGTCGTCTTGGTACCCAATCAGAAAACGACTTTGATAGACGGCCGATTGGTGGTGAGTAAAATTGATGATTATAATGTATATCGTTGGAAAGAGGGGTTATATTGTTTTAGAAATAAACCTTTTGCTGATATTATAAAAGATTTGGAGAAATATTATGATCTGAGCATACAGATGGATAAAAAGGAAATAGCAAAGGTTGCATTAACTGGAAAATTCAGGATTTCTGATGGATTGGACTATGCGCTGCGTGTTCTGCAAAACGATGTAGCCTTTACTTATCAAAGAAATCGGGATAATGACGTCATTCATATAAAGTAAGAAATGTATTAACCTTCTAAAATGGAAAATCAGCCTATGAAGCAATCCTAATGAAAAACAACTAAAGAGCCGATGGGTGTTTGCACCACCCACCGACCCGACTAACACAATTATTTTTAATAAATCGTATTAATAACCATTTGCAAAGATATGAAAAACATTCCTTTGCCGGATCTTTATTATCTTGAAAATCCGGATTTAAAACAATTATTTAGAATTATGCGAATATCAATATTCTTATTGTTCTTCTGCCTGTTCAGCCTGATGGCCGAAAATAGTCACTCACAGAATGCGAGGGTAACTATCAATAGAAGCGATGCCCCGTTGGAATCTATATTGAATGAGATAGAGTCTCAAACGGACTATCTTTTTATATATAAGGAAGATGTGAACGTGAAGATGCGTAAAACCATACAGGTGAATGGTAAACCTGTGTCCGAGGTGCTGCCTATATTGCTGACCGGCTCTTCCATCGGTTATAAAATGGAGGGAAATCATATCATCCTTACTCGTGATGTTGCATTGGCAGCGCAGCAACAGGGGGTAACGGGAGTAGTGACCGATGTTTTGGGCGAACCGCTGATTGGTGTTACTGTGATGCTGAAAGGAGATATGCAAGGCACGGTGACAGATATAAACGGAAGATTCTCGCTGTCCGCTGAGCAAGGAGATGTAATAGTAGTAAGCTATATAGGCTATGCTTCACAGGAGATAAGATTGAAGGATACAAAGTTACTTCGTATTATGATGAAAGAAGATGTGGAGCTGTTGGATGAAGTGGTAGTAATAGGTTATGGTTCCATTTCAAAGAAGGAACTGACTAGTGCAGTTTCCCACATATCAGGTAAGGATATGTTGCAGATTGGGAGTGGTAATCCTGCCATGCAGATTCAGGGAAAGGTTTCAGGTCTTGCAGTAGAGAATTCTACTCCTTCTGATCCTAATTCTTCACCCAGTATTCAGGTACGTGGAGTATCCTCGCGTTCAGCCGGATTGGGTCCGCTGATTGTAATTGACGGTATACCAGGCGGTAGTCTTGATAATTTGAATGAAAATGATATTGAATCTATTGATGTCTTGAAAGATGGGGCAGCTTCGGCCATTTATGGAACCCGTGGATCGAATGGGGTGATTGTAGTTACTACCAAAAAAGGTACTATGGATGGAAAAATTCATACTTCGTATTCGGGATTTGTGAATATAACTACACCTGTCAGAGAGTTGAATGTATTGTCGGCTACAGATTTTAGAGAACAGAAACGGGGAGATGATTATGGCGCTGATACTGATTGGTTTGATGAACTGACTAAAGTGGCTGTATCTCATAGTCATACTTTGCAGGTTATGGGTGGTAATACTAAGACTAATTATAAAGCAACAGTGGATTATAAAAATACAGATGGTATAGACTTGCGTTCGGAAAGGCAGCAGGTAGGGGCCCGTTTGTCATTAAATCATACAGGAAAAAGTGACTTGTACAATGTCATTCTGAATGTGGCTCCGCGCACAGTGAAGTATCAGGATGCAGATTATGATACTTTTCGTTCTGCATTGTTGATAAATCCCACTATTCCAGTGATGGACCCGGAGCAACCGGGTAAATATACTCAGATAACTACTTATTCCACCAATAATCCGGTTGAAATCTTGAAGTTGGAGAAAAGTGGTGGTGAGCGTACTATCTTAAGTTGGGATGGTACGTTTAAGTTGAATTTGTTTCCGCTGTTGTGTAGAGATAAGAATCATTATTTAAGTACACAAATTACATTGGCTCAGCAGATTATAGAAACCGATTACAGTTGGTTTCGTCCTTCGATTTCTACCATAGAAGACAAAAGTGGATTTCAGGGAGAAGCTAGCCGTAAATATGACAAGAATAAACAAGAATCTTTGGAATGGTTGGTAAATTACGGTTATGACACTGGTAACCATCATGTAAAGTTTATGGGAGGATATTCTTATCAATACTTTGTAAATGACGGATTGAATGCTGAGAATAAGAACTTTGCTTCAGATTTGTTAGGACCTGACAACTTGGGTGCTGGAACTTACAATAGTGAAGTGGAGGGACGCCTAGGTATGGGGTCTTACAGGAATGATTCCAAATTAATTGCTTTCTTTGGTCGTCTGAGTTATAATTTTAGAGATAAATATTTTGCTACATTTTCTCTTCGTCATGAAGGCTCTTCCAAATTTGGTGTTAGTAACAAATGGGGATCGTTTCCAGCCGTTTCTGCTGGTTGGAGAATCAGTGAGGAGGATTTTATAAAAAATATCCAATGGATTAGTGATTTGAAATTGAGAGGTGATTTCGGAGTGACAGGTAATCAGGAATTTGATAGTTATAAGTCATTGGCCCTGATGCAGGCGTATGATTTGATTTATTATAATGGAACATATATTAAGGGTTGGGGATTCAGTTCCAATGCTAATCCTAATTTGAAATGGGAAAAAGGTAAAAATTGGAATGTAGGAATAGACTTCAGTCTGTTTAATTATCGTTTGAATGGTAGTGTAAATTATTATAGTCGGAAACAACAGGATCTATTGGGAGTTTATGATGTTGCATTGCCACCTAATGGTGCTTCGCAATCATTTGTTAATGTAGGTACAATGAAAAATACAGGTGTTGAAATCGAATTAGATTGGAATGCGGTAAAGAGCAAAAATTTTAATTATACAATTAGTTTTGTGGGCTCTACTTCAAATAATAAGTTTGTTTCATTCTCAAATCAGTTTTATGAAGGTCCTAAGTATTATTGGATGAGTAATTTTCCCTTGTACCCAGGAAATCCAGGGGTATTGCAACGTATTGAAGAAGGAGAATGCATTGGTAATTTTTACACATTCCAGTATGCGGGTTTGGATGATAACGGAGGTTGGTTGATTTACTCTAAAGATGGTGAAGTGATTCCTATAGATAAAGGTACGGATGAGGATAAACGGGTGGTAGGTAATGGATTGCCTAAGTTTACAATGTCTGTGACTCATACTTTCCGTTATAGTTATTTAGAAAATCTCGACAAACATTGGTATTCAATAAGTTCAAAACTTGTTTGAAAAACTCAGATACACGTAAGATACAATATTGTAGTATTTAAAAATCTGATAATCAAAGTATTAGAAATGTTTCGCAATTTCCGAAAGCCTTTGACTCTATACAAATGTATGAAAAAATGGTATATTTTCCAAGCTTTTTCAATATTTTCTACAAGGTACAAAAAGTGAAGTATTCGTGTAGTTGTGTAGTATATTAATCATACCAAGATATAATTTGCATTACTATCTTTACAATCGGTGAATTGTGAGACAGTTTAGAGAATAATCAGGGGTAAACAGATAACCTTTGTCGCTGGGCATCATGCAGGCTTGGTATTCCTAGCTTGCGTCCTTGAGGAAATGGAGGTCGTGTACGCTTGTCGAAGTCATGGATTGCGCTGCATATTCCGCAGACAGCGTGTAGTTTGTATCCGTAATAGCTTTGTCTTTGAGAGGAATAGTGCCTCCAATCTGGCATTGCTTCCGTATTGTTATACTACGAATAACAAAAGTTGCTTATTTAATTTATTATCAGAATATGATGATTGTTTGAGCAAAAATAGTAATTTTGAATCATAATACATCAATTAAATCAATATGAGAAAAACAGGATGTCTGAATAGATTGCGTGTTGTCATGGCAGACAAGATGCTTACTAATAAATGGCTAGCAGAACAAATGGGTATGTCGGAAATCACCATATCACGATGGAGATCCAATAAACTCCAACCCTCCTTGGCTCAGTTAGTGGAGATTTCACGAATCCTTAAAGTTGAAGTTCAAGACCTCATAGAAATGAAATACAAGGAAGAAAGTACACAAATGACAGAAGAAAATAAAATAGTGTACCGATAGAATAAATATTTATGGCTACGATAACTCTTCAACAATACGCAAACCAAAAGAATGCCTCAATTGATGACATTCTTATCTATGCATCACGCAAGGGCCTTTTTTTTCCGAAAGACCCCGAGTATGTGATTGACGATTTTGACCTTAGTCGGCTGGAACCTTCAAATAGCTCGGTCAACTCTTCTGTTTCACCATACGAAGAGAGTAATGCCTTTACTTTTGAGAAGTTCCTAGACCAAAATTATGCAGAAGCCAATAAAGGTAAGATGTTTAAAGCCACAGCGTCTAAGGTATTGAACTATGGTGTATACGTTCAGTTTGATGGACATATAGGCTTTATCAAATTGGATGAACTGGCTTGGGGATTTCATAATGATGCAACAAAACTGATTAAAGAGGGTGATGAGTTAGATGTTGTAATCCTTGAATTCAAAAGCAATAAAATCCAGTTAAGCAGAAAACGACTTTTGACGGATCCGTTGGTGGAGAATGCAGACAAGTTTCCTGTAGGCTTGATAGTTGAAGGTACTGTAGTAAATACTAATAAAAAACTTGCACATATAGATGTAGGGTTCGGCATAAGTGCAGAGTATAAACTGACCAAAGAGTTTAAACTGACTAAAGGCTGTAAGGTTTCATGTGTGGTTGTGGATATCAACCTGTCAACCCATTGTCTGAGTGTAATAGTTCAAAAAGTTACATCTCAGCCAACAAGTACGATAACAGCAAAAAAGAAAACAGTTTCAAACGCATATGAGCCTATTATTGGCTTCGTTAAGTTCTTTGACACACAAAAAAATTTTGGTTTTATACTGGCAAACAACTATGGTGTTAGCTGTAACGAAACTGAACCTAATATGATTATTGACTTCTATCTGACGGGAAGTGAATGGAAATCTGATTCTTATCCAAAAGATAACGAGTGGGTCATTTTTACTCCAAAATCTGGTCGTAGAGGCTGGAGTGCAATTGATGTCAAGCGAATTTCACCCGATTCGCAAACTCTTTTAAAAGCCTTTGAGTACCGCGGTAAATTTGCTAGAATTGAAGGCTTTGACAAAAAGCACGATTCATACAACATAAATGTTATAAACAAGATTGTTAGCATCCTTGCGAAAGATGGAGTTAATCAAGTTATAGTCAATACACTAACAGACTATATAGAACGTAGTAATGCAGACCAACGTGACGCAATAATTGACGAACTGATCTCTGATAAAGACACACGAAACTGTCTATTAAACCTAGTTGCAAGTGGCATTGAGTTGAGTAATACTGAAGGTACTGTAAGTCTGCGTAACAAAATGGTATCATCTGTATTTGGAGAAGATCCGTATGATACCGATGTTATAGTCAAGCTGTGGAATGCAGGATATGATTTAGCAGACTATTTTGACGAATTAAGAAATGCTCTGAACTTGTGGGCGGAATCAGATTCAGGTAAAGGACGCAAATTTCTGGATTCCATCAAATTGGAAGGTTTTCAGAAGTTATATTTGGAAGAACATCTGCCACAAATCAACGACAGTCTCTTATTGTTGCTACGTAAGGTATTCGATGAGGAGAACCTCCCTTTAACACTTAAAGAAAGAATCCTCAATGCACGAATGGCAAATAGCAACTTGGATTTGTCAGAGATACAACAACTATGGACTTCCGGTTATAACTTGTCGGGCTACTATGATGTTGTCAGGACTCTTATAGCTAAGAGTATGGATGGACATAGGGCGGAGTTAAGAACCTTTCTTGGTGCTATAAAGTTGGAGGGATTGTCAGTTCTGTATTCATCAGATGCCTTAGGAACCAGCAGTAATGACTTCATACTATTCCTTCGTAGTGTATATGGTAAGAAATTTGCCGAATATCTTGCAGAGGCAGAAAATCTTAAGGATGAATATAAGGTTCTTTGTTTTCTTGATATCGTAGACATAAATTTACTGAATCGCATCTTATCTTGGGATGCGGTTGCAACTTGGTGCAATACGCTTAAGCCCGCTCAAATTCTTGACTTTGTCAAGAATTATGTTGCGGTAGCCAATTTCGAAAGTGAGAACTTCCTGAAGAATTTGAACGCTAAGCTAGTTGCAAATGCAATCAAAACAGCCGAAGAGGCGGAACAATATCAACTGCTTAAAATACTTCCTGACGATTACGCTAGGAATCTAGTTATAGAAGAGTTTGCTGAAACAAAGCTCTACAAGCAATTTGTGGAGGAATGGTGGAATACGGAAAAGGCTGAGGTGCCCTACGTTGTATTTGACCTTGAAACGGATGGCGAAACAATCAAAGAGTTTGCCTTCCTTAAGGAAGATAACACGCGCAGTTATGAATCGGAAGATCAGCTCCGTTCGTTAGGTCGTGCTTTAAATCGACAGGATATCGTAGTTGGACATAATATTAAGGAATGGGATTTACCTATTCTGGCGAAGAAAGGAATCACAACCAACCAGTTTGTATGGGATACGCTGGAAATTGAAATCCTTCTTAACCCATGCCGATATGCCTATTCTCTACACACCAAGCACAATGCAGCAGAAGATACAGAACTTACCAATGAACTGTTTTGGAATCAATTGTATCGCCTCTCAAAAGACAAATCACTTTGTGATAGCTTGAGAGATTTTTTACCAGCGCAGATTAACAATATTCTTGCCACTCTTCAGCAGGATATATATGCTGAATACTTTAAGAAGACTGCTAAAACATCCAAACAATTCTTTCAGGAATTGCGTTCTCTTGACTCAGAGTTGGAGAAAAAGCTAAAAGAGATTGCCAAACTGGGCTCAGTAAGTAACTCTGACGTGGAGCGTATACTTCTGATTGCACCCAAAAGTCTGTGGTCAAGAATAGCACAATATATACCTGTGCAATTTCCTTCTGACGTAACCGAAGGCTACAAGGTAATCAACAAAGAAGCCCTAGATGAACATCCGTTAGACAATAAGTTGTGGAACTGCGTACTAACACGTTTCTGTGATATATGTGCTACGCCACTCTTTTGTAACTTGGCTCAGTATCTTCGTGTGGAGAACGATGGATCAGGCAAGATTACATTCACCGAAGATAATTTGGCAGAGTATCTTACCAAGCCGAAGAGTAACATAGATTGCATTGATATTGATTCGTTCTCAGACAAAAAAATGTATGAGAACAAGTATGCTCGTATCTTTACCATAGGTGCGGAACTTCAAGACCGTGTTCACAAATGCAAGGAGGCGAAAGAATGGAGTTTCAGGGAACTTATTGACAAGGAATGTAAACTTCCCATGTCAATGGCTTCGACTAACATTGCATTATTGACAGATGCAGATAAGACAAAACTTGGTATTGTTCAATCAGAATTAACAGCAAATGTATGGGCAGAAAGACAATCTAATGGTAATTTTGCCATCTATCAGAATTTTCAATATCAGAAATATAGAAATACGTTCTTAACTCATTTCGCCCCAGTGATGCCCGAGTTGGTGCCTTGGAAACTAAAGGGACAAGATGCTACCGATTCGAAGCTATATATGGTAAAAAGTCAAGGTTCTATATTGTTAGATGCTCCATCTTTAAGGGTAAGCCCTGCTTCAACAAACAGGAAAGCATATTGGAACTACCAGATGACTTTACTAACGAAGATACATGAGCAGAATCCATTGCAGCCACTGATTTATATAATCAATGACGATAAAGAACTTGGCAGTGTAGAGGAATATGCCCGTAGTAATGGATACTATGTACCTGCCATAGGTAGTGGCTTCCGTAAACTAGAGTATATTGGTACCCGCAGTAATGGTTTGGTAGTTATTACAAAAGAACAGTTCTTGGCAGGAATTGGTAATTATCGCTCTGACAAGGCGTTCTGTTACGTATGGGACAATATGGATATTGACCGTTATCTCATCATGTGGGACAAACTTCCATTCGAAGGTGACTATGAGGATGGTGCAGAAAGTGATGAAGATGAAAAGTTCAAACGAACAACGGCTAGACAGTGCATACTGGCAGCATGGCCTATCTTTGAGCATTACTGCGCATTGGTGATGGCCAACCATAAGGACACTAACTTTTATATCATAGACCCATACTTTGAGGATTATTCTGGTCTGGCAAAAACTTGTCACGCCAGGGCTTCTGTATTCACTCTATGGAACAATGAAGAAGTTTATCGTGAATCTTTAGAAAAGGCAGGATTGTTCTTCAAGGACACACGTGGTATTGAAGAGCAGCTTGACTCTGCATATCTCAAGAAAGTAATACTTGACAGTTGGGGATATGAAGATTGGAGAGAAGGTCAGGAACCTATCGTTGAGCATATGCTTGAAAGGAAGGGAGATTGCATAATTTCTATTCCTACAGGAGGTGGCAAATCCATTTTGTTCCAAGGGCCTGCGCTTGCTCGTGCCATGACTTCAAACAGATTGACACTTGTAGTGAGTCCTTTGCGAGCTCTCATACAAGATCAGGTCGAGGAACTGCATGCGAAAGGATTTGTCTGCAACGTAGATTACCTTAGTGGTGACCGTATGCAAGCTGAAACGCAACAAATTTACCGCAGAATTCAATCAGGTGAGATAGCTTTGCTGTATATCACTCCTGAAAGATTCCGTGTGCGTTCGTTCATGGATGTTCTTTATCAGAGACTTCAAATGGATAGGGGTCTCGAATATGTAGTCTTCGACGAGGCGCACTGTATTTCTCAATGGGGACAGGATTTCCGTCCTGATTATAGGAATGCGGTTCAGTGGTGTGTTGACATGAAAAATAGCAAGAATGAATTTGATATAATGGTTGCCATGTTCTCTGCCACTGTGACCACCCAAGTCGAACAAGACTTCAAGTCGTATTTCCCTGACATTGTACGACTGGGACAGAAACCTGAAGAGTATAATCCTATAAGAAAGCATATTAGCATTTCTTTTTCCGTAACAAAGGGAAAGAACAAGACAGATCAAGGACATGACCTTACGGCACGTGTAAATGCCATTAAGGACTACATCGAAGACAACAAAATCGATTTTTCAAAGAGTTGCATGCTTGTATTTTGTCGCACTCATAACGAGTGTGAAGATACGGTAGAAGCACTGAATGAACTATGTAAGGCTGCGCCTGAAGGTTCTTTATTGGCTTCTTGTGCTGAACATATCAGCTTTTTTCACGCAGGCCTAGATTCAACCCAAAGAAGCGATATCTATCGTCAGTTTAAAAACGCAGAAGAAGATCATGTGCCAGAAGACGAGCGCATAAACATACTTTGTGCGACAAAAGCCTTTGGTATGGGTATGGATATTCCCAATGTCCATTATGTAGTGCATTACAACCCACCAGCAGTCCTTGAAGATTATCTTCAGGAGGTAGGTCGTGCTGGTCGTGATAAAGGTATGTATGAAGCTGCTTTTCCTGATCGTAGTCAGATTCCGGCTTTGTGTATAACCTCTCCTGATGATTTCAGACATTTGAAAGATTTATTGGTTCGTAGTCAGATGAGTTGGTCAGATTTAACTGATTGCAAGGATAAAATTTTGGCGTTCATTCGTAGATTCAAAACAATTGAGCAAGTAAAACTCAATCCAATAGTCGTGCCATATAACATCTGGATTAAGAATGAAGAAAACGGCAAATTTCTAGATACAACGGCATCACGTCTTGCGTTCCATTGGCTGGAACATATTGGATATGTTAAGTTGAAGTACCTCGACTTGGCATATTTTGACATGACTATATCAAATAGAGAATTTCCTACTCAGAATCAGAATTCAATTAATCTATTTGGAACATCTGTCGGGTATGGCAGGCGGTATCAACAAATGCCTTCTCACGAGGCAGCTAAGCTGGTGTTCGATTATCTGAAGCTACATGCTGAGAAGTTGGAAGAGAATTCACTGTTCCCCATTTCTGAAATGCGTAGGAGCTTTAAGTCGTATAAGCTTTCGTTTGTCAAAATCATGAATGCCATTCTGGATTGCATGAAGTGTAATCTCCTGACACTAAACGAACAGATGCGTTGTGAACTTAAGGCGCGTCGTTATGGAGAGACGAGATATATGGTTAAGCATAACCAGAATATTTTCGCACTTCATATCGCAATGGATGGAATACGGAAACTGTTGTCTGATTGCAAGATAGGTGTGGAGCGAGAACTTGATATGAATGAGCGTGAATACATTCAACGTCATCTAATGGATGAGGTCAATTATGATGGACTCTTGAAAACAGAGACTAAAAAACGCAGAAAGAAAGAAGAGACTATAATATATATGCCATGGAAGGATGAACACAGTAATCCTCCCAAAGGCTGCGTGACCAAGGCCGATACCTTTAAGAACGATATACAGAAAAGAGTTGCCGTGGGAATGTTTAACATCCTGCGATATGTACCAGGTGTGACCTTCCGTATAATAAAGACGGAAGAGGATGTGCTGTATCATATTATGGTGAAGGATGAGCGATGGAAGGATTTTGTCGATAATATGGAAACTGATTGTTTGGAATGGCTTCGCTTCATCACAGAAAATACTGGAGCATTCTGTTGGGCAGAGAAGTTGCTGGAAATGAACTTTCATGATGATGGTGATAAGTTCGGATATTTCGACAAACTGCTTTCAGTTCTTAGAATACTCTCATATATAGAGCACACTCCATTGATGAATACAGGTATAGAGGTTCAAGCCACAGAGTTCACTGAATCTCCTATCGATGAAGGTATTGACGAAAAGTCACCCATGCACGATTATCGAAAAGAATTTGATACACTTGAGAAAGTAAAGAAGGTCAGACTCACTGCGATGAATATATTCTCTATGCTTCCAAGTGAAAAGCAAAGCGAATATATTCGTAAATATTTTATGTGCAGAAACTATGAAGACTATTTGGCCTTGGTGGGCGACTATGCACCTGAAAATTCCAACATCCTTAACGAACTTACCGAAGAGGCTTTGAAGATGGAAGAAGATAAACTAAAGGGCAACCAAGAGCAGCTGAGCATATACAATCAGCCTCGAAACGTAAATGTGAATGTACTTGCCGGACCGGGGTCTGGTAAGACACATGTCCTTACACTGCGCTGTGCCAAACTTATCTACAAAGAACATGTAGTGCCGAGCCATATTCTTGTCTTGGCATACAATCGTGCTGTGGTTGTTGAACTAAGGAATCGGCTGGACAGTTTGTTTACCAAACTGGGATTGAGTCGTATCGGGCATCTGTTGCACGTACATACATTTCATGCACTTGCAAAAATCTGCATGGGTGGAAAATTAGACAATCTCCCAACAGAGTTGTGGGAACAACATTTTCTTAATTTTGTAAAGAATGACGCTGCTGCGTTTCAAGCTATATTCCCCCAAATTGAGTATGTGTTGGTTGATGAGTTCCAAGATATTACGAATCCACGTCTAGAAACATTGTTTGCTATCCATAATTTGTTTCCAGATGCGAAATTCTTTACTATTGGTGATATAAACCAAAGTATCTATGGCTTTGATAGAGTTCCTAAAGACAATTGGGGACGACCTATAAGTTTAACGCCTGAACAGTATGCACAGGTATTGAATCCTCAACCCTATTATGATAGGCTGAATAACGCGTTGGCTCCTGTTCAGTTGGGTATGTTCACGAACTATAGATCATACCAAAAGATTTTGGATTGTGCTGCAATATTCATTCCAGAAGAGCGTAAGCATAATCTTCCAAAATCTTCTGCAGAACTCATGAAAAATGAGCCACAAGAGCCATATACAATATTCACAGATGCTAGCTCGGCAGGTTCATCATGGAATGAAGATCTGCCTTCATTTGTTGCCAATGTATTGCAAAATAATGAAAAGGCTAAGATAAATGGTGAGGACTATAAAATCTTCAAGACTATTGCTGTCTTCTTTAGGACAAACAACGAAGTATATCAAGGTTATGCCTTGATAAGAAACACTCTGCCCGATGGTGTAAGAATCAGAATACAAGGTGCTAGTGTTTGTGAACTTTGGCGTGAAAGGGAAATTTATAGCCTGATCGATTTGCTGCAAAAATATCCTGCAATAGAATTAGAATCAGAAACAGGCGAACGTATGAAAACTTATCTCCAAAAGCTAATGACTGATCATCCTTGCTGGAGCCAGTTCTACATCGACATAGCCTACACTCTTGTGCTAAACTATCTTGAGTCTATTAGAACGGATGAAGATGTCCATACATATGGAGATCTTGCATCGTATATTATGGATGTAGCAGGAAATGATGATGGCGGTCAGGTGTATAAGATTTATGACAAGTTCAAGAATGAGCGTATACTTAAAGAAGATAAACTTACCATCATTCTTACAACGATGCACAAGGTTAAAGGTCTTGAATTTGATGCGGTTATTATAACTCCATCATATATCGGGCTACCTTTGAAACTACGTCGTGTATATCAACCGGGCCAAGCCATAGTAATTGACGATGCGGCAGATATAGAAGAAGAGCGAAGGCTGATGTTCGTTGCTTATACTCGTGCAAAGAAATATCTGCATGTGTATAAGGGAGACCGAGAATGTGCCTTGGAACAGAGTAACATTTATACCACAGATAATCAGTCTGAGGCTCTTATCTTTGAGAAAGAACCTGGTCTTGATAAATATTATTTGTCGTATACAACGTCAGATGGCATGCAACAACCTGGTAGATGTGCAGAATATATAGAAAAAGAAGTTAAAATAGACGATCCTGTTAATATTGTACGTTATAAAGACGGCAAATACTATCTATATCATAACAATCATTATATTGGACGTTTGTCGGGTGGAAGTAGAATAGCCAAGATGGCTAGTGAAAATAATTTTGAACGCATTAATGGTTTTTTTGTCAGCGACATAAGTGCTTGGAGACTGGAAGACAGTAAAAAAGCAGACGAAAAAAGTGGTACAGATTTTACTCGAAGTTGGCAATCAATTGCTCATAGAAAAGGTTATGTACTTATTGTACAGATAGCAGGTATTGGACAATAAATCAATAAGTTATGAATCAAATAAAAGAAAGACTACAGAAAGACTACAATCTCGCGGTTGTATTCTTTAATGACAAAGATTATGAATCTTTCTTCGTTCACATACGACCATCCATTGAACTTATCTGTAAGTTTATTATTTTGGATGCAGTCGGTGATAACGAGAAAGGACATGATGTCCTTGAAGGTAATCAAGTAATCATTGGGGGCAAAGGTGTTGAATATAAAATTAAGATCGATAATAATTCCCGTAGGCCTACAGGGAGTGCTTTGGCTATAGTGGCACAGAATGCACTTTTCTATAGTCATAGGGAGCTACAAGCCTCTTTTCTTGACAATGACAAAAAGAGAGTCAAGAGAGGTATTGAATCCTATCGTAATGTATTAGTGCAGCTATATAGTGTTGCGAGCGAACTTGGAAGTCATACTGGTAGTTCAGGCTTGTCTTTAGAGAGCCAGGCGAACTTTTGTGCATCATTCTTTGAGGGTTATTTTGATTTTTTAAAGACAAATAGGCTACTGTCAGATGATAACATAAACTTTCTTTTGGAACTGGATGGTTTTTCATCAAACAACTCTAACCAAGAAGAAATGGAGAAAGTTAGATACGAGTATGAGAAGGTTATTCAAGAAAGAAACCAAAAGCAAGAACTGATAGAACAACAGAATAAGCAGATAGCAGAGCAAAAGGCAGAGCTTGAAAAATTAGATGCTTCTGCAAAAACGGAGAAAAATCGTGCTGATAAATTGTCAGGGCAACTTGAGAATACCCTCAGTGAGTTAGAAGCACTAAAACGAAGAATAGCAAAGTCAGAATCAGGCAAGACTCTTGATGTCATCCCTATACAAAAAGCTTCAAATATTGTTGATGACGAAATAGAACATAATGCGGAAGAATCAATTGATATCTCTATAACTTTGCCGCAAAGATTAAAGGGATGCAATACGAATTGGCCAGTAGAAGAGGAATCTTTGGATGATGACCAACTTGATCTTATTGACCATACAATTAATAGTTCAATGTTGGTGTCAGGATGCGCCGGTAGCGGCAAGTCAGTCATTGCGATGCACAAGGCTGCTCAAATAGCAGATATGGGCTATTCGGTTATTCTGATTGCCCTTACAAAGTCATTGGCTGGCTTTATGGGGGTTGGCTACACATTGCAATCATACAAATTCTATTATCACTATCAATGGAAATGGTTGGGGATGCCATCTGCCGATTATATTATAGTTGATGAAATTCAAGACTTCGAGCTTAAAGAAATTCAGGAATTTATGAATGCTGCCAAAAAGCATTTTCTATTCTTCGGTGACTCAGCTCAGTCCATCTATACTCGTTTTGGTAAAAAGACTCTCTCTATTGAGGCAATTTCAAAATTAACTGGACTTAAGGAACTGAAGTTGTACAACAACTATCGACTGCCAAAAAATGTTGCTCAAATAACTCAAAAATACGTTGGTGTTAATGTAATGCCATATCAAGAGAAGGTATATTTAAATAAGGAAAATGATTTCCCTCATTTTATACATTATAATTCTTATGAAGACCAAATAGAGGCAATAGGAAAACTTATAGAGCAATATGATGGAAAATCAATAGGGATCTTGTTCTATAGTAATGAGCTAGTACTTGAAATGAGTGAAGCGTTGACAAAACGTGGTATCAATATGGAATACAAGTGCAAGACTGCTGCAGATGACATGCGAGGTCAAGGCAATCTTCACTTTACTAATACTTTACCAAAGGTGTTGACATATCATAGTGCAAAGGGATTGCAATTTGATGTGGTAATAATTCCAAAGTTTGAAGGTGCTATTACAGAAGAACAGCGAAAATCACTCTATGTTGCCATGACACGTACAATGCATCATCTCTATGTCTTATATAGTACAGATAAACTTGCAGAACCACTAGATTTAGTTCCAGTCAATTATTATAAAAAAATATAATGGTATATGCAAGGATACGAGGACTAATAGTGGCAATTGTTTTATTGTACAAAATCAGAGTTTCGGACAAAAATATGTAAGCTGCATCAACCTATCACCCTGTTTGCTTTCGGTAATAGGCAGCACACACTGGAGAAGCTGGCAACTACGACACAGGCGGACATGAATGAAATGCGCAAGGCGGCGGAAGCCAAGGACATGAAAGCACAGAACGGATGGGTAAACCACTTGAGAAGCTCATGGATACAGATAGAAAGTAGAAAGCAAGGTTTTGGGGAGGAAACCGATGGCGGCACGCTGTTTCTTGAAGAGATAGGTAACCTTCCGACAGAGGTACAGCAGATGCTGCTCCGTGCCTTGGAATATAAAATGTACAGATATGGACGGCAACAGGGACAAGAAAGCCGACGTGCGTGTCACAGAACGCCACCAACGAGGACTTGCCGACCGCCATCGCAGAAAAGCGTTTCCGTGCCGACCTGTACCAGCGACTGAAAGAATACGCCCTGCACATACCACCGTTGCGCGAGTGTAAAGAGGACATCCTGCCATTGGCGGATTTCTTTTTGAGACTTGCCAACGAGGAATTTGAGAAGCAGATGAAAGGAACAGCAATACTGGTTCTCACTGTTAGAAGACTTTAGAGAAATATATTAGGAGAATCATCTCGCACTGCCTTATATTTCTTTTTCAATTGTTGATTTATATGATTTTAATTCTTCACGCTGTCTTTCAACATGCTCAATCTGTTTTTTTAATTTCCAAATTCAGAAAAACTAGTAATCTGAAAACCAACAACAATTTTAGCGCAGACACCAATTAATGAAGCTATAATACCTATTTTATGACCTGTTTTTAATAATTATTCTGTCTAAGCTAAATTTCATATTTCAATCATCTTTATTTCGTTCATAAGTATTTCTATTTCAGAATATGTGATTTCATTCTGATAATTCACCTCTGTAATATTTTCTAACAAGGAAGTTAAAAAAACAGGTGTGAATATTCCCTAAAAAATTACTTACAGCCATCAATGAGTTAAACAGTTTCATGGAATCCATCATCACTTTGCTTTCAACAATTTCTTCTTGTCGTGATTTATATAATTTTTCAGTATCAAGATGAGTCTCAAAGTTACGTTCATCTTTCCACCAGGAAGAGGTTTGAGATTGTTTTTCGAGTAGATCTGTTAACTCCTTATATTGGCGATTAATTGCTTCCGGAAAGTACTTCATTAAGGGCATGAGTTTATTCCATTCTGATTTTTTATTGGATTTCTCATTAAAGCCATAGAGTTTTTTGAACCCCTCATTGAGAATTACAAATAATTTTCCACGCATAAACCTTCGGTCATAGTCGTGGTCAGCAAGAATGAAGTATTTTCCGGCTACCAAACTATCAATCATCGTAATAAGTACAAATAAATAAACGAGTATAACTGTTCGATGAACTTTGTGGTATTCATCATGTTTTTCTTTCGTATGTTCCAAAATACTTGTCATCAACGGAAGTCCTTCTGAGTGTTGTGCGATTGTGTAATCAATGACAGAAATAATTTCTTTACGTTCTGATTCTGAAAGTGTTTTTCCATTGTATTGCACTTCATTAAACCATCGGGCATACCTGTATTCTTTGATTTGTGCGTATTTAATACCTGCAAATTCTTCATTCATAATGATATATCTTTAATAAAAATGGTATGACAATTTAATACTATACTTATTGTTTCGTCATTTGAAAATACTTGTCCTTAATTTTTTTAATTTGTACAACTATCGGCTTGTCCAACAATTGTTAAACTATGACACATATACTAGTGGAAAGAATAGATAAAGACTTTATTATACTTTACAAGGGAAATATATTGTTTGTCTTACTTTATTGATTTTGTCAGCCATGGTACTACTTAATTTGTTGACCAATGAACTCGTTTAACTATTGATTACAAGAATTTTAATTATACAAAGATACTTATTTTAATCAATAATGAGATAATAATCAGCACTTTCTATAATAAAACTATTCTATGAAGCAGCATTGGGTAATGATATAGATATTGGCTTTTATTTTAATTTTAATGCATTAAAATATGATACTTTGGATATAAAATATATGCTTTTAAGGTTTAATAGGAGTCTTAAAAGCAATATATTTTTTTATACCAATGAAGCCATTCCTGTAATAGGGGATTATCTATGTTTGCATTGTTCAATACATCATAGTTGGTAAAAGAACTGAATATTCTATTTCCGCAAATCAATGCTTTGTATTTATTGATTGACTTGTCTAACATTGTGTTTTTTGCATGGTGGCATACTGAAAAAGTTACCATACTATATATTCCAGTTTTCTGTAAGGCTAAGGCAAGCATCTGATTGCGCCATAGTTGGTTAAGTCCATCCTTGAAAGGACAACCTTCAAAATCAATAGGTCCTTTGAAGATATCAAGATTATTTTTTAAAATATCCCAATATTTATATCCTATCATATGATAATAGCATTTCTGAGATTCTTTGGCTATACTCATAAGATTGCATTTAGTACAATTTTTCTTATACCTATTTGCTTTACTTTTGTATGCTCCGCATACTGTAAACTCTTTCTCGCTTAGTTTATGTTCAATCAGCCACAGACATAATTTACCTTCTATGTTATAGTATGCAATGGCTACATCTGCATCAGTTCCAGCGCGTTTGGAGTGGTTATTTAAGACACCTGCTCCTTGTTTTATATCTTGACCCCAATATTCAAAACAGAATCCATGGAATAGTTTATCTCTTGCTATTTTGCTGAAATCTGGGGGACATCCAGGAATTTTAGGTAATATGCAGTTAACTTCTTCAGAAAGAAGTAATGGCATGAAAAGGTTGATGCATGCAGTTTGAGAACTTATTGCATGGTAGGCAAACTTATGGGGCTTGTAAGCGAAATCACTCTGTTGCATTTTCTCTAACAATGGTATTATCGGTTTATACATCATTGCTGGAATAGTTGTATTACTCGGGAAAATGGCATCGTATTCATGTCCTCTGTATAAACCTCTTTGTGTGGTGATATATTTGCGTTTCCAATCTATGATGTGAACATAAATAGTTTCTTGTTCGGAAGTTAATTTATTCGGAAGATAGTACTTCACACCTTTAATAATCTTTTCCATTTTGTATTATTATTCTACATGTTCCTTTGTGTTATTGGTAAAATCTGTATCCCAGTTGCCATGTCCACCTCCAATCCACTTACCAGTATATACCCAATTTTCATAATAATAAAGCCATTCTATTGCCCAGTGAAAAATCGTGTTAGCAATATACATTGTACTATTCCACTCACCACGGCGTGGATCGAATAAACATAAGAGTTGTCTTTTAGTATCATATGTGTGAGGAAGTTTTTCTGCTCCTTCTGCTAGTGGCAAAGGCTTGGGGAATACTACATATACTTGAGGATAAAACGGCTCATTGTATACTATTTTTAATGTATATGTATTACTTAGGGTTGTAGGCGTTACATTGAAAAGCCATGTGAATCCATGAGGTCTTATGTTCCATCGTGAATTATTAGAATTATATTGGCTTTTCAATGCTGCTACCTGTTGGATAGCTGTGATACGTCTATTTCTTACCATAGAAAGTGTTTTTGGCGTTTAATGTTTTACCTATACTGCCCAAAGCTCCGGTCGATGCAATTTTAATCCCCCCGTTAATCGCAGAAACCTTATGCTGTTCAGTTAGTAAATTGAACAATTTTTTGGAGAAGGCATCACCAAATGAACGTCCCACATTTTCTCTCAATTCTATTCCCGTTGCACTAATGATACTATTCACGTCGGATTTAACCTGTCTCAACCACCTAAAGAAATTTTCTTTTCTTTTTGGGTGTGTAGGCCACTTATCTGCAAAATTCTCCTCTGAATTGGTTGGATTACTGATAACGTAATTACCTGACTGGTCTTTTGTTATATAGTTTTCCATTGTAGATATAACATTTACAAGACCTTCTAGAAGTGAATCTTCACCTTTGTACGCCCTTGCTGCTAAAGTAGTAATGATAATAGAAATTGGTTTATCTTCGTCATCTTTGAACATTATATCACGATGCCTTTTGAGAATCTGTACAATTCTCTGCAAAACAGATTTGTTTTTGATATACTTACCAATTGGCATAATGGTATCAGTAATATTTTCTCTTTTTTCTGTATAATATTTACAGCGGTCTGCAAACCACATTGCATAGCCATCAGGATTACTCTTCAGCCAATCAATTATAAGAGTGCTATTGTCATAGTTTGGGGCTTTATTGTCTGTAATTCGAATGGCAATATTATCCAGTTTGATTGATGAGAAAGATTTGCTCCTATATAATTCCATATTAGAATTGAACTTGGAATCAGCTACACAAGGTAAAATGTCCATATGGTAGCGTTCCTTTACATTGTCAGAGTCTTGACGATATAGTAGGGTCCAACATCGGCGACCTTCCTTTTTATCGAGCATATCGGAGTAAACACCATGAGTTCTCAAGCGCAGTCCGACCATCTGTTTGATATGTTTCTGCGTCCAGTTTGGATGTTTCTCAATCAAACGATACACCAAGTCCACATCAAGATCTCCATCCTCAGTGATAGGCTGGATAATAGTTCCTAATCTTAAGGAGCCCTGTGGTGTAACTACCGGATGATAATCCTTAAAATTCGGATCATCCTCCAAGTACTTTCCTACGGCATTATAACTTCTTGTGAGATTATTAAACTGAGTTTCAGTAATATCAAGATTCTCTGCCACACTAAGGAACAACTTGTTAAGTTCCCTTTTCTTCTCAAAAGATAACGTTTCTATCATTATTTTTTATTTTCTATTGTTACTGCTAATTTATCAATTTTATCCACTTGTTTGTCCAAATCATATATCCTCAATGGACTATTTGCTTTCTGCATCCAGACTCTACCAAACTCAATAGCACAAGCAACTGGCACAGAAAGGTAAAGATCCAAGGGTTGATCGTTGGAAGCCTTAGTAATGTCATCCAGAAGCAACTCAATTTGGCGGCCAAAATCATAAAGTTGCTGTTTTGATTTTAAAAATTCAGGATTAGGCGTATCAATAGTCATCTCCCAAATACTTGCATTAGGATTATGTTTCTTTATCCTTTCTGCGATAGGAAAACTTAATGATAGAACCAATACAGGTTTTAACCGAGGATCTTCAGGTCTATTGATAATATAATCTGTATGTATTTTCTCTTGTAACCATTTCCAACCGCCAGAACGTTGCTTCTGATAAACAACAACTTCGTGTTTGTTATTTAACATAGTTCCAAGTTTAACTAGTAAAGGCATAGGAGCAAAACCAAAGAGAGCAATACGTTTATATTCCCATCTGTCTATTTTGTCTAATATCTTATCCTTACAGTTATATTCAAGATTTTCAACTTCTCTTTTCCAATATTCATCCCATTCTTTTGCAGTAGGCCAATTTCCACCTAAATCTATGGGCATATCATTCACTGGATAAAAGTCTGGTAACAAAGCATCTTGGATTTGAGGAAAGGAGAAGTCAGGCTGATGGTTCCCAATTTTTGAACCATATGTAACTGCATGAGCTTGTAAATCCTCACCTAATGCAGTCAGTCTAGCAATTCGGTCTTCATGCCTTTTTTTCATATCAAAAAGCATTTCAGCTGTATACTTATCTTTTCCTTCATTGTCAATATACTTGTGGCATTCAGGACACATCAGCATAATATTCTTAGGATCCTTTGCTAATACTTTCGACAATTTTTTATCTCCACGAGGACCATTTTCTGAATCGCCGATAATGTGTGCCAACTCAGAAATCTTACATTCGTCCAATGTAACGCCATGTTTGTATAAGGGTTTATTACACCCTTTAAATTCGCATCGTCCAGCAGCTTTCCACCATACTTCATGCTGTACACTTTTAGGAATATATGTATTACTCATACTTGAAAACTAAAATTTATATACTAATTAAATTAATACTGGGAGATTATCAGTTTTATACTTGCGCCAATATGATACCATGACTAAGCGACACAGGTCAATTGTTCCCATCGCCAGATATATTCTCTTTAGCCATTGTTCTTGCTTCTTCAAACTTCTGTTTCATAGTAGGATTACCGCGGGTGAGTTTTTTGATAGACAAGTCTTCCGTATCATTGTTTGCTAATCTGAGGTAGTTTTCTGAACTTAACAAATCCTCTTTCATCTTCTGAAGAGACTTGATTGTCTTGTCAATCTCCTCAATAGCCTTGTTGAACTTATCGCTTGCACGCTGGTAGTGGTTTCCAAACTTATTCCTGAAGTCATTCAACTTGTTCTCAAAATTGGTGACATCAATACTTTGCTGTCTTGCCATAATGAGTTCACGTTGATATTCAACGCTCTTTCTTGAGGCTTGTGTGAGTAATGAAATCAAAGGCATGAAGAACTGGGGACGAACCACAAACATTTTAGGATAGCGGTAGGACACATCAACAATTCCCTCATTATAAAAATCATTATCAGGTTCCAATAATGATACAAGAACCGCATACTCACAACCTTTATCACGCCTGTCCTTATCCAATTTTGCAAGAAAATCTTCATTCTTATGCTTTGTTGCCGTTTCATCCATTTCGTTCTTCATCTCGAACATTATTGATATGTACTCAAGGTCATCAGCATAATCACGGAAAATGAAATCCCCTTTGCTTCCTTGACTGGAATCGTTGTCTTTGTCGAAATAAGCATTGGGAAACATAGTTGTACGAACACGGTTAAACTCATTGCTACAATGAACCTCCAATGACTCCCCGATCATCTTTGTGGACAGCTTAGCTTTGAGATCTTTATAATAGTCTACTAGTTCCTGCTTTTGCTTAAGCTGACGTTCATAATCCTCCTTGATGTTTTTTTCACGGATTGTCGCCTCCTTCTGTGTTACATCAATCTGACTACGAAGTTCAATAAGTGTGTTTTCCTTTTCTTGAATAATGTCCTTTGCTTTGTTCTGTTCTTCAAGTATGGCAACACGAACTTTATTCTCATTCTGCTCAATAACAGATTTTAATTTTGCAATCTCTTCGTTAGCCTTTAAGCGTTCTGCATTAATCTCAAGTTGTTTAGTTTGATTAAAACTATCCAACTGTGCTTTGAGTTTTACAATTTCATTTTCCTTTTGTGAAAGTTCTAAATCTTTAGCATTTAGTTTATCCTGAAAATTATGGGTAAGCTTAAGTGATTCAGCTTCTTGCTTTACTTCACTCTGTTTTTGAATTTCGGAAAGACGAGCTTTTATCTCGGCATCAAATTCCTGAGTTTTAACCTGACTTACTATTGAAGCATAATCTGCTTCATCAACTGAAAATACACTACCGCATTGTGGACATTTTAACTCTTTCATACGCTGAAACTAATTTAGATATATTAAATTTCGTTCTTTCTGATTGCAAAGTAATATATCATCTATGCATTCTTTTTGCATAGCAAGAAAAAGTTTATGCCATTTCCTTTAAATGTAATATTTAATATTGCGCGCTATGTACTTGGAGAATCATTTTGCCTCATTACGAAAAAACAGATTATAGGTGTTGATTTTCTTTTCTGAAAAAATCAACACCTATAACTCCATTTATATTTATTCAGCACAGCTTCCAGCTTTACTCAACATTATTAATACAGTATTTTTTACTCAAAGCCATTTTATTATTTCCCTGCACTTTCCAAATCAGTTATATTATTACCAACTACATAAAGATACATGGATGTGACCACTTTTAATGCAGCGTCAATCTCCTCTTCCGTTGCATTTGGAGAAAGATGTGCTTCATCGTTACGCCACTGCCTCAATAAATCAAGGTAGTCCTTGAATTTTTGTTCACATTCGTCATCACTATATTTGAGCTTCTTCAAACAAGGAAATGCAAATATACATTCAGATAATCCTGGAGTTTTATCCGGTGTATTCGGGTTGCGAGGCACATCATCTTCGTTGATCAAGTAATATAACTTTTTCAAGTATGCTTCATATTTTGCTACCAGAGAATTGAAATAAGTTCGCTTCTCCAACAAACCAATCGTTGTATTTACAAATACGTTATTCAATGCGGTCTTAATCAGGCCATCAACGCCATCAAGTTGTGGTATACTGGTTTCATTGAGAGTGAAGAAAAATGTGTCCACAATTTCTTTAATATTACGCAGCCTGTTTTTAATAACTTCAAATTCATCTTTTAGAACAGTGCAAAGAATCTCTTTCAACTGTTCTTCATCATAAGGGAAATTGGAATTTCTCGCTGTTCTTTCTGCCAAAGCATCAACAAATTTACGGACAAGTGTAAGACTGAAAGCTTGTTCCTTTTCCAGGACTTCTGCAAAATTATAATATCTTTCAATTTCCAAAGCTATTTTCTCATCAAACTTCTCTCTAACGATATTAATTAAAATATCATAACTGTTCCCTGCATGGAAAGCATCTACTACTTCTGGATCTGAAAGAATTTCATCCCAAATCTGTCGAAGTACTTTGTCATTTTCGTTTAATAATCCGGCAAATGGACTATTAGCCATATTCAATATCTCTGATACTGGTAACTCATTATCTGGTCTCTTTTGTCCAGGTTCTCCTATTCGCGAAGAACGAAGTGTTTGTTCCTCATCTTTTAATTCTAATTGTCCTTCATACGACATTTGAATGCGCAACTTATCAAGGTCTATCAAATCCAAAATCTCCATCGGAAGTGTCTCTTTTGTATAAGGCAAGAACTTGTAGAAAATCTTACAAAAGATGTAAAATCGCTCCAAATCAGGATCAGTGAAGTCAATTAACTGAGCTAAGAAACCATATTGGCGAACGTAACGTGAAACCGTTTTACGATAACGGTCTTTTTCATTATCGTCAAGCGGCATAACTCTTTCATCAACTATCCGCTTAAGAATAGTTGGCACACCGCTCACTCCGTTACTGGTGACTAATGCCTTGGCTACAGCATCAACTTCTGTTTCGTTGAAAATATTCCACTGCTCAATATCATGTTTAAGTGTATAAATACGCTGTGTATCCACTTCGCCTTCAAGAGTCGTTTCAGTGTAATAATCTTGAAAAGCTTTCTGTACTTTCGCATGATCGTTTCTAAAATCTATAACCATTGTATCTTCCTTTCCAGGGTAACAACGATTCAGACGAGACAATGTCTGAATACATTGTATGCCACCCAAAACGCGGTCTACATACATCGTATGGAGCAATGGCTGGTCAAAACCTGTCTGGAACTTCTCTGCAACAATAAGAATCTTGTAATCATCTTCTTTAAACTTCTCACGAATGCCGTCATCAAAAACGTTACCATCATTCATGTTCGCTTCTGTGCATTTACGTCCGTGACTATCTTCCACTTCGCCTGAGAAAGCCACCAATGTCTTGATTTTGCCATCATAGTTATCTGCAATAAGTCTGTCAAATAGACGTTTATAATCTGCGGCTGCACGTCTTGAATCACAGACAACCATAGCCTTTGCTTTATGCCCGATTTTATTGATGGTATGGTGCATGAAATGTTCCACCATCATATGAGCTTTTCGAAGCATAATATAGGCATTTTTATTCAGCTCTCCATAAATTACTTTCAGAGCCTTCTTCTCTTCAAAGAGTTTCTTTTGATCTTCAGTTGGGTTCTTCTCTATCAACTCAAACATCGTAAGATAGCTCTTGTAGTTTGCCAAGACATCAAGAATAAATTTCTCGTCAATGGCTTGCTTCATAGAGTAGAGGTCGTGGGCTTTGCCTTTGCTTGGGCCATCTTGAATACCAAAAAGAGCGTATGTTTTGTCTTTTGGGGTAGCCGTAAAGGCAAAGTAACTGATATGTTTCATCATGCGTCGCATCACTTGCAAGTATGCAAGCATTGCGTCTGTTTGGTCCTCATATTCATCTGGATTAAAATCCGGAAGATTCTGTAAATCTTTGTCAGTAGAAAGAGCATTTACCAAATCCTTTGCACTTTCATTGCCAATAGCAGTGTGTGCTTCATCTACAATAATGGCGTACTTTCGTTGCGTATCGCGTTTCAAATCTTTTAGGGCAAATGCGAATTTCTGCACTGTAGAAATAATGATTCTATTTCCTTCATTGAGTGCTGTTGCCAAATTCTTTGAATTTCTGCGAATGTCTTTGACTGTTCCGGCAACAGTTTGGAAATTTACTACATCATCTGCCATATTTCTGTTTAGCACAATGCGGTCTGTAACCATTATAATGCTGTCGAAAATCGGAGTGTGGTCTGCATTGGTCATATTGGCTAGTTGATGAGCCAACCAAGCCATTGACTTGGTTTTTCCAGAACCTGCCGAATGTTGAATCAAATAGTTATGTCCCGGTCCTTCTTCTGCCACCATTCTACAGAGTTTTCGCACAGCTCTTAATTGGTGAAAACGAGGAAAGATAACAACCGGTTTGCCATCTTCATCGTTGTATCGTTTGATGAAATGCTCAATGATATCAAGTAGGGAATCTGCCTGCAATATTTCATGCCACATATAAGCGGTTGGATATTCACCTTCAACACCAGGATTTGTGCTTTCTTTGTTGAATGGCAAGAAACGAGTGTGTTCACCATTAAGTTTAGTGGTCATAAACACAAAACTGTTGTCCATCACAAAATGCACCAGACAATTGCGAAGCATACGGTTCACGGGTGAACGGTTGTAACGATATTGATAAATACCATGCCCATAATTTTGACCTGTGCCTTCATTTTTTAGTTCAAAGGTCATCAGGGGCAGACCATTGAGCAAAATGCACATGTCTAATTCATTGCCACAATCATCGGTTGCCGTGCTATATCGCATCTGACGGACTACGCTAAAGCGGTTACTTAAATACAGTTGGTAGTTGTTCGAATCTTCGTTCTCCAACACCGGCTTAGGCATCATGAATCTGATTTTTGTACCTTTGATTGTGATGCCTTTGTTGAACAGAGTGAGCAAACTATCTCCTCTATTCAGAAATTTATTTATTTCGGCTACAACAGTTTCTGTTTCTCTGCCAGGGAAATGATTTTTAAGTCTCTGCCAAACCATAGTTTGTGCTTGCAAAAAATGCTCCAACATCTCTCGGTCCACAAGATTGTCAATGTCAAACTGTAAACTTTTGCGTTGATTATATAGAGGACTTGCTGCAAGATATTGTGCAATGTGCTCTTCAAATACGGTTTCATTCTGCGGATTCATATTGTAATTTCTTTATCGGTTCAACATACTTTTATTTTACCTGTTACAGCTTCAGTAATAATGCTTTGTTTCAACTCTTCCAGCAATTCAATGTGTCGATTGGCTTTAGATATTTGGGTATCAATCTTGGTTGTTTCTTTTTCAATATGGGCAACTATGGATTGCTGTTCTTGAAATGGAGGAAGTAGAGCTTTAGTAAAACCAATTTGCGTTGAGTTTAAATGTGGAAGCAAAGCACCTGTCTTAGTTTGTAACATTAGTTCTTTTCCTATATTACTTCTTAAATATAGAGATAAAAACTCTGAACTTATTACATTGTTGTTGATGTCTAATATTATAAGAGCGTGGCAATTACACAAATCGTATTTTGCATTTACTAATGCGATTTGACCAATATCACCTGTTTGTACAACTAATATATTACCCTTTTTAATTTTAGGGTGTTTTTTAGCCCATTCATCTGAAACATAATATTCTTCTCTTTCAAACAGAATGTTTCCATCCTTTATGTGTACAGATTGGATATATGGAATACCAAATTCTTGATATAAGTCTCTTGTAGGACCAACATATCCATTTCTAATACTTTTACACAGAGTTTTTAATCTTCTTACCTCCCAATGCTCCGGTATTTTCCCAATCCATTCCACTCCACTATCTTTCATCGTGGCATTGGAATCAAGTCCTTTAGTAACAGCATCAGTAATGATGGTTTGTTTCATCTCATTCAAAAGATCGATCTTCTTTTTTTGTACATCGATTGCCCGGTTTATTTCTCCACATTTCTCATCTAAATATGTGGCAATAGCCTGCTGCTCTATGAGTGGTGGAAACGCAACAGGATTATTACCTAAATCTGTTTGGGTCATACTAGGCAAAGCTGTAGATGTTGAATATAAACTATATGGGAATGTAAGTGCAAGATAGTATGCGAACTTACAACATAAATCTTTAGTCGGTACTGCATAGAACATAGTATCGACGACCCAAAATTTACCATTAATATAAAGAGGTTTATCAATAGTACCTTTACGTCCCATAAGAAGTGCTTCTCCATCGTACATATATTTAGAACAATAGGCAAAACACCCGCCAGACCCCATTACTGGATATATTTCATTATCTAAAAAATCTTTATAGTCTTTACCATTGTTAATAGTTATTTTTCGTTTAAAAGCACACACCTCCCAATGGATTGGTATTTCACCAATCCATTCTATACCGCTATCTTTATATTTTTCGTACTTCATACCATTTGTAATTAGATATTGATACTATTATCTAACGACTTCAATTCATCCAAAATAGCTCCGACAGAACGAAGTGGACGGTATTTATAAAATATACGTGTAAATGGAAATTCCACACCAAGTTTGTCTTTTGTTCGATCCATCCACGCATCTGGGGCAAACGGCAGTACCTCTTGAGCAAAATATTCATCTATATCTTTCTTTTGAGGAATTTTCTCAGTGTCGCTCAGATTCGTATCTGTAACAAAGTCACTTTTTGTATCTAATGGTTTCTCGTGTACTTCTGGTGCCTCTTCACTGATAGTACCAAACATCGTACGCAACAATTTTAAATCAGTTGCGGTATATTTTATTTTATTAGTATTCAAATATGCAAAAAACTCGCTATCTGAACGTTTATCGTTAATATTTTCTGTTTCGCTTACGGTTTTTAGAATAGCATTCTTCTTTGCATTAGCATCAAAGTTCTCCTCTTCGCAAAGAGCCGCATATTTCTCTGTTATATTTTCATACCATAGGCGCAATGGACGACGTGTTGCAACAGTGGTATAACGGAAGTCATCGTAATCTAACAGACGTGCTACTTGAAGCTGTTCTACTTCACCTGTTTTGTCATACACAATATCACGAATGGCATCGGTATATTCTCGATACATTGTCAGAATATCTTTTGCACCGTCTTCTGAAATTTCAAAACGTTTCTTTCCTAAATTCTTTTGCAGCAGTTTAGTGTATTCTGTATGAGAAGCATTGATAAAGAGAACCTTATTAAGACGCTCTACAGGACGTTTATTATCAATAATCCAAAGGTAGGTAGTTATATCAGTACCATAGAACAGGTTCTTGGGTAATGCCACAATACAGTCAAGCAAGTTACGGTCAAGCAACATTTTACGAATATTACTCCAACCACTGCCAGCTTCACCATTGAATAATGGCGAACCATTCAAAACAATACCAATGCGAGAACCTTTCTGGTTATCCATCTTCGAAATCATGTGTTGGAGAAATAGCAAAGAACCGTCTTTACTGCTTGGCAATCCTGCTTCAAAACGTCCTCCGGGACAATTATCATCCATCACACGTTTTTTTACACGTTCATCTTTACCCCAATCCATTCCAAATGGTGGGTTTGCAAGCATAAAGTTGAATGTACTTCCCTCTAATTTGTCATCGCCCAATGTATCGCCACGGAATAACTGTCGGTCAAGATTTTGGTCCTCACCCTTCATTAGAAGGTCTGATTTGCAGATTGCATAGGTCTTTTCATTCAACTCCTGGCCATACAAATACACTTTCAAATCTTTACGACCTGATAGTTCTTGCAGATATTCACGTCCGGCAGTCAACATACCACCAGTTCCACAACAAGGATCATAAATAGAGAATGCACGTCCAGGTTCATACAACTCGCTCTCTTTACCACACATCGTAAGTGATACCAATAATCGGACAATTTCACGCGGTGTATAGAATTGGCCAGCTTTTGTATTGCTGGACTCTTTTGAACGGCGGACTACAATTTCAAACACCGTTCCCATCATAGAGTTGCTTACTACATTAGGATGCAGGTCAGCTCGTTTCACAAAAAGCTGAATAATAGAGTATAACTTGTCGTGACGCTCCAATCTACTATAAATAGGGGAAAGATCGAGTGTTTCACTTAATGTATCGGTATGGACAAAGTTGGCCAGTATATCTTTTACGTTGTCAGTGAATCCATCCAGATAGGCTTGGAAAGATGCACCTATTTGGTCTGGTGCTCCCAACAAACGCTCCAAAGACAATCCAGACTTGTTAAAGAATGTCAGTTTATGTTGTTTAAGCAAACTCTTTAATTTGATATCCTGCATAAGAGCAGGCTTATCTTTGATTGCATTCATTTCTTTCATGATGGCATCTCGGTGTTCATCAAGAACGCAGTCAAGACGGCGTAAAAGAGTGAATGGAAGAATAACGTCCTCCACTTCTGCGTCATCATATAGATTTCGGATAATCTCTTTGATATCCCATATCACGTTAGCTAATTCCTGTTCTGTCATATATCTTTTATTTTTCGATTTTTACTTTGGCATAATAGGGATATGCGTCAGCATCTTTCCCATTATTCGGATTAATTTCAGTTATTATAGCATAGCTCCCAACATATTTTTCAAAACAAGGAGCTAATCTGCAATTCAGTATGTATGGACCTGTTTCTCCCATCTGGACAAGATCCCTTTGTCCGACTGGAGAATTTGTAAGGGTATTATTGGTAGAGGTAGGTACAGCCACAACTTTTTTCATCCCTTTATTTGCTTCCTTATCTGGATGGCTATCGATAAATGCACCGAAGTACTTAATGACATGGCATAACTGTAGTACATACGAAAAATAAAGTTCCTTTTCGTTTTCAGAAATTACCAGATCCTTATCATCAATGGTGTAGGGATGCTCCTCATTTGTATGTGAATCGACATTGGAAAAATTAAGTATCTGTAGTGTAATATTGCCAATAGATTTTGGGAATATCGTATCGCCTTCACTACCGTAACGTAACCCACTGTGCTTCGTTTCTAATCCAGACATATAGCGATTGGATTCAAGCAAATTGAGCTGATTATCACGTTCAAAACACTCCAATGGTAATAAACCGTAATTATATGCAGCACGAAAGATATACTCCATTACTTTACGAAGAGGATTCCCCTCGTATTTGAATTGCCAATTATCAGCAGGATAATAGAATGCACAAAGCATATCCATCATAATAGTACGAGCTTCCTTGCATATCAGTTTTCCCTCACCAAGATACTTAAAGACATCTTTAAAGTTAAACGCTATAATATTAGCATTTTGTCTTTTTGCGACTTTTACGATGTTTGTAAACATTACATCCACCGAATTCTGAGAATTATCCATAGCATCTTTCAGATATACCAAATTGCCCCATTCTTCCTGATGCGCTGCATGGTCACGCTGCGCTATTTGGACGATATCGTCAAATTTGCTCATTGTACCAGCAGAAAGTATATACCAAGGTATAGTTTGTCTTTTCTCACCAAACATACGTGCCAAAGACGATACAACCGATGGGATAAAAAATTCATCGGTCTTACTATCATTTTTTCCGTATTTACAGTTCGCATCCAGAATAATAGCAGAATAAGATCTGAAATTCTTTTTTAACTCCAATTCAGCTTCTTCCCAATTTGTAAATGGGATGAGATCTATACCTTTTTCATCAGCAACGCTTTCAAAACCGGTTGCAAAAATCTCGTCTTGGGTTCCAGTAAGGTCGTCAACCCATAAAACTTTGTATCTAATATCACACATAATACTCTATATTACTTAATTAAAATGACGCAATAATATTGTTTTTATGAAAGATAAGTCTATATGCAACAGAAAACTCATCATCAGGATTAGATATAAATTTCGCGTTACCATCAAACTCCTGCATCAATTTGCGTACTTCATATCCACCTATACCATAGTGTCCATTACCTTCTTTGGAAGAAATTCCATAGGTAAGTACACTTTCAGAGTCATAACCAGAAAGTAATGGTTTGCCATTGTTAGAGATATTCACAATGTAATTTTCTCCTTCTGTTATAATCTCAATCCTAACCATATTCTTAGAATCTGCTTTATTTTCAAAACCATGGCAACACGCATTGTTAATGATATTGTCAAAAATGATGGTCAAAGCTTCAACCGGAAAATGAACGTATCCTATGGGATCTCCTTTTGCAATTACAACTTCACCATCTAGATCGGTAATTGTTTGCTGAGCACGATTTGACATTGCATCAAAGACATATTGAAAGATAGGACTTGGATTTTTCTGAATATAGTCTTCAATAAAATCCGTTAATGAAATTTCACGGCATTGCATACCATATCCGCTATCCAATTTACTAATTTTTGTCTGCAATTCCTGCATGATAGCTTGTAGATTTGAATAAATATCAGCAACCTTAGTTTTATGAATTGTACCGACAACTGCATTATCATCAACAATCCCATTACCTTCTCTACGAGCACGTTGCAACACTTTCATCCAGTTATTCAGATTGAAAATAGTCTGTCCAATAGCATGCTTTTTCATGTGAATATCACGGCGAAAAGATTCTGCGGACTCTAATAGTTGACGGTCGGATTCAGTCAAACTACTTCTTGTATCTTCCTTACATAAACTCTCTTGTTCTGCAATACGAGTGGGTGCAAGAACTGATATAGACAAAAAGTCCGATTGAGTCAAACGTGATATCACACTGCCTATTGACAATCTGTTGGCTTGTAATTCCGTTTCCTTAGCCATAATACAGCGAAGTAAAAAGTCTTCAGTAATGGCTTTGGATTTTAACTTCACGGCAAAAATCTCCGGTCTTAATGCCACCTGTTCAGTTTTAGATACCCCGTGCAGTCTTCCTACCTTAAACTTTCCGCCCATGAACCCTATTAATAGGCAATCTGACGTAAGTATTCTATATCCTATTCTTCTATCAGAAACAGGTAGCTCTTTACGATAAATATCACAATTCAGATAGGAGGACGAAAGTTCCTTAATACCTATAAAAGGAATACCTTTTTCCTCAGCTATTTTGTTTGTTACAATACGAGTGAAAGGTACTATGTCAACAAGATCTGCCAATTTGAATAATTCTTCCCCATCATTGGCTTTTGGAAGAATATCATTTATAAGGTATCGCGTAGGTTGAAGGTTTATATCG
This sequence comes from uncultured Phocaeicola sp., assembly GCA_948566455.1. Taxonomy (GTDB): domain Bacteria; phylum Bacteroidota; class Bacteroidia; order Bacteroidales; family Bacteroidaceae; genus Phocaeicola. The sequence goes on from CAOYQO010000009.1 coordinate 112,313, forward strand.
CCTGATAAATCCTCAGACTTACCAATCCATACATATTTCTCATCCTGGTCTGATATAGTCTCAATAATACTGTCTGCCTTTAATATGTTTTGCTTCCAACCAGCCAAATCTTTCGATGCAGAAAAAGTATCATCTGTGGCATCTACAAGACATATTGTACCTTTACCATCTTTTTTAAGGCACAGAAGGCACATAGGAATAGACGCATATGGCTTGAACAATGGTGGTAAAGATATAACAATAACAGAATACAAATTCGCACTTTTCTTTAGAATTGACTCACGAAATTCTAACCAATCTCTTCCATAACAAAATGACATCGGTAATAGACAATAAAGTTCCCCATTGCCTTTAAGAGCATTTTGAGCAAGGAAAAGAAAAGTATTTGCGATGTATCGCTCTTCACGCCCAAACAACATAGGGGGAAAAGAGAATATATAGTCATATTTTGGGGAAGGAATTTTAATTATGCTGGCATCATCACGAACCAGACAATCTCTACACCTCAAGTTTGCTACAATACCTTGCGACAAGAGCAAAATTTTAGAATATGCCCAAACTTCTGTACTAATCTCATCTGCATCATAATGGCATGAAGTTGACTGATATAAGGCAAAGGAACAAGTACCGGCAAATGGTAAATAGATATTACTATCAGTCTTACAATCAGCTATTTTCAGACACATATTTACCAAATCAATTGGAGCTAAAAAGTCACTCACTCCGCTTTGAAATCCTGCAATCATTGATTTTCTTCTGTTGCCTGAAGAGCTATAGAATATATCATCATGCTGATGACAATACATAGCAAGAGCTGAATATTCTGAAAGAAGAATATCAATTTCATCATCGGTATAGTAATCACCTAAATCTATTAGGTATTTTTCTAAAATATGTAATAGTTCGGTATCTGCATTTGCAGTGCGGCTATATACTGAAATCAATAATTTTTTCAGTATATTATCATCAAATGGACTTTTAGCACGAGAAAGGTTTACGTAATGATTTACGAGAGTCTGCGCTTTAGAAGAAAGAGAAACAAACTGTAACATGTCTACAAAAAAATTAAATTAAACGTCCATTGTCTTGTTGATTTTGCAAAGTTCGGTCTTTTCTATGCAAAAGTTCTGCATAGAAAAATATTTTTTCATACAGTCTGCTATTTTTTTTGCAAAAACTTCTCTAAACCATGCGGGAGAGAGGACTTCCACATCAGGGCCAAAAGAAAAAATCTGTTGTTCTAACTCCAAAGTATGATATAATGTTAATGATATAATACAATCATCTTCACTTATCGTTTTCTGTGATTTATGTATAGGCTTTGATATTACATATTTGAAGCGTCTAGGAGAGAATTTCAACTGAAATTCTTCCAGTTTAGCTTCTGTTTCAGATGGTACCGTTACACCAACCACATTATCGAAATAGGAATTGAAATCAATTTTTTCATTTTTTCTGAAAGCCAGGTTGCTATTTGATACACTTTGAATACGATCAAAAGCAAGGCTCTTTATCCTTTCCTCTTTTTCATCAAGTCCAAATAGAAACCATCTCCCGTTATATTGTTTCACAAAATACGGATGTAATGTATGTTGATGATAATTGCCATTAGCCGAAATATATTCAATATCCAATGGTTGATGGCTGATTGTCGCATCAATAATATCAGAAAGATATTCAATACCTTTTAATTGCTCATTCTGCCCAAATGAAACGAGATTTTCAGCATCACTTTTTACACCAAATCTTAATTCAAGGTTTGAAATGACTTCTTCTAACCAGCCATTAGAAGGCAGCCCTCTATATTTACTCAGCATTTCAATCGTAGCACGAAGGTTTTGCACTTCTGCTACAGAAAGTTCATTCTTGAAGATGGAGAAATCAGGTTCAGAGTAACGATAATAACATTTTTTTCCATCATATTTAATTGCTTCAAGGTATATTCCGTCAGGAAGCATTTTACGAATAGCATTAATATCGCCACGCAACTGACGTTCCATAATCATAGACTTACATCCATTTGTATCATAAAGTCTATCGTTAACTTTTTCTAATAATTCTTCGATACTATATCTATGACGAAAATCACTAAAGCATCTATCTAAAACTTGAAACCGATAATCTGCATTTTTATTTTTGGGCATAATAAGTTACCTCATTATTAAGTTGTTTTTAATACTTATATATCTGATTCTATTTAGTAGAATTTAGTAGGTCTTTAACATCTACTTCTAAAGTTTTTGCAATCAGTAATAAGGTTTCCAATCCAGGCTGAGAAGTGTTTGTACACCATTTAGAAACTGTAGCTGGATCCTTACCAAGTTGTTCTGCTAGCCATTTGTTAGTTCGTTTCTTTTCAACGAGCACCACTTTAATTCGATTTATATCTTTAGTCACTTCCATTTTGGTTATGATTATTCTTACTTTTATTGCAAAAGTACTGAATAAAACTTAGTAAAACATCATTCTAATAAAATAATCTGCAATAAAAATTGCGAATCAAGTCAATTTTATGAAAAGATACTGTTTATTGACTGACTATCTCTAAAAATGGTTGTCAGATTTGAATGTGATTAACTAATCTGTTTTACTTTCTAAATGTTGATTTACTATTCGGATTTACACATTTGTGTGTGTTCTTTATAATTCTTTTAGAAGAATAAATACATAATTTTAGCCTGTAAGACCATATGTTCAATGTTTTTATTAGATGGTATAACAGACTGAATATACTTAGCTATTTTTATTTCTTGATTTTATTAGAACTAATATTCCTCATTACCATTTCATGCCTTTCCTTTAACTCATTATACCTTTGATTTAAATCCATGTAAAGAAAATTTCCCAATATCCAAAATATACAAGTAATAACAATCAACATTATATAGAAAAATCTGTTATTGTTGGTACTACCTATATTATCTTTAGGCATCTTCTGTATGTCATTTTCGATTCCGCTAAGCCTTGCATTTATGGTATCTATCTTTTTATTGATTTGAATAATAGGGGTGAGTTTGGGCAATAACACATTATTAACCAGTTTGGTTTCCCTTTCAATTGCAAAATCAATAGTATTCTTACATCTTCTGCTAACTTCATCGGCATAGTTTTCTCTACTGTTTATGTGGGCATTTATAGTGTCGTTTACAGCATTTACAATCGTTTCCTTCAACAATGAATTTAATTCTTGATTGTTCTCTGATTGCTGGGGCTGTTGAATATGCAAATGCTGAATGTCTGTCCGTATGGCCTTTATTTCATCTTTAAGCTCATTGTATATGGATAGGAGAGCGGCTCCTTCAATTTCTTTCTTTATCATCTTCTTCTGATTCTAATATGTTCACGATTTTTCCTTTTTCTTTCATCATCATCCAACTGGTTACTGTTTCCTCCACCACCTCCTGAAGATATTACCGCATTAGGCTGAAGGAGTAAATCTGCAACAGCATTTATAATAGAATTGCCAGTAGGAGAGGTAATGTCATTTTCATATATTTCCTCATGTTCTGCTGGTGTGACTGTATCCTTTTCTTGCTCCTGGATTTTGTCTTGCTGGGTATTTCCTAAGCTGTCCGATATATCCAGATTATTTTCATATTTGATTAGCATATTAGCTATTTTAAAATAACTCAGACTACGGTCTATTCTGGAACCGCTGAATGTATATTCGCCACGTGAAAAGACTATACCACAAGATTTACCTTTGCTGTCTGTTCTTATAGTAAAATGAATTTTGTCTCTGCTCAGCTTCTTTTGAAACTCGCTCCAATTATTACTTTTCTCCAAAGCCTTGCGTATGGCAAACATCATTTCATACTTATGCTTGTCTTTGCCACGAAGCCTGTCATACTTGACATTCTCTTTACCCTTCGGCATATACAAGCCATATTTTATTGTCAGTTCCCTGCATACTCTGTTGTTTCTTATGCGGTCATTGCTGTCGCTTATGGTTTTACCGTCATTGTCCACACGGTTTATTACAAGATGTATATGAGGATGCTCTCTATCGTAATGCCTTACAACAATATATTGTGTGTTTTTGATATTCATCTTTTCCATATATTCCCCGGCAATCTTTACCATTAGGTCGTCAGTCAGTTTCCCCGAATCCTGCTTTGAAAAGCTCAATGATATGTGATAGACCGGAGTTCTGATTCTTGTATTCAAACCTGCCTGACAACTGAAACTTTCAGCTATATGCTGTTTGCTGTCTGAACGTACTCCTTCGGTAGCAAGCAGCTTGGATTTATTGTTGCCTTTCATCGTATAATTTACAATCTTACCGAAGTCATTCCTTTTCATAATCTTTCCCATCATGCCTTTATCAGTTTAATGATTTTGTCTATTTCATCAGCCAGTTCTGACACGGATTCAGATACTGAAACATATCCGAAAGTATTTGCATTTTTAGCAAGCTGGTTTAGGTTGTTTGCCATGCCTGAAAGACTCCTTATCAGTTTTACATCTTCAGGTGTAAGGCGTGCTGTTATGTTTCCGTTTATGGCCGTATTTCTTATATACTCACCTAATGTAACACCGGCTGTCATGGCTTTACCGTTTATGATATGTCGTTCTAATACGGTACATTTGAATGACAATATCTCTGTACGTTTTTCCATTTTGTCCAGTGGAGGTCTGCCACCGATAGCCTTATTTTTGTTGTTGCTTTTTTGTTCCATTTTGTTGATTATTTTTTTTCGGTTTATAATTGATTTCTGTTAGGTACTTCTCGGATGGATTCAGAGGTTTTGGTATTACCAAAACATAAACTTGCCAACCGAAAAAACTACATTCCTTTTGTCATTCCGTTTTTTCCAGAATATTGTTGTATATGGGTAACGTGGTTTTATTGAGTACCGAAACCTGACAGTTCAAGGTCGAAAGTCTCGATCAAAAGTTTTAGAGCAGGATTCTTTCTTGTCATGGATTGGAGAACGGCTTCACCTGATTTTACCTTTATAAGGTAGTCGGCAATGTCATATCCGTTCACTCTTTCAACCTCATTTGCATTTACTTCAAGATACTCGGAAATCTCAGTACGGATGTTTCTTTTTCTCATCTGCATACACTTTTCTTTCCATTCCTGTGTCATTCCGATATCAGGGAACAGAACAATATTCCTGCCTTTTAGTATGTCAAAATTCTGCTCGTTGAAGCATCCGTTTTTACCTCCCGTTGCAAGCCAGATATATTCCGGTATATAGAATGAAGCAATGATAGCAGTCTTTTCGCTTTCCACTATGGCAACGGGTTTCCTGCTGTTGTATAAAAGATGTTCTCCAAAGTAGCATTGTTGTAAGTGGAATTCCGGTATATCAAGTTCTGTATGTACCCATGAAACATGTGCATAAGGTTCTTTTATACGTTTTCCTGTCTCTGCATTGTACTGCATGATTTTTCCGGTTCTTATTTTCCCGGATATGTCTGTTTGCCAGAATACCGTAGCATTTTTCCATTTCCTGGCGGTACCTACATGGTAAGTCTTCATCAGACGCAGTGCTGACTCATACCCCAGATGGTTGGCAAGGTACAGAAACAGGTTATTCTGTTCATAACATTTCATTGTCTGCTGCATAATTTCATCTGGTATAAAAGATGTGTCGGTATGCCGGCGTACAGGAGGGAGCCTTTGATGACATACAACAGGTTTCTTATCTTTTACAACAGGGAATGATTTATTGTACTCTTTACATTCCGGATGTTCATCAAAATACATTGCGGGAGTATGGTGATAACCACAATTATTGATTCTGTTACATTTTCCTACATATTCGGGAAAGGAGATAGCCCCCTGGGTATCAATATAACGGGTGAACTCACGATGCTTTCCGCACGAGGGGCAGGTGTATCTGTTTTTCTGGTGCCTGTTATAAGGCTCCAATTTTCCATAATTTTCTGTTTTTAGTGATTGACAAAGTGACAAAGTGATAAAGTCAGCCGTTAGTTTGTCACTTTATCATTTTGTCATTGTGCTTTTTTATAATTTCCATATTCGTGATAAAGGTAAGTTCCTGTTGCCTTTTTTAGGAAACGGTCATACGTGCTGGTACTCCAGTTCATGGAGACGGCTACCTCCAATCCTTCAGAACGTGTAAACTTATCCGGCAGTTTTTCTAACAGTTCTGTCTGTTTGGGAGTGAGCATCACACCTTCAATCATGGAGCATATCTGCAGGGCGGTATTTTTAAAATAGGATACCAGACGTATGGATTTCAGTACACTGTCAAGATCAATGCAGTTTTTGTCACCTTCATTACATACCCATTTGCACAGTTGTATGATCAGACAGAATCTATGAATGTAAGTCTCAAATTTGCTGTATATACTGCGTCTTTTATCCGATTCTTCCATGTTCAACATATCTGCCCATTGATGCTGCCATTCCATAACCTTTTGTCTGGCTCCAGATTCATATTCCAGTCTTGTAGGATTTATGTTTCCGTGCTCATCATGTTCTATTTTCATTTTGATGAACGATTGCATAATCGTGTTCCATTCATTGAAATGACTCATGTCAATATCATCATCTTTCCAGTATAGCTTATCCTGGATTTCAGGTATGGCAAAAAGAATACGGTCAAGGAAACCATTATTGCTTTTACTTCCTTTGAATGTATCGATAAGTATTTCCGGCTGAATTGTACCTATCACATTGGAAAACGGAGAGTCAATCATGATATTGTTTGTATTCATTTTGCGGTCGGAAATATACATGTACCCATTGAACAGTGATATGTAGAACTGTTCTTCCGAGCCTTTGTTGTAGCGTGTGAAATTATTGATCCATCCTTGCAGTTCATCCATGTAAAGGCAAATGCCGCGCGGATTCTCTGATATAGACTTTGCCATAGCTTCCTGTGTAATATCAGAAACCAGAAATCGGGTGCGTACAGGTTCCCTGGGAAACATGTCAAATCCCTGTTCCAGACGTTCCTTTTTACTCAAGCTCATTATTGATTCATACTTTCTGTGCTCTTCGTTATATATTTCCTTCTGCTCCTTATCAAATCTGAACAGAGGTTCGAAGGCCGTTTTCAGAGGATGGCTTTTGTTGGCACCCGGCCTTCCGACGAGAGCCATATATATGATACACTTTATATCCCATCCCGTTTTGAAATGAAGGATATGTGTATTGCCTATACAAGTGGAAATGGCTGTCATCATGCTGCACGCAGTGTAGTCGATAGGAAATGCCAGGTACTCATACATATTCAGAATGATGTTTCTTATCTTATTGGGGAAAACATCAATAGGAAATGAAGAATCGTTCATTTTGCCTATCATGCTGACAGCATCATTTATTATACCACTTGGAGTTATTCTACTTTCTCCCATACCTGTTAATCACGGTTTAATACCCTGAAAGACTCAATATGTGCTTCATCAGAGAGTTCATTAATACATTTCTTCTTGTGCATCTTCATCCATTCGAGAATCTCAGACCGGTAGAAATGGAGTGTATTACCCTGCTTAGAATGAGGAATACTGTTTTGACAAGTATACCGGTAAATGGTGCTCACGCTTTTCTTTATAAGAGAACTTACTTCCTCGATGGATATTTCATCATCTTCCACCGACATGTTGTTTTTAGAATTCTGAGCCTGTTCCTCCATCATTTTTATGAGGTGCTCTACAGCCTGCGGCAAGTTATCATGTGTAACTTTGCCAAAAACATTGTTTTCGTTTTTCATCATTTGTAAAAATTTGATTTCTCTGCAAAAGAATGGCAAATGATGGATAAAAAAGCATATCCTCATGAATTCCTCATGCGGTCCTCATGCTTTCCTCAAACTTTTAATAACTACAATGTAATATACTGTAATTCTGCGTATTTATGCTATGATTTATATGTGTCTGACTGACATAAAAAAAGATTCCCATAAAACTTTAAATACAGTTTTACAGGAACCTTCAGTTATAAGGATGGTATTTGTTTCTACTGGATTTCTTTCAGATATTCGCTGAAGAAATTGCTTTTTTTCATATTTATGGCCTCAATACGGGAATTGGTTGCCAGTCTTGTACTGTTCTTGAATAATACATTGGCAGTGCAGAAAGAAGCTGATATGAACTTCTGGCACCCATTGAAGAAATCGGTTTTCTTTAGGTCTGTTCTACAATAGTGGCACATTATATAGAGGTTATGAATGAAAGCTCCCAAGTCAGTCTTTGACATTCTGTAGATTTCAGAAATCGGGTATTGTATATCTTCTTCTATTGGCATGCCTGTAATTTGAGCAAAGGCATACTTTTTAAAATATTCAATCTCATAAGGCTTGAGACAATCGTCCAATTCCGTGCTGATATAATTATAAATAAAGGAAAACAGTTTGCATAATCTTGTAGATCTGTCATCGGCCGGATTATCATTGCCGTTATTCTCTATTGCATCCAGATAATACTGTAATGGCTTCTGGTCATTTACGAGAAGTTCTTCTATCTTTTCGATTTGCTGTTGATGGCGGTTTTCCAGTTCTTTAAGTCGTACCATCAGCTCTTCGGCTACACTTTCATTGTTTGCCTCATTTTTGTATTCTTCCAGCAGTTTTTTCTTGCACCGGTATAAATGTCCGTTTGTCTTGTTATATATCCTCAGATTGACGTAAGTAACGTGAGTTCGAAATAAGAATAAATATATTTCACTTATAATTAGAAACATAGC
>CAOYQO010000010.1 GCA_948566455.1 uncultured Phocaeicola sp.
GGCTAGGCTATACGCTTAAAAGAAAGCTTACCAACCAGGAAAATCCGCTGACCCAAAATATTCGGCTGGTAGGATGTTAGCATTATAATCCGAGAATAGAATTTGACCCATAAAATAGGGTGTCCCGATTTCGTCCCGGCGGATTTGCTAAAAATGAGATAAGCCACTGAAGTTCAGTGGCTTATCCTTTACAATGTCGGAATGAGGCGACTCGAACGCCCGACCCCTACGTCCCGAACGTAGTGCGCTACCAACTGCGCTACATTCCGTTTCTGTTTTGCGAGTGCAAAGGTAAAGCATTTTTTTGAAATCAAAAAGAATTTCATAGAAAATTTGCAAAAAATTTGTAGAATCAAAAAATATGCCTACCTTTGCAACCGAAAACAAGAAACAATAGTTTCTGAGAGGTCTTCTATTACAAAGTGAAAAGCTCTACCGATAACCATTTTGGTGCCATAGCTCAGTTGGTAGAGCAAAGGACTGAAAATCCTTGTGTCCCCGGTTCGATTCCTGGTGGCACCACCAAAGTAAGTTTTTCACTTTAAAGCTGTTACAGTAAAATGTAACTGCTTTTTTTATGCTTTAAGCCCTCGTTTACAGGGCAGTAGACAAATAGTAGAGATGAAGACTTACCCGATAATTATGGGGAAAGGTTGTCCAAGGATCCTTGTCCGGTTTCAAAAAGCTGTATTTTTCCCTACCATAGTATCTGGAATCTTGATACAAGTTCTGCCGGATCCTGCACCAAGTTCTGTGAAATCTTGTGCCAAGTTCTGCTTCACGCTCTCACTATTTCAGTCAAAAGATTCAATATTTACTTTCAGAAATAGTGAAGAAAAAATATAGAAAAAGACCTAACATCCAAAGTCTTTATGACTTTGAGCAACCTATAAAACACGACAAGGTATAAAAAGACACAATACAAACATTGCATATTGTACTATCAGAAACCTATTTGAGACATCGCCCAAAGTTCATTGACAGAAACACTCTTTTCATAACTAAAATGCGCATAATTCAGCATGATACGCGTTTTCGGCGTTATATAATAAGCGCCTCCCACTGTATAAATCATTTCTGAATCAGAAACTGCCGTATCAGCTTCATAGCGTTCCAATTTTGCCACAACCGCCAATCGGGAGGGAATGGCAAACCAATATCCTAAAGCATAAAAAACTCTGCGGTTGATACTACCATCTTTTCCCCACAAATATTCCCCCCCCCTGCAAGTCAACCGATGGGTCTGATAACAGGTACTCAGCGCCATGCGGTTACGTTTCATATTTGTATTATAAATGGTTTCTTCCCCCGTTTCATCATTTACCACCGTATAATCATCATTCAATTTTCCGATATAGGCAGACGCACCCATCTTCAATCCTTTGACAGGCTGCACAGTGAACCATGCGGCAAAATCCTTTGCATCATTATGATCTTTCATGCTGAGTCCGGAACCATTGTATACACCTACCCGATATTCCAGAAAATAATCGTCGACAGAGGTCTTGAACAACTCACCACCCACCTGCAAACCCATATCACGGCCACCCTGGTTCCCACATACATCTCCACTGAAACCTGCCAGACGCTCAATGACACGACTGAAGTTTACCGTTTCATAAACCGAAGATGACATCTGGTTCTCTAATGTAAAACAGGTCTTCATCCGACCTATCTTGACCTGAAAAAAAGAATACGGTTTGTAACAAGCATAGAGTTCCAGCAGCTGTGAAGTAAACAGTTCATACTGAACCATCCACGACAGTTTATCCGTGATATCTCCCGAAAGGATCAGCATCCCCAGCCTTCCAAAAAACTGATTGTCCGCCTGACTCACATCCAAGTCTTTCCTGTCCGTATAGCTATAACCGAACTGACCGTAGGCAGTCAGCTTCACATGTTTACTCAAAAAGCCGTTCACTTGCCCCAATACGGATGAATCTTCCTTTTTCCCTTGTGAATACCCCTGAGGTAAAACCAAGAACAACATCCAAATAACAAATAATAAGCGTGTGTTTTTCATGATCTATTTCTCATTACCAATGTATAACTACGTTCTAAAAGCTAACAAGCCGCCAAGCTATTCAAAAAGTTTAATTATCACTTATTATCCGTACACTTTATCCATATTTCCACTTATCTTTTATACAAGATGAATATTCACTCATTTTTATCCATCCGAAGAGTCATAAAAAGGCCGGTTGCCCCATTACATGAAGCAACCAGCCCTCCATTATCCTGTCACCAAGTTAATTATCAGAACTTATAAGCTGCTTTACGCAATTCTTTCACTGAACCGAATGGTTTATTGGGCTTCAGGTAACGCCCCATGAACTTATAAATGTCCAGACGAATCTTGCTTGACTCATAAGTATCTAACCGATCAAAACTATGCGCACCGGGAGCACGCTCAAATATCTTATATTCAAATTTTTTGCCTTCTGCTTTCAAGGCACGGATCATTGATTCCACCTCGACTACATTCACATCATCATCACTGGTATTAGTATAGATAAGTAACGGATCTTTCAACTTCTCCGCATGCCACACAGGAGAGCGCCGTTTGTATTCCGCAATATTGTCCTTGGCAGTCTGCCCGATATGATTCTTGGCCGAGAAGATTTTGCGATAACTGTCGCTGGCATATCCCATACGCATGATTACATCCGAAACCGGAACGCCTGCAAAACCACATTTATATTGTCCCGGATAATTGAAAAGGTTCATCAGTGTAATCATACCACCATGACTCCATCCCATGATACCCACACGACTACCATCCACAATATCGAAATTATCCACCATATAGTTACGGCTGATGTACACGTCTTCGTTTTCCAATCCACCATAATCTATATTATTGTATGTTCCCGCTCCGTATCCGGTGCTTCCCCGGTAGTCCGCTGCCACCACGATGTATTCCTGCGCTATCAGCTCACGGATGATATGGGCATAATAGGTGTCCATATCGGCATGTACCCCACTGTGAGGAAATACGATCAACGGATATTTCTTGTTTTCCTTCACACTTTTGGGAATAAAAATGTATGCTCTGAATTTAAGTTCGTTACCAGCACTCATCGAAGTGGGATTGGACTCCTTCCAACGCGGTGGTCCACATAATATCACCTTATCTACATGGGCAATATCACCCACTTTCTCGTACCACAGGACATCATCAATCTTTTTCATTAACTGGTCAAACTGATGAACAGACAACTGCGCCCGTACTATTCCCGGCATAGTCCATAAGCAACACACAAATACCACAAATATTACTATTCTGTTTTTCATACGTATATATTTAAATAATGATTAATAGCATGTTAATTCTTGGGATATCCCGGATTCTGTTCCATCTCAGGACTAAAGATAAACTGGTCTTCAGGTATCGGCAGCACACACTTGTAAAAATCCCAATCCACCTCTTCGTCCACACTGGGAAGATGATATCCTCCTTTACGGACAATAGTCTTGCCATTGCGCAGCAAATCAAAGAAACGATGTCCTTCACCTACCAGCTCCTTACTTCGCTCATCCAACACACGGTCCAAGGTATAGTCAGCCATTGTCACTTCGTTATCGGGATTGCCCCGCTTCACAATCTCATTCAAATAACCAAGTCCCTGAACCGCAGCATCACCGCCCAACTTGCAACCAGCCTCAGCGGCAATAAGGTACACCTCGGACAGACGAAGTACCACATTGTTACATTCCAGCGGTGCAGTCTTCAGGTCCGTCCCTCTCAGTTTGTACAACCACCATACCGTTTTCCCCGCATATTTATTCTCCTCCAGCAACTGCCCGCGCACATCTCCGGGATCAGCCAGCATTTGCTCCGCATATTTCTGAGTGACAAACCCCTTCTGATAGCCATACCAATTCAATAAATATCCCCATGAATCCCGTCCTGGAGTATCATCCACACTATTGGCTATCTCAAAAAACGATTCTGAACCAAACTTGGCTTCTACCGACCAGGCAGCCACATATTTCTCATGCGGATAAAGTGCATAACTTCCCGATGTATCCGCATCCTTAATCAGTTGGTCCGCCAAATCAAATGCTTTCCGGTTATCGTCATGATACAAGTAGATACGAGCCAGCAATGCACGAGCCGCATACTTATTCATACGTCCGTTATTTTTCTCTTCGGACATCAATGTAACCGCCTCTTCCAACGTTTCTATAATAAAATCATAAGCCTGAGCAACAGTAGAACGGGGAGGATTCTCATAGGTTCCCACCAAATGGTCTATCAACGGAGCACCCAGTGACGCACCTTTATCTTTTGTATAAGGATAGCCAAAGCAACGAGTCAGATCAAACTGGCAAAGCGCAATCACCGCCATCGTCTCGCCTTTCAAAGCATTCAACTTCTTTTCATCCCCGCTTTCAATTTTTCCTTCGGCAATAGCATTCAGAATATTCCATGCCTCACGAAGAATATAAAAAGGTCGTCCCCACAATGAACCGGCATTCAAACTATTAGGACGATGATTGAACATATAGCATGTATTGCATACCCCACTTTCCTCAGAACTCTGCATATCATCTCCTTTCATGTCTCCATAGGCAAACATAGCAGCCCCGTAATATCCGGAGCCCGACATCAGATCATACAATCCGTTCACCGCATTATCCACATCGGTTACTGTACGGAAAGCCATCGTAGTAGGGATTTTATTGCTGGGAGCTGTATCGAAGAAATCACTACAACCGGCAACGAGCTGTGAAACGAATCCTAAAATAAGAAGTATTTTCTTCATAATGGTTCTGTTTTTTAGTGTAATTGATGATTAAAATTTAAGTTCCAGCCCGAAAGCATAAGTTTTCAACGGAGGCGTGTAGAATCCTACCACCCCACTCATTTCAGGATCATATTGGTCGTATGCAGCCCATGTCAACAAATTCGTACCCGAGAAATAAATACGGGCATTCCCTATTCCTAATTTCTGCAACCATGCTTTAGGAGCATTCAATCCCAATATCAGACTTTTCAGACGAATATGATCCGTAGAATGGATGGCACGTGAAGAATTATAGTTACCCCCCCTTTTTATTCCCATATACAAAACGGGGAACATCCGTTATATCACCCGGTTTCTGCCAACGGCGGCGTTGCTCGGTACTTTTATTGCTTATCACTGAATAACCATCATCTTGCAGAATGTAGGATGCATTATCATACGAATAACCACCGAAACTATAAGATAGATTGAATGACAGGTCAATGAATTTATAATTAAAGGTATTCATAAAACCTCCCGATATAGTAGGCGTAATATCTTTCAACGGAATAGGACTTGCCTGCCCCGGATCGGTCACTTTATTTTTTGTATAATTGCCATTCTCATCCTGTTGGTTATCATAATACAAGGCACTTCCGGTCTCAGGATCCACCCCCGCATACTCACGCAGATAAATAGTATTAAATGGATAACCTTCCTTACGTACATACCTGCCATCCACAAACCAAGGCAGATCTGCCAGTTTCAGAATCTTATTTTTATTATGGCTCAAATTGAAGGCGGTAGTCCAGCTGAAATCTTTCGTCTTGATGTTATTGGAACGAACTTCAAGTTCCACACCGGTATTCCGCATCTGCCCCACATTGGTCAGCAGAGAAGAAAATCCGCTGATGGAATTCAATTGCTTGCTCATCAACAGGTCTTTCGTTGTACGCGTGTACCAATCCAAAGAAACATTCACACGACTGAACAAGCCGATATCCAGTCCCAAATTCAGTGCATAATTCTTCTCCCAGGTGAGTTCCTCATTCCCCAATGTACTTTCCCACGGAGAAGGTTTCCCACTATAAAACGCCCCCGTGGTATAAGTACTCTGATAACCATAATATGAAGAAGGGAGATTTCCATTCACCCCATAGGAAGCACGAAGTTTTAAATCACTTAATACTGATTTCAACGGCTGCATGAACCTTTCCTGAGAAAGTCTCCATGAAGCGGACAAAGACCAGAAATTACCCCAACGAGTATCGGGAGACAAGCGGGATGAGCCATCCCTGCGAAAACTGAAACTGGCATAATATTTATCATCATAAGAATAGTTCACACTGGCCACATAGGACATTAATGCATCTTCCTGCAATTTCTGGTCAGCATCTATCGGATCGGCCGCATTTCCTAAAGAAGTGTTTATATCCTGCCCGTAAGTTTTCTTTGCAGCATACAAATCCTCATAATCATACTTCATCACCTCGAAAGCCGTGACCGCACTGACAGAATGCTTGCCGAAAGTTTTGGAGTAAGTTAAATTGTTCTGTGAAGTATAACGTATACGGTCAGTCATCTGCATACGTCCCCGTCCTTGATAAGTTGCTCCATCACGTCCATCCGGAGACTGAAAGAAAAAGTCCTTTGTCAACGAATAATCTACCGTAAACACACTGGATACCTTCAAGTTATCCCAAACATTATAAGCTATTTTAGCCGTACCCATAGCACGTACCGTCCGAGCGTAATAATCATTCACCTCAGCCTCCAATATCGGATTATACCCATTGTTTTCACGATACCCGCTGGCATAGGTCCCATCCTCATTGTAAATGGGAGTAGAAGGCGTCAGATTCACTTTTGATGCATAAATGGCACTTCCATAAAATTTACCTTCGGGTAAATGAACGTTCTTTGTCCACGAAAGAGAAGCGTTCATTCCAAATTCCACCTTTTTATACTTGTTACTTGCATCCACACGCCCCGTAAAGCGCTCCATTTCTGAATTCAGGGAAACACCCGTCTGTTTAGTATATCCCAAAGAACCGATAAAACTGGAATTTTGGTTGCCAGCACTGGCAGACAGGTTATAATCCTGTTGATAACCTGTCTTAAATAAAGCACTCTCCCAGTCCGAATATCCTTGAGGCAAGCGTTTGGCATACTGGTCTATATTCGCATCCGCATACTGCTGTGCCTCTTGTTCGCTTACTCCCTTATCCAGTTGAAAATTAACCAATCCTTCATGAATTAATTTCCTTCTTTCCTCGCCTCCCATTAACGGACGATATGTATAAGCGAAATCTGTGATTCCGTATTTCGCCGCCATATTGACACGAAGCTTGCCTTCCTTTCCTTTTTTAGTAGTGATAAGCACGACTCCATTAGCACCTTTCGCACCATACAATGAAGCAGATGCCGCATCTTTCAAAACGGTGATACTCTCAATATCCGCCGGATTCAGCGTTTCAATGAATCCCATTCCTCCCGCTTCGGACATACTGGTAAAGTTACTCAAGTCATAAGATGGGATAGGTACTCCGTCCAATACATACAAAGGTTCGGTAGAAGCATTCATGGAAGCAACTCCCCGTACCCGTAAAGTTGTTTTCGCACCGGGCTGCGAAGAAGTACCGGCAACCACACTGATGCCCGGTATATTCGATTCAATCATCTGCCCCACGGAGACAACAGGTAAAGCCTCCAGCTTTTCTGTAGTCAGAACAGAAGCAGATCCAGTATAAGTTGCCTTCTTGAAATCTCCATATCCGGTAACGACCACTTCGTCCAACGTATTGGTATCCTCTTTCAATATAATATGAAAATCCCCTTTCCCTTTTGTCGGAATATCTTGTGCCAAATATCCTATATAGCTCACAACCAACGAAGCAGATTCGTCCACTTCCAACGTAAACTTCCCATTAAAGTCGGTGATAACCCCATTGGTACTTCTGCCTTTTTCCACAACATTAGCACCAATCAGAGGTTCTCCCATTACATCTTTCACCACTCCCGTCACTCTTTTCTTTCTAGAACCGGGTTGCGAGACAGCTTTCTTCTCAATAAAATAGATTTTGTTGTTCCTGATTTCAAAAGTAAGATTAATTCCTGAAAGAAGTCTTGTCAATGCCTCCTTCAGTGTGACATCTTTGAGTTGCATGGTTACCTTACGATTCACATCGACCAACTGGTCACTGAAAACCAAGCTCATACCGGTCTGGCTTTTAATAGATGCCAGAACTTTTTCCACCCTCTCATTCTTAAAATCTAAAGAGACTTTTTGCGACTGTGCTGAAACAGTAAAGCCAAATAAAAGGACTCCCAACAGCAGTAATGTCTTCATTTTGGTTCTTGCTTTCATTTTCATCAATAGTATTAGTTTGAAACAAAAGAATTTCTTATATAGGCTAACACATCATCCAGAAAAAGGTATGAGTCCTTTTTTTCGTTTTCTCAAAAAAAAATAGATGCAAGTGTATTCACTCACATCTATTCCACATTTACCTTTATAGTTTCCATTATTTGGTGCCTACTTCAAACAGACCGTCTTCCACCTCCGTAAAACAGATATTAGAAACAGTTTCCAAATCATAGAGTACATCCGACGCGTTTACTTTTCCTGTTGACAAAGTAAACCTGTTCTTCAGTACCGTAGAATCTTTCACAATAAAATGAACGTCATAATGCCTTTCCATCACCTTTATAATCTCATTAAGCGGAGTCAGATAAAAATTAAGGCTGTTGGAACGCCATGCCGAAATCTGCTCCATATTATCCGGGCGGGAAATCAGGCATTTCCCCGACTGACGATTATATTCCGCACTCTCCCCCGGAACAAGCCTGTACTCCTTCGCATTATGATCCCTGAAAAGAATTCCTCCTTCATCCAAAGTTACCCAAATATTGGGTTCGGCAGCATATGCTTTTACATTAAATCTGGTTCCGGTCACTCTCACTTCCACCCCTTGCAAATCCACCTTAAAGGGACGGTTTTCATCTCTGGCAACATTAAAATACCCTTCTCCCCAAAGCTCCACCGTACGATTGAACAATCCAAATTGCTTGGGATACCTCAAACGGGAATCCGAGTTCAAGTGTACAATACTGCCATCCTGCAAAATTACCCGCATCTGTTCACCATAAGGAACACTTATTTCAGCATATTCCGTTTCAGAGAAAATCCCCGTCCGGTTCACCAAAAACAACAAAGAAACGCTTAAGAAAACAAATGGTAACAATACAGCCGCCACCCACATCCACTTACGGCCGACCGATCTCCTTCCACGCTCACGTTTTATCTCACTCATAAACCGCTGTTTCATCTTCATGCCGGGAATAGAAGGAAGTCTAACATCTTCCGGCATCTCTTCTGCAAGCTCTTCCATCTCACGGTCCAATCGTCCAGACAAATACTTACGCCCTTCTTCCGTAACGAACCAACCGGCAACTTTCCGAGCTTCTCCAGGAGCAGCTTTGTTGTCAAGTACTTTATCTATCACCGATTCATCTATCTTCATAATCTATTTTTTTCGTATATTTATAATAACACCCCACTCCGATAAAAGTATGAGTGCATTTCAGTCTATTAAATAAATCCATATTACAGGAAACCACATAATCAAAGATTCAATCGCATTACGAAGCGCCTTTATAGCCTGTGTGTAATGAGATTTCACTGTAGGGACAGTTATGCCCATCCTGTCGGCAATCTCTTGATTGGATAACCCATATTCTATTTTCAGCAAGCAGATTTTTTGTTTCTGAGGAGGAAGTTTGTCAATGGCAACCCGCAAGGATTTTCTGAGTTCACCATGTTCAAACTGGGTTAAAAAAGCATCTTCGTCCTCATCATTCACCTGTTGGGCCATTTCATACAATTTCTCAAATACCAGATTGCGATGCCTCAATTCATTCAGTATATAATTCTTCAAGATAGTAAATAACAAACTTCGAATACCCGACTCAAAACTAAAAGTTTCCCTCTGCTCCCACAATTTCATAAAAAGAAACTGAACTGCGTCCTCCGCCTCTTCTTCCGATTTCAAAAAACGATAGGCTATGGTGTACAATAACCGATGGTAACGGTCAAAGACAGCAGCAAAGGCATACTCTTTACCACGGCGAAGATCGTCATATAACTTTTGGTCAAAATCCGGATATTGATTCATAATAAATGCTTTTCCCAAGTTTTCTTAAAAGGCCAACTTATTACAAAGATAGTACAAATGTGGGTATCTCTTGTTAGATTTCTCAAAAAAAACGGTTCGTTTTGTTTTTGATTTTTAAAATATCTTACACAAGAAGACAAATATCATACATAAAGAGATCAATTCAACATCTATAAACAAAGTATATACAAAGAATATCATTACCATGATGGAACGCAATCATGACTGGCCTTTGATTTCGTCGAAAAAAACAAACCCATCTCATATGCTTTGGTTTCCGTCCTATTTACGAGGAATTCCTTATCGGTACGGCTACATTCGTTAATCATCGTCCAATAACGGTAAAAAGCGGACTACCATGATCCAGAGTTAAAACTTCAGTATTTTCCTTTTTCATTTTATTTATGGACACGAAGATACAACAGACTGTTCAAGAAAAAGTTGATTATTGTAGATGTGCGCAGGTTAATGTAATTCAGAAGGTCAGATCTGTCTTCAGAGTAAAAAATATTCTGGTACGGAAGGGAAATTGGATGTGAAGGAGCCTATATATAAATATATACCTCCCCCAAGATATAAAACCCGCCCCCCTGCAACAGCCCTGCTTGAACAAACTTGTTAGTCCCCTGTTCCAACCTCCGGAGGCTATGAATGTTTTTTCTTAACAAGTAACAGTCTGCTCTGATATAGAACCTAAACCCGAAAGATTATATATCTTACAAGTGTAACATATATAACGATGACACCTGAAGATCTATCATGTGTCACGGCATCTTCTATGATTCATAATCAAACCGATCAAGTATCATTCATCTATAGAAAAGAAAATTGCCTTCATCATTCATAAAAACAAATAATGAAGGCAATACACTAAATTATATACAATCAATCCCTAATCATTCAGCTACTACTTCAATTACACGACTGTTGAGTTGCTGTGTAGTAAATAGATTCAATCCTACATTCATCAAGAATTCTCCAGAGAAAACCTCACCATTGCCTGATAAAGAAGAATTGGCTCCAGGCATCAAGTTGATTTCTTTCACACGATACATTTTGTCTGCATCAAGCCCCTGCAAACGCACCGGCAATGTTTTTTCCGCATAACGGGGATGAATATCGAAAGCAAATACAACTGCTTTATCCTTATCTTTGCCCACATACATAGTAGAGGTATGATTACTGCCATAAGGAGATACCAAACGGTACATATCGCCTTCCAGAACGACCGGTTTCAAACGATTATAATTCTGTACAGCAGTACGGCAATAAGTTTCATCATCCTTACTCATATCCGCTAATTTTATATCAAAACCGAGTTTGCACATCATAGCCACATCCGTACGGAATTTCACACTGCTATTCTTATTCCATGTGGTAACATGAGCGCACATTGTCTTGGCTGGGAACACCTGTGAAAATCCCCACTGAATAAATAAACGTTCAATAGGATCGGTATTATCACTAGGCCAGAATTCTGTAAAATAGCTCAAAGCCTCATAATCCGAACGCCCACCGCCACCGGAACAAAGCATCATCGGCAGATCAGGATATTTTGCTTTCACACGTTCCAATACATTATACAAGCCACGCACATAATCAATATATAAATGTGACTGCTTGTCTTTCAAATAAACAGAATAAATATTTGTAATAGGGCTATTGCAATCCCATTTGAAGAAAGCGATATCAGGATATTTTGTCATCAAATTGTCCACAACTCCGAACACATAATCCTGTACTTTCGGATTACTCAAATCCAGAACCAACTGATTACGGAAATAATACTCGTCACGGTTCGGAAGATGAATCACCCAGTCTTTATGCTTTTCATACAACTCACTCTTAGGATTCACCATTTCCGGTTCAATCCAGATACCGAACTTTATACCTTTTTTCTTAGCGGCTTCCGTCAGATAACCAATGCCATGAGGAAGCTTGTCAGCCGTTTCATCCCAGTCACCTAACCCTTGATGATCACCACTGCGCGGATACTTGTTGGCAAACCAACCATCATCCAACAAAAACATATCCACACCCAGTTCTACTGCATCATCCATCAACTTTACCAATTTCGCTTCATCAAAATCAAAATAGGTGGCTTCCCAATTATTCAACAAAGTCATACGAGTCTGGTTCCCATCCTTTACCTGATACTTACGGGCCCAATCATGGAAATTACGGCTAGCCTGTCCTTTACCTTTAAAACTGTAAGTAAAATAAAAATCGGGAGTACGGAAGATTTCATTCGGTTTCAGACTATATTCCGAAGCATACGGATTAATACCCGAAATAACACGCAGTTCGTTCTTATTATCTACTTCGAATACAAAACTGAAATTACCTGTCCATCCTAATGTTCCGACCAACACTTCACCTTGGTTCTCTTCTGATTTTCCATCCAATGCAAGTTGGAAGAAAGGAGAGCAGAACATATTGGCACGTGCTCCCAATTTAGTATCAATCGTTTTCTTGCCAAATTCCAAAGGCTGTTCCTTCACATGCGCCTCACTGGCCCAGTCTCCCGAGAATTCAGTCAGGAAATAGTTGGCACGATTCAAGTGCAACATGGAAGACGCGTACTTATGAAGCTGCACAGGTTTCTTTTCCCGATGACTGATTTCAGTGAAAGTCTTTATTAGATTTTCTTTCTGGTAAGCCACATAATGAAGTTTTACAGTTACAGGATATTTATCATCCTGCATAGTAATCACTACTTCATCTACCCCCGGCGACACTTGATTCCGAGTATGAGATATATATTTCAACAAAGTAGAAGGATTGCCGTCATTATGCACTATATGAATAGCCGGTTCAAAATAATCTTCCATGCCATGAGTAAGATATGCTTCGCTGCCCTGCGGCAAGTGGGCAATATCTGTAGCATGATTCAACCTCTTTCCCAAATAACTTTGATATAGACGTCCATTATCACCAACCCGGTAAATAAGGTCTACATTTTCTGTACTAATTTTAATTACTGGCTTATCCGCCGCCTTTAACATAAATGATATGCATAAAAAACATATCAAGAAGAGCAATCTTTCTTTCATGGTATTATTCATCGATTAAAATTATAGTGCAAAAATAGAGAGAGAAGCTCAAAAATCCCTACTCAAATGCGCCATAAAATAAGAATTTTGACGCTTATACCCTCAAAATCATCGAAATCAAGCCTGTATTGTAGGTAAAATCAAGGAAATATGCTATCTTTGTTATCCAATTCTAATACATGGATATATGCCACGAATTAAAGATGGATTTAAAGGAGAACGCGCTATCGTACTTCCTGCTTTTCTGATTGAAGAATTAAAGCAAGATCCGTTAGGCAGTGAACTTTACATCACAGATATAGGATATTATCCTCATGCCTATTTTCATTACCGGAAACGCGACACCGAGGAAGTAACCGAGTTTATCCTCATTTATTGTATGGAAGGAGAAGGGTGGTTCGAGTTAGACAAACATCAATATGCAGTTACCGCCAACCAATTTTTCATTCTACCCGAACACCAAGCACACGCTTATGGCAGTAATGAGGAAAATCCCTGGACTATTTACTGGATCCATTTCAATGGAACAAAAGCTGCATTTTTCAGTGCCGGTTTTGACCGTCCGAAAAGCATCACTCCACAAGAGGATTCACGAATCAAAGAAAGATTAGTACTCTTCGAAGAAATCTACTCGTCCATCAGTTTCGGATATAGCAAAAATTATATGCTTTATGCCACTACTAGTCTCTTCCATTTTTTAGGTTCCATGAAATTTATTGGCGAATATCGGGATTGTGGCTCTATGCGCAATAGTTACAGAAACAAAGATGTAGTGCAAATAGCGATTCATTTCATGCAAGAAAATTTGAGCAAGACCATTCGTCTGGCAGATATCGCTGCGGAAGTAAACCTCTCGGTTTCCTATTTCTCTAATCTGTTTGAAGAAAAGACAGGCTCCTCTCCTCTTCGATATCTTACCTATCTCAGAATACAGGAAGCCTGTCATTACCTGGATTTTACCAACCTGAAAATTAACCAAATAAGTCCCTTGGTAGGCTATGAGGATTCTCTTTATTTCTCCCGGTTATTCACTAAGACGATGGGAGTGCCTCCATCAGCTTACAAAGAGAAGAAAAAAGGTTAAGACTTACGCCATCTACCAACAGTCGGTCCGGAAAGGAGCAACCGGGAGGCCGTTCTCTCCGTACAAATTACAATCCGGATTATCCGCCCAGCCATAACGTGCAGCAAGAGGGATAGAAACTTCAGGAGAAAAAACTATAATTTTCCCATTCTGGACCATCGCCTCTGCCGGATAAAACACACGGTCCGGCCCTGCAATGGTAAAGCCTTTTAAAGTTGTACCTTTAATCTGAAATCCATCTTGCTTTTGTCCGAAATCCAATTCCATTTTATCCCCTTTGATTCTATAATTCCGGAATACAGGAGCCGAACCGGAAACATTTTTTCCATAACTACCGGCCAGGGCAACCAAGGCCAAACGGCGTCCCACCTCTTGCTTATTCTTAGGATGAATGTCATCAGCCAAACCAATATCAATGGTCACAGCCATACCAACTTGGTCAAGTTTTAATGCTTTAGTTTGTGCTTCACGCAAAGCCGCCCATTCGGAATCCGGCTGTATTTCCTTGGATTCCATAAAATTAGCCAATTGTACAAAATAAAAGGGGAAATCACTCCGCCATTGCCGGCGCCAATCCGTAATGAGAGCAGGAAACAAATCCCCATATTGTTCCGGACGGCCTACATTGGCTTCACCTTGATACCATATTACTCCTTTAATGGGAAAAGCAGTCCATGGTTTGACCATCGCATTGAACAGTACCGTAGGATAACTGGAACTTTGAACGGGAGAAACCGGTGCGGGTGGAAACCCTTTTAAAGAAAGTCCGATACGATATTTCCAATCTCCTGCCAAACTGATCCGCTTTCCATCAGCTTCTACATAAAGTTCCTCCGCCTTGCCATGAATACCGCCCTCTCCACCAAAATCAGAAACACGAACAGCAAGAACCGCCTTACCAGCCTTCACTAATTTTGCAGGAATGGTATAAGTACGCGGTGTCATATAACCTGCCCCCCGGGCAATCTCCACCCCATTAAAATAAGTGATGTCTTCATCATCAATCATCCCCAAATTTAACTTTAACGGTTTACCAATCCATTCTACCGGGATTTCAAAGCTACGACGGAACCATACAACTCCATCAAAATCTTTCAAACCATTCCTTTCCCAGTAACCGGGAAGACACATATCCTGCCATTGTTCTTCTGACAAGTCCAGTGCAATCCAGCAAGGCTTATCTTCCTCCATTCCCTTGTCTTCCTTAGAAAAAAGAGATTGCCACTCGGAGCGCTCTTGATTATAGGCCTTTTCCATACGAACAGGGTCAAAATC
This sequence comes from uncultured Phocaeicola sp., assembly GCA_948566455.1. Lineage (GTDB taxonomy): Bacteria > Bacteroidota > Bacteroidia > Bacteroidales > Bacteroidaceae > Phocaeicola. The sequence continues at coordinate 15,317 of CAOYQO010000010.1, forward strand.
CAATTGTTCCATCTTAGCCAACTCCTCATGAAAGCCCAGTACCTGTTTCAATGTTTCATAGCTGGTCCACGCTTCAGCAGGTGTTCCTCCCCATGTACAGTCAATCACTCCTACAGGAACATTTAACTCCTTCCATAATGAACGGGCATAAAAATAAGCGAGCGAAGAGAATTCAGGAATTGTGGCGGAAGAACATTCCTGCCATCCTCCCATCGTAGCCTCCACATCACTCAACGGAGTTACTGAAGTATTTTTCTTCACTTGGAACAAACGGATAGAAGGATAATTCGCCTCCGCTATCTCCTGCTCATAATTCATGACTTTCCCCCAACCCGCAACAGGCATCTCCATATTAGACTGGCCGGAACAAAACCATACCTCTCCCACCATTACATTTTTTAATTGCAATTTCTTACCATCCGTAAATGTCAACGTATAAGGCCCTCCTGCAGCAGGAGTAGGCACAGACAAAGTCCAATAACCATCCTTATTCACCGGAGTCACATACACTTCATTATTCCAGCCTGTAGTTACTTTTAAGGTTTTGCCCAATGCCGCCTTACCATGAAAAGTAACCTTCGTATTTTGCTGAAGAACCATATTGTCCGTAAAATAAGCGGGCAAGACCACCTTGGCGTAAGAAATACACGTCAGGCTGAAAAAAGAAAGAAAAAACAAGATGCTTCTCATATAAAATAGTTGTAAATTAACAAGAAAATATATACATACCAGTACTAACAATACGATCACATGGCTTGCCTTCTTGTTATCAGAAAAGAAATAACAAGAAGACAAGCACATTTATTTTCAGTTTATAGTAATTGTTTTCTTAAAGCGTATATCATCTGAGGCGGCTCCTATCTGAATTTCAAAGTCCCCAGGTTCTACCACTTCCTCCATTTTTGCATTATACAGAGCTAATTCTGCGATTGGCAAAGAAAGCTCCACACATTGACTTTCGCCCGGCTTGATCAGAACTTTTTGAAATGCCTTTAACTGTTGGATGGGAGTAGCCACCGTGCTTACTTTATCACGTACATAAAGCAGCACAACCTCCTTGCCATCGCGCCTACCCGTATTCTTGATCGTAACGGATACTTTCAATGTATCACTTGCAACCAATAACGTATCACTCAGTGCACAATCCACATAATCAAACGTAGTATAACTTTTTCCATGTCCAAAGTTCCATAAAGGTTCCGGTTTATCAAAGATATAATGACCTTTAGGTTCTTCAGGAGTACCCGGCTGGTCAAAAGATTCTTCACGATCTGTCACGAAATGATTATAAAAACAAGGAGTATTACCTGTGCTACGCGGGAAAGATACATTCAACTTACCCGACGGATTCACCTTTCCAAGCAAAATATCTGCCAATGTACATCCTTGCTGCTCACCTGCATACCATTGCACCAACACTGCATCTGCATTTTCTTTCACCCAAGGCATAGCAAGCGGTTTACCCGCAATCAGAACGACAATCATAGGCTTGCCCGTTTTCTTTATCTCCTTCAACAGCTCCTCCTGCACCCCAGGAAGTTCCAATGAGGAAAGATCAAATCCTTCACCTGCCGTAGAATATTTAGGACTTCTTCCCAGATAAGTGCTTCGTGTACCTACCGCCACCACAGCTATATCACTGTTACGGACAACTTCCACAGCTTCGGCAATATGTGATTTGTCCTGGCTCCACCAATCACATCCTTCAGCATGACGGATCATTATTTTATCACCTGCACTTTCCTGCAATCCTTACAACAAACTGACTGCTTCTTTAGTATCCCCCATCGTCCAAGCGTAATCGCCCAACACGGCTTGATTACTGTTAGGCCCCACCACTGCAACAGACTTGTATTTATTCAAGTCTAAAGGAAGAATATCATTTCTGTTTTCCAATAATACGGCACTCTCGTCAGCCACTTTCTTAGCCAATGCCACCTTTTCAGCATTGCGAACGCCCTTCTTCACCAGTTTAGGATCACCATAAGTTTCATCAAATAAGCCCAATTCAAACTTCACCGTCAATATTCTGCGCACGGCCTGATCTATATATGCAACATCAAGCCTTCCCTCCTCAACTTGTTTTTCCAATGTTTCGTAAGTCGAATCAATGTTCAAGTCCACTCCAGCCATTAATGCCATACGCGCAGCCTCCTCACGGCAGCCTGCCGCATGATGAAAAGTCATCAGACGCTCCACCGAACCCCAGTCAGAATAAGTGTATCCTTTAAAGCCCAGTTCTCCCCGAAGAATATCAGTCATATAATAAGAAGAACCTGTAACCGACACTCCATCATACGCACTGTAGCAAGTCATCACCGCCCACGGAGAAGTTTCCCTTATAGCTTTACGGAACGGATAAAGATAAAGACTACGCAATTCACGTTCTCCTCCACTTACTCCCGCACAATTCAAGCCTCCAGACGGAGTGCCATGGGCTACAAAATGCTTGGGCATACAAGTAATTCTGTGTTTTTGATACCCTTTGATAAACGCCACTCCCATTTCCGCTATCAGATAAGGGTCTTCTCCGTATGTTTCTTCAATACGTCCCCAGCGTAACTCGCGGGCAATGTCAAAAACCGAAGAAAGAATTTGATGAATACCTATCGCCTTAGCCTCTTCGCCAGCCGCCTCAGTCATTTGTTGTATTAATTCAGGATTGAAAGTGCTTCCCTGCGCCAAAGCATGAGGAAACAGCGTACAATTATTCTGAATAATACCCTGTATGCCCTCAGCAGAAGTCAACAACGGAATTCCCAAACGAGTCTTAGTACGCATATAATGCTGTAATTCTTTATACATCACGGCGCAATCATAAGCAGACATACTCATTTCATGAGTTGTCCCATAACTTTCCCCCGAGAAGATCCGGTCAATCTCATCCAACCGGCCAGACGCACGATTCTGCAATTGTAATACCTTTTCGTGCAATGTCATTCTAGACATAAGGTCGTCTACACGCTTCTCTATTGGGGATGTCCTGTCTTTATAGAGAGGGATGTCATCTCCAGCCCAAGCTGAAGATGATACACTCATCACTATCCCCATACAGAACAGAATAAATTTATTAGTACACATACTAATCTGAATTATTTGTTATTATAAGGAGTTACCACTAACTTATATTTGTCGCCCTGCAACAAATTCTCATCAAATGTAATGCTCAAATTCTTTGTTTCTCCTGGCATCAACGTAAAATAGTTGTCATTCATCAATGCCGGCAGAATGCGTTCGCCATCCGAAGTACGAACAGCCTGCACATGTACAGCAAAAGCTACTCCCTTAGCCGATTTCGGAAGTGTTATGACCGCTTGTATCTCCGCCTCACCATTCTTACGAATTAACTTGGAAGAAGTTTTCAGTTCAGCTTTTGGCAAAGTATTCAAAGCCGTAAAGTCCAGACGGTCGTTGCCACGCCAGTAATTGTTTTCTGATACGATCTTTCCTGATTTATCTTTCAACGTCAGACGGATAAAATGTACATCACTCAAACCCTCACTAGGCTGTGTTCCACCCAATACATCAAAGCTCCATAATGAGTAACCAAACCACCAACCTAGTTCAATACCAAACATACGTACATAGCGGGCATCGACTTCAGGGAAAGTAATTTCATCGACTCCTCCACGTCCCTCATCAGTTTTATACACTTCTTTCCAAGTCTTGGCGTCATCAGAAACCTGAATTTTATACCCCTTACCAAAAGACGCCTCCCAATCCAAACGAACTCCACCTACAGGTTGTACACTGCCCAAATCCACATAAATCCATTCATTTTCCGCTTTTGCCGCTGCCCAACGGGTATCTTTTTTCCCATCCGTAGCATCCGAAGGCTGTCCATAAGTGGTACTTGAAGCAAAAGTCGGCTTATTCAATGACAGATTTTTACGCTCTTTATTGAAACCTATCGTAAAACATTGCACCGTAGAATTGCTAGGAGAGTTTACGATGGCTGATTGGGTATAAGCCTCCACAGATTTCCCATCCATATTGTAAACTTTTACTTCAGCAGTCAAACCTTCCATATCACGTGCTGTGGTATTAGCAATCTTCACACCGTCCGTCACAGGGTTCCAAAGAATATGCACCGGTTCACAAGCTGATTTTGCCCCCCAGAAAGCTCCTGTCAAATCATAATAATAATCATAAGTTTGCCAAACCATAGACGGATATGCCGACTGTCCCATCCAAGTCATGATGCCTGATGCATCCTCCCACATACGATCCAGCCAACCCTCATACATAGCCTTATTAGACTCAATATTGACAAGCTGAGCCTTACGGCAATAATCTTCAATCCCTTCGGGCTTACCAAAACCTTTGGTTATGGAAGCATCATAACGATCGGGAGCTGCATTAAAAGCATTTTGGCCAAAATAGTGTTTGTTCCACATTTCATCACGAGGCCACCAGTTCTCCTTAGGCATAAACTTCTTAAAACTTTCAAAGGTAGGAACTACAGCTGTACCAATTTCCGTACGGAATCCCCAGCCACGCGCCGGATCTCCTTCCAAGCCATCAGGATATTTAGTAAAATAAAAGCGGGGTTCAAATGCTCCCCACGGACCACTACCGGTCAAGCCCTGAGCATGAGAGTTTGCTTGAAAATAACGATCACCTCCATCAAAAGTCCTGATATTTTCCGCCATCCATCCTTCCAAAGGAGGCTGAGGATTGGACTCATTATCGCCACACCACACGGCTATACTAGGGTGATTACGAACACGTTTGATTTTCTCCATCATATTATTATTGAACACATTGAGGTCATAAGGCAAATTCGGATTAGAGTTTATCCAAAAATCGTCCCATACCATAATGCCATATTTATCACACGCCTCATAGAATTCATCATCTGTAACAGAACCGAGCCAATTACGTATCATATTAAAGTTCATTTCCTTATGCAGACGGATTTTGGTATCATATTCCGCACCACGGCAACGAAGCATATATTCAGACATTCCCCAATTCGCCCCTTTGACAAATACCGGAACATCATTAATATAAACATGGAATGTATTACCTTCTTTATCATAAGAATATTTCTTTATACCAAAAGAAACATCTTTCGTTTCCGAAACCTTTCCATCCACCATCACCTCGAACTTACAATGATAAAGATTGGGGTCTCCATATCCATTCGGCCACCACAGACGCGGCTGGTCTATACACAGTTGTGGGAAATAACGTTTGTCAAACTTCACCTGTTCAGTAGTATGGGCATTCACCTCTAATTCTTTTTGAAAAATAATGTTTCCCGGAGTAATTGTTCCGCGCACCAATACCTTCGTCTTTTCGACCGAGTTATTCTTGACATCAAGCGCCACACTCAAATCAGCTCTGGCACGGGTAGGTAAATTTGTACGTATCCAAGGATCAATTAAAGTAGCTGTTCCCGTATTCGTAAGAAATACCTTATCAGTTATACCACTATTCAACCCCGGCACATAAGGCATCCAATCCCATCCACCACTAGACAAATAGGTAGGGCTGCCCTGATTAGCCAATGGAGTATCAGGTATATGGACAAGTACAGCCAATACATTTTCTTTATCACGATTTACTAGTGAAGTGACATTAAAATGTCCACGATGCATAAACCCATCCAGTTTACCCAATAACGTTCCATTCAGATAGACTTCCGCACGACGGTTTACCCCATTAAAATTCAACCATATCAATTCTTTTGTAAAATCGGCAGGAACACGGAATGTAGTACGATACCAAAAGCTACGGTCGTATTTGTCGCGGTTTACTTGATGAATATTGTCACCAAAGTTAGGATCTTTTTCCAGCCCTGCTATTACATACGAGTTAAAAGCTGTTCCAGGCACAACAGCATCTACCCAGGCAGAAACATTATATCCGTTTTCGCAAAGTGATTTCACATCCGTTCCGACTTCAGCCTGAGGCTTTAATTTCCATCTCATCTGTGGGTTATCGCTATGTAAATATACAGTTTGGGCATGCAGTACTTGCATACATCCCATTAGGGCTAATGCAACCCATGTTTTTTTTACGTTTTTCATATTATAGTCTTTTCATATTTATCAATCATCTATTCCTCTTTTTGCACTTGAAAATGAAACAAGGTACAATGTTCATAAGCTTTCTCCGGTAACACCAGGCAGGAAGGAAAATCCGAATGAGAAGGAGTATCCGGATAAAACTGTGTTTCCAAACAGACGGCTGTATCCGGTCGTTCATAATATCCCGCTGTATACAAAAGAACAGCAGGCAAATCTGTCATCACTGTCATTTTTCGTCCTGTAACAGGTTCGTATAAAGAGGCAGCCTCTAACATCTCCACAGATATTTCATCTTTCAATATATAGCAATGATTATATCCTTTATTCCAAAGTAATTGCTCATGGTCAGCATACAGGTCTGTACCTATTGGTTTTAGGGAAGTAAAGTCAAATGGCGTATTTTTAACATTCATTCTTTTTCCCGTAGGAATAAATGCCGGGGTAGTATCCAATATCCGGTCGGCCGGAATATGCAACCGATGCTCCGTTATCTTTTTTCCCTTACCACACAAATTGAAATATGCATGATTTGTCATATTGATGTAAGTAGCACAGTCAGTTTCCGCATAATGCCGTACAGAAAGTTCATTGTCCTCATTGAAACGATAGTCTGTTATCACGCGGATATTTCCCGGAAAACCTCCTTCTCCGTCTGGCGAATACAGACTAAAACGGATGCCATCCGGTAATTCTTCCCACTGCCACACCTTGTTATGAAAGCCAGAAAAACCGCCATGATTGGTGTTATTCCCATCATTAGCCTCCAAATGGAAGGTTTTCCTATCTATTGTAAAAGAAGCATCGGCTATACGATTGGCAAATCTGCCGATGGTTGCCCCCATATAATAAGAATCTTCCAAATAACCGGCCAAGGAATCATAACCAATCAGCACATTGTCCAATGCTCCTTGAACATCAGGTACTGAAGCTGTAATCCAACGAGCCCCCCAATTCGTGAATTCCATATAGACTCCTGAAGAATTCATCACAGTAAATCGTAATACAGGTTCTCCGTCAGAGGTATAAGTTTCTATTTTATGTGCTATTTTCATATTATTCCAGATTTCAGAAAAATTAAAAGCATCAGGTAGGAAGCAGATGTTTCCTCCTGATGCTTCTAATTTATATGGATAGAAACAATTTATTTGCTATATCCCGGATTCTGGTCTTCAGGGCCGAATGCATCATTTGTTTTAATTTCAGTATCAGGAATAGGATAGCGCTTATGGAAATCTTGAATTGTTCCTGATTCTTTTGCCCAACGGTTACGTTCTTTTATCAATTCTACAAATTTATTAGTACGAAGCAAATCAATACGTCTCCAGCCTTCGAAGCAAAGTTCACGCAAACGTTCATCCATTACCTTATCACGGAATTCATCTTTGCTCATTCCCGAATTCCATTTCTTATCTTCTGGCAAGTTTCCTCCCCATGCACGAGTACGAATTTGATTATTTACGATCTGTACAGCTTCCGAAGTCTGTCCTAATTCATTCAGACATTCAGCATGCAATAATAATACATCAGCATAACGAATCATTGAAAAGTTCTTACCAGAATTCCACATATTATTAATGCCAAGCCCTGAAAGAATATCTGTACGATAGTCTTCATATTTCTTTATATGTGGTTCCAATTCATCTGTAGTTCCCGTCCATTGAGTCTTTGACAAATCAGGAGTTACATATTCAAATGTACCATCCTCCGAATATTTATTAGTATAATACGTAAAATCATAACGCAATGCTTCTTCTTTACGCAAATCTCCATCTTCCCAAATGCCACCTTCTTCTACTGTCTTATAAGCAAAAGGAGTCGGAACTAGAAAATCGTAACCAGAGAAAGAGCATCCCTGACCAAACCAAGAGTCACATGCACGAGAACCACAATCAAACTCCCAATAATTACAATCAGGATATACATTATTAAATTGCAACTCAAACAATGACTCTTTTGTATTAGGATTATCATAACGATACAAGTCAGCATAATCATTTAGTAATTCATATCGTCCCATATTGATAATAGTCTTAAAACATTCATCAGCCTTGGCAAAATCCCGCAATCCTGTCTCTTCCGGAGCTGCCATATAAGCCTTTCCTAACATAGCCCATGCAGCCCCAACAGTAGCACGCTGCGGTTCACTATTATAAGACTCAGGCAAATTATTGGTAGCAGTAATAAAATCATTAATAATATATTCCCATACAGTCTTTAAAGGTTGACGTCCCAAGCCCAATTCATCAGTACGGTTCATATCTATCACAGGGATTTCACCCCAATACATGCTTAATTCAAACATTAATAAACCACGAATAAAGCATGCCTCTCCCATCAACTGTTTAGCACGTTCCGGTTCTTCAGTGGTCATACCCAATGCATATATAGCTTTAGCAGCTGAAACGACAGCCGGCCAACGGTTGTTCCAAATAGAACTAACCTGAGTAGATGTAGGATTCAACTGTCCATTATATTTATCCATACCAGCTTGATCTCCTGAAGAAATCAACTGATAATTACCCTGCTGTGTTTCATCTGTCCCCAAATAAGGCATCAATCCATTACGCCCTTCTTTACAGCCCCTATAACTCTTATACAATCCAAGAACTAAAGGTTCTACATTATCTATTTTTTCAAATACTTGTTCCTCAGTCAAAGATCCCGTAGGTTCTACTTGCAGAAAGTCTGAGCAAGAAGAAGTATTCAGTGCAAAGGACAAAGCCAAAGCATATATCGCACTATATCTATATATCTTTTTCATTGTTGTGTTTTCTTTTAAAATTAGACTATTTATTCTATCCTTCCATTAAAAAGCCAAATTAAGACCAAAAGTATACATACGTGTAGGAGGATACCAATCACCGGTTTCCGGATCATAACCATTATAATTAGTTAAACAAAAAAGATTAGAACCGGTGGCATAAACACGCAGGTTAGTCAGTTTCAGAGCATTTATCACTTTAGTCGGGAAAGTATAGGCCAATGTCAAAGCAGACAAACGCAAGAAAGAAGCTTTCTGCACACTAAAATCCATAGAACTTGCACCATAATGATTATAATCAAAGCCAGCCAACACACGTGGAAATTCAGCATCTGTATTTTCAGGAGTCCAACGATCCAACAAATCCGTTGATGCGACTCCAGATCCAGTACTTCCAATCAAAGTTTCATACCAAGGGCTCAATTTTTTAGCCCCATAAGAATAACTGAAGACTGCATTTAAAGACAATCCCTTCCAAGAAAAATCTGTAGAAAAACCGCCATAAAACTTAGGATCAGTGGAACCAATTACAACACGGTCATTTTGATCTATCTGTCCATTATTATCATAATCCAATGGATACAAATCACCGGGATTCACATTATATCCATTCCAATTTATTTTATTCAAACGATCCATATCAATTTCTTGGGCAATTCCACCTGTTTTCCAAATATAAATTGTGTTACGAGACTCACCAAGGAATAAATTACCTTCTTTTTGAATATTACGATCACTATCTACATTATATACAACATCATTATCACCATATAATCGAGTTACCTTATTTTTATCCATAGACAATGTAGCTGCAAAATTCCATTCAAAATCTTTAGCTCTTACCAAATTGGCATTCAAAGCAAATTCCAAACCTTTGTTTTCAATCGCACCTATATTTTCAATAGTACTACTGAAACCAGTAGTCGTAGGTAACGAATGACTCATTAACAAATCCTTATTTTTTATCAAGAAAGCATCAACAGACAAACGTACTCTATTCTGTAAGAAAGCCATATCTACTCCTAAATTCCATTGTTTTTGTTTCTCCCAACTAATATCCGGAGTACCACGTCGCCCATTGGAAACAAAAGAATTTGTATAACCTGTATCGGAAGTACCCGTATAGCTGACATTATATAAAGATAAATAGGCAAAATCATCAATATTCTGATTACCAACAATACCAAAACCAGCACGTAACTTTAACTGATCAAAAATTGTCTGATTTTTCATGAACTTTTCTTCTGTAATATTCCAAGCTGCAGACACAGACGGGAAAATACCCCACTGATTTCCTTTAGCAAATTTAGAAGAACCGTCGTAACGCGCAGTCGCCGTTAATAAATATTTACCCGCATAGTTATAGTTAACACGAGCGATATAAGATAATAATGTTTGCTCGGACCAAGCTGTACTTAAGCCACGCTGATCTTTTTTATAACCAGATCCCAAACTATGATATCCAAATAAATTAGTGCCAAACCCTGTTGCCGTAGCATTAATATAATTATACGTAGTCCGTGTAGCACTGGTACCAACCATCGCATTCAACTTATGTTTGCCAAAAGAAACTTCATAAGACAGTGAATTATCCCATTGCCATACAGTACGTGTATCTCTATCATCTTTGGCTTCCCCTTGTGTTCCATAACGTTCCGACTCATAAATATCATTCGGGGTATATTTATTCTGCTGCTTCTGAGCATAATCAATAGAGAAAGTAGAACGCAAGTTCAATCCTTCAATAGGATTGATATTAATATAATTAGAACTCAACAAACGATTATACACCAAATCATTATCAACTTTCAAAGATCGTAACGGATTAAAATTATTTTGATCAAAAATACCTTGCCAATTTAAAGTTTCAATCTCATCAGAAATTTCCAACATCGGATTAGCACAACGTGCACGATTCATTACTCCATCATCAACCAACGTGTTCTCGGTACGTGTAAAAGTTGTATTAGTACCTACTTTCAGCCAGGATTTAATCTGTTGATCCGCATTAATACGTCCTGTGTATTTTTCTTGTTCAGACTTCTCAATTACACCTTTATTATCTGTATAACCAAAACTAATATAATAAGAACCTTTATCATTGCCATTCGAAAGACTTACTACATGATTGTGTTGTACTCCAGTACGGCTCACAGCATCCAGCCAATCATAATTTTTATTATTGTCGTAAGCATCGAATTCATAATCAGCAAAAACAGTATTCGATCCCATTATCACATCATTGACATAAGCATTGACATCCCCGTCAGGATTTGTTTGCATATAACCATTCGTATAAGCTTCCTTTCTAAGTTCAAATAATTGACGGGTATTCATTGTTTTTGGAGTATTAGCGTAGGTCTGAAAGCCAATCCAGCCATCATAAGAAACTTTACCTTCGCCTTTTTTACCCTTCTTTGTTGTAATAACAACAACACCATTGGAACCACGTGAACCATACAGAGCTGTAGCTGATGCATCTTTCAAGACCTCAATAGAAGCCACATCATTCAAATTGACTGCATTAAATCCAGAGAATGAATTATCCATAACCATACCATCTATGACATAAATAGGGTCCGTAGATCCATTTATGGTATTAATACCACGAATTTTAATAGATGCATCATCCGTAGGACGTGTAGGCTGAGAAATGAACACACCTGCGACACGGCCTTGAAGAGCCTGATTTACATTCGTCACCGGTTTTTCTTCCAAAACTTTAGAACTAACACTGGCAACAGCTCCTGTCAAATCACTCTTCTTCATCGAAGTACCTACAACAACCACTTCGTCTAATGTTTCAGTATCTTCCGCCATCACCACTTTGACAGGTTGGTTACCCATTACCTTTACATCTTGGGCAACATATCCTATATAAGAAATATGTAATGTTTCCCCTTTCTGAACTGATAATGTAAAGTTGCCATCAAAATCGGTAATAGTCCCATTGGTTGTACCTTTTACCACTACACTTGCACCAATGATAGGTTCGGATGTAACATCCACCACCTGTCCTGTAACCGTTATGTTCTGTGCCAACATATTGCAGCAACAAAACATGATAAGGATTAAATTAATAAGCCTAATTCTTTTCATAATTTGTAAATTTAAGTACGATTTAAAGTTTATATTGGTTTATTCTTCCATTTTGAAAATTGCGACATCACATGCAGGAACCGTTACTTCCAGGTTAGTCTTAGCAGTACTTTCAATGCCACTCCATAATTCTTTCAACTTATATTCCTTTGACGAATCCAACCCCAGACGCTCTAAAGCTGTAGTCATCTTCAACTCTTGATCCATATAGTTGAACACCGCATAATAAGCCTTACCATCCTTATCCATGCGTACAAACTGATTTTCTGACTTTTCACCATTCCCATCTACAGGATGAAAAGATTCCCCATTGGCTATGGCATTGATCTCGGCATTCGTCAAATATTTCATCGCCTTCTCTTTCACCTCTTTAGAACCGCCTTTGCTGAAATCATCTCCAGCAATGAAAATTCCAGTGATAACCCCCGAAGTGACACGCGCTCTGTTCTCACCATCTGTAGCATCACGCAATACAATATGGTCAGGATCATTAAACTGATAAACCTTATCCTGCCACCAACCGTATGAAAGTGCATTTAAGGTATATTCGGTATCCTTCATCTTGTTCCATGCATCACACGCAATTCTTCTGGACTGAGCATAATGAGCAGGAAAAACAGGAGAAATAGAAAGATTGATATACATATCACCAAAATATTTGTCAAGCAATTGCATTCCATAGTTGTATCCCTGAATACCTGTTTGTATTTCCGGATTATACCATTTGTCGGCTTCCATTGCTCCATGTGTCATAAAGTCCATTTTCACATATTCAAAGCCAGCCCGATGGAATAGCTCCGATGTGTGTTTCATCATAGCTTCAATAGCCGGATGAGTAGGATCAACAGCATAAGCTCCGTCTAATTCCTGCGGTTTCCCATTTGCATAGAGATATACATCTTTATATTTATATCCCGGCATTTCTTTTATTTCACGTTCAGGATTTTTAACCCAATCAGTAAACGGAGTCCAATAAACGCCGGCTACCTGACCGTTTGCCTTACATTTATCCACAAAAGCTTTCAACTCCTCTTCTGAAAAACTGTTCCAACCAGAATCCAAACCTGTATAAACCAAATTATCCGAATTCACAAAATGACGGGACTGCAAATTCTCTTTGTAAAAATCAGAAACTTCCAATGCTTTCGGATAGGTCAGATTAAATTGCAATGCTCCCCAGCTGTTCCAGCCAAAAGGAACAGCTTTACCCCAAGCTTTGGGCGGAGCAATCACAGCATTAGCCTGAGCGTATTCTTCCATACCTCCACGCCAGTCTTCAAAAAATCCTACTAAAATTTTAGGTGACTTGATTTTTGTACCTTTCAATGCACCGTGAGGTTTCGAGTCACGTGTTGTCTTATCGGCAATACCGCCATAACATACCAACGAACCTACATTATATATATTACCTTTACCTATTGTTATACCTGTTTTCCAAGAATCATGTTCTACAGAACCTACCACCACAGCTTCACGGTCATCATTATTAAATATGGCAGTGACTTCATAACTAGTCAGTTCTGTAAATGTGAGCGGATGAGATTGATATCTGATCCAACAGTCATTATCGAAAGGAATGAAAAGCGCACGATTATTTTCTCCCTGGTTCAATACTTCAGGCATTCGGTCCACATTGACCGGTGCCATATAATTCGAAGCTATTTCAGTCGTACTCTCCAAAGTGAAATCTGTCAGCACATAATCCTTTGCCGGATATACATAAAAAGATTGAACCAGTGCAGGCAGATTATTCCCGGTATAAGTCACCTCATAATGATACCCTTCTCCAAAATAATCATTGATTTTTTTTGTAGAAACATGATGCTTTGCATAATCACGAGTCGAAACAACACTGTCTGCCAACTTATAAGCTGCATATACATTATCATAAATAAGCTTAGAGCCTTTGCTGATATCAATACCATTAGCGTGAGCATCATACTCCAAAGACCATTCACCTACATTTAGATTTGCATTTTCAGTACACCCGGATAAAATAAGACCGGAAACGCTCAATGCAGAAACACAGAGAAACAATGATTTTAAAGTTAACCAATTATTCTTCATAATATTATTAGTTTGTCAAAGAGATAAATCTACTTAAGGTTTGCTTTACTGTTCGGAATTCTTTTCCTTTCAAGCATGGTCAAAAGTAGGCATATCTTGACAACCTGTTAATATACAAACGCTGCAATAAATAGGATTTTTGCAGCAATGACGCATCTGCACCCGCAGAATCCGCAAATGCATCATTTTTTGCTGCATTTCTTTCAATCAGAGATTCCCGTCAGATCTATTTTAACTTTTTCCTTGGATGTTTGATACTGTTTCTCAAACTCTTTCGGAGTCATTCCAAATTGTTTTAAAAATAATTTGCTGAAGTAAGATGAAGAGTTTATTCCTACCATATAACAGATATCCCCAATACGATACTTACCTTCCTGAATCAGTTCGGCTGCTTTTTTCAAACGGATCAACCGGATGAAATCTATGGGTGAAAGATTAAATAGAATCTTTATTTTCCTCAACAAGCTGGAACGGCTCATACATAAGATATCAGCCATACGTTCCACATTAAAATTTTCATCCGAGATATTCTCTTGAATCACATTGATCACTTTATTCATAAACTCCTCATCCGCCTTGTTCATCTGCATATTATGCACAGGGAAAAAAGGACGTTTGGAGAATGCCTCACGCTCTTTCCTTCGATTACTGAGTAAAGATAAAATCTGAGTCTTCAAATAGTTGAAAGAAAAAGGCTTTTCCACATAAGCTTCTGCTCCTATCTTCAATCCGTTAATCTTACTCTCCAAATCGTTCTTGGCGGTAAGGAAAATAACCGGAATATGGCACAAATCAATATCCGCCTTTATTTCCTTACATAATTCATAGCCATTCATCACCGGCATCATTATATCACTGATAACCAAATCTATGTGATTACTACGTAAAATATCCAACGCTTCCTGCCCATTCACAGCGGTTTCTACTGTAAACAAGGCTTCTAATCGTTCAAAGATAAAAGATCTCATGCTTTCATTGTCCTCTACTAACAATAAAGTATAACCTTTCATCTGGTCTGTTTCTGTTGATGTTTCCTCATCCAATACTTCTATATTTTGCTCAACGACCTTCTCTATTTGCTGCCTTACTTCCTCCTTATTCAAAGGAATGGTCAAAACAAATGTATTCTCCGGTTGTTCTATATCCAAATAAAGCCTGCCTTTATGCAAAGTGGCTAGCGAACGAGCTAAAGGTAACCCTATGCCTACTCCCATCCGAACTGTATCCTTCTTCTTTTCTACCTGATAAAAGGGTTCAAAAATCTGCTGGCTGGACGCTTCAGGTATCTTTTCTCCATCACTGACAACACGAACTGTAAAATCTACTCCATCTTGGAATAAATCTATCATAATGGTATGACGGGCATATTTCAAAGCATTATTCAACAAATTACTCAATACTTTTGTGATAGCCTCCTTATCTATGGCAGCCATAATTCTTTCTTGGGGAATATGTTGCAATAACTCTTTCTGCTTTTGCAGAATAGTAGGCTCAAAACGAGTAATCGTTTCATTCAGCAATGCCGTTACATCAACCGTTTCAAATTTCAATTCAAATTTACTCGCTCCTATTTTTTGAAAATCAAGCAGCTGGCCGGTCAGGTCTAATAATCTCTTGGTATTCTGCCCGATTACTTTCAAATTTTTGTTCAATTTCTGATCCTTGATATCCATTTCCTCAATGGCTTCCAATGGACCATTAATCAATGTCAAGGGCGTGCGCACCTCATGAGCTATCTCAGTAAAGAAACTGACTTTTGATTCATAGAGTTCTTTCTCTTTCTCAACTTCAAATAACTTCTGCTTTTCTTCCATCTGTTTCTCTTTACGTCTTTTATACCAGAAGAACCAACAAAGTACAACACAGATTCCCCAGATAATATACAGGAAATAAGCCCAAACCGACTGCCACCAAGGAGGCAGAATAACAATAGATAAAGACCGGGTAGCATAGGGACCTTCTTTGACACTATTGGTAGCCCGAACCTGTAAAGTATAATTTCCCGGAGGCAATTTTGCATAAGAGATATTCTGATTACTTGCCGCTCTTATCCAATCTTTATCCAAGGGAACCAACTTATAATAGTATTGATTGGATTCCGTAGTAGAATAACTTAATAAAGCAACATCAAAACTAATATTTGACTGATCATAAGGCAATACGATTTCATCCGTATGTTCTATACACTTTTTCAAAGGAGAATTAGGAGTATGAACTGTTATCTCCTGATTATAAATACTGAATTTTGAGATATAAACAGGTGGCAAGAAATTGATTTTTTCCGAAGAATTAGGATCAAATGCAATCAATCCGTCTATACCGCCAAAATAAAACTTACCATCCTCCCCCTTCAAAGCTGACTTATAATTAAACTGATTCCCTAACAAACCATCCTTAGTAGTATATACCCGCACGTCCTTCGATTCCGGATTAAACCTGACCAGCCCCCGATTTGTCCCGAACCATAAATTTGATTGCTCATCTTCCAATATCTTATAAGCCACATCATCCGGCAAACCGTCTTTAATGGAAAAAGAGGTAAAATCATCCGTTTGAGAATTGTAACGACAAATTCCACCACGATCAGTGGAAATCCAAATCCGCCCTTTACTATCCTGCATTACCGAACTGACAGAATTGGATCCCAATGTATTCTCCTTACCTTCCTCATAAGTATACTTTTTAAAGCTATTCTTTCCCGGATCATGCTTCCATAATCCGTTTCCCATGGAAGCGAACCATATCATTCCATCCTTATCTTGAAATGCATCGAAAATCCAATCAAAACCCACTTCTTCCACCTTTTCAAAATGAAAACTTGCAGGAGCCGCTTTATAAAGTCCCCAACCTGTGCCAATCCACTTATATCCTGCCTCATCTATAAAGAAAGTATAAACACTTCCTTCTCCTATATTCAACTCCTCAGGAGTATAATGATAAACTTTATTCTCTGGCAACTGAATCACATCCAATCCTTGTTTGAACAAACCACAAAACAGTTGGTTTCCTTTAACAAACATCCCCAAAGTAACCATATGACTCCTTTTATCATCATCATCTAACCTCAATCGGTTTACCTGTCCAGAAGCAATATCCAATATATTAATTCCATCGTCTTCAGTTCCAACCCATATATTTCCCTTATTATCAGAAGCTATTTCCCTTATCCATTTTGTGGTCAACGAACGCCCATCACTTCCAGGTACATATTTATCAAATAACAAGTCATGATGAGGCAGATAATTCACTCCGCCAAACATGGTTCCCAGCCAAATTCCCCCTTCCCGATCTTGATAAATAGTATAAATAATCTTATCCGACAGACTGAACGAACGCATCAAATCTTGTTTCAAATGAACTCTTTTATTCTTCCTCTCATTCACAACAAATAAGCCTTCATGAGTTCCCACCCACAGTTCATCGTCAAAACAAGCCACATTACGTACAAATGTATGGTTAGCCTCAGGTATATCTATTTTTACAAGCTGATTCGTACTGGGATTATATTTCATCAATTCCCCTTCATGAATAGCCATTGCAATCCAATCACCATAATTACAAATAGAATTAATATTCTTTCCCTTTAACGAACGCCCGGTTTTATCAACACAATATTGTTCAAATTTATCCGTATTTCTATCATATCGAAAAAGTCCGCCCCCCCATGTACCAACCCAGACATCACCATCAGGGCGTACCAAAATACAATCCGGAGCTTCTGTTTTAAAATGCTCTTTGTTGGTTACTTCATAAAAATAAAGTTTCTCATCCTTATAGCGAAAAACTCCCTGATCAGGAATCACAATCCAAATATTACCAATAGAATCCGCCACAATATTAGATACCCAATTATTCATATTCACCCCTTCCTCTGTTTCCATATTCATTGCCGTGAATATATCCAAGGCAGGATTATAACGATAGACTCCTCTATCCGTTCCTACCCATAACTGACGTTCCTTATCTTCAAACAAAGCAGAAATATTATGGTTTCCGGTACCGACTACATAGTCATCACAGTTCATCTGTACAATAGAAGTTCCATCAAAACGGTTCAAACCATTTTTTGTACCAAACCACATAAACCCGTAACTATCCTGAATGATAGCCTTCACATTACTTTGTGATAGTCCATTTTCACCCGTTATATGAGAAAAATAAAAATTGGATAATCCCTTATCAACAGCCTGTAATGTAAATACAACATACAAACAACATAAAATGAGCAAAGTCTTTTTCATAGCCTGTTCAAAATTTGAGCCAAAGATAAAAGAAAAAAAGGATAAATAATGCCAATATAAAAGAAATAGAGGATTGCCCTCTATTACTTTTCACGAATGACCATTACAAATCCCCCACCAGAAGCCATAAACATTTCAATAATATTCTTATTATCCATATCCATTATTTTATGTTCGTATAAATTAGCATTCTTGTTACTTCTTTTTTTATCCTGAAAAATTTCAATGGTATATTTCTTATCCTGAGGCAGGAAAGAGCAATCCACCTGAATTGTTCTCTCACCCCAAGCGTTCAATCCGCCTATATACCAAGTATTTCCTTTCTGCTTAGCCAACACAGCATATTCGCCCACACAAGCAGCTAAGGGAATCGTCTGATCCCATGAAGTCGGAACTTCCGCTAAATATTTTAAAATATCAGGATACTTACGATACTCATCCGGAGAATCACATAAACTGGCAAATGGTGCGGAAAGTACAACAAACAAGGCCAATTCATGTGAACGAGTCCCCAATGAACTAGGCAACCCCGGATCGATCGGCTTAAATTTTTCCAATGTGCTGTTACGCATCGACCCCGGAGTATAATCAATTCCACCTCCCAACATACGGGCAAAGATACATTGAAGCTGATAATCCGGATTAGAAGTGGTATCCCACTTAAAACACTCCGCACATCGTATGGCTTCATAAGAAAGGATATTAGGATATGCCCGATGAAGTCCGGTAGGCTTGCTGCATCCATGAAAATCCACCATAAGATGCCGCTCAGCACAAGCCTTTGCCAGATTTTCATATTGAGGGATTATTTGAGCATCATCACGATCAAAAAAATCTATTTTCACCCCAACAGCACCCCACTTGCTGATAGAATCCAAATAACAATGCGGATGCTGGAATAAAGTAGCAGCAACAGTCCAAAGCCATACACCTACTTTTTTTTCTTTTCCATAGCGTATCACCTCTTTTATATCAATATTCTTATTCAAATCTGCATGATTAAAAACATTGCTCCAACCGACATCGACCAGTAGATAAGGTATTTTGTTTTCGGAAGCGAAATCAATATAATACTTGTACATCTGTGTCGAAAGGTTTTGATGACCAGAAGGGAAAGGAGCTTTTTCCAAAATAGCACAATGCCACCATTCCCAAGTTGCTTTACCAGGACGAATCCAATCCGTATCCTTTATTTGTTGGGGCTTGGCCAGTAAGTAAATCATTTCATTAGTCAGTAGTTCCTTATCATCCTTGGCCACAATAGCCATACGCCAAGGGAAAGCATGGTTACCAGCAGTACGTGCTAAATAATTCTCCCTTTCTTTTACCACCGTAATAAAATTTCCCCAACTGCCCATCTCTATTGTTTTAGGATAGGTCGCCCAATAACCTTTCATCTTGCCATCTTCTTTACGAAGATACATACCCGGATAGTTATTTAAATCCGATTCAGCCACCACAACACGCACATTTTGCACCTTGTTTGTAAATAAAGTTGGTGTAATACCATATTTATGTTCTTCTATTTTAGAAATGCCCTCGTAAAGCACATTGCTCAACTCCCAAGCTGTAAAATTAGTTGTTTCAGGTAAAATAACTGCCGGATCATCAGCCAGATTAAAAGAAGCTTCTTCATCAACTACAATCAAAGAATCCTGCTCCGGAAGATTTCCACAAAAACGATATGCCATTCCTTCATTATACATCCGGAATATAACTGAATAACCATCCTTGAATTTCAAGGAAAGTTCATTATAATGGTCTGTTAATTCACGATAATTACCAGCTACCGGATAAACCTTCTCAGAAGTACTACTTGTAGAAGTCCCTACCACTTCACCATTCTTTCCCCATATATTACCATTTTGCATCGTCATACAAATAGCAGAGGGATGAATGACAGACCTACCTTCCAAACTTAAAGAATATTGTAAGACCCTTCCATTCTCTACAGTAAGTACCAATTGCCCGTTTGGGGATGATAATTCATAAACAGACAGCATTTGTGCCTGTGCAAAAATGCACAGACACAATGTTACCAACAAAAGGAAAAAATTCTTTTTTCTCATACAGCACACAAATTACGATGGATTTGTCCACCTTGATGGTTAATGTCCAATTCTCGCACCTTATCCAAAAAATCAATGGCTTTTCCCATTTCACGCAATCCTAAATACCCCAACCCCATCACATAATTACAATGAATGCAGTTACGTTTATCCAAGTCATCTTCCCAAATAGCCAGATCAGGCAGAGAAACAGCAAAATAATCAATCCGACAGTGGTCAAACAAATGCTTCTCACCATGCTTTATCAATTTGTTAAAGCAGCTGCGTGCCTTATCCTCTCTACCCAACGCACGCCATGCCAGACCTTGATAGAAAATCTTATCGGGTTGTTGGTCATTGTAGAAGAAAGCCTGTTGTGGTTCTGAAGAACCGATGGTCGCTTTGGTAAAGCAATCTATAGCTTGTTGCTCATTTCCCAAGCCACGAAACGCCTCACCTTTATAATACCATATATCATTCTCTTCAGCATTTGCCAATTTTCCCTCACCCAAATTAAATGGATAAGCATCCGTTTCATCCAAAAGAACTAAAGCATCGGCATAGCGTTTTTCACTTAAAGCAATCTTTGCTAATTCTACACGACACAATACATATTATCCGGTGATTTTTCCTTCTCCTCCTTCCCATGGATGGAAATTACGCGCGGCAATCAATTCTTTTGCTTCAGCATAGCGGCCTGATTGATTATACAAAGTGATACGTTCAATGGAAAGATCATCACGCTGCTCTACTTCGGGCAGATGTGCTTCCAAAAAAGCCAAACGTTCACTATGCGGCCGCCCTAAACGTTTATAAAGTTGATCCAACTCCATTAAGATACGAGAATCGTGCTCATCCAATGCATAAGCTTTTTCCAAAGTTTCCAAGGCTTTCTGCTTGTCATCGCGTTTATTATAATAAGCCAACGACAAATTACGCCATACGGTGGGATATGCCGGATTTATGGCCGCAGAATGTTCCCAACAGGCAATGGCATTGTCATACTGACGGTTAGCATACCAGAAATTACCTAAACTATATGCCGCTTTTGCCCCATGAATATTCAGACGTAAGGCATCTTGAAGAATCAATACTTCTTCTATACGATTCGGGAAACAATATGAATGATTCTCTTTTTCTGCCCGCTGATAATATTCCAATGCTTTACTCTCATCTCCCTTACAGGTATGGAAATATCCCATTGCATAATAAACGACAGGATATATTTCTGTAGTTCCGGTTACATGGCATTCCAGTAAAGATAAAGCTTCCTCATACAATCCGGCAGCAGCAAAATCCAATGCGTATTCTATATATCCGTGCGCCCAACCACGCATCAACTCTTTCATTTCCTCCAACACTTTCACATCCCGGGTTAACAGATAATGTTCAAAACGGCATCCCATATTAAAACGATCTATCTGCAATGATTCAGCTACGAGCGCCAAAGCTTCCTCTTTACGACCCAATTTGCGTAGAATGGAAGTTTTCAACTGACGCGCTTTGTGATTATGCCAATTACGAATCAATGAACGGTCTATCTTGTCCAAAGCACTTTCATACTTTCCTTTACGAGTGTCAAGTTGTGCTAGTGCATAATAAGCCGCATCCTGCCAAGCAGCATTCCATGCCGACTTAAAGAAAGCATCATAAGCCTCATCCCACTTCTGTTGCATCATACAACTCCAGCCCAAATTATAATAAGGTTCACCGTCATAAGGATTCGGATTACGTTCAGTCAAGGTTTCCACCGCTTTCCGGAAATAGCTTTCTGCCATTGCAAATTGTCCTTTACGCATCAACAATAACCCCACCGCATTGTTACAACGTACATCTCCCGGTTCACGCCTTAATGCTTCCATATAATAATCCATCGGATTATAAGTAGCATGGCGATATTGTTCCAAGTGTAGTCCGGTCAAAAACAGTTGTTCAACAGAAGCAATATTCTGAGGATCTTTAGCAGCCTTAGCAGGATCAGGAACCGGCCTGATTTCCGGTTTATCCGCCTGATAAGAAAGCAAAATTTGTCCTTCCTTATCACGAACCTCTGCACATACCTCCTCTTCTTTTAGTCCTTCTGCCGCAAAAGTCGTAATAAACGGTTCTGATGGCGAAATTTGTGTAGTCTTATCCAATAATACAGTGCCTTTAATAGCTTTTACTATAATACGTACTCCACTATTCGCTCCCGTAGTATAAAGCACCAAACGGGCTTTACCTTCCTTTATTTCCAAATTCAACAAAGCATCTTTGGTTGCATTCTTTACATAACCCACTTCACTATAAGGCATAAAATACTGTACCCATGATTTTTCCTCATAGGGCTGTAACCAAGTAAAGTCCGGTTGGTTATCCGTATACATACCGGTCATCAGCTCAATATAAGGTCCGTCCTCATCAGTCAGATTACGATCCCAAGCCTTGCCGAAATCACCATTTCCCCACGTCCATTGTTTCTTTCCCGGAGAGACATGATGATCGGCCACATGTAGAAGTCCCCCACGAACATCTTCTTCATAGCCACCCACAAAATCATATTTAGACTTGATAGCCATATATGATGTAGGAACCGGAATATTCTTATATTTAGAGATATCCACACCAGCAGAATAATCTTGTTTATAATAAACTCCTGTAGCAATAGGGAAAGAAGAAACATCGCGCTTGCCGTGATCAAACACCGCATTTACATCAGGTGGAAATACCGAATGATAATGGTCATTGACTACTACTGCAGGATTGGCCCACCACAAAAAAGTCTGAGGAAAAGACGTACGATTATAAATCTTCACTTTTATTTCTATATAAGCTTTGCCCGGATAAAGCGTAAATCCCTGCATACCTTTGGTGCGGAACATTCTTTCCACTTCATTACACCATATGGTCTTACTGCCGTCCGCATTTTCCTCTATCAAAAAATCAGTAGGCAAAAAAGTAGAAGGACGGTGATGCTGAGGCCAGTTAAATTCGATGCCTCCAGAAATCCAAGGTCCTGTCAATCCCACCAATGCCGGTTTCACAACTTGGTTGTAATAAACAAAATGACGTTTTTTCACCTTATCATAAGCCATGTGTATACGACCACCCAACTCGGGAAGTATCATCACCTTGATGTATTCATTCTCGATAAACAATGCATGATACCTCTTGTCTGCTTTTTTATCTGAAATCTTCTCTACCACCGGATAAGGATAGACTGATCCGCAACTTCCCTGATAAACCCTTTTTTCAAGAAAAATAGGATTCTTCTCTTCCTTTCCTATCTCATAGGTAGGAAGCATGATATCTTCTTCCCATGCACGTACCTCACTACCCTGTACAGTACTTTGAATTAAATATTGAGTTATTTTTTCCATAATAAATGATTGTTATTTCACTAATTCCTTTTCTATCTCTTCCAAACTCTTCCCTTTCGTTTCCGGCAACCGGAATACAACAAAAATTCCTCCACCCAGACAAATCAATCCATACAACCAGAATGTTCCGGCAGCTCCCAAGCCACTATTTAACATTGGGAAAGTATAAGTCAGGATAAAGCAAGCCGCCCACAAAGCAAAGGTGCAGACGGACATGGCAACACCACGGATGCGGTTCGGGAAGATTTCGGATATAATGACCCACATCACTGTAGCCAAAGTCATGGCATAACAGGCAATAGCCATTACGACAATAATCAACAGAACGATTCCGGTGATATGAAAATAATAGGCGGCCCCCATAAAAGAATAGATTATTGCCAGCCCGAATGAACCGATCAGTGTCAATGCCTTACGTCCCCAGCGATCTACTACAAACATGGCTAGAATAGTAAATATGACATTTGTAATACCGGTCACCACAATATTCATCAAGACATCAGACACGCCATAACCTGCCGCCATAAATATTTCCTGTGCATAGTTGAAAATAACATTAATACCACACCATTGCTGCAAAATAGCCATGACAACACCTATAGTCAGCACTTTATACATAGCAGGATTCAATAATTGACGAAAACCTCCTTCTTGCGTCTGACAGGCTGAAGCCGCTTCTATGGCCGCCAACTCAGTAACAGCATATTCCTTTCCTCCCATACGGGTAAACACCTTGAGTGCAGCCTCCCGCTTTCCCGAAGAGGCTAACCAACGAGGACTCTCCGGTAATATAAAACTAAAAACAAAGAACAAGGCGGCCGGGACAGTCATTGCCCAAAACATCCAGCGCCATCCCATCTGTCCGTTCCATGATTCACGGATCATTTCATGAGTAGCTCCTAATGCCACAGGCTCGGCTATCTGCCAATTAACAATCTGAGAAGTCAAGATACCTAACACTACCGTCAACTGATTGATGGACACAAACCGTCCCCGCAAATGTGCCGGAGCTATTTCTGCTATATACATAGGTGACAAACTGGAAGCAATCCCAATGGCAAAGCCCCCCACCAAACGAAATACATTAAAGAAAGTAAAAGAATGCACCGCCCCTGTACCGACAGCCGTACAGATAAATAATCCTGCTGCCAAAATCAAAATAGGCTTACGTCCCAAACGGTCACTCAGCTTACCGACACTTAGCGCCCCAAACAAACAACCAATCAAGGCACTGCTCATAGCCCATCCCTGCATAACAGGGTTACCAGCTATACCAAAATATTGTTCATAAAAAGGTTTTGCTCCTCCGATCACTACCCAGTCATATCCAAATAGGAAACCTCCCATAGCAGAAATCAAAGCAATAAGAAATAGATAAAAATTAGATTGTGTTTTCATGAATATCATATATTAGTTATTTTTATGATGCAAAGTAACAAGGATTCAAGGATTTAAAGAATAGAAAAAATTACTGAGGATATGGACAATATTACTATTTCATTACTTTGCTGGTTGCCTTATCATAAAACGAGGACTACACCTCAATATACTGAGATGTAATCCTCAATCAAGCTATGCAAAGCAACCTGTTTTTTACAACAATTCCAGCAAATCTCCACGTTTCATTTCCACTGTTATCAAACCTTTTGCATCAGGATTTGCAATTGCCTCCTTACTATTTAAAAGCACTCTATATTTTTTCCCTTGAGGAACTTTCACTTTTAAAACCTGATCAACAGTAGCTTTTAAAGAAGCTTTATTAATGACAGCATTCGTCCACTCAGCAGTCGCTTCAGCTCCTCCCTTTAAACACAGACCTTTAAAACTACCATCTTTCCATTCAACAGGCAAACACGGTAAGAACTCTACATAACCTTCGTGGTTCTGCACCAGCATTTCTGCCATACCGGCTGTACCGGCGGGATTTCCGTCGAATGAATAAATATCACCTTCCGCCCCAGCAATGCCACCTGGAGATACAGTCATTAAATTTTCACGTGAAAGCTTACCTTGTAATAATTGAACGCTCTTATATGCTTCCTGTGCATCTTTCAAACGGGCATACATACAAATCATATTGGCACGACTCCACTCTGTATCTTCCCAGTTCTCGGCAGACAAACGATTCTCGATGGTCTTGCGGGCAGCTTCCGCCAATTCGGGAGTCTTCTCCAAAGTGATTTGGGAGAAAGGATAGAGTGCCAGCAGGTGGGAAGTGTGACGATGGTTGGGATGAGCTTCCTCGAAATCTTCAAACCATTCACGAATGGCACCATTGGCACGCAACTGGATGGGAGGAAGTTGGGCGATGGCAGTACGCAGGCTATCGGCAAACTCGCGGTCGGTATTCAATATCTCTGAAGCCTGAACACAATTCGACAAGATCTCGTAGGCCAGTTCACGGTCACAGGCAGGCATCATGGAGGCAACCATTTCTTCACCGCCTGCTGTACGGAACCAGTTTTCGGGTGAGATGCTCGGCCCTGTCATCAGATAACCACTCTTCGGGTCTTTTGCCAAGAAATCCAGGATGAACTGTGCATTACCTTTCAAAAGCGGATAGGCCGTTTCGGCCAGATATTGCTTGTCCTGTGTAAATTCATATTGTGTCCACAGATGGGAAGCTATCCATGAACCTGCCATCGGGAACAGTCCCCAAATAATGGTACTGGAGGCGGGAGTATATCCCCAGACATTGGCTGTAGTGTGAGCAGTCCAGCCTTTACATCCATAGACCACTTCGGCTGTCTTCGCACCGTGATGCGCCAAATCCTTAATATAGGTAAACAGGGGGGCATTACATTCAGCAAGATTGCCAACATTGGCTGCCCAATAATTCTGTTCAGTATTGATATCCAGATGATAGTCATTGGTCCAGCCCATGTTGCACGCCTTGTTGTCATTGAAAAAACCCTGCAAGGCAATGGGCAATGGAGAGTTTTCGCGGGAACTGGCAATGGTGAGGTAACGGCCATACTGGAAGAACAAGGCATCCAGACCAGTATCAGTCTTGCCTTCCTTCACTTGTTTCCAACGGACATCCGTAGGCAACGCGCGGTTAGCGTCTTGTCCGAAATGAATAGAAACACGATTATACAACGTGTTATAATCCTTTATATGCGCCTGCTTCAATTCATCATAAGATTTAGCTGCAGCCTTCTTCACACCATCAGCACAAAGAGTCTTGTAATCAGGACTTTTATAATCGGTACGCACATCGACAATCAAAGTCACGGCATCAGCTTCTTTTATACCTACTCCAGACTGTTCCATCTTTACCTCTCCATTATCAGCCAGAACGGCTATTCTTCCTTCAAAACAGACTCCGCCCGGACCATGCAAGGGAAAATCTACTTTCCCGGTAAATACCAATTGGTTATCTTCTACAGAAAGATCGGCTTGACGCATCAAATCCAATCCCATATTCATAGTAATGGACTTTTGCTTATCAGCGGTCAAGCGGAGTACGAGAACATTATCCGGGTTTGTAGCAAAATACTCACGTTTATAGTTCACACCGCCGGAGTTGAAAGAAACGCTGCTGACAGCCTCATCCAAGCTTAACGAACGACGGTAGCCGGTCACTTTACCTTCGGGGTAAATGAATTGCATCTTCAAATCTCCAATGGGAAGATGAGTTCCGAAAGAAGTCTGGTTGCCATGAAGATTATCTCCGGCTATACGGTTTCCTTCCGATAGTTTTCCCTCAAAGAACAACTTTCTGAGCTGGTTCATTTTCTCTCGCCCGAAAGGTTTGTTCTGGTTCTCATTGTACTGGCCGGACCACATTGTCGATTCATTCAATGCCAGTTTCTCTTCCTCTATTCCACCATAAGTCATAGCTCCCAAACGCCCATTACCGATAGGTAAAGATTCCATCCAAACTTTTGCCGGTTGGGCATACCACAATTCTGTAGTTCCACAGGAATCTGTTGCACTCTGGCATCCGGAAAGGGCCAAAGCCATTGCTGCTAAATAAGTCTTAAAATGTTTCATATTTTTCATGATTAATAGTTTCTTCTGAAACAAAAGTAGATATACCTCTCCCATTAGGTAGAGAAAAACTCGCCATTTTTAGACTCTTTTGCTTCAATCGTAACCTATAAAAGGGAGTTATTCAACATTTAGAAATCTTTCCCGGCACAAATTCCAATACTTCACCATTTGTTATCATTTTCCCGGTGAGGCAGTCATTACAAACTCCAACGTTCCGCCATTCATAATATCCTGATGAGTAATATAATTCTTTGTATATTTCTTGCCATTCAGTCTCATGGAACGGATATAAATCTCATTGTGCTCTTTGCGTGGGGCCTTAATGGTAAAAGTCTTTCCATCAGGCAACTGAATAACCGCTTCCTCCAACATAGGAGTACCGATAATATACTTCCCGCTAACCGGATTTACCGGATAAAAGCCAAGTGCGCCAAACACATACCAGGCAGACATTTCCCCGCAATCATCATTACCGGCATAACCTGAAGAGGAATCATTATACAGTTCATTCATGATATGTGCCACATATTTTTGTGTTTTCCAAGGTTCTCCCGCACACGCATACAGATAAGCCACATGATGGCTCGGCTCATTGCCATGCGCATATTGCCCTACAAAACCGGAAGCATTGTCATTCAGTTCACCACTTTGGTGATTGACTGTGAAAAAGGTATCCAACTTTGCCGTAAAAGCTTTGTTTCCCCCTGTCAGTGAAATCAAGTCAGGTATATTCTGGGGTACATACCAGAAGTATTGCCAGGCATTCCCCTCAGTGAAAGGGTAGCCACCATTGGCTCCATACTTATAAGGATCGAAAGGCTCCATCCATTCTCCTTTCTTATTTTTCGGTTGAAAGAATTTTGTTTCTGCATTAAATAAATTCCTGTAAAAAGCAGAACGCTTCATAAAACGCCCATAATCCTCCTCTTTCCCTAATTTCCGGGCCAACAGTGCAACACACCAATCATCAAAAGCTTGTTCTAAAGTAATAGAAACAGATTGTGTTTGAATATCCTCAGGCATGTATCCATATTTCTCCCATACTTCAAAAGGAAAGTTCGGATGAGATACGATGGAACTGCTATGAACCGCTTCATAAGCCTTTTCCGCATCCACTCCTGCAACACCTTTCAGCACAGCATCCACAATGACAGGAATGGAGTGATTACCAATCATACAATAATTATCCTGCCCCCATAATTGCCATACAGGCAAATAACCATAATAGTCATATTGCCTCATCATGCTTTTAATAAAATCAGGAATGCGGTCGGTATGCAGCAAAGTATAAAGCGGATGAGCTGCTCTGAATGTATCCCATAAAGAAAAAGTGGAATAATGAACTTCATTATCGGCTACCTTACGTGTCGTATAATCGGCAGCCATATATTCACCATTTACATCGCTCATCGTATTAGGTTGTACCATAGTGTGATATAAAGCTGTATAAAAAATCTTTTTCTGCAAACCGGTACCTTGGATGATGACTTTCTTCAATTCTTTCTCCCAGCTGGCTTCGGCAGCAGAAGCAATATGTTCAAAGTTCCATCCGGGAACCTCAGCTGCCATATTCAACCGGGCATTTTCAATGGAAACTGGAGATAAAGCGACTTTACATATCAATTCATTATTCCACTTCTTGTCGAAACAGAATAATCCACACAGTTCTGTACCATTAATGACAGGAGTATTCTCATACCTCCGATTGCCATCATGTAACTGACTGGATAAGATTGGTTGGGAAAATTCAAGATGGAAATATATTTTCCTCAGTTTTGCCCATCCTGTAATAACACGATATCCTTCTACTACTGTAGGAGAAACTACACGGATTTGTGATTGAATTATCCGGCGGTTCCAACTCTCCTTATTTGCCGAATGATCTAAATCCAACCATAATTTCAACTGACCGCCATCAGAATAGATATAGCGATGTACCCCTACATGCACAGAAGCCGTCAACTCCGCTTGAATCTTCTCATCCGTTAATAATACTTGATAATACCCCGGACGCGCCTGTTCGTTTTGATGAGTAAAAGACGATTTCCTTTTATCACTCATGGTAGGAAATAGAAGGATATCTATAAAATCGGAAGCACCGGTTCCGCTTAAACGTGTATGACTGAAACCATAAATAATAGAATCATTATAATCATATCCCGAAGCTTGTGCCCAATCAGGCGCTTCACGAGTATCGGGACTCAGCTGCACTATACCAAAAGGGACAGTAGCTCCTGGATAATTATTCCCAGAAAGACTGGATTGAACAGCACCGGTTCCAATAAACGGATTAACCCAACGAGTTAGATTTTGGGCACTAATACAATTTACAGAAAGAATAAAAACAGCCAATAAATTTGCAAATCTTTTCATCATAGATTTAAGTTTCATTTATTGGCAAAATTAGTATATCCACACTCCCCACACAGATAAATTCTCGTCTATTTTAGCTTCATTTGCTTCATAAAGGCAAGTTTCTTGCCTCATCACCACTAAATATTACCATTATTCCGTTCATCCCAATTCATTTACCGCTAATAATGATTATCCCGACATTTCCAATCCCTCTTAATGTAAAAAAATCATAAATTCAGGAATGTAACCCCAATTACCGTATTCTTTTCACCTATTTTCTTATATTTGTAAATTATTCCATCACACAAACGTAAAAACAAATGGACCAGACCTTACTAAAATACTGGAAAACTTGTCTTCAAGATGCAGAGCGCAAAGCTATTGCTCTCAAAGGACCACGAATCACCCTAAACATTGGTGACAAGATACTTAAATTCATTCCTCTCAAAAGTATTCCTGTTATTTTCCCTGATTGGAAAGCAGAAGACAGCAATGAAAAACAAAAAGTAATGATTGCTCCTTGTATTCTTTTGCCCGAATTTGAAAACGGCTGGACTTCCCAATCAGAAAGACCGGAATATCCCTTCTTGATTACTGCCATCATGTTGCCTGACGGCAAACTAACCGTATGCGAGAACGAATCAGACAGAATCCCAATATTTATTCGTAAATTTTTGGAGCCTAATGCAGCCAATGACCGCACTATAGCTTCTCTTTCAAAAGTAGATCAACTACTATCCAATTTTAACACTGAAGAAACAAAATGGGAGGCCTATTGGCAAGCATGCGAGCAGCTTTTCAAGAAAGCAACCGGCAAAACTTTCAGCACAATGAATTACTATGATAATCCAGAAATCATTATCATAAAAGCCTCCGAGCGCAATATGGCACAGCCCATAATCACACTATATGACAAACTCTTAAAAGATGACAATACCACTCCACATCCCCTGTTGAATTTATTAATACAAACAAAATCTGCTAACGCTCTTCCTATTCCAACTAACCGGAAAGTATATTGCAACCAAGAACACTGGGCACAAATGAGCAGCGACTTTCCTTTGTCCATATCTCAACGCGAAACACTAGCAATGTACACAACACCGGAATGTGCTGATATTTTTGTCGTCAACGGTCCTCCGGGAACAGGAAAAACCACTTTTCTGCAAACTGTCATCGCAAACAGACTTGCTCATAACATTCTAAACAATCCGGAAGAGCCGGAAATTATAGTTGCAAGTTCAGCTAATAATCAGGCGATCACCAATATCCTAAAGGATTTCAAAGCGGAAACAACCAATGACACAACACATCCCCGGTTGTCCAACCGCTGGCTACCCGAACTGGATACATTAGGCCTATATCTGTCAGGGAAAAAAGAGCTGCAACAACAGTACAAAATGATGTTCAACCCCAAAGGGGATGGATTTCCGGCAGCATACGATACACCTGAACGTCAAGAAGAGTACAAACAATTCTATCTGCAATGCTTCAATAACTTTTTCAAGAAAAACTATCAAGACGAAACAAAATGCCGGCAATTTCTCCGTAAAGAAATGCAAGCCCTCCAAAAAAAGATTATTCTCTGTATCCAAGCTGCCGAAACAACAGAATACGGAAACCGGAAGGAAAACAATATATTACAGAAGTTTATCCGCAAATTCCATGAGCCATTACCCTCCTATGACAAAGTAATAGAACAGTGGACTTTGACAGAAGAATTCAAAGAACGTTACGAAAAAATAAGTTCCAACCCTGAGTATGGCAACTTGCCTTATACAGAAGACATGGCAGTAAGGCTGGATATCAGCTATCGGTATCAAATGTTCTGGTATGCCATACATTATCGGGAAGCCGAGTTTATTCACCGGTTAAGCAAGTGCGATGAAGGCAAGCAGCGCACACAAGAAGCCTATACCCAAAGATTAAAACGTTTGGCTTGCGTAATGCCTGTTTTCATCTCTACTTTCCATTCTCTACCCAAGTATATGACCTATGCGGAGAACGGAAAATGGGATATTCCTTTATACAATGGAATAGATCTGTTGATTGTAGATGAATCCGGACAAGTTTCACCCGAACTTGCCGTTCCCTCCTTCAGTTTGGCCAAGCAAGCGATTTTAGTAGGTGATATTCAACAAATAGAGCCTGTATGGTCCATTTCTGATGAATATTCATTCATTAATTTAAAGAATCTGGGCATTGTTTCCAACCAGTCCTCGGAAAAATACCGTTTTTTAGAAAACAATGGTTTCCTTTCTTCTTCCGGAAGTATAATGAAACTGGCACGTAAAAGCTGTAATTTTACAGTAAAAGGTGAAAAAGGAGCTTTTCTGACCGAACACAGACGATGCGTAGATTCCATTATTGCCTATTGCAATGATTATGTTTACCACGGCAGGTTACTTCCTAAAAAAGGTAACGAAGTAAAATACAAGTCCCTCCCTTCCAAAGGATATGTACACATCAACAGTTACAGCAGCCCTGGAAAAACAGGAAGTCGCCTCAACCGGGCTGAAGCGGAAGCCATTGTCTGTTGGCTGGAACTGGAAAAAGATAATCTGGAAAAGACCTATAAAAAGCCTATTCATGAAATTGTAGCCGTAGTAACTCCTTTTAAAGCCCAAGAAGCCGAAATACGGCATCAAATACAAAAAATATCAGGAAATGAGAAATATAAAGATATGATCATCGGCACAGTACATTCCCTGCAAGGTGCCCAATGTCCGATTGTTCTTTTTTCAACAGTCAACTCTCCCGAAGACCATTCTCTTTTTATGGAGCGTGATGGAAAATACAATATGCTCAATGTAGCGATATCGCGCGCTCAGCATCATTTCATTGTTTTTGGCAACATGAATATTTTCCATCCGGAAGAAAACACCCCGGTAGGAAATATGGCTAAATGGCTTTTCGATGATCCATCCAACGAGATTTCCAACAACTTTATTTACCAACAGGAAGTTCCGCTGTGCACCTACCACCCCACCCTTCGTCTGTCCACCACAGAAGAGCATATCCAGGTTCTGCACCAAGCTTTTGAAAAAGCAAGACACCGCCTGCTGATTGTATCTCCATTCATATCTATCCACGCCATAGAAAACGACCAGTTGGTTCCGCTGATACGCCACACGGTACACCGAGGAGTGGATGTCACAGTCTACACCGATTCGTCTCTAGATTATGATACGAAAACCAATCAGTTGCTCAGCCGTGCCGAAGAGGGACGGAACATATTAATAGAAAATGCCGCAACCCTCATTGAAGTAAAAGGTATCCACAATAAATCATTGGCCATTGATAACCATACACTTATAGAGGGTTCTTTCAACTGGTTATCCGCCAACCGCCATAAAGAATACTCCCGCCACGAATGTTCCATAGTTGTATCATCTGTTCAAGCCGATGAGTACATCAACAATCTGATAAAGGAACTAGAAAGCAGAGAAAAAACCTTTCAATCCCTATCTAAGCCTACAATCAATCTTGACATTGACCAAAAATATCCGGGGTTCTTTACAAAAGAATCTTTTAATGATTGTACAGAAGAAGATATTTGCCGTATAAAACAAAAAGTCCAAGAGTTAGGCATTCAGAAAACAGTCCTTCCACCTTATATCCATAAACAACGTGAAACTTTCCCACGTGCTTATGAACCTTGGTGCACAGAAGAAAAGGAAATTATATGTGAGTTGATGCAAAAGACCAATCATCTTTCTATTTTTATAGAATGTCTGCAACGTACAGGACAAGCAATTCAAATTCAGATAGAAGGCAAAAATAATTGATTATAATCCTGAACTGATATCCTTTTTATGATATTCGGGAAACTTGGGAAACAAGAATCAGTCCCTATACGGAAGAGAGGAAAAGACAAATTACTTTTCGCCTTTTCCTCTCTTCCGTATAGCATATGCAACTCCTGCCCAGAGTTCCTTATTTTTTGGAATACATCCAGGTCCATTTATGCCAAAGACTCTCTAACGGTCCCTGCTTATGTCCTTTCAACCACCACTTGCAGAACTGTACTTGCAACAAAAAGAGTACAAAACCAACCAACAAACTCAACGTATATCCACAGTACGGAGCCAGATAAAATCCGAAAGGGAAATAAATAATAGCTCCGGCAATAGATTGGGTGATATAATTGGTCAGACTCATCCTACCATAATAACGAAGATTTGATACAAAATTCCTGAACCTATCCCGTTGATAAAGCAATACAAAAGAAGCAACCAGTACAAATGTAAAAGCGAACTTTTGCCACATATCAAAAGCAGTTCCGGCAGTCTGGCGAATGAGTTCACTGTCACTAGCCATAATCAACTCTTTCAGTTGGAAAAGCGGAGCAAAAGAGATAGCGGAAATGATAAGAGCCTTCACCCAAAAACGAGTATGTTTTTCGGAAGTAACAAACAATTGTTTGCGTCCGATGTATAATCCCATCAAAAACAAGCCGGCAGTCTGCCAGAAACGCCCTGCTCCCAGAGCCCAATATAGACTGGCTTTCTGACCAAAGGTCATATTCTTACCCACAAACTCCCCTCTTTGGTATATTCCGCCACTTCTTTATACATCGCGCCCACTCCCCAATCGGGCAAAGTATAAGAAGGATCAAACAGACCTACTATATAATGATACCACTCAACGGGCTGCAATAAAAACAAAATAGCCGTAACAAGTATGGCACAGTCACTCCACTTGCGCACCACAAACAATACGATTCCCACTACCGAGAACAGCAACAGCACATCTCCTGCCGGAAAAAAAGCTGCATTCAGCGTAGCAAAAGCTACCAATAACAGCAAACGCCACAGAAAACGATAACCAAAATCTTTTCCTTTACGCTGTTGGTTAGCCGACTGAATATAAAATGTAAATCCAAACAGCAAAGCAAAAATGGCATACGATTTTCCAGCCAATAAAGTAAATGTAACATTGAATACCCCGTCATTCAGTATATTCAACCATGCAGGCTGGTCTACCGGATAAACCGGAAAGATGAAATGCTCCAAACTATGCACTAAAAGAATTGCCATGACTGCAAATCCCCGTAAAGCATCCACCACCTCAACGCGTGGCAGTTTTTCTGATAATTGTTTTTCCATGAACTAGTTATTATTGTTTATTTAAAATTCGTTTTACCCAGCGGTTGGCCGGTTTCTCAAAATAATAATAAGAAAGCAGACTCAGCCCGATAGTGACTGCAAAGATAAGCGGAATACTGATATACAGACTGATATGCCAATCGTATGTTTGCGCCAACTGCACATAAGCAAATAATATCCACTATACTCTCCTCTTCGGTGCTATTCCTGCTCTACATATCCGGGGGAGCGGTGAGCAACATTGGATAATAGACTACAGACAATATCATCAGAGTTTTGACAACTCTTACCAAAAACTGTATATTAAAAAGAGAAACTGATTTCCTACAATATTTCCTTTAAATTCCAAGCCTGTATATGCCTGACCCCTTCATTGGAAGGGAATTGTACCTCATCCATGGAAACGACATATTTTTCATAATTATCACCTATCGTCAGCAAAGGAGCATATTCCCGTTCCATGGTTTGTGCCGTTTCCAACATGTAAGTTGCTTGAAGATAAATCACTCTATCGTCCTTCATAGCAACAAAATCAACTTCTTTATCCCGAAAAGAACCTGTATATACAATATAGCCTAAACGACGAAGTTCCAAATATACTGCATTCTCCAACAAATACCCGACTCCATAAGCAAAGCCCGGATAAAGAAAATTCTTAAAGGACAAGTCATTCAGATAATACTTGCAATTACCTGCCACCACATCCTTTCCTTTTATATTGTAACGTTCTGTTTTATAAGCAAGAAAAGCTTCTTCTATATAACCTAGATAATTAGATAAGGTATCATAACTCACCTTCCGGTTCTTGGATTTAAAGAAATTAACAATATGCTGAACGGAAAACAGATTGGACGCATTATTCACCAAATAAATAAAAATATCATCCAATAACCTTACATCACGAACGGGTTTACGCTTCACTATATCACGCAACAAAATCGTATCTTTCACAGAAGCGACA
The DNA here is from genome assembly GCA_948566455.1 of uncultured Phocaeicola sp. Lineage (GTDB taxonomy): Bacteria > Bacteroidota > Bacteroidia > Bacteroidales > Bacteroidaceae > Phocaeicola. The sequence goes on from CAOYQO010000010.1 coordinate 51,347, forward strand.
TACTGTTTTTCTGACTCGACAGTGGGCAGGTTGTACAATTCGGGCAAACCGCCTTTCTGTAAATAGGCCAAATAAGAAGCCCGACCGGCAGGTTGCTGCATCAACTGTAAATATTCAGCATAACTATAGGGGAATATATGAAATTCTACATAACGTCCCGACAAAAGAGTGGCAAGTTCACTGGAAAGCATTTTAGAGTTAGAACCGCTGATAAACAATTCACTCTCTTCGACAAAGTCTTGCGAATGGGAGTTTACAAACCTTTCCCAGCCATCCACATTTTGAATTTCATCGAAAAACAAATATACTTTTCCTTGCGGTTTAAGCTTTTCCCGATAAAAACGATACAGACTTTCCAATGCTTTATAATCATCAATAAAATCAAATTCCAGATACTCCTTATTTATATATAGGATATTAGCCGGATTTACTCCTCGTTCCGAGACAAGACTTGAAGCAATTTGCCTGAGAATATAACTTTTGCCCGAACGACGTTGTCCTATAAGTACCTTCACCAAGTTATTCCCCACAAAATTGCCAATCTTGTCGGTATAAGATTTCCGTTCCAGTCCCAATTGATACGTATTTCCACCCCAAAGGTTATACTTTTCTAAAGCTTTCCATTTATCGTCCATACTCGAATCTTTTCCCACAAAGATAGTTTTTTTCGAGTATAATCGAAAAAAAAACACTGTTTATTTCTTTTTTCGAGTATAATCGAAAAAACGTATCTATCTCAAACTGAATTAAAGAAAACGAATACAATCCGGCAGTATGTAAAATTTAACAAATTACTTAAACAAGCAAACTATTATTTTCCTACATTTGTTACCAGTGAAACTTTAAATACGAAAGAACATGAAAGCAAATCCTGTATTTAGTTTATACATCCCTACCAAATTAGTATTTGGCTGCGGAGAAATCAAGAAATTATCCAGTGAAAAATTACCGGGAAAAAAGGCACTGGTCGTCATCTCATCCGGAACTTCCATGCGGAAATATGGATATTTGGAGAGAGTACTTGCCCAATTAAGACTGAATAATGTAGAAACACTGGTTTACGATAAAATCCTTCCCAACCCCATCAAAGAACACGTCATGGAAGCAGCCGCCATCTGCCGGGAGGAAAAGTGCGACTTTGTAGTAGGACTGGGAGGCGGAAGTTCCATCGACTCAGCCAAAAGTATAGCTGTTATGGCCTGCAACGATGGTGACTACTGGGATTATGTATCAGGGGGTAGTGGTAAAGGACGCCCTGTTACCAAAGCACTTCCCATTATCGCCATCCCTACCACCGCCGGAACCGGAACAGAAATGGATCCATGGACAGTGATTACCCACGAAACGGCTCAAGAAAAGATAGGCTTCGGTTGCCAGCTGACCTTCCCTACCTTATCTATTGTAGACCCGGAACTGATGGTTTCCATTCCTCCGCACCTCACCGCCTATCAAGGGTTCGATGCATTCTTCCATGCCGCAGAGGGTTTTATCGCCAATTGTGCAACACCCATCAGTGATCTTTACGCCTTAGAAGCCATCCGTCTGATCTACAAATATCTGCCAGTAGCCGTAGCCGACGGAAAGAATTTGAAAGCGCGTGCCAAAATTGCTTGGGCCAGCACCTTGGCAGGCATGGTGGAAGCCACTTCAAGCTGCACTTCCGAACATTCATTAGAACATGCCATGAGTGCTTATTATCCACAACTTCCTCATGGAGCAGGACTCATTGCCTTGTCTGAGGCATACTTCGAAACTTTCCGGCATGACTGTACAAAACGTTACATGAAAATGGCTGAAATGATGACCCAGAAAAAGAGCAACCGTCCGTCCGATTTCATTGATGCATTGATTACACTGCAAAAAGAATGTAAAGTACATTCTATCAAACTGAGCGAATTTGGTATCCAATCCGAAGATTTCCCCAAATTCCTGCAAAATGCAAGAGATACGATGGGAGGACTGTTCACTCTCGACCCACGCCCGATTACAGACGAAGAAATCCTGCATATCTTTAAAAATTCTTATAAATAATGGATAAAGAACTAGACCTTGCCGTAACCTGTTACGGCAAGGTAAAACCATTGAAATATGATTTGGTCCTCCTCCCTTGGGGAGCTACCGAACCGCATAATCTGCACCTGCCTTATCTGACAGACTGCATTCTGAGCCACGACATCGCACTAGATGCTGCAAAACTGGCAAAAACACATTACGGTATTCGTTGCATGGTCATGCCTTACGTCACTGCCGGTTCACAGAATCCGGGACAACGCGAGCTGGATTTCTGCATCCATTATCGCTATGAAACGCAAAAAGCGATTTTAAGCGACATAGTTGCCTCTCTATACGCCCAGGGATACCGCAAAATGGTCATTATCAACGGACATGGCGGCAATACATTCAAAAGTATGATACGTGACTTGTCACTGGACTATCCCGACTTCCTGATAGCCAGCAGCGAATGGTTTGCCTTTGTTCCTGCTAAAGAGTACTTTGATGAACCGGGTGACCATGCAGATGAATTGGAAACTTCTGTTATGATGCATTATCATCCGGAATTGGTAAATTTAGACGAAGCCGGAAACGGAGATTATAAGAAGTTCACCTCACAAATGTTGAATGAAAAAGTGGCATGGATTCCGAGGAACTGGCAAAAAGTTTCGCAAGACACCGGTATAGGCAATCCTAAAAAAGCAAGTGCCGAGAAAGGTAAGAAATACGCCGAAGCAGTCGTCGCAAAATATGCATTACTGTTTGAAGAGTTGGTACATAAAGAACTTTATTAATGCCTCATCACTCAAGAAGATCATCTGACCTTTTTAAACGATGGTCTTCTATGTTCATATCACCTCCGCTTCTTCGTTATCAGATACATTTTCAGCTACCTTAGTTATACTTGCCATTTCAAAGTCCATACATATCCATATAAATATATGTATAACCATCGACTATGAAAAGAATAAATGTCCCCATGTGCCCATAAACAAACCACTCCCTGTACTATCTGCACAAGGATACTTCTCCAAATAATTTATTTCATCTCCAAAGGCTGAAATAAAATTCATTTAACAAAATAAAGAGATTTCCTTTATAGGATAAGTTCTACCAGAACTACATTTTTAAATTAAGATTATATCACATCGCAAATATAGGATATTTTTTATTAAATCAACTTTAATTATAAAATTATTTTTTGATATACGACACAAAAAGTACAAAACGGTCAATATTTACGGATAAATAAGCTAAATAAAAGTATATAAAAAGGGATATCTTTTATCTTTTTCCGCCTCAAAGTAGCATAACAGTAGAAATTCAGTAGAAAAATCCTTTTAAAATTCCTTCTTAAATAAAATAAAATACAATCTATTTTCCCTTTATGGACACGGAATAGTTCTGGTAGAACTTCAAACAGTAACTTTAAAAACAAATCTATGAAGAAAACCTTATTCATGCTTTTTTGCCTGTTATGCTCCATAGGAGCCATGGCACAAAAGAAAACAATCACGGGTGTGGTCACAGACGCCACAGGTGAAGCGGTTATTGGCGCCAGTATTGTAGAAACAGGCACCACGAATGGTACAGTTACCGACTTAGATGGTAATTTTACACTTTCCGTAGCCAACGATGGCAGTATCAGAGTATCATTTGTCGGTTATCAGACACAAACTTTAAGCGTAAAGGGAAAGTCAACTTTTAAAATAGCATTGAAAGAAGACTCAGAAATGCTCCAAGAAGTTGTTGTAACCGGATATGGCGGCAAACAGTTGCGCACAAAAGTAACCAACTCCATTTCCAAGGTAAAAGAAGAAACATTAAAACAAGGACTTTATTCCAATCCGGCACAAGCCTTATCAGGAGCCGTGGCAGGTCTGTCCGTCAGCCAGACTTCCGGTAATCCGGGAGCAGCTCCTACCTTGGTACTTCGAGGAGGTACTAATTTTGACGGTTCAGGTTCACCTTTAATCCTGGTAGACGGCCAAGTACGCGGTTCTTTAAGTGACATCAACCCGGCCGATATTGAATCCATGGAAGTATTAAAAGATGCCGGAGCCACCGCCATCTATGGCGCCCGAGCCAATGACGGTGTAGTACTAGTCACTACCAAACGAGGCAAAGAGGGAAGTACACGTGTAGAGCTTTCGGCCAAACTAGGCTGGAACTACTTCCACAACTCTTATAACTTTATGAATGCGCGTGATTACATTTACTGGATGCGCACTGGTTACATGAATGCTTACACGGGAGACATGAAACATCCGGACGGATCGGCCGTACAAGGATGGTCTTCACTGACCGGTCTGACCGGTGCCACTCCTTATGGAACAGGCAACAAATATTGGGCAGATGATGACAAGACAATCCCGCTGAATGGAAACGAAAACAGCCAGGCTATATGGAGTACCATGAAATATTCGGACGATCTGGCTTTCCTGCTCAACCAAGGATGGGAAACCATGACTGATCCTATTTATGGAGACCAACTGATTTTCAAGAATACAGATATAGCGGATTTCAATATCAATTCCCCATCTTTCTCACAAGACTACAACCTGAGTGTAAGCGGAGGAAATGAAAAGGGAAACTACTATGCAGGTTTGGGATACAACCATAGTGAAGGTACAGCCGTAGGAAACAAGTACCAACGTATCACTTTCACATTCAATGCCGATTACAAGCTGAAACCATGGTTAACCTCCAACTCCAGCTTCAACTTTGCAGATGCAACCTGGAACGATCTTCCTCCTACCCAAAGCGCAGAAGCCAACTACTTCTCACGCGTTTTATCATTACCTCCCACTTTCCGTGGATATAATGCTGACGGTGAAATGCTTTTGGGACCCAATTCAGGCGACGGAAACCAACAAATCAATTTTGACAAGTTTGTCCGTGACAACAATACAGACAAGTTCACCATGAACCAATCTTTTACCGCAGATATCATGAAAGGACTCTCATTAAAAGTGAACGCCATCTGGTTCTATTCAGAAGAAAAATATGAAGCTTTCAACAAAGATTATTTATCTTCTCCCGGAAACTGGGTAACCTCACACAGCACCTCGGCTTCCTACGGACGCACATTGGACCAAACTTATAATGCAGTGTTAAACTACAACTATCAAATAAACAAAGACCACTATCTGGATGCCATGGCCGGCTTCAAGTACTACGACTCATATTATAAAGGTTTCAGTGCCTCAGGATCGGGAGCTCCCAGTGACGCTTTCGGCGATTTGGAATATACCAGTGATGACAAAGGCAAACGCAGCATAGACTCCTCACACAGCCGCCAGCGTATCATGTCATTCTTCGGTCGTGTAAATTATGATTACCAGTCAAAATACTTGCTGTCTTTTGTTCTAAGACGGGACGGCTACTCCAAACTGGCCAAAGACAACCGCTGGGGTGTCTTCCCCGGAGTATCTACCGGATGGGTGTTCTCCAAAGAAAAATTTGCCAGTGAATGGGCCGATATCATCTCATTCGGTAAATTGCGTGCCAGCTTCGGTCTGAATGGTAATGTAAACAAAGATTTTGTAGGAAACTACACAGTACAAGGTGCTTATGCAGGCAGCAAATACAACGGCAACGCTTACTTCCTGTTAAACAACCTTCCTAATCCCTACTTGAAATGGGAGAAGTCAAGAACTTTCGAAATCGGTCTGGATCTAGGCTTTCTGGCCAACCGCATCAATGCCAATTTGACTTACTACAACCGACTGACCAGTGACAAGTATGCCAACATCACCATCCCGTCTACTTCGGGTGTTTCTTCCTTTACCTCCAACAACGGTAAGTTCCAGAACCAAGGCTTTGAATTCGAACTGGCATTCAAAGTTATCGACTCCAAAGACTGGAAATGGAATCTGAACTGGAACGGCGCATTAAATAAAAACAAAGTAGTGGCATTGCCCGACAACGGTCTGGAAAGAAACCGTCAAAATGCATTTCAAGTATATACCGGACGCCAGCTGGAGGACGGAAGCTATGAAAAAGCATGGGTAGGCGGTTATCAGGAAGGACAATGCCCAGGTGATTTGTACATGTTCGTAGCCGAAGGAATCTATCGTTCCGAAGATGAAATACCAGGAGGACTGATCGACTTGTCAAGTGGTAACAACGGCTCAAGCAACCGTCCCCTTTACGGAGGTGAGGAAGGATATAACAAACTGACAGCCAATCAGAAAGCGAATTCTCTCCGCATCCAGCCGGGTGATGTGAAATGGAAGGATGTAAACGGTGACGGCATCATCGACAATTACGACATGGTGAAAGTGGGCAACACTGTACCCAAATGGACAGGAGGTATCAATACTTCAGTCACCTGGAAAGACCTTACTTTATCAGCACGTTTTGACTATGCGCTTGGTTTCAAAGCGGTAGACTGGAAAACCATGTGGATCATGTCTTGCGCACAAGGTACTTATAACACCATTGCGGAAACCCACGACACCTGGTCACCCGAAAATCCCGGTGCACAATATCCTACTTATGTATGGGCCGACCAGTTGGGCAAGCGCAATTACTGTCGTCAATCCTCCATGTTTGCCTACAACGGTAACTATCTGTCTTTCCGTGAAATAGCCTTGTCATATAATCTGCCAAGCAACTGGGTGCGCAAAGCAGGACTAGGCTCAGTCATGCTCTCGGTAACCGGTCAGAACCTGGGTTACCTGACAGAAGCCAAACATTTATTCTCTCCGGAAAAGACAGACAACAATGGTGGATACCCATTGCCCCGCACTGTCATTCTCGGCGTAAACGTTTCTTTCTAAACTTATAAACTCTAACAGATTATGAAAAAAATATTCTATATCCTTTCAATATGTGTGATGACCATTCTCCAACCGTCCTGTGACGCACTGGATCTGGCACCGGAAGATTATTATGGAGCCGGAAATTTCTGGAAAGAAGCTTCCCAGCCCAAAGCATTCATGTTGGGTCTGCACGCCCAATTAAGAAGTTACTATGACATGTTCTACACCTTGGGCGAACTCCGCGGCGGCACACAACGTGTGGGCACCTCCTCGCTGAACACCAGCTTGAACTATGCCGATATCCGGTCACAGAATATCTCGGAAGATATTCCCGGCATATCCAATTGGAACGGGCTATACTCTCCCATCATGCAAGTAAACCATTTTATCCAAGAAGTAGAAAATGGGTGTACGTTTCTGGATGATGCAACCCGGAGCCGGTACTTGGGACAAGCGTATGGCATGAGAGCCCTGTATTACTTCATGCTATACAGAACTTTCGGGGGAGTACCTCTCATCACCAAAGTAGATATACTGGACGGCAAACCATCGGCAGACAAATTCTATGTGGAGCGCGCCACACCCGAAGCCACCATGGAGTTTATCAAAGCGGATATTAATAAATCCGAAAACTATTTCGGAAATAACACCTCTTTTGATGCATACGACTGGTCACGCTATGCCACTTTGATGCTTAAAGCAGAAATCTATATGTGGGCAGCGAAAGTATCCATCACCGGATTCACAGCAACCGGGGCAACCGATTTACAGACTGCCAAGACTGCCTTATCCGGGATCATAGGACATTTTGAATTAATGGACAACTTTGCCTCCATCTTCTCATGCGACAATAAAAAGAACACTGAAATTATTTTCGCCATGCCGTTTATAGAAGGTGAGGCCAGCAATGACGGAGGCAGATTCCTTTATCAGGATGCTGTATTTCTGGGGCAAGCATATGGTCGTAACGGTAAGGTGATTGAAAAAGATACCTTAAACTTGAAAGGTACCGGTGGAGTATTCCGTGACGAGTACACTGAAGATTTCTGGAAAACGTTCAAAGAAGGAGACAGCCGCCGTGATGCCACATTCATGGAGTATTACATGAAAAATGATAATGGCACGCTCAGCGAATTCGGATGCGTAATGAAAAAACGTATAGGTACAATCAATTCCAATGACAACCGCATCTATATTTCGGACATCCCCGTTTACCGCTATGCCGATGCGTTACTGATGATGGCGGAAATTGAAAACGGATTGAACAACCCTTGCGCTTCGTATATCAACGAAGTACGCAAACGTGCATACGGAGACACCTTTGAAGAAAACAAATACACGGAAGGCAGCTATGCGGAAAATGAACTAGCCATTTTGCAGGAACGGGACAAAGAGTTTGTCAGTGAAGGCAAGCGCTGGTTTGACGTATTGCGTATGCACGATGCATCCGGACGTTCTTTGGTCTTTTCTGCCAATGCCAACTATCCGGGCACAAATCCTATCCTCGGTACAGAAGAAGCATATAAAATGCTTTGGCCGGTTAATATCGGTACTTTGAATGTGAATCCGTTATTAACTCAAACTCCGGGATACGGGAAAAAATAAGCCAAATCCTCCTGTTTAGTTTTCAAGACAGATGTTTTAACATAGAAAAATAAAGGTGTGTCGTGAGATACACCTTTATTCATTATGCATATAGTTGATAAAACATCAATAACACAGAAAATCAATAACTATTTCCGTTCTTTTGAAAGTTCCTCCAATGTTTTTTCCTCGTACCTGCAAATCGCCTCCTTATAATCCTCGGAAATCAATTTCGGTTCTTTGTTTCTGTTAAATCAGTCTGATATATCTTTTTTAAGTTTAGTCACTTCAAAGAAAAAACTATCCGACTGATATGAAAACCTCATAAGAAAAATATTTCAGAGATTTTTAAACAGGCTATCAAAATATATTTGATATAATAAAATTTTAATGTACATTTGTGAAGTTAACTATATACTAACCTTTAAAAGCAAATCTTATGAAAAACAAATCACTTTTTTTAGTCCTAGTCATTCTTTGTTTGACTAGCGTAGAGATCTATTCTTCCCGACAAGAATTAAAGTTTGACGCACCTCTTCCGAGCAACACAGAAAACGGAAATGCTCGCAGTGATTACGGACCTCCCGGTGAAGGAGATAAATGCTGGTATTTCGATGGAGCGTCTTCTTGTGTAAATTTTTCATTCAATAATTGTTATGAAGACCCAAACCAAAGGTGCGGAAGAGATGAAGGAGCTCCCAATTAATTTAACCGACTAGCAAATCATTCCATAGGGTATTTAAGATCTTTCCTATTCATAATTAGTTGATCCAATCTACAAACTGAAGATAATTAAATACCCTATATTTAATCTATAGTGTATGAAATATTTTTTGTATATCTTCACTTATCTGCTTCTAGGAGCATCATGTTCATCTCCTTCTCGTCCAATAGACTATGGTACAGAATTAACAGCTACAGACTCCATCTGCCTGTCTATAGATGAACATACACATTATGAAAGCAAATCTATATTCCAATTTGAAGAAAACGGACATGAGTATCTTTCCTTTTTGAATGAAAAAGCAAGCTATAAAGTTCATATCTATGATTTGGATACCAAACAAGTTATTAAAACAATTCATCTACAAAAAGAGGGGAGAAATGCAATGCCATCAACTAATGGCTGTTTTCCACTTAGCTCAAAGCATTTTTTAATTACAACTTGGAATGGAGTTTTTGGAATTATCAATGAAAAAGGAGAAGTGGAAAATAAGAATAGCTTTTGGAAAGACAGCGTAAACTTTCATGCTTTCGACCACATTTGTTGCATGAGTTATACATATCGACCTGCCATAATTAAGGATTCTATTTTATATTTCAGTCAATCATTATTAAAATATCCCCGTAAAAAAGATGAATGGGATAAAATACCCATATTTGCTTATGCAGACCTTCATAAAAAAAAACTAGGGTGGACAGAACTACGATACCCATCTATTTTTAACAAAGATGAGATAGACTACATTCTGTATGACCCTGAAATCAGTTACACATATACAGGTAAAGAAGTTGTTGTTTCACTGGGACAATATGACAGCATATTTGTATCTTCTGATTTCAAACATAAAAAAGCGTATAATGCTAAAAGCCATTATCTGCCCCACGTGCGTCCAGTCTCCCAAAATTTACAAATTGATTTATTCAAAACCATACATGACAGAGGATTACAGCCCCATTACCACCACTTGATGTATGATAAATACCGAAAAGTATTCTATCGGTTTGCCTTAATGCCGGATGATAATATAAAACCATTCTCCAACAATCCGCATCAAAGTTTCTCCATCATCATTCTAAACAAAGACTATGAAATTATTGGTGAAACAAAATTTCCCGGCAACACCTATGCCCATCACTTGTGCTTCGTAGGTAAAAAAGGCCTGTATATTTCAGAGAATAATGAAAACAACCCTCAGTTTGATGAAAACAAGCTAGTGTTCAGGTGTTTCACACTTCAAGGCCGGAAAAAATGAAGAAAAAGAACTACTCAATCATTCTATGTGGAGGACTGTTCCTGGCAAGCTGTATGTCCAATAATGACAAATGCCTTCAAAAACTGTTTGATGAAGTCGGAGTTGAGAAATCACAAATCCACAATGCCACCCACCTTGTTACCATATTGGGTAATGGTTGCAAAGGATGCATACACAAAGCTCTGTCAGAAATACATAACTCGACCGATACTATTTATATAATTGCATGTAAAAGTAAAAAGACTTTCAATTTAATTGCCAATAAAAATATAGATGACTACTCCAATGTATACCTAGACACTAAATCCATATTAGTGGAATTGGATATGGCTAAAAACACACCTAGAGTCTACCTTTTAAATAATGGTAAATATGTGTCGCACTCTTTTTATGGAAATGAATCTCCCAGCGAAGAAGCGAACACCACCATTACATTCAACACAAATGAGATAGATTTAGGCAAAATCAGCCGCACGGAAAAGGCAAAAATCAAATTCACAATATGGAATACAGGGAAGAACATAGTAAGAATCAGTCATATAGATCTTTCATGCGAATGTTTGAATATTGAAAATGAAATTACTGAAATAAATCCGGGAGACAGCACTTGTCTGAATATCATTTTCCATCCCGATGACATAGGAAAGTTTCAAAGAGAAATTTTATTATATGGTAATTTTGACTCATCTCCCAAACTTTTAACCATTACAGGAGAATGCTTTTAATAAAATAATACAATCTCGCTATAAATAACGTCCTAGCTATTTATAGCGAGTATATCATCTATGGCTACCCTTTTGAAAGTTCCTCCAATGTTTTTTCCTCGTACCTGCAAATCGCCTCCTTATAATCCTCGGAAATCAATTTCGGTTCTTTGGTAGCCAGGTCATAACCTACCATCACCGTGCGGCACTCACACTTCACCTCATGGGTATCCGTAGTCACGGCACGCTGCAACAAGGTAAAACTCTTATGCCCCAAATGTACCACAGCCGTTTCTATCACCAGATGATCCGAGAAAAATACCGGCATAAAGAAGTTTGCATTGATATTGGCTACCACAATAGCCAGCTTGCTCCAGTCGGCACTGCCTAATACATCTTTTATATAAGTAGTCTTTGCCAAATCGTACAAAGAAAAGTAAACTGAATTGTTCATATGACCAAACTGGTCCACATCGCTGAATCGTATCTGCACCGGCATAGTATGCCTGAATTTTATATCCTCTGCCATAGTTAAGCTTATTAAAATCGTTCAAATATAACACTTTTCCCAGTAATTGAACCCTAAATGACAGATTATTCTTAATTTTGCTGCGAAATAAATGAATATGTAATTTTAATAACAATATAAACATGGATAAGAAGTATAGCAGGGAGACCTTATGCGTACAGGCAGGCTGGACTCCGAAAAAAGGCGAACCGCGCGTTTTGCCTATTTATCAAAGTACCACATTCAAGTATGACACCAGCGAACAGATGGCGCGTCTGTTCGATCTGGAAGATTCGGGATATTTCTATACACGCTTGCAAAACCCCACCAATGATGCCGTCGCCGCAAAAATCGCAGCATTGGAAGGCGGTGTGGGTGCTATGCTGACCTCGTCCGGCCAGGCTGCCAACTTCTATGCCATTTTCAATATCTGTCAGGCAGGCGACCACTTCGTATGCTCGTCTACCATCTACGGAGGTACATTCAATCTGTTTGGCGTCACGCTGAAAAAACTGGGCATCGAGTGTACCTTCATTGACGCCAATGCATCCGAGGAGGAAATAGACAAGGCTTTCCGCCCGAATACCAAAGCGTTGTTCGGCGAAACCATCTCCAATCCGAGCATCGACGTGCTGGACATCGAAAAGTTCGCACGTATCGCACACAAACACGGTGTGCCTTTGATTGTGGACAACACCTTCGCCACTCCCATCAACTGCCGTCCGTTTGAATGGGGAGCGGATATCGTCACCCATTCCACAACCAAATACATGGACGGTCATGCCACCAGTGTAGGAGGCGCCATTGTGGACAGCGGCAACTTTGACTGGGAAGCCCATGCGGACAAATTCCCCGGTCTGACCCAGCCCGACGAATCTTATCACGGACTGACTTATACCAAAGCGTTCGGCAAAATGGCTTACATGACGAAAGCAACCGCCCAACTGATGCGTGACCTCGGCTCCATCCAGTCTCCGCAAAATGCGTTCCTGCTGAATCTGGGATTGGAAACATTGCACCTGCGCGTGCCCCGTCATTGCGAAAACGCACAGAAAGTGGCTGAATGGCTGGAAGCCAACCCGAAAGTGAAATGGGTGAACTATTGCGGACTGAAAAGCAGCAAATACTATGATCTGGCACAGAAATACATGCCAAACGGCTCGTGCGGTGTCATCGCTTTCGGCTTGAACGGAACCCGTGAGGAAGCGATAGAATTTATGGACAGGCTGAAATTCATCTGCATCGTAACCCATGTGGCCGACGCACGTACCTGCGTACTGCATCCCGCCAGCCATACTCACCGCCAGCTCACCGACGAGCAGTTGCGCGAAGCAGGAGTCGCTCCGGACCTGATCCGTTTGTCGGTAGGTATTGAGAATGTAAGCGACATCATTGCCGATATTGAACAAGCTTTACAATAAGGCGAAGCGGATGAAAAGAATCATTATCATTGGCGCCACTTCCGGCATCGGACTGGAAGTGGCGCGATGCTATCTGAAAGCCGGCTGGCAGGTAGGCGTGGCAGGACGTAGAGAGGAAGAACTGGAAAAGCTCCGGCAGTCCGCTCCCGGACAGGTATGTACCCAGCGGATAGATGTCACCCGCGAGGATGCCCCTGCCTTATTGGAGCAACTGATTATGAAAACCGGCGGCATGGATGTGTTCCTGCTCAGTTCGGGCATAGGCAAACAAAATCTTTCACTCTGCCCCGATATAGAATTACAGACCGCAGCCACCAATGTTTCGGGATTCATACGAATGGTCAATGCCGCCTATCACTATTTCGAACAGCAAGGCAAAGGACATATAGCGGTGATCAGTTCCATAGCAGGCACCAAGGGACTGGGATCCGCCCCTGCCTATTCAGCGACCAAACGGTTTCAAAACACCTATCTGGATGCTTTGGACCAATTGGCGCACATGAACAAGCTACACATTTCCTTCACCGACATCCGTCCCGGATTTGTCGCCACCCCTCTGTTGAAAGATGACAAATACCCGCTGCTGATGCATGCTCCCTACGTGGCATCACAAATTGTAAGAGCCATCTCCCGAAGGAAAAGAGTAGCTGTCATAGACCGGCGTTATCAGATGCTGGTGTTTTTCTGGAAACTGATTCCCGGATGGCTATGGGTGAGGCTGCCTGTGCGGAACCAATAAAGCACTTAGCTCCCAAGCTGAGGCATTGCCTGACTAACCTTATTCGAACTAAATTCATATTTTTACCTGAACGTCTTTTCATTATCTCAAACTTATCACTACTTTTGTAATTGGATTTTAGGATTATTTTTCATAATAAAATGTCGAATTGTTCTTAAGAAGAACCAGCAACTAAGACATCATTAAAAGAACAAACATTAAACATCAAACAAATATAAGATTCTATCTGACACCAAGCATTCAATTATCAAATCGCTAAAATCCGAACAGAGAAAAGATAAAAATTATGATACGAGATATTATAAATCAAAATGAAGAAGCGCAACCTACTGACAGAACGTTAGGATTGCTACACCGGGACTTTCCGCAATGTTTCAATGCAGAAGGCAAATTTGATATAGCTGCTTTTCGTGAGCTACTAACTGACAAAGTAGACCTTATAAAGGAAGGTAGCGGCTTTAACTTTCTTGGCAAGAACTATGCCAGTCTGTTGGCCTCGATGGATACGACTACCGTATTAGTGCCCGATCTGGAACATAACAGCAAGCCGGAGAATATAAATAGTCAGAATGTGTATATCAGCGGCGACAATCTTGACGCGCTGAAGCATCTGGTAAAGTCGTATGCCGGTAGAGTGAAATGCATTTATATAGATCCACCCTATAATACAGGTACTGACGGATTTGTATATAATGACAAATTCAACTTTACAGTGGAAGAATTGCAAGAGAAATTGAGCATCGGTGAGGAACAAGCAAACCGTATTCTTGCAATGACAACCCGTGGTGCTGCTTCGCACTCAGCATGGCTTACCTTCATGATGCCCCGTCTGCAATACGCTAAAGACTTGCTCTCTGACGATGGAGTGATTTTTATCTCTATCGACGATAATGAGCAGGCTAACTTGAAGTTGCTGTGCGACCATGTGTTTGGAGAGGAAAATTTTGTGGCTCTATTCCCATGGCGGAAAAGAACGGCAAAGTCAGATGTTCCATTCGGAGTATCAAAAGATTACGAATGGATAGTATCATACGCCAGAACAGATTCTTTTTTGGCTGGTATCGATGGAAAGGGAAGAAAATATTACGAAACAGAAGATTTTCCCGGACAACCTTGGAGAGTGCATGATTTGACAAAGCAGACTACTGCATCGGAACGCCCCAACAGTTTTTTCACAATAAGGAACCCTCAAAACGGTAAAGAATATCCAGCAAACCCGAAACGTACTTGGTGCATTACACAGGACACATTTGATTCTTATTATGCACAAAAAAGAATCGTATTCCCCGGTGATTACGATTTCCTAAAAATAGATAAGCCCGTGCTCCGCTATTGGAAAGACAATGATATGCAAAAGGCTGGTGACCGCTTCGGACAATATGCCGTCAGCACTCATCTTCCATCCCATATCGGCATGAGCCAAGACGGAACAAAGGATTTAGACGAGCTTTTCAATGCCAAGATTTTCAGTTTTCCAAAACCTGTAAGTCTCATAAAACACCTTATAGATGGAGCTGTAGAAAAGGACAAAGATGAACCGATCATCATACTCGACTTTTTCTCCGGCTCGGGCACCACCGCACAAGCCGTAATGGAACTAAACAGTGTGGAAGATGGTTATAACTTACAGTACATCCTTGTACAATTGCCCGAAAAAATAAAACCAAACACAGAGGCATACAAAGAGAAGTATAAGACTATCGACCAAATCGGCCAAGAGCGTATCCGCCGTGCAGCAGCCAAGATAAAGTCGGAAAACCATGCCGATATAGATTATGGCTTCAAGCACTACACACTCCAGGAGCCGGACGAAAACACGCTTGACCGCATGGAAAAGTTTGTTCCGACTGATGCTTTTGGCAATGATTTAGTGAAAGCTTTCGGTAAAGAAACGGTTCTTGCCACATACGCCGTGCGCGACGGTTACGGACTGACACCGAAAATAGAACCGGTAAAGTTTGGCAACTATACAGCTTGGCTCTGCGGCAAACATCTCTATATGATAGACCAAGGGTTTGATATACTGGGAGATGATTTGACAGAGCTGGTTGATAAATACAACAAAGACCATTCGTTCACAGCCGATACCGTCGTTATCTTCGGTTATAGTTTTAACTTCGGCCAGACGGACGCCATAAAGAAAAATTTGGGTGCCATCACCGACCGCAGCCGCATAAATATAGATATTCGCTACTAAAACCACCTGCAAATTATGGAACTGAAATTAGAAAGCGGATTGCCGCACCAGGAGTATGCGGTAGAAGCCATCAGCGAGGTGTTCAAGCAGGTGGAGATAAATCAACAGGTGGCACATTACTCAAACCCTGTTATAGACCTTCGTTCAAACCGTTTTATTGGAAATATATACCGCATACAGCAAAGGGAGCGGCAGAATGTGGCGGAAAAATACAGAAACGAGCAGCCGGTGGGCAACACCTTGTGTCTGGACATCAAGATGGAAACAGGCACAGGCAAGACATACGTATATACACACACCATCTTTGAACTGCACAAACGTTATGGCATAAACAAGTTCATCATTGCCGTTCCAAGCATTGCCATCAAAGCCGGCACAAGCACTTTTCTGAACGAAACGTATGTCAAAGCACATTTTAAAAACACGTTGGGCTATGATGCGGAGATAAACGTGGGTGTGCTGGAAGCTGTGAAAAAACAGAAGAAAGGCAGGAAATATTTTCCTACCGCAGTGCGTGCCTTCGTGGAAGGATCAAGACTGAACAGAAACAAGATATATGTGCTGATAGTGAACAGTGCTTTGCTCACTACCGGCAAGATGCTCACACGCAATGACTATGATGTGACTATCGAAGGATACGACCGGCCGTTTGACGCACTGCGTTCCACACGTCCATTCGTAATCATTGACGAGCCTCACACTTTCTCGCGTGACCAGAAGGCATATAAAGCCATCATCAGCGAACTGACTCCGCAATGCATCATCCGCTTTGGTGCAACCTTCCCGATGACTACCATAGGCAAAGGGAAAAAGAAAACAACAGTACGCGATTATGAGCATCTGCTCTATGACCTTAATGCACAACGTTCATTCTCTTCGGGACTCATCAAAGGGGTAATGAAAGAGCACTTTGAACCCACTTCAACCATCAACGAGAAGGTAAAGATATTGGATATCAATGACAAAAAAGCGACTTTCCAACATATCACTCAAACCTCCAAGGCCAGTCATGTATTGAGTGTCGGAGATTCGTTGTCAATCCTAAGTCCCGAACTCACGGGGCTCACCATTACAGGTATCACAAAAGATTTGGTTATACTCAGCAACGGCATGGAGAAGCACAAAAAAGACGAGTTTGATGTGGACATATACACATCGTCCTATCAGGAAAGCATGCTCCGCCTTGCCATACAACGTCATTTTGAAACAGAACGTGACAATTTCCATAGAGAAAAAGGCAGAATTAAGACACTGGCTTTATTCTTTATAGACGACATACTCTCTTTCCGCGGAGATGATGAGGGCAACAATGCCTGGCTGAGAGATTTGTTCGACAGGCTGCTTGAAGCACAATTGAAAACAGAACTTCAAAAAGAAAATTCGCCCGGATATGCAACATACTTGCGTGCAAGCCTCAATGATCTTGCCGCTTGCAGGGCCGGCTACTTCGCACAAGACAACAGTGACCCGGACGATGCAGTGAAGAAGGAAGTGGATGACATATTGCACAACAAAACTGAACTGTTGTCGTTCGTAAACAAGAAAGGACAACCCAATACACGCCGTTTCCTCTTCTCGAAGTGGACATTAAAAGAAGGCTGGGATAACCCGAATGTATTTACAATAGCCAAATTGCGCAGCAGTGGCAGCGAAAACAGCAAACTACAGGAAGTGGGACGAGGATTGCGCCTGCCTGTGGATGAATATGGCAACCGGGTAAAAGACGAATCGTTCTACCTGAACTACATCGTAGACTTTACTGAACGCGACTTTGCAGACCGTTTGGTGATGGAGATAAATGAGGATATACAGACGGGTAGTATCACACACATATCCCTTGAAGATATGCGAAGAGTTGCAGCACTGCGTGGAACGGGAGAAATGGATCTGTTCATGGAATTGTATCAGAAAAAATATGTTCTTGACTTGGATCGCACACTTGACCCAACAAAGGTGATGGACTTGTTTACCGAATATCCTGAGTTTAACAATGTTACAGGTAAGGTAAAAGACCGCAACAAAGGTACAAAGGATGTGGTGAAAATACGCAAAGCCCGCTATGAAGAACTAAAAGAACTGTGGGCGCAACTCAACCGTAAATACATTGTATTTTACCAAAACGACATTGACCAGCAGATTAGAGCAGCATTACCCGGTATTTTAATAAATGATGTTTTTATACACCAATCCATACAAAGCCTGCGCCAGCAAGTGACAACGGCCGATGGTCAAGTTGTGACGATGCAGCAGGCTGGCCAGCAATACATTCTGGCAGGTAAAGAGATGCACTATAACGAGTTCCTGAAGCATGCATGCCGACAGACAAGCATACCGATGACTATGCTGCATTCCGCCATTTGTGAATATGCCAGAACGCACCCGATGGATGGATATATCAATGAATCATCACTGAGCGCATTTATCGCCAAGTTCAACGGATGGAAGATAAAGAACTTGCAAAACCTGGTGAAATATCGTCAGGCAAACTATTCGTCAAAATCAACAGCCTTTACCTATGCCGACGGTTCGCTGAAGGAAGAGGTGTTGCAGTGGACGATAGGCAAAAATGTACTAAACGCAGAACCTTCAAAAAAGTATCTGTATGACAAAGTGGTATACGACTCACCACTGGAAAAGGAGAATATCATGAATGAAGTCGACCATGTAATAGTGTATGGCAAAATTCCACAAAAGAGTATCTGTATTCCCAACATTACCAACGACCTTTACAGCCCCGACTTCATCTATGTGGTGCAACGTGCCGATGGCAAAAAAGAGCTGAACATTGTTATTGAAACTAAAGATATACCAAATGATGAAGCCAAGAGAACAGTCGAAGACGCGAAGATAAATAATGCAGAGCGGTTCTTCCAACAGTTAAAGATTGATGGATATGAAGTAAAATTCTGCCGCCAATTGCAGAACAAGAAAATGGCAAACATTATCAGCGAGTTATTAGAAGAAGACGCTTCGAACCCTATATAAACGAACAGAGATACGGTATATGCCCTGACACCTGCCAACAAGGGTCAGGGCATTTGATTTATTATTGTGACAGACAGCCCCATACCATGAGGAGAAAAATACCTCCTCCCCGCATTAATAACATAAAAAAAACGGTTCCTCTTTGTAACAACTTTCCCGCTTCCCCCGTCTATCTGATTGAAAGCGCTTTCAAAAACAAATTCAGTTATGAACAAAAACAAAATAAAACCATGAAAAAGTTTGTATTTACTCTATTGCTAGTCTTCGTCTGCCATCTGGGCTACGCCCAAAGCATCAACGGTCTTTTCAATGAATTCGGCAGCGAAAAAAATGCCGATTGTGTCAAAGTATCTTCTTTCATGATGTCTCTTGGAAAAATGTTCGCCGGACACGATGAAGACGCTGAGATAATAAGAAAAATAAAGTCAATAAAAGTACTGGACCTGGAATCTTGTACGGCAAGCGTAAAAGAACGGTTCAGTAAAAAAGTGAACAGGCTGAGCCTGAAGGGATACGATGAGCTGATGCGTGTAAACGATGAAGGCGAGAAAGTCCGCGTGCTGATGAAAACCAAAAAGGAAACTATCCGCGAACTGCTATTCGTATGCACGGGAAAAGAGGATTGTACACTGGTACAGATAAACGGAAAATTCACAAAGGAAGATATAGACAAATTAGTAAATCAGGAAACAAAGAAGAAGCATGGACGCCGCTGAGTTTAAACAACAATTCCTGCCTTACCACCGCAAACTCTACCGGACAGCCTTCCGGCTGACAGAAAACCCTCAGGAGGCGGAAGATATGGTGCAGGAGGCGTATCTGAAATTGTGGAACAAGCGCGATGAGCTGGCGGGCGTGCTGAACACCGAAGCCTACTGCGTCACCCTTGTCAAGAACCTGTGCTACGACGCCCTCCGCAGGAGCCGGCCCGATGAAGACGGACATGCACCCGAAGAGCTGAACCTCCCTACGGACACCAACATAGCGCGGGAAGTGGAACAACGGGATGAGGTGAACCAGGTACGCCGGCTCATCGGCAGACTGCCAGAGCAACAAAAGCGGGTGATTCTGCTCCGTGATGTCAATGACTGCTCCTTTGAGGAGATAGAGCAAGCCACAGGACTGAATGCCATCAACATACGTGTGTTGCTGAGCCGCGCCCGCAAAAAGATACGTGAACAATATAATGCAATAATGAACTATGAAAGTAAATGAAATAGAAAGACTATTGACCCGGTATTACGATGGAGAAACCAGCGAAACCGAAGAAAAGGAACTGAAACGCTTTTTTACCGAAGAGGACGTTCCGGCTCATTTACTTGCCGAGAAGGAAATCTTCATGCAACTGGCAGCACAGCCCGCTCCCGAAATACCGGAAGGACTGGAAAGCAGGCTGAGCCGCAAGATAGACCAATGGGACACAGGCGAAAGACGCACGCTGAAAATAAAAAAACATACACGGGTCCTCCGCTTGCAATGGATAGGGAGCATAGCCGCCAGCCTGCTCATCCTGCTCTCCGTAGGACTGTACCTATACAAGCCCTATCCGGCACCGCAAGATACCTGCGCCACCCCCGAAGAAGCATACGTACAGGCCCAGAAGGCACTTATCATGCTTTCCAGCAGCCTGAATAAAGGAATAGAAAAAGTGGAATCGGTGCAGGAAGCCACCGGAAAAATTCAAGAGAACGTAAACGAACAATTAAACCGATTAAATAACATAAAACAATGAAACGTACATATATCATTACCTTATTGCTCTCTCTGTGCTCACTGTTCACCTACGCACAGGACAGTTTTTTCGACAAGTTCGCTGATATGGACGGGGTAACCTCTGTCTATATCTCAAAAGCCATGCTCAGCCTGATGCCCGACATGAAAACGGAAGGGGTAAATATAGGCGAAGTAGCCTCCAAACTGGATAACATCCAGATTCTAAGTTGTGAAAAACCCGACATTATCGCCAAGCTGAAAAAAGAGACAGCTTTCATCAGTCCCAAGAACGGCTACGAGGAACTGATGCGCATAAACGATGAAGGCGAAAAGACCATCATTTATCTGAAACGGAACAAAAACAAAGAAAAGGAATTTGTATTGATGAGTCAGGAAAAAAATGAATTTACCA
Source organism: uncultured Phocaeicola sp. (assembly GCA_948566455.1). Taxonomy (GTDB): domain Bacteria; phylum Bacteroidota; class Bacteroidia; order Bacteroidales; family Bacteroidaceae; genus Phocaeicola. The sequence continues at coordinate 72,344 of CAOYQO010000010.1, forward strand.
TCATCGCCATCACAGGAAATCTGACCCTGCAAGAGATACAAGGCATCATCAACAAGGAGTAACTCCACACATCCCCCACCATAAGGCCTTTTCTCCCGCCTGCTAAGGTCTGAAGAAAGGATATATACTATCTCCATAGCACTATGGAGTTATCTCCAAAGCTTGCGGAGTTAACTCCAAAGGCTATGGAGATAACTCCGCAGGCTTTGGAGATAGTAACCGGACGGTCGGAAAGGCTTAACAATAGGGCTGCGAATGCTTACGTTATCTCCGGAAAAGGGTTATCCGCCCGTAGAAGCCCCGCCAATGAAGGAACTTATTTCTTTATCCGTTTTTGGGTAGGCAAAGTAAACTCATGCGCTTCGGTCACCGCCCCGTTGCTCTCTGTTGCAAAAACACGGAATTGCGCCTGGCCTGTTTTCAACTTCCTGCCTCCACGAATGGTGGCCGTGTACCTTATCTGATTCCCGACAGGCATATAGGCAATCTGAGCCGAAGGTGAAATCAAAATATGTTTCATGCCGCTCATTTCCTCTATTACCGGAGTAACATTGTAAGCGGGCACATCACCATCATTCACCACATCGAACACCAGTTTGCTGTCTTCTTCCGCATCAATAACATGGTTACGGTTATCATCGATAAAACGCAGGTTGATAATCCTCAATCCCGATGAAGGCTCATAAGAGGAAGTGTGCTCATACTGCGAAGAAGAAGGATAAGTCTTTACGTAATACTCCTCCACCTGATAAGTTTCCTCCCGAGGTGTAGTTATGGCATTTCCCACAGCAGCCCCCGTTACAGTTCCCAGCAGGGCGCCGAATTGCGAACCGTTGTATCCGCCGGCCCTGTCACCCACAATAGCGCCTAATACTCCGCCGATGGCCGCACCGGCTTGTACTGCCGCCGGATTGCCTTGCATTCCGGATGGTGAGCAAGCCGAAAGCAAAGCGGTCGGAATGCATAAAATGAATATCATTTTTCTCATACCCCAAGTAGTTTATAATCTTTATCAGACAGACAAATATACTTTTTCCTATTGACAATGGGTTCATCGGCTATGTTAAAATTTCATTTCCTGTCATGCATCCTCATCGGTCTAACCGCCATCATTCTGGATGGAAGGCTCTTCTTCCTAAAATGAAAAGATAAGTCTAAATAACACAAGAAACAGAAGGAGACGTTTTTTTTTCTATATATTTGCCGGAAAACAAATGAAAAGTTCTTCGCCATACCCTTGCATCGCCGCAGAAGGCTTCCCCTCTCCGCTGCAAAACCGCGCCCGGTATGGCAAGGAAATATTTATAACCTATCATTATGGAATTGAAAGCAAAATACGAACAGCGCATTGAACAGGCTGAGGCAGAACTCCGCCAGGTAAAAAATAAGATTCTCCGCATCAGCACGCTGAGGGTCTTGTTATTTGCAGCAGGGATTATAGGAACAATCTACTTCTATCAGGCAGGGACACCCACTATATGTCTAACCATAGCGGTCACTTTCGTTCCTTTTCTGGCATTGGTGAAGTATCACAACCGGTTGTTTTTCCGCAAAGACTGGCTGGAAACCTGCATACGGGTGAATAGTGACGAGCTTTCCGCACTGGCGGACAACTATGAGCCATTTGAGGACGGAAAGGAATTCACAAACCCGGCCCACAGGTATTCTTTTGACCTGGACTTGTTCGGAAGGCACTCCTTGTTCCAGGCCTTGAACCGTACCTGCACTTCATTCGGAAAGGAAAAACTGGCAGAATGGTTGCAAAATCATCTGGAGATAAAGGAAGAGATAATCCAACGGCAGGAGGCGACAAAGGAACTGGCTGCTTATTCCGATTTCCGGGAAACATTCCGGATCACCGGCCTGCTCTACAAAGGGGCGACAAGCGACCGCGAAGAAATTAAAGAGTGGACGGAAGCACCTGCCTATTTCAGCAAGAAATGGTGGAGCCGCCCGTTATTGGGAATCGTTCCCGGAGTCAACATCGTACTGGCTATGCTGGGAGTGGCGGGGGTCATTCCGATGACATGGTTCGGACTGGCCTTCGGACTGTTCGTGATAGGTAGTTTCGGACTGATAAAGCCTGTCAGCAACCTGCAAAGAGTGTATGACAAGAAATTACGTATCCTGTCTATCTACGCCGAACTGATCAGCCTGATAGAAAACCGGGAAATGAACGCTCCGCTACTCAGACACCTGAAAGCTGAATTCGGCATGAACGGGAAATCCACCACCCATATCTTGAAAGAGCTTTCACGGGAACTGGACAAACTGGACTTGCGCAACAACCAACTGCTATATGTCTTGCTGGAAGGTTCCATGTTCTGGCAACTCCGGCAGGTAATGCGCATTGAGCAATGGAGGCACAAATATGGAAAATATCTGCTCCACTGGCTGGACGTATTGGGTGACATTGATGCTCTTTGTTCTCTGGCGACATTTGCCGGCAACCATCCCGCATACACCTATCCGACCATTGCCGGCAAGCCTTTTGTATTCCTTGCAAAGGATATGGGACATCCCCTGATGCCTGCACGGCAATGTGTGACCAATGATGCCGATATCCCCTCAAGACCGTTCTTTGTCATCATCACAGGAGCCAACATGGCAGGAAAAAGTACTTATCTGCGTACAATCGGAGTGAATTATGTATTGGCATGTACCGGCTGCCCCGTATGCTGTTCCTCCCTTGAAATATATCCTGCCAAACTAGTGACAAGCTTGCGGACTTCCGATTCGTTGACAGACAACGAATCTTACTTCTTTGCCGAACTAAAACGATTGAAACAAATTATAGACCGCCTGAATAAGGGAGAGGAGTTGTTCATCATTCTGGATGAGATTTTAAAAGGAACCAACTCGATGGACAAGCAGAAAGGCTCATTCGCCCTGGTACGCCAACTGATGGAACTGAAGACGAATGGCATCATTGCCACACACGACCTGCTATTAGGGAAACTAATAGAATATTTCCCCAAAGAGATACGGAATTATTGCTTTGAAGCTGATATTACCAACGATGAACTGACTTTTTCATACAAACTCCGTGAAGGTATCGCACAAAATATGAATGCCTGCTTCCTGATGAAAAAGATGGGGCTAATCATCAACGACTAACCCCACCCGACAATTTATCACATTAACGTCTTAAGCAAATAAAGCAGACCTTCACAGGCACACCTTATTTCATAACATAAAGAGTCATAGAAAATCAAAATTCACTTGTTTCCAAGCAACGTACAAACGCACTTGCATCATCTCCCGTGAAATAAAACACAGAAGATGCAGGTTCGTATGTATAGGGGATGAAACGGAACAGCTGGGCCGCAACGAATTTCTTGTCCTGAGAAATCATATAGTCCATACGTACGTTTCCGTTTGTCTTTACTTTCACGTCATTCCTGGTTTCAAAACCTTTTTTCTCCAACGCATCCGTCAAAGCCTGTAAATCGCATACATCAAAGAAGCAGGTCCCTTCTTTAGCTACGCTGCCGGTAGGTGCATATACCCATTCCTTGCCTCGCCAGAAAAAGCGGAATACGGCCCACAGAAACAAAATGGTTCCACCGGCCATAAGCACCATGCTCATGGTGGATGAGGAATCCCCCATCTTTAAAGAGGTTGCAAATGCACCCGCACCTATCACACAAAGGATAGCGGATATGATAATAGAAGAAACACTAGTACGTTTTACGACATCAGGGTGTGTTGTTGAAAACAAGGTTGCTTCAGTAGAAACTGTATTACTCATAATAATTTAAATTTTATTCTTTACTAATTAAAAATACAATAATTCATACCAAGGTCACATCTCGCCAATCACCCGGCAAGACAGAACCATGAAAAACAAATTGGTAAAAGAATAAAAGCTAAATAAGAATGCGCCTCATACCAAAGATATAGTGCTCGCAAGCACTATCCCAGGGAAGGGAATAGGAAGAGGCATACACATGGGTATGACAGCTTGCAAGACTGGCCATCCGGGCGGCCATCTTACGCAACAAAATTTTGATAAATTGGGTAGTCTCCATGGAGGAAAAACGGTACATACGCTCTGCAGAGGCACTGACGCGATGTGCTAAAGTATGAGCGTCCCCAAACTCCATATCTGCTATTCCCTTATTGCTATCCAAGGGAATGACACGATCTTCATTGATGGAGTGCTGCGGAGTAGTATCCGTATGCTGTACAGTACATACCGTCATTGATGCAGCTGGAACTGCATCTACATATTCTGTTCCGGCAAAAGCCAAGGCAAACAGAAAAAATAATATGACTGTAACAAATCCTTTCATTGCTTACTGTTTGGTTTACAAAGATAACATAAATAGCGTTTTAGGTTTCATTTCATACAATAATTAACACATATCAAAGGTATTTTGTTTTAAGGGAGCTATGAAGGATTATCCAAAATTATGAAGGATCGGTTCTCAATTCCTTCATGGTTTCTTCCTGAAAAGCAACAGGTTACCTATCTATGACGGTTTTGAAGGAATTATTCGATGTTTCTAATTCCGACTTTAAATTAAAAGCTGTTCTTGTTCTGCATGCCTCGTCCGTATCAAAACTTTTGTAAACAGAACAAGTAATATGCATGTGGACAGAAGCCTCACAGCTTGTTTTCTCATTACTGCCGGTCAGGGCATAAAATAAAAAAAGCCACAGCTTTTATAGCTATGGCTTTTATATATATGATGATTACAGATTATTCAGCTTTAGGGGCTTCCTCTGTAGTTTCAGCTGCCGGTGCTGCAGGAGCTTCTGTAGCGGCTGCACTCTTCTTAGAACGACGAGTACGAGTTGCTTTCTTAGCAGTTGCAGTCTTAGCCATGTTTTCATCGTAATCTACCAATTCGATAAAGCACATTTCAGCATTATCACCCAAACGATGACCTGTTTTGATGATACGAGTATAACCACCCGGACGATCTGCTACTTTTACAGAGATTTCTTTGAACAACTCCGTTACAGCAAACTTATCTTGCAAGTTGCTAAATACAACACGACGTGAATTAGTTGTGTCGTCTTTAGATTTTGTAATTAAAGGCTCAACGAATTTCTTCAAAGCTTTAGCCTTTGCAACAGTCGTAGTGATTCTTTTGTGCTTGATCAAAGAACAAGCCATGTTAGATAACATAGCACTTCTATGAGAAGCAGTACGACCTAAATGATTGAATTTCTTATTATGTCTCATTTTTTATTCTTTATCTAATTTATATTTAGAGATATCGGTTCCAAACGACAGATTCAGACCCTCGAGCAAATCATCAAGCTCCGTGAGCGATTTCTTACCGAAGTTTCTGAACTTCAACAGATCTGTCTTGTTGAACTGTACCAAGTCACCCAATGTTTCCACATCGGCAGCTTTCAAGCAGTTCAAGGCACGAACTGAGAGGTCCATATCAACAAGCTTAGTCTTAAGCAGCTGGCGCATGTGCAATACTTCTTCATCAAATTCTTCATTGCCGTCCACATCGGATGTTTCAAGAGTAATCTTTTCATCAGAGAACAACATGAAATGATAAATCAATATTTTAGCGGCTTCTTTCAAAGCTTCCTTCGGGTGAATGGAACCATCGGTAGTAATTTCCAATACCAGCTTTTCGTAGTCAGTCTTCTGTTCAACACGGAAGTTTTCCACCTGATATTTTACATTACGTATCGGTGTGTAAATAGAATCGATAGGAATTACATTAACATCGGTACAATATTCGCGGTTTTCGTCGGCCGGAACATACCCTCTACCTTTATTAATGGTAATGTCCATCTGCATTGTTGCTTTTGAATCTAAATGGCAAATAACCAATTCAGGATTTAACACTTCAAATCCAGTCAAATACTTACTTATATCACCTGCCTTAAATTCACTAGAATTCTCAACGGTAATGCTTACCTTTTCATTTTCGAACTCTTCTACTACTTGCTTAAATCTGACTTGCTTCAGATTTAAGATAATGTTGGTCACGTCTTCTTTAACACCGGATACAGATGCGAACTCATGTTCTACACCTTCGATCTTAATCGTGTTGATTGCAAATCCTTCCAATGAAGAAAGAAGAATACGGCGTAAAGCATTACCTACGGTAATACCGAAACCGGGTTCGAGTGGACGGAACTCAAATTTTCCAAATCTGGAGTCCGCTTCCAACATTAATACTTTATCAGGTTTTTGAAATGCTAATATCGCCATGAAATTAATTATTATTTAGAGTACAATTCAACGATCAAGTGTTCTTTAATGTTTTCAGGAATGTCTGCTCTTTCAGGTATATGCAACAACTTACCTACCTTAGAACTTTCATCCCACTCCAACCAAGGATATTTGCTGTGATTGAATCCTGCAAGTGAATTAGCAATCACTTCCAAAGATTTAGATCTTTCGCGTACACCCACAATCTGACCGGGTTTTACAGAGAATGAAGGAATATTAACTACCTTTCCATCTACTGTAATGTGCTTGTGACTTACTAACTGACGGGCAGCAGCACGAGTCGGAGCAATACCCAAACGGAACACCACGTTGTCAAGACGAGCCTCTAAACTCTGCAACAAGATTTCACCGGTAATACCGTTAGCACTTGCAGCCTTTTCAAACAGGTTACGGAATTGTTTTTCCAATACACCGTAAGTATATTTAGCTTTTTGTTTTTCTGCCAACATGACACCATACTCAGAAGTCTTTCTTCTTCTGTTGTTACCATGTTGTCCGGGAGGATAATTCTTCTTAGATAAAACTTTATCTGCTCCAAAGATTCCTTCACCGAATTTACGGGCAATTCTTGATTTTGGTCCAGTATATCTAGCCATTTCTTTTTCTAATTTAATTGTTACTAATGAACTTAATTTGTTGCAGCCGCGATTACAGAAAGGAAGTGCAATCCATTATTAACAAAATCAAGTTACATATAAAAATAGGTTATCTATTAAACTCTTCTTCTTTTCGGAGGACGACAACCGTTGTGCGGAAGCGGAGTTACATCAATAATTTCAGTAACCTCGATACCAGCTCCGTGAACAGTTCTGATAGCAGACTCACGTCCGTTTCCAGGACCCTTTACATAAGCTTTCACCTTTCTCAGGCCAAGATCAAACGCTACCTTAGCGCAATCTTGTGCAGCCATCTGTGCTGCATAAGGAGTGTTCTTCTTAGAACCTCTAAATCCCATCTTACCTGCAGAAGACCATGAGATAATCTGACCTTCACTATTTGCCAGAGATACAATGATGTTGTTGAATGAAGAATGAACATGCAACTGTCCATTAGCGTCAACCTTCACATTTCTCTTCTTAGCTGCGACTGTTTTTTTTGCCATATCAACAATTATTATTTAGTAGCTTTTTTCTTATTTGCAACTGTTTTCTTTCTTCCCTTACGTGTACGAGCGTTGTTCTTAGTGCTCTGGCCACGAACCGGCAGACCAATACGGTGACGTACACCACGATAGCAACCAATATCCATTAATCGCTTAATGTTTAATTGCACTTCTGAACGAAGATCACCTTCTACTTTGTATTCAGCACCAATGATTTCACGAATTTTAGCAGCCTGGTCATCTGTCCAGTCTTTTACTTTCACATCTCTGTCAACACCAGCCTTATCCAAGATTTTTGCTGAACTACTGCGTCCAATACCATATACATAGGTTAACGCAATCTCGCCTCTCTTATTCTGAGGCAAATCTACACCAACTATTCTTATAGCCATATACTAAATTATTTTTTTTGCAAAAATAATAAATTATCCTTGACGTTGTTTATACTTAGGATTTTTCTTGTTAATAACATACAAACGGCCATTTCGTCTAACGATTTTGCATTCCGGCGTACGTTTCTTTAATGATGCTCTTACTTTCATATCTTATTTCTTTTTTATTTATATCTAAAAACGATTCTTCCTTTAGATAAGTCATAAGGAGACATCTCTACTCTGACCTTATCCCCGGGTAATATTTTAATGTAATGCATTCTCATCTTGCCAGAGATATGAGCAGTAATCTCATGCCCGTTTTCTAGCTCAACACGAAACATTGCATTAGACAATGCTTCAACTATAACTCCATCTTGTTCTATTGCGGATTGCTTTGCCATATTAAATTGCTTTATCTCCTAATACTTGTTCGACATATTCAAATGAGGACAAAATATCTGCCTTCCCAACTCCTATTGCAACTGTATGCTCAAAGTGAGCGGCACATTTCCTATCGCGTGTACGCACTGTCCATCCATCTCTTTCCATTACTATCTGGCGGGAACCCAATGTTATCATCGGTTCGATGGCAATGCACATACCCTTTTTCAACTGAGTGCCGTATCCTCTTTTTCCATAATTGGGTACCTGCGGATCTTCATGCATATCTTTTCCAATACCATGACCTACGAATTCTCTTACCACACCATAGGAATTAGCCTCGCAATGTTGCTGGACAGCAAAACCTATATCACCCAAACGCTTTCCATGAATGGCATTCTCTATACCTAAATATAAAGCTTCTTTTGTTGTCTTCAAAAGTTTCAAGACCTCAGGATCAACTTCTCCTACACAGAAGGTATAAGCTGAATCCCCACAAAACCCATTCATATAAGTACCACAATCAACAGAAACAATATCACCTTCTTTCAAAGGGATATCATTGGGAATACCGTGTACAACCTGATCATTTACCGAAGTACACAAGGTACTGGGAAACGGATCACCATACTGATTGGGAAAACCTTTAAAAGTAGGAACAGCTCCATTATCTCTAATAAACTCTTCAGCCACCTTGTCAAGTTCCTTAGTTGTCACACCGGGTTTTATCAATTTAGCAACTTCAGCCAGAGTCCTACCTACAAGTAGGTTACTCTGACGAAGCAGCTCTATCTCATCATCTGTCTTAAGAAATATCATCTCAGACTAATTAATATGCAGCAACATTACCAGCACGCCCCTTGATTCTTCCGGAATTTAACAATCCGTCGTAATGGCGCATCAGCAAATGACTTTCTACCTGTTGGAGTGTATCCAATACAACACCTACAAGAATCAATAAGGATGTACCACCGAAGAACTGGGCGAACTCAGCTTTTACTCCAAAAATACCGGCAAATGCAGGCATGATGGCTACAAGAGCCAAGAATATAGAACCCGGCAGAGTAATACGAGACATGATCGCATCTATATACTCAGCTGTATTCTTACCTGGTTTTATTCCCGGAATAAAACCATTATTTCTCTTCATATCTTCTGCCATCTGGTTAGGATTAATTGTTATTGCAGTATAGAAGTATGTAAACACAATAATCAATATTGCAAAAACAAAATTATACCAGAAGCTAGTATGATCTACAAATGCACGTACAATACCACTTGCTGTTGCAGCATTTGAGAAACCTACCAATGTAATAGGGATAAACATGATTGCCTGGGCAAAGATGATAGGCATTACATTCGCAGCATTCACCTTTAAAGGAATATATTGTCTTGCACCACCATATTGTTTGTTTCCTACAATACGTTTCGCATACTGTACGGGAACTTTGCGGACGCCTTGAACCAGCAAAATTGCTGCTGCAATAACGAACAACAAAAATACTATTTCCAACAAAAACATGATGATACCACCTGCACCCGGAGAAGCCAGACGAGAAACAAACTCTTGGAATAAAGATTGTGGCAGACGGGCAATAATACCAATCAAAATGATGAATGATATACCATTACCTATCCCCTTATCTGTTATTCTTTCTCCAAGCCACAGAATAAACATACTTCCAGCTGCCAAAATGATGGTAGAAGTAATTATAAAGAATGTCCAATCTAATGAAGCATTAAGTGATGGTCCGGCTTGCATCTTAAGGTTAAGCAAGTATGAGGGAGCTTGGAAAACCAAAATTGCAATTGTCAATATACGAGTATACTGATTGATTTTTCTTCTACCACTTTCACCTTCACGCTGGATTTTCTGAAAGTAGGGAACAGCAATCGCCAAAAGCTGAATTACAATTGATGCCGAGATATATGGCATGATTCCCAATGCAAAAATAGATGCATTGGAAAACGCTCCTCCAGAGAACATGTTTAACAAGGCTAACAAACCTTCACTCGTTTGTTTATGCAACTGAGTTAACATAGCAGGGTTAATACCTGGCAGAACCACGTAAGAACCAAACCTGTAAATTGCAACAAATAATATAGTAATGAGGATCCTTTGTCTCAGATCCTCAATTTTCCATATATTCTTTAATGTTTCAATAGATTTTCTCATTGAATCAGAGTTTTACTGCATTACCACCAACAGCTTCGATTGCAGCTACCGCACTCTTTGAAAAAGCATTAGCTTCCACATCAAGCTTAGTAGTCAAACTACCGTTACCTAGTACTTTTACCAATTGATTAGAAGAAATGAAACCAGCTTCAATAAAGTCATTCATACCTACCTTAGTCAGATTCTTAGCTTCAGCCAATTTCTGAATAGTTTCAAGGTTAATAGCTTTATATTCTACACGGTTAATATTCTTAAAACCAAACTTCGGAACACGACGTTGAAGAGGCATCTGTCCACCTTCAAAACCAATCTTCTTTGAATAACCTGATCTTGATTTAGCACCTTTATGACCTCTTGTAGAAGTACCACCCAAACCAGATCCCGGGCCACGGCCAATTCTTTTTCTAGTCTTTGTAGATCCTTCTGCAGGTTTTAAATTACTTAAATTCATATCGTAATTAGTTTTTTTATTAACAATGAATTACTTAACGATGGCAACCAGGTGTTTTACCTTTTCAACCATTCCCAGAATAGAAGGAGTTGCTTCGTGCTCAACCACACGATTCATCTTGCGAAGTCCCAGCGCATCGAGTACTCTCTTTTGATCAGCAGGAGCACCAATTCTACTTTTTACTTGTTTAATCTTAATAGTTGACATAATTCCTCCTTATCCTCTAAATACTTTTTCCATACTTACGCCTCTGTTCTGAGCAACCATACGGGCATCTCTCATCTCGCCCAAAGCTAAAATAGTAGCTTTTACCAAGTTGTGCGGATTAGAAGAACCTTTTGACTTAGCCAAAACGTCTGTAACACCCACACTTTCCAAAACAGCACGCATCGCACCACCTGCTACCACACCAGTACCGGTAGAAGCCGGCTTGATGAATACTTCAGCACCACCAAATTTAGCCGACTGTTCATGAGGAACTGTACCTTTCAATACAGGAACACGAGTCAAGTTCTTTTTAGCTGCTTCAACACCTTTAGCAATAGCAGCTGTTACTTCACCTGCTTTACCAAGGCCCCAACCAATAATACCGTCTTCGTTTCCAACAACGACAATTGCAGAGAAGCTGAATGTTCTACCACCCTTTGTTACCTTTGTAACACGGTTGATAGCAACCAATCTGTCTTTTAACTCTATATCGTTAGTTATCTTAACTCTATTATTAACTGCCATAATTGATTAAAATTTAAGTCCACCGTTACGAGCAGCGTCAGCTACTTCTTTTATTCTCCCATGATACAAGTAACCATTACGGTCGAATACGACAGTCGTAATACCAGCTTCCTGAGCCTTCTTGGCAATCAGTTCACCAACTTTAGCAGCCTGTTCTTTCTTAGGCATAGCTTCCATTCCCAAAGATGAAGCTGCAGCCAAAGTTCTACCAGACAAGTCATCGATAACTTGAACGTAAATCTGCTTGTTACTTCTAAACACACTCATACGCGGACGTTCAGTAGTACCTGAAATCTTATTGCGTACTCTATATTTGATCTTGATTCGTCTTTCTAATTTTGTTGTCATGATAATACAATTTTATGTAAATTATTTAGCACCGGCTGACTTACCAGACTTTCTACGAATTTCTTCGCCAACAAACTTAATACCTTTACCTTTATAAGGTTCCGGCTTACGGAAAGAACGTATTTTTGAACAAACCTGACCCAGCAGTTGTTTGTCACAAGATTCCAATATAATAAGAGGGTTCTTATTTCTTTCTGACTTAGTTTCTACCTTGATTTCAGGAGGTAACTGCATAAAGATATTATGAGTATAACCCAAAGCGAAATCAATAATATTACCATTGTTTGAAGCACGGTAACCTACACCGACAAGTTCCAGTTCTTTCTTATAACCTTCAGAAACACCAATAACCATGTTGTTAACCAAAGAACGATACAAGCCATGAAAAGCATGTCTTTGTTTTACGTTATCCAACATCGCGTTTTCGTTTTCTGTCAACATCACATGTCCATCTTCAATTGCAACATTGATAGAAGGATCAACAAATTGGCTAAGTTCGCCTTTAGGACCTTTTACAGTAACTACATTATCCTTCAGAGTAACTGTTACTCCAGTGGGAATACTAATGGGTAATTTTCCTATTCTTGACATTGCTTATCCTCCTATTAATATACGTAACAAAGAACTTCACCACCGATTTTCAGTTCAGCAGCTTCTTTGTTAGTCATTACACCTTTGGAAGTAGATATTATAGCAATACCTAAACCATTAATAACTCTCGGCATGTCTTTGTAACCCGTATACTTACGTAAACCCGGAGTAGAAACTCTAATAAGCTTCTTAATAGCATTTACTTTGTTTACTGAGTCGTACTTCAAAGCCACTTTGATAGTTCCTTGAGGACCATCTTCTACAAACTTGTAGTTCAGAATGTAGCCTTTGTCGAAAAGGATCTTAGTGATTTCCTTTTTCAAATTTGAGGCAGGCACTTCTACTACTCTGTGCTTTGCACTAATTGCATTTCTCAATCTGGTGAGATAATCTGCGATTGGATCTGTCATATAATAATAAATTAAATTAATCAGGACTACCCTGACAATATTTAAAAATAAAAAGAATTACCAGCTTGCTTTCTTTACGCCCGGAATCAAACCATTAGAAGCCATTTCGCGGAACTGAATTCTTGAAATTCCGAACTGACGAATATAGCCTTTAGGACGACCGGTCAATTTACAACGGTTGTGCAAACGAATAGGATTAGCATTCTTAGGAATAGCCTGTAATTTCTGAGCAGCTTCAAAAGCTTCAGCAGGATCACCTGAGTTGACAATCTTTTTCAACGCAGCACGTTTTTCAGCATATTTGGCTACAAGTTTGGCTCTTTTTACTTCACGAGCCTTCATTGATTCTTTTGCCATAATATATTAATCTTTTTTTGAGTTTTTAAACGGTAAACCAAATTCCTTCAACAAAGCATAACCTTCTTCATCTGTCGGAGCAGAAGTTACAAAGGTAATATTCATTCCGAGAATTTTAGTAATACTATCGATATTTATTTCAGGGAAAATGATTTGTTCCTGAATACCCAATGTATAATTACCTCTTCCATCGAACTTGCTTTCGATACCTTTGAAGTCACGAATACGTGGCAAAGCAACACGAACAAGTTTTTCAAGGAACTCATACATTCTTTCACGACGCAAAGTCACCATTACGCCAATCGGCATTTTCTTACGTAACTTAAAGTTAGCGATATCTTTACGTGAAACTGTTGCAACAGCTTTCTGACCAGTAATTGCTGTTAACTCATTAATAGCAACTTCAATAATCTTCTTATCAGCAACAGCCATACCCAATCCTTGATTGATAACAATCTTCTTAAGTACGGGGATCTGCATTGTTGAAGAATATTGGAACTGATTCTTCAATGCAGGCGCAATGCGCTCTGCATATTCTTTCTTAAGGCTAGCAGTATTACTCATTATTTAATCTCCTCTCCTGATTTTTTAGCATAACGAACAAATGTTCTACCATCAGAACTTTCTCTTCTTCCCACACGTGTTGGCTTGCCTGTTTTAGGATCAACCAAATTCAAGTTTGAGATATGTATAGCAGCTTCCTGCTTTACGATACCACCCTGAGGGTTCTTTGCATTAGGTTTGGTACTTTTCGATACCATATTGATACCTTCTACAAGTGCACGTCCTTCTTTAACAAGAACTTTCAGCACACGGCCAGTTTTACCTTTATCTTCACCAGAGTTTACGTAAACTGTATCGCCTTTTTTTATATGTAATTTACTCATTACTTAAATCTTTTACAAAATTAAAGTACTTCAGGTGCAAGTGATACCACTTTCATGTTTGCAGCACGCAACTCTCTTGCAACAGGGCCAAAAATACGACTTCCTCTAATTTCACCTGCATTATTCAACAATACGCAAGCATTATCATCAAAACGAATATAAGAACCATCAGCACGACGGATTTCTTTCTTAGTACGTACAATTAAAGCCTTTGATACTGCACCTTTTTTAACATCACTAGAGGGGATTACACTCTTGATAGAAACTACAATGACATCCCCTACAGAAGCGTAACGTCTCTTCGTACCGCCTAATACGCGGATACAAAGAGCTTCTTTAGCGCCACTGTTGTCACACACTGTAAGTCTGGATTCTACTTGTATCATAATTACTTAGCTCTTTCAATTATTTCAACCAATCTCCATCTCTTAGTTTTGCTCAAAGGACGAGTTTCCATGATGTGTACTGTATCACCTACATTACATTCATTCTTTTCATCATGAGCATGGTATTTTTTCGTTTTAGAAACGAACTTACCATAAATAGGGTGTTTTTCTTTAAACTTAGCAGCAACAGTAATGGTCTTATCCATCTTATTGCTTACTACAACACCTGTTCTTTCTTTTCTTAAATTTCTAGCTTCCATGAGGACCATTATTATTTGTTAAGTTCTCTCTGATGCAATTCTGCCTTCATACGCGCAATCGTTCTGCGTAACTTTTTAATCTGTGCAGGATTATCCAGCGGAGAGATAGAATGATTTAAAACCATCTGATTGTAATTGGCTACTTCAGCTTCAATTCTTTCTGCCAATTCATTGGTAGCTATTTCTCTAATTTCTGCAATCTTCATAATAAATTAAGCATTTTGATTTTGAGCATCGTAATCACGTCTAACTATAAACTTAGTAGTAACAGGAAGCTTCTGTGCTGCAAGACGCAAAGCTTCTTTAGCTACTTCATAAGGAACACCTTCTGCCTCGATGATAATACGACCCGGAGTAACCGGAGCAACGAAACCTTCAGGAGCACCTTTACCTTTACCCATACGCACATCAGCAGGCTTGCGAGTAATAGGTTTGTCCGGGAAAATACGGATCCAAATCTGTCCTTGACGTTGCATATATCTTGTTACCGCAATACGTGCAGCTTCAATTTGTCTACCTGTAATCCATTTAGTCTCCAAAGATTTAATACCAAATGAGCCGAAAGCCAATTGGTTTCCTCTTTGAGCATTTCCTTTCTGACTGCCCTTCTGCTGTCTTCTGAATTTTGTCTTTTTCGGTTGTAACATAATTCCTAAAATTCAAATCCGTTAGCGATTGTTTTTCTTTCTTTTGAAGTTCTTACCACCGTTATTGTTGCCATTACCACCACGACCACTCTCTTTAGTCTGAGTAAAGTTGGGCGCTAATTCTCTCTTACCATACACTTCACCACGGCAAATCCATACTTTAATACCCAGCAAACCAACTTTAGTCAAAGCTTCTGCATGACAGTAGTCAATATCTGCACGGAAAGTATGCAACGGAGTTCTTCCTTCTTTATACATTTCAGAACGGGCCATTTCTGCTCCATTCAAACGTCCTGAAATCAACACTTTGATACCTTCAGCGCCCATACGCATTGTGTTAGCGATAGCCATCTTGATGGCACGGCGATAGGCAATCTTACCTTCTACCTGACGAGCGATATTATTAGCTACAATAACAGCATCCAACTCAGGTCTCTTCACTTCAAAGATATTGATCTGAATATCTTTGTCCGTGATCTTCTTCAACTCTTCTTTCAGCTTGTCAACTTCCTGACCGCCTTTACCAATGATAATACCCGGACGTGCTGTACAAACCGTAATTGTCACCAATTTCAGTGTACGTTCAATAACAATTCTTGAAACGCTGGCTTTTGCAAGTCTGGCATTCAAATATTTACGGATTTTGCTGTCTTCCAACAAAGCATCACCATAATCATTGCCACCGTACCAATTAGAATCCCATCCTCTGATAATTCCTAAACGGTTGCTTATCGGATTAACTTTCTGTCCCATCTAGTCTTAATTTTGATTATCATTAGTACTCTTAGAATCAACGAACAAAGTCACGTGATTTGAACGTTTACGAATTCTGTAACCTCTTCCCTGCGGAGCCGGACGCATTCTTTTCAGCGTTGCACCACCATCAACATAAATCTTTGTTACAAACAATTCGCCACTTTCTGCCTTACGTTCGTTTTTCTGTTCCCAGTTAGCAATAGCAGAGCGCAACAGTTTTTCCACTCTTGCAGAAGCTTCTTTAGAAGAAAACTTCAAGACACCCAGTGCACGGTTCACTTCCATACCACGGATCATGTCAGCCACGAGACGCATTTTTCGCGGAGAAGTAGGAACATTTTGCAACTTTGCAAAATACATGGTCTTAAGGGCTTCTTTTCTTTTTTCAGCCGATATTTTTTTTCTTGCTCCCATTATTTATTACTTTATTATTTCTTCAGATTATCCTGCTTATTTTTTCTTATTACCTGCATGGCCGCGGAATGTACGTGTCGGTGCAAATTCACCCAATTTGTGTCCTACCATGTTTTCTGTAACGTAAACAGGAATAAATTTATTTCCGTTATGAACTGCAACTGTGTGCCCTACAAAATCAGGCGAGATCATCGAAGCTCTAGCCCAAGTCTTAACGACAACCTTCTTGCCGCTTTCATTCATAGCAAGCACTTTCTTTTCAAGTTTAACGTTAATATATGGACCTTTTTTTAATGAACGACTCATAATTTACTCAATTAATCAGTTATTACTTTCTTCTCTCAATAATATACTTAGAAGACTGTTTCTTCGGAGCTCTTGTCTTCAAGCCCTTAGCATACAAGCCTGTACGTGATCTTGGATGACCTCCTGAAGCGCGTCCTTCACCACCACCCATCGGGTGATCAACAGGATTCATAACAACACCACGGTTGCGAGGACGACGCCCCATCCAACGAGTACGACCTGCCTTACCGGAAGATTCCAATCCATGATCAGAGTTACCAACGCTACCAATAGTAGCCTTACAAGCACTAAGTATTTGTCTTACCTCACCTGAAGGCAATTTAATCACACAATACTTGCCTTCTCTTGAAGTTAACTGAGCAAAATTACCAGCTGATCTTACCAAAGCTGCACCTTGGCCCGGACGTAATTCTATATTATGAATTACAGTACCAACGGGGATGTTCTCAAGCGGAAGTGCGTTACCAATCTCAGGCGCTGCATTCGCTCCAGACATCAATGTGCTACCAACTTGCAATCCATTAGGAGCAATAATATATCTCTTTTCACCATCAGCATAAAACAGCAAAGCAATACGAGCCGAACGATTCGGATCGTATTCTATAGTTTTAACAACTGCGGGTACACCGTCTTTGTTTCTCTTGAAATCAATAAGTCTGTATTTTCTCTTGTGACCACCGCCCATATAGCGCATTGTCATTTTACCAACGTTGTTGCGACCACCTGTTGAGCGCTTTCCAAATACAAGAGACTTTTCTGGTACCGATGCAGTAATCTCTTCAAAAGTACCAATAATTTTATGTCTTTGCCCCGGTGTTGTGGGCTTAAATTTACGTACTGCCATCTTTATTAAATATTGCTATAAAAATCAATAGTATCGCCTTCTTTCAATGTTACGATAGCTTTCTTATAAGCATTCGTACGACCATTGATGATTCCAGACTTAGTGTAACGGCTTTTACTCTTTCCCGAGTATTTTAGCGTATTTACATCTACTACTGTAACATTATACAAAGCTTCAATCTCACTCTTAATTTCCAACTTGTTAGCTTCAGGACGTACAATAAAGCCGAATCGATTTAACTTCTCGGTAATTGCAGTCATTTTCTCAGTAACCAACGGTTTAATAATAATTCCCATTATCTAAGCCTCCTTTTTAAATTAAGATAAGATATTCTCGATAGCCTTGAGCGAGTTTTCTGTAACAACAAGAGTTTCAGCATTCAATACATTGTAAGTATTTAATGCAGAAGCAATTGCTACATTAGCACGTTCGATGTTACGAGCTGACAAATATACATTTTTATTAGCTTCCGGCAAAACAAGAAGCAACTTTTTGTCAGCAATTTTAAGATTATTTACCATAGAAACGAAATCCTTAGTCTTTGGAGCCTCAAATGTGAAGTCTTCAACAATAATGATTGCGTTTTCTTGAGCTTTATAAGACAATGCCGACTTGCGAGCCAATGTCTTAACTTTTTTATTCAACTTAAACCAATAGTCACGAGGTTTAGGACCAAACACGCGAGCACCACCCACCAATACCGGAGAGTTGATATCACCACGACGAGCACCGCCACCACCTTTCTGACGACCTAATTTACGAGTAGAACCGCTGATTTCGCTTCTTTCTTTAGATTTATGAGTTCCCTGACGTTGGTTAGCCATAAACTGCTTAACGTCCAAATAGATAGCGTGGTCATTGGGTTCAATTCCGAAGATAGATTCGTTTAACGTAACCTTTCTTCCGGTGTCTTCACCTTTAATATTTAATACGTTAACTTCCATTATTTCTCAATTATTACGATTGAACCTTTGCAACCCGGTACCGAACCTTTAATCAAAAGAAGATTGTGTTCCGGAATCACTTTTAATACCTGTAAGTTATGTGTAGTAACGCGGTCACCACCCATTTGGCCACCCATACGCATTCCTTTGAATACTTTTGCAGGGTAAGAACATGCACCGATAGAACCCGGTTTACGAGCGCGGTTGTGCTGACCGTGAGTAGTCTGACCTACTCCACCAAATCCATGTCTTTTAACTACACCTTGGAAGCCTTTACCTTTAGAAGTACCAACAACGTCAACATAAGCCGCATCATTGAACAACTCCACTGTAATAGTGTCTCCCAAATTCAATTCTGTTTCAAAATCTTTGAACTCGGCCAAGTGTCTCTTCGGAGTTACACCAGCTTTTTTAAAGTGCCCCATCAAAGGTTTGGTAGTATGCTTTTCCTTTTTGTCCTGGAAACCTACCTGAACAGCTGCATAGCCGTCTTTCTCAACACTCTTAATCTGAGTAACTACACAAGGACCAGCTTCGATAACAGTGCATGGTACATTTTTACCATCAGCACTGAAAACGGATATCATTCCGATTTTCTTTCCTAATAATCCTGGCATTTCAGTTAATTTTTAAATGCATTAAACTTTAATTTCTACTTCAACTCCACTCGGTAATTCCAACTTCATCAGAGCGTCTACTGTCTTAGCTGTTGAGCTATAGATGTCGATTAATCTCTTGTAAGAAGACAATTCAAACTGTTCACGTGACTTCTTGTTAACGAAAGTCGAACGGTTTACCGTAAAAATACGCTTGTGTGTAGGCAATGGAATAGGACCGCTAACAATAGCACCTGTTGCCTTCACTGTTCTAACGATCTTTTCAGCAGACTTGTCTACCAAGTTGTGATCGTAAGATTTCAGTTTAATTCTAATTTTTTGACTCATTAAATTTTAAATTAAAAAATGATTAAATATAAAGTGGGGCCGGATTAAGAGTCATTCGCTAACCCGTAGCCCCTGCTTTTTTTTATTATACTAAGTCTACGCGACCTTTCACTTCTTCAAGTACAGCCTTAGCAATAGAGCTGGAAACTTGAGCATGATGATCATAAGTCATAGACGATGTAGCACGACCCGAAGTAATAGTACGCAAAGCTGTTACGTAACCAAACATTTCTGCCAAAGGTACTTTAGCTTTTACAATACGAGCTCCAGAACGGCTTGATTCCATACCTTCTACTTGACCACGACGCTTATTCAAGTCACCAATAACATCACCCATGTTTTCTTCAGGAGTTACAACCTCCAGTTTCATAATAGGTTCAGTCAATACAGGACCTGCTTTAGCACATGCATTTTTGTAAGCCTGGATAGCACAGATCTCGAATGACAACTGGTCAGAGTCAACCGGATGGAATGAACCATCCTTCAAAACTACTTTCAGTGAATCAAGCGGATACCCTGCCAACACACCATTCTTCATTGCGGTCTGGAAACCTTTCTGAACTGATGGGATAAATTCCTTAGGAACATTACCGCCCTTCACTTCATCAATAAACTGCAAACCACCTTGTGTAAAGTCTTCGTCAACCGGACCGATTGCCACAATGATATCGGCAAACTTACCACGACCACCAGACTGCTTCTTATAAACTTCACGCAATTCAACAGTCTTAGTGATAGCTTCCTTATAGTTAACCTGAGGTTTACCCTGGTTACATTCTACTTTAAACTCACGTTTCAGACGGTCGATAATAATATCCAAATGAAGCTCACCCATACCGGAAATAATAGTCTGACCGGACTGCTCATCAGTCTTAACAGTAAATGTCGGGTCTTCTTCAGCCAGTTTAGCCAAGCCATTAGACAACTTGTCCAAATCTTTCTGAGTCTTAGGTTCAACTGCAATACCAATTACAGGATCAGGGAATTCCATTGATTCCAATACGATCGGTGCATCTTCATCACACAACGTATCACCTGTACGGATATCCTTGAAACCAACACCGGCACCAATATCACCAGCTCCAATCACCTCTACAGGATTCTGTTTGTTTGAGTGCATTTGGAACAAACGTGATACACGTTCTTTTTTACCCGAACGAGTGTTATAGATATATGAACCAGCCTCTACCTTACCAGAGTAAACGCGGAAGAAAGTCAAACGTCCGACATAGGGGTCAGTTGCAATCTTAAATGCCAAAGCTGATGTTTTTTCATCCTCGCTAGGTTTACGGTCTTCCTCTGCTCCTGTAGTCGGATTAGTACCTACAATAGCAGGTGTATCCAACGGAGAAGGCAAGAACGCACAAACATAGTCAAGCAATGTCTGAACTCCCTTATTCTTGAATGAAGAGCCGCAGAACATCGGAACGATATCCATTTTCAATGTACCTGCACGCAAAGCACGCAAGATTTCTTCTTCAGTGATTGTAGAAGGATCATCAAAGAATTTCTCCATTAAAGCATCGTCAAATTCAGCCACTTTTTCGAGCATTTTCTCTCTCCATTCATTAGCTTCATCAACCAAGTTCGCCGGAATTTCTTCTACGCTATAATCTGCACCCATTGTTTCATCGTGCCACAAAATAGCTTTCATTTTGATCAAATCAACAACTCCTTTGAAGCTCTCTTCAGCACCAATAGGAATTACCACAGGGCAAGCATTTGCGCCTAATACATCCTTCATCTGGCGAACAACTTCGAAAAAGTCAGCACCAGAACGGTCCATTTTATTAACGTAACCAATACGAGGCACATTGTATTTATCAGCCTGACGCCATACGGTTTCTGACTGAGGTTCAACACCACCAACCGCACAATAAGCTGCAACAGCTCCATCCAAGACACGTAAAGAACGTTCTACTTCAGCAGTAAAGTCAACGTGTCCCGGAGTGTCAATCAAGTTTATTTTATAAGTATTTCCCGCATATTTCCAACGAGTAGTAGTAGCAGCAGATGTAATAGTAATACCACGTTCCTGCTCCTGCTCCATCCAGTCCATTGTTGCTGCACCATCATGCACCTCACCAATTTTGTGAGTCAAGCCAGTGTAGAACAAAATACGTTCTGAAGTCGTTGTCTTACCAGCATCAATGTGAGCCATGATACCGATATTGCGGGTCAAATGCAAATCATGTTTAGCCATCTTCGTCCTTTACTTATTAATTATTACTTGATTAGAATCTAAAGTGAGCGAATGCACGGTTAGCTTCAGCCATACGGTGCATATCTTCTTTACGCTTATAAGCACCACCCTGTTCGTTGAAAGCGTCAATAATCTCAGCTGCCAGTTTATCTGCCATTGATTTACCACCGCGTTTACGAGCGAAAAGAATCAAGTTTTTCATTGAGATTGACTCTTTACGATCAGGACGAATTTCAGTAGGAACCTGGAAAGTAGCGCCACCTACACGACGAGACTTTACTTCAATCTGCGGAGTTACATTATCCAAAGCTTTCTTCCAGATTTCCAAAGCTGATTTTTCTTCATTAGGAAGTTTTGTTTTCACTGTTTCCAGTGCTGCATAGAAGATCTCATAAGATGTATTCTTTTTTCCATCATACATCAAGTGATTTACGAATTTAGAAACCTTCTGATCATTAAATACCGGATCCGGAAGGATCACACGTTTTTTTGGTTTTGCTTTTCTCATTTTTTCTCAAAATAATGTTTTTGTTTGGGGCTGCACTTTTTCCGTTTACTTCAACGCTTCCTCTGAAGCATTTACTCAACCTTTATAGCTTATTCCAACAAACCAAAACTTAAATTAATATTCTTTGTTTCAGGAATTCAGTTACAATTTACTTCTTTCCTTTTCCTTTTGCAGGAGCTGCAGCTTGTCCTGCTTTAGGACGCTTCGCACCATATTTAGAACGTCTTTGTGTACGACCAGCTACGCCTGCTGTATCCAAAGTACCACGAACGATGTGATAACGTACACCCGGAAGGTCTTTCACACGACCACCACGAACCAACACGATTGAGTGTTCCTGCAAGTTATGACCTTCTCCCGGAATATAAGAGTTTACTTCCTTAGAGTTAGTCAGACGCACACGAGCAACTTTACGCATTGCTGAATTCGGCTTTTTCGGAGTAGTAGTATACACACGAACACAAACGCCACGTCTTTGAGGACATGAATCCAGTGCCGGAGATTTACTCTTCTCAACCAAAACCTCTCTTCCTTTTCTTACTAATTGTTGAATAGTAGGCATTTTGTTTGATTTTTAATTATTATATATTGTTTATTAATTTGCTGTACTAAGTCCAAAACTATACATTTTGGGCTGCAAAGTTACGAATAACATTTTAATAAACAATACTTTCTACTAATAAAAATAGTCTGTTTCTCAAAAAAGTTTTTGAAAAACAGACTACTATGTTATTTTTGCTACAAAAGCCCTTATGCTTCCCCTTTAAATCCGCTTATAGGAGGAATGAATGTTTTTCCATCCGGTCCATTATTTCCCCCATTCATTTCTTCCGGCATTCGAATAGGTCCAAAATTACGTTCGTATTTTGCAACATTCTCCTGTAATGCATACATCAAACGTTTTGCATGTTCAGGAGTCAGTACAATACGTGACTGCACTCCAGCTTTAGGTAATCCCGGCATTACACGCACAAAATCAACAATAAATTCCGAACTGGAATGGGTAATAATGGCAAGATTTGCATACGTTCCTTGAGCTACTTCTTCTTTCAACTCTATCTGCAACTGATTGTTATTTTTTTCGTTTTCCATGATTTTATACTTTAGCATTAAAAAAATATTCTGAATTTCAAGGTCCCCAACTTCTATTCTTTGGTTGGAGTACAAATATAGACATTTATTTGTAATAATACAACATACTGATTATTCTATATAATTTTCCTATAGCATTTACTATAAACCTAAAGAGGCTGATTTCTTAAACAGAAATCAGCCTCTTTTACAGTGTATGTATTAAAAATTACTCTACCTCACTATAATCGAGTACATTCTTACGATTAGCAAGAATGCGATCATATTCTTCCTTCGAACCAACAATAATCTTTTCGAATTCACGCTGACCGGTACCGGCAGGAATCAAGTGACCACAAATCACATTCTCCTTCATACCCTCCAATCTATCAACCTTACCATTGATGGCAGCCTCATTCAAAACTTTCGTTGTTTCCTGGAATGATGCAGCAGACATGAAACTTGAAGTTCCCAAAGCGGCACGGGTAATACCTTGCAGAATCTGAGTAGATGTAGCAGGAATAGCATCACGTACCTCAACAGGCTTCAAATCACGACGTTTCAACATACTGTTCTCATCACGCAACTTACGGGCAGTAACAATCTGACCCGGCTGTAAATTCTGAGAATCACCAGAGTCAACAACTACTTTCTTGCCCCAAATACGATCGTTTTCTTCCATGAACTCTTGCTTATCCACTACCTGCTGTTCCAAGAAGCGAGTATCGCCCGGCTCATCGATTTCTACCTTACGCATCATTTGACGAACAATAATCTCAAAGTGTTTGTCGTTAATCTTCACACCCTGCAAACGGTAAACGTCTTGCACTTCATTTACGATATATTCCTGTACAGCCGTGGGACCTTTAATGGCCAAAATGTCAGCAGGAGTAATCGCACCGTCAGATAACGGAGTTCCGGCACGAACGTAGTCATTCTCCTGAACCAATATTTGTTTAGACAGATTCACCAAATACTTTTTCACTTCACCTGTCTTAGATGTGACAATAATTTCACGGTTACCACGCTTAATCTTACCCATAGTAATTTCACCGTCTATTTCAGAAACGACAGCAGGATTAGATGGGTTACGAGCCTCAAACAGTTCTGTAACACGAGGAAGACCACCAGTGATATCACCAGCCTTGCCTACAGCACGAGGAATCTTCACAATAATGTCACCAGCTTTCACTGCCTGACCGTTTTCAACCACAACATGCCCCCCCACGGGTAAGTTATAAGTACGGATCAAATTACCATCCTCGGTTACAATATGGGCAGAAGGTACTTTTGTCTTATCCTTAGACTCGATAATGATAATTTCACGCAAACCGGTAGCTTCATCAGACTCTACCTTATAAGTTACGTTTTCAACCACACTCTCGAATTCAATCTTACCAGTAGCCTCTGTAATAATAACAGCGTTGAACGGATCCCACTTAGCAATCAGTTTTCCCTTCTCAACAATATCACCGTCCGCAGCATATAATTTTGAACCATAAGGCACATTATGAGTTGACAGGATAATCCCTGTATTCACATCGATAAAGCGGACTTCAGCCAAACGACCGACTACCACTTTCACAGCCTCACCCATTTCATCAACCGTATCTACCGTACGCAATTCTTCGAATTCCAAACGTGCATTATTCTTGGCCACAATGCTTGCATTAGCAGCCATATTACCTGCGATACCACCGGCATGGAATGTACGCAATGTCAACTGTGTACCCGGCTCACCAATAGATTGGGCAGCGATTACGCCGACTGCTTCACCTTTCTGAACCATACGACTGGATGCCAAGTTACGTCCATAACACTTAGCACATACCCCTTTCTTAGATTCACAAGTTAATACCGAACGGATTTCAACGCTTTCAATCGGAGAATCCTCGATTTCCTGCGCAATATCCTCTGTAATCTCCTCTCCACCGGCTACAATCAGTTTACCAGTAGTAGGATGGACGATATCATGTACAGAAACACGTCCTAGAATACGTTCGTACAAAGTAGCAATAACTTCATCGTTATTCTTCAAAGCCGTACAAACCAAACCACGAAGTGTTCCACAGTCTTCTTCATTGATAATCACATCATGCGACACGTCTACCAGACGGCGGGTCAAGTATCCCGCATCAGCAGTCTTCAACGCTGTATCCGCCAAACCTTTACGAGCACCGTGGGTAGAAATAAAATACTCTAACACAGACAAACCTTCTTTAAAGTTTGAAAGAATAGGGTTTTCAATAATCTGTGCGCCTTCAGCACCGGCTTTCTGCGGTTTTGCCATCAAACCACGCATACCAGACAACTGACGAATCTGCTCTTTAGAACCACGGGCCCCGGAATCAAGCATCATAAATACTGAATTGAAGCCTTGGTCATCATTCTTAATCGTCTTGTAAAGTATATCAGACAGGTCACTGTTCACGTGAGTCCATGTATCGATAACCTGGTTATAACGTTCATTGTCAGTAATGAAACCCATATTATAGTTCATCATAATCTGTTCCACTTCCTCATTACCACGTTTTACCAGTTCTTCTTTTTCTTTCGGGATAATAATATCACCCAAGTTGAATGACAGACCACCCTTGAACGCCATATAGTAACCTAAGTTCTTAATACCATCCAAGAATTCACAAGCACGTGCAACACCGACAGCTTTGATAACATCACTAATGATATCTCGCAAAGACTTTTTGGAAATAATGGTATTCAAGTACCCCACTTCCGCTGGAACGATTTCATTTACAATCACACGCCCTACGGAGGTTTCTTTCATCATCACATCTACGATTTTGCCATCTTTGTCCAAGTCCTTCACCACTACGTTGACGATAGCATGAATATCCACTTTACCTTCATTATAAGCAATCAAAGCCTCTTCCGGACCGTAGAAAGTCAAGCCTTCACCTTTAGCCCCTTTTCTCAGCTTGGTAATATAATACAAACCAAGTACCATATCCTGTGCAGGCACAGTAATAGGAGCACCATTAGCAGGATTCAGAATGTTATGAGCTTGAAGCATCAACATCTGTGCTTCCAGAATCGCATCATTACTCAAAGGCAAGTGAACCGCCATCTGGTCACCATCGAAGTCGGCATTGAACGCTGTACAAGCCAACGGGTGCAACTGAATAGCTTTACCTTCAATCATATGCGGTTGGAAAGCCTGAATACCCAAACGGTGCAGAGTCGGCGCACGGTTCAGCAATACAGGATGACCTTTCATGACATGTTCCAAGATATCCCAGATCACAGGCTCCTTGCGGTCTACAATCTTCTTTGCAGATTTTACAGTCTTCACAATACCACGTTCAATCAACTTACGGATGATAAACGGCTTGTAAAGCTCTGCAGCCATCAGTTTAGGAATACCACATTCACCCATCTTCAATTCAGGACCAACAACGATAACCGAACGAGCAGAGTAGTCAACACGCTTACCCAGCAAGTTCTGACGGAAACGTCCTTGCTTACCCTTCAAGCTATCGGACAGTGATTTCAATGGACGATTAGCGTCAGTCTTCACTGCACTTGATTTACGTGAGTTATCGAACAAGGAATCGACAGCCTCCTGCAACATACGTTTTTCGTTACGCAAAATCACTTCGGGAGCCTTGATTTCAATCAGTCGCTTCAAACGGTTGTTACGGATAATCACACGACGATACAAGTCATTCAAGTCAGAGGTAGCGAAACGGCCACCATCCAACGGAACCAATGGACGCAGTTCAGGAGGAATAACCGGCACAATACGTACAATCATCCATTCAGGTTTATTACGTCCGCGAGATGCACGGAACGATTCAACTACCTGCAGACGCTTCAAAGCCTCGTTCTTACGTTGCTGCGAAGAATCATTACTTGCTTTATGACGTAATTCATAAGATAAAGCATCCAAATCCAAAGTTGAGAGCAGATCATAAATGGCTTCTGCTCCCATCTTAGCTATAAACTTATTCGGATCTGTATCTTCCAAATATTGGTTTTCTTTAGGAAGTGTATCCAAGATATCCAAATACTCTTCTTCAGAAAGCAAATCATATTTATTAATGCCATCTTCAGCCTTCACACCCGGCTGGATAACCACATAACGTTCATAATATACAATAGCGTCTAGTTTCTTTGTAGGCAGCCCCAACAAATAACCGATCTTGTTCGGCAATGAACGAAAATACCAGATATGCGCTACAGGCACAACTAACTGAATATGTCCCATACGTTCACGACGGACCTTCTTTTCAGTCACTTCAACGCCACATCGGTCACAAACAATACCTTTATAACGGATACGTTTGTACTTACCGCAATGACATTCGTAATCTTTCACCGGACCGAAAATACGCTCGCAGAACAAACCATCACGTTCCGGTTTGTAGGTACGGTAGTTGATCGTTTCAGGCTTCAACACCTCACCGCTCGAATTCTCAAGGATTTCTTCGGGTGAAGCCAAGCCAATTGAGATTTTCGAGAAATTACTCTTTATCTTAGTTTCTTTTCTAAAAGCCATACTTCCTTATTTATAATGTAAAGAGTTATATTTTTTTATTATTCAAGGTTGATACTCAAGCCAAGACCTCTCAGTTCGTGTAACAATACATTCAGAGATTCGGGGATACCCGGAGTTGGCATAGGTTCACCTTTCACAATAGCTTCGTAAGCCTTTGAGCGTCCTACAACGTCATCAGACTTAATGGTCAGGATTTCCTGTAAGATATGTGCTGCGCCGAATGCTTCAAGCGCCCAAACTTCCATTTCTCCGAAACGCTGACCACCGAACTGTGCCTTACCACCAAGCGGCTGCTGAGTAATAAGGGAGTACGGACCGATAGAACGGGCATGCATCTTATCTTCAACCATGTGCCCTAGTTTCAACATATAAGTTACACCCACTGTTGCAGGTTGGTCAAAGCGTTCGCCTGTACCACCATCACAAAGATAAGTCTTACAATAACGAGGCAATCCAGCTTTATCTGTCCATTCATTTAAATCATCCATAGAAGCACCGTCAAAAATAGGAGTAGCAAATTTCACACCCAACTCTTTTCCGGCACGACCTAATACGGCTTCGAAAATCTGACCAATATTCATACGAGAAGGCACACCCAACGGATTCAATACGATATCTACTGGAGTACCATCTGCTAAGAACGGCATATCTTCCTGACGAACCACACGAGAAACAATACCCTTGTTACCGTGACGTCCCGCCATCTTATCACCTACACCAATCTTACGCTTCTTGGCAATATAAACCTTAGCCATCTGAATAATGCCCGCAGGAAGTTCATCACCGATAGTGATAGCAAACTTCTTACGCTTTAATTCAGCATCCAATTCTTTATATTTCTTCAAATAATTCATCACCAAGTCACGAATCATGTCATTCTTATGAGCATCAGCTGTCCACTTGCTCAACTGGATAATAGTATAATCCAATGATTCCAAATCGCGTTTGGTGAACTTCGCCCCCTTGGCAATAACTTCCGTTCCCAAATAATCTTTCACTCCTTGGGAAACCTTACCATTAGTCAAAACCAATAGTTTCTCAATCAAGATATCTTTCAGTTTTGCTGCCTTTTCTTCGAATTCATCATTCAGTTTAGGCAGAATAGCCTTATCGGCATTCTTCTCACTTCTGCTCTTGATAACACGTGAGAACAACTTCTTGTCAATAACGACACCACGTAATGACGGAGAAGCTTTCAATGAAGCATCCTTCACATCACCTGCCTTATCACCGAAAATAGCACGAAGCAATTTTTCTTCCGGAGAAGGATCTGATTCACCTTTCGGAGTAATCTTACCAATCAGGATATCACCCGGTTCGATACGTGCACCTACACGTACAATACCGTTTTCATCCAAATCTTTAGTAGCTTCTTCACTCACGTTAGGAATATCAGAAGTTAATTCTTCCATACCGCGTTTCGTTTCGCGGACCTCCAAAATATATTCATCAACGTGTACAGAAGTCAGCAAGTCCTCACGTACAACGCGTTCATTCAATACAATAGCATCCTCGTAGTTATAACCTTTCCAAGGCATATAAGCCACCAACAGGTTTTTACCCAATGCAAGCTCACCACCCTGAGTTGAATATCCTTCAGTCAGGATATCACCCTTCTTCACACGCTGTCCTTTATCACAAGTAGGACGGAGGTCAATGGTCATGCTCTGATTAGTCTTACGGAATTTAGGAATTCTGTATTCCTTCAAAGCAGGTTCAAAGCTTACAAATTCTTCATCTTCATTTCTGTCATACAAGATACGAATAGTTGTTGCATCGACATATTCTACAACACCATCACCCTCTGCTGCAATCTGAGTACGAGAGTCTTCAACCAACTGTTTTTCAATACCTGTACCTACAATAGGAGCCTCTGTACGCAACAAAGGAACTGCCTGGCGCATCATGTTTGATCCCATCAATGCACGGTTAGCATCGTCATGTTCCAAGAACGGAATCAAAGAAGCAGCGATAGAAGCAATCTGCTGTGGAGAAACATCCATCAACTCTACCTGGTCAGGAGTAACAACAGGATAATCAGCATCACGACGAGCTTTTACTTTCTCACGAACAAATTTGCCTTCATCATCCAATGGAGCATTACCCTGAGCGATTATCTTATCCTCTTCCTCTTCGGCTGTCAGATATTCAATACCTTCATCAGATATATCCACCTTACCATCAGCTACTTTACGATAAGGAGTTGAAATAAAGCCAAGTTCATTAATCTTAGCATACACACACAAAGAAGAAATCAAACCGATATTCGGACCTTCAGGAGTTTCAATCGGACACAAACGACCATAATGAGTATAGTGTACGTCACGAACCTCAAAACCAGCACGTTCACGTGACAGACCACCAGGTCCTAACGCTGACAAACGACGCTTGTGAGTGATTTCAGCCAATGGATTAGTTTGATCCATGAACTGCGACAAAGCATTTGTTCCAAAGAATGAATTGATAACAGAAGAAATAGTCTTCGCATTAATCAAATCAATCGGAGTAAACACTTCATTGTCACGCACATTCATACGCTCACGGATGGTACGAGACATACGTGCCAGACCAATCGCAAATTGATTGGACAACTGTTCTCCTACAGTACGTACACGACGGTTACTCAAGTGGTCAATATCATCAACATCCGCTTTAGAGTTAATCAGCTCAATCAGATACTTAATGATTTCAATAATATCTTGTTTTGTCAATACCTTCACATCCATGTCCGTAGTCAGTCCCAACTTTTTGTTGATTCTGTAACGTCCTACCTCGCCAAGGTCATATCTTTTTTCAGAGAAGAACAGGTTATTGATAACCTCACGAGCACTGGCATCATCAGCCGGATCTGCATTACGCAACTGACGGTAAATGTAAAGTACAGCCTCTTTTTCAGAGTTGCTCGGGTCTTTCTGAAGGGTATTAAATATAATAGAGTAGTCGGATGAATTCGCTTCTTCCTTGTGAACAAGGATATTCTGAACGCCTGAGTCTATAATTTCATCGATATGATCCTCTTCAATCACAGTTTCACGGTCGATAATAACCTCATTACGTTCAATAGAAACAACTTCACCTGTGTCTTCATCTACGAAATCTTCTGTCCATGTTTTTAAAACACGAGCAGCGAGTTTTCTTCCTACGACTTTCTTCAAGTTAGTCTTATTAACCTTAACGTCTTCAGCCAAATTGAAGATTTCGAGGATATCTTTATCATTTTCAAAACCTACAGCTCTTAACAGAGTAGTAACAGGCAATTTCTTTTTACGGTCGATATACGCATACATTACATTGTTAATATCTGTAGCGAATTCGATCCATGAACCTTTGAATGGAATAATACGGGCAGAGTACAATTTAGTACCGTTAGCATGTACGCTCTGACCAAAGAACACGCCCGGAGAACGGTGCAACTGAGAAACAACTACACGCTCAGCACCATTAATAACAAAAGTTCCTTTCGGAGTCATATACGGAATAGGACCCAGATAAACATCCTGAATAACCGTATCGAAATCTTCATGATCAGGATCAGTACAATACAACTTCAGTTTTGCTTTCAAAGGCACGCTGTATGTGAGCCCGCGCTCCAAACACTCGTCTATTGAATAGTGAGGCGGATCAATGTAATAGTCCAAGAATTCAAGGACAAAGTTATTACGAGTGTCAGCAATAGGGAAGTTTTCAGCGAACACCTTATACAGCCCGTCATTCTTACGCTTTTCGGGCGGGGTATCCAACTGTAAAAAGTCTTGGAATGACTTCAATTGCACTTCCAAGAAATCCGGATACTTCATCGGATTCTTGATGGAAGCAAAATTAACTCTTTGATTTTCAGTATTTGAAGACATTTGTTAATATTTTGTAGAACTTAATAATAATATAGACACAAAAAGGTTAAGAATCCTCTACCAGAGGATTCCTAACCGTATTACCTGATACTCAGGCTAATATTATTTAAGCTCAACTTCAGCTCCAGCTTCTTCCAAAGTTTTCTTCAGTGATTCAGCTTCGTCTTTAGCCAAGCCTTCTTTTACTGTGCTAGGAGCACCGTCTACCATGTCTTTAGCTTCTTTCAAGCCAAGACCACATGCTTCTTTAACGGCTTTAACAACCTGCAATTTTGCAGCACCAGCGCTCTTCAAAACTACATCAAAAGATGTTTTTTCTTCAGCAGCAGCTGCACCAGCAGCAGGACCAGCAGCAACAGCTACAGCTGCAGCAGCAGGTTCAATACCGTATTCTTCTTTAAGGATAGTTGCAAGTTCATTAACTTCTTTTACTGTCAAGTTAACTAATTGTTCTGCAAAAGCTTTCAAATCTGCCATTTTTGTATGATTTTAATTGTTTGTTACTAATTGATTATAAAATTGATTATTCGGCACGTTCGCCCAGAGTCTTAAGAACTCCATGAATGGTGTTACCACCTGATTGAAGAGCAGAAATAACATTTTTCGCCGGTGATTGCAGCAATGCAATAATATCAGCAATAACTTCATTCTTACTCTTAATGTTGCAAAGAGCATCCAGTTGATTAGCACCTACATAGAAACCTTCTTCAGCATAAGCTGCTTTCAATGCAGGAATTTCCTCTTTGTATTCTTTCAACAACTTTGCAGGAGCGTTAGCTACTTCGCTAAACATTACTGAAGTTGTACCTTTTAAAGAATCGAACAACGGAGAGAAATCAACACCTTCCATGCTCATCAGAGCTTTGTGAAGCAAAGAATTCTTCACAACAACCAGCTTAATACCTGCTTTGAAACATTTTCTTCTCAGTTCACTTGTCTTAGCTGCATCCATAGCAGTTGTGTCAACCAAATAGAAATGTCCGTATTGCTTAACGGTTTCAGCCAACTGACCAATAATAACGCCTTTATCTTCCTTTCTCATGATTCCTCCTTATTGTTAGTTTTCTTCTACAGTTTTGGGATCAATCTTGATACCCTTACTCATAGTACTTGAAAGATAAATACTCTTAATATAAGTACCCTTAGCTGAACTTGGTTTCAATTTAATGATAGTAGCGATAAATTCTTTCGCATTATCACGAATCTGATCTGCAGTGAAAGAAACCTTGCCAATTGAAGTATGAACGATACCGCTCTTATCAACCTTAAAGTCAATCTTACCTTGCTTAACTTCCTTAACAGCCTTAGCTACATCCATAGTTACAGTACCACTCTTCGGATTCGGCATTAATCCACGAGGACCAAGAACACGACCCAAAGCACCGATCTTACCCATGATAGACGGCATTGTAATGATTACATCAATATCAGTCCATCCACCTTTGATCTTTTCAATATATTCATCAAGACCAACATAGTCAGCACCAGCTTCTTTTGCAGCAGCTTCAGCATCAGGTGTACACAGAACCAAAACACGCACTTGCTTACCTGTTCCGTGAGGCAATGAAACTACACCACGAACCATCTGGTTAGCTTTACGAGGGTCTACACCTAAACGTACGTCAATATCTAATGAAGCATCAAACTTAGAAAAAGTAATATCTTTAACTAACTGTGCAGCTTCTTTCAGTGAGTATGCTTTCCCTGCTTCAATTTTTTCTGCAGCCAACTTTTGATTTTTTGTCAGTTTACCCATTATAATTGAAGTTTATTAGTTATTACCCGGGAATTCCCCTTTTACAGCGATACCCATACTTCTAGCTGTACCAGCTACCATAGTCATAGCAGACTCGATAGTGAAGCAGTTCAAGTCAACCATTTTGTCCTGAGCAATCGTACGAACTTGTTCCCAAGTAATTTCGGCAACCTTCTTACGGTTAGGCTCAGCAGAACCACTCTTAATCTTAGCCAATTCAAGCAATTGAATAGCTACGGGAGGAGTCTTGATAACAAAATCAAAAGACTTATCTGCGTAGTAGGTAATGATTACAGGTAAAATCTTACCTGCTTTGTCCTGGGTTCTGGCATTGAATTGCTTGCAAAATTCCATGATATTAATACCCTTAGAACCCAAAGCAGGTCCAACGGGAGGTGATGGATTTGCAGCGCCTCCTTTAATCTGTAATTTGATTAGTCCAGCAACTTCTTTAGCCATTTTGTTTCTAATTTTTATATATTAATTATAGCGAAAGTCCAATGCACGTAACAGAATGCATTATTCTTTCTCGACATCCATAAAGCCAAGTTCCAGCGGAGTTTTACGTCCGAAGATCTTAACCATAACCTTCAACTTCCGTTTTTCGGTATTCACCTCTTCAATGAGACCACTGAAGCCACTGAACGGTCCAACGGTAACTTTCACTGTTTCTCCTACGGTATAAGGTACATTAAGTTCCTCACCACCTTCCTGAAGTTCATCCACCGTACCAAGTATACGATTCACTTCCGATTGTCTCAAAGGAACCGGATTTTCGGAACCTCCCAAGAAACCGATTACATTCGGGGTGTTTCTCAAATGATGAGCAACCTCACCGACCAAAGCGGCCTCGACTAAAACGTATCCGGGAAGATAACTTCTTTCTTTCACAATTTTCTTACCATTGCGAACCTGATACACTTTCTCGGTAGGAATCAACACCTGAGACACATACTCGCTAAGATCACTGTTCTTAATGTCAGCATCAAGATACTCCTTAACCTTGCTTTCTTTTCCACTAACAGCACGTAATACGTACCACTTTTTTTCAATCTCAGACATTTTATTCAATTAATTAGTGCGGATAGATAATATCCTCCATTACAAACTGGAAGGCTGAATCCATAAGAAAAACAACTAGCGCAATGAGTAGGGAAGCATATAAAACAACCACTGCGCTACTAGAAAGTTCTTTACGAGTAGGCCATGATACTTTATGGACTAATTCGTCATAAGATTCTTTACAATAATTTGCTACTTTCTGAAACATATTCTTTCAAGTTTAGCACGGGAGGAGAGGCTCGAACTCCCGACACCCGGTTTTGGAGACCGGTGCTCTACCAACTGAGCTACTCCCGTAAAAATCAGTTCCCGGTGTCTTACGACCGAGAACTGATTATATTAATTATCTAGTGATTAGTCAAGAAGTTCTGTAATCTGACCTGCACCTACAGTACGTCCACCTTCACGGATAGCAAAACGCAAACCTACATTCAATGCAACCGGGTAGATCAACTCAACTGTAATAGTTACGTTATCACCAGGCATTACCATTTCAGTTCCTTCCGGCAAAGTGATTTCACCTGTACAGTCCATAG
>CAOYQO010000011.1 GCA_948566455.1 uncultured Phocaeicola sp.
CTAAAATACAAGGAAAAGGGGAAATCAGAAATCAAAGGAAGGAGTCGCATTTAAAGGCACTATCCAAAGTTTTGTGTAAATGATGAATACGGGATTCAGCAATGAGTTCCGTATTTTTATTATTTCTAACTTTGCAAAATGCCGAAGAAAATGACAGTAAAGAATCAAGCAGTGCCCGATGAAGTTCTGAGTAAAGAATTTCTGAGCCAGTTTAAAACAGAAGCCGATGTAAGCAAGTTCCTCAAACAGCTCCATGCACAAGTATTGGAGAAGATGCTTGAGGGTGAAATGGATGTTCACTTAGGTTATGAAAAGAACTCCGTAAGTGGCAACAACAGTGGCAACTCGCGTAACGGCAAATATCCCAAGAAGATCCAGACCGAACACGGTGAATCCGTCATCTCTGTTCCCCGTGACCGTAACGGCGAGTTCGATCCTGTAGTCGTCCCCAAACATGAGAGCCGTGGCTTATCCATCGAAAAACTCGTCATCTCACTCTATGCCAAAGGAATGAGTGTGTCAGACATCGAGGAAGAGATGCGAGAGATTTATGAAATCGAACTTTCCACTTCTGCCATATCCGTTATCACCAACAAGGTAAACCAGGCGGCACTGGAGTGGCAGAACCGTCCTCTTGACCCTGTATATCTGATAGTATGGATGGACGGTATCGTTTTCAAGGTACGTGACAACGGAAAGATTATCAACAAGACGGTGTACCTTTGTGTCGGACTTAAACAGAACGGTTTGAAGGAAGTCTTGGGTATGTGGGTAGGCAAAACGGAAAGTTCCGCTTTCTGGATGGGTGTCCTTACCGACCTGAAGGCACGTGGAGTACAGGATATTCTTATTACCTGCACGGACAATCTGAACGGATTTACCGACACCATACGTGGCGTGTTCCCTCAATCCTCCACACAAATCTGCGTTGTGCATCAAATCAGAAACTCCTGCAAATACGTTGTTTACAAGGACAAGAAGGAGTTTACCGCTGACATGAAGAATATCTACAACGCACCCAACAAGGAAGCTGCTGCCCTTGAACTGGACAATCTGGAAAAGAAATGGGGAGGGAAATATCCTTATGCCATACTTTCATGGAGAAATAACTGGGATGACCTGACCGTGTTTTTCCAATTCCCTTTGGAAATCAGGAAAATAATCTACACTACCAATCTCATTGAAAATCTGAACGGGAAAATCAGAAAGTACACGAAATCAAAACTTTCCTTTCCTTCTGATGATGCCGTGAAGAAAACGGTCTATCTGTCTCTGATGGAGATTGAGAAGAAATGGACGATGCCTATTTCTAATTGGGGATTGATTATGAATCAATTTATGCTTATATTTGAGCACAGAATTCAGATATAAGGGAATATATACCTGAATCCTGTTTTCTCATTTACACAAAATTGTGGACACTGCCCATTTAAAAGTTGAATTCAGCGATCGCTGAATTCCCTGATAACCTCCTTCAGATGTATTCTTTAGTCACAATTAGTAGCTTTTAGTGTATGCTTTCTATTTTTTTACGAACTTTTGATTGTAATATTTTTCATTTGTTTGTCTGTTGATTAAACTGTCTCGACTATATAAAAAATGGATACCTGATAATTCGGGAATATAACGTCCGGACACATCAACAGAATCAATAACTAATGAATATTCAATTGTAATCAAGCTTCCCAAATCTCCATGACGTTTTCTGAATACCTGTATGATATCAATTAGAATCCCATTCATCAAAACTTTCTATATTCTTCAAATTCTCTTTTACCCCTCTTTTATAGAGATCATACAAATTATGTCCTAGACTATCCTTTACACCAAAAAGCCAATAGGTATCACCAAAAGGAATAGAATATTTTATATACTTTCCTTTTTCATTTTGAAAGTAAAAAGTTGAATCACGAAGCAAATTATATAATTTATACCATGGTTCTTGTTGGGGTAGTGACTTAAAGAAAATAGGATTATTCATGCTCTCAAAGAATAAACACTGCATTATTCTCGCTATTATTGCCATTAAGTTTGCCATATCTTTGTAATCTCTCAATCATCACTCTTCTACTTTCTCTTAATAGCTAAAAAATCTTTGCAAGCGTTCTTCCTTATTAAATACTCTTTCATTCCAAAGTTCATCTAAAACTTTTCCAGAATCATCCATAATCTTACTAGAAATACGAAAATCATTGTGTAATAAACGAATAGATACATTTTCACCATTTGCTTTCAAAAAGCAGAATGTTGAATCAGAAAATAGCCTGTATAAGGCATCCCACGTATGATTAGTTGATAGATTCTGAAAAAAAGACTTATTCTTTTTGCTTACATAGTGCAATGTTTGAGAATCATGAGGAGCGACTTCTACAGGAAATGATTCTTGTATAAAAAGTTCAAGTGTATCAATTCCATTTAC
This sequence comes from uncultured Phocaeicola sp., assembly GCA_948566455.1. Classification (GTDB taxonomy): domain Bacteria; phylum Bacteroidota; class Bacteroidia; order Bacteroidales; family Bacteroidaceae; genus Phocaeicola. Next base: position 2,420 of record CAOYQO010000011.1, read on the forward strand.
GACTGTATAGGTTCTCCCTTGGTTATCAGGAAAGAAAACAAATGCAGAATCGGTTCTATTATAGATATCAATTTCGCCTGAAACCTCTTGTATATAAAAAATCAGACTATCAGGAATTAAAGTATCTGATCTCGAAAGCACCAAGTTGTGAGAAGACAAACACATGAAAAGAGCGTTATCGTTCGGTTTACCTCCTGAAAGATAAGGCCAAAGATCGGAATACTCAATTAGTCTAACACGTACTGTACTATCTTTGATTAATACTCTATCTTTTTTATATTTGGAAATACCTAGAAGCCAGAAATCTAAGTTTGAACTTTCAAAAGTTGCATTGTATTGATTAGTTAACTTATATACTTGCTCTGCAGATAATTCTGGCTCATCCAATTCTGTAAAACAAAAGTATTTACCTTTCTCTCTTATTATTTTAGACGGGTATTCCGGTCTACTGAACGGACTATTCATGCCAGAGATTTCGTAGACACTATTTGAATCGTTCGTTGCCAACTCATATAGATGAATATAGTCATCAACGATATATCCGCTATCTACAAGGGGAATGACATAATTAATAGCCCTCTGATAGAAATCATTCGACCTATAAGTGCAGCCCCAAAGAATGCACGACAGACAAATTAATATAGCTTTTGTTCTATCCATGATCAATATCTTTTTAATAAATACCTAACTGCCTTAAAAGGTCAACTGCACTTTGAATGGGTATCTCTCTAATGTTCGATTGGGTACCATTATATTCATATAAAGTTTGGTTAGCTTTAAAATACACACCATTTCTTGCAGAACTTCGCTTGGCATTCTCCATATCTTTATCAGAGCCTCCCTTAGTACCATTAGGATCAGGATGAGAATGAATATTTACTACTTTTGTACCATTTACAGACAATTCTTTTTGAGCGTAATCTCCATTTTGAACATTGTTTTCTTTCTGATCCGTAGCAACAACAGCTGTAAATGCACCATCATCATTGTATACATCGAACTTCCATTCAGCCTTACTGTTATCTGCGGCAAATTTGAAAACTTCTGCAGCATCCTCTATATTTCGAGTGCTACCATAAGTACTATATCCTTCTTCTTTCTTTTGTACTTCTAACATTTGAGAGAGTAAACCGGATTTTACTGTAATACTTTTCCCCATAGGGCTTTTGCTATTTCCTGAATAACTATGGAGTTTATCAACGCCACTTTTCCCTCTTTGTGCATAAGGGGTACAATTATGCAATCTACCTCTAGGTTCTAAAAGATAATCATCCTTTCCGTCTGGATCAATTCTGTTAATAGGGTTATTTTTGCAATAAGCATAAAGATTTGTTGAATAATACTTCTCCGTCAACGGATCCACCGTCGTAAATCGCCCTAATGCCCCATCATACATTCTCGCCTCATAATCATACCAATCAACCCCATGTATTCTATCCAATTCCTTCCCATTATATTTATAAGACTGAATACCTGAAGTAGTAGTATTTACCTCAAACAAACCGCCAAAAGGATAATAATGGTTAATCTGCTCAACCGTACTTGCCTGATTTATGACAACCCGATTATTGCCTTGATGATCTTTCAAGTAATAATGATAAATAGGAGCATCTCCACTTAACGTCACATAACCCTCTTCAGTGAGAATCATGCTTAGAACTCCATTCTCATAGATCACATTATTACAATAGTCAGTAGTATTAGTCTGAGAAATCTGACTACTTGCCAATTCCTTTATCTGTCCCATTGGTACGGAAATATTGGCAATTGCTGTTTTATGGGTTACTCGTCGTTTCATACCATCAGCACCATATAAATAATCCGTGCTATTACCATTTGCGAATTGTAGTGCACTTGGCAAATTTAAACTATTATATTGAATCTTAGCTATTTTCTTATTATAATCTTGTTCTAAATTACCATTAGAGTCATATTTGTACTCCTGAATAGAAGTTTTATTGCCATCAACGAAGTTAAATGCACCATTATAAAGAGGATCTGTTGCGGCATCGGTCACATTATTAAGTTGATTGCCCACATACGTTATGGATAAATCATCAATCTTTCCATAAGTACTTCTACTAACCTTACCATATCTTTGTAGACCGGTAATGTTTCCATTATAATCATAACCGATCACATTCTCTGAGAAATTTTTTCCTGTAGGAGGAGTGATACTTGTTCCTTCGCCATAAATAGCATTTCTCATGCGACTCATATTATCATAAGTAAACTTATAACCACGTATACCGTCTTCCCCACTCTTCCAAGTCATACTTCCAATATTGCCATTATAACATTGACTTCCACTCCCTGTGTTATAATAAAGATTTTGTTCGAAAAGTCTTCCGTTGATTTGGGTCAACCAATTACGTATATTATATTCATAAGTCAGCTTATGTCCTGAAGTGCCATGATGTGTTTTGGTTTTTAATCTCCCTAACTTATCATAGGTATTGATAGCAAGCTTTACTTCACTATTCTCATTTAATTTGTGTCTTACTTCTTGCAGGCGTTCTGCATGATCATAAACATAAGTATATAATTCTGTTGCATTTATTGCTGTATGTGTATGACTTGCTGTTAATGGTTTATCAGTAAAGGAATAAGTAATATTATCCACTTCATATTCATTCATATGATTGCTTGAGACCTTTTTTGTCATTCTGCCTTTGACATCGTAATAATTAGCGGAATATAGTTTCTTACCATCTTCCAAAATAGTAACGACATTACCGGTTAGATAGCCTTTGGCATTGCTGCCCATTGAGAAATGTGGTACACCGGAAAATCCTGTTAATGAACAAAACTTATAATCGTCGTAATAATTCACAATATGTATTTCTTTGACCTTATCAATCGGTATAAATGTAGAATAATATCCACTTCCCCCCAAACCTGTATTGCTATTTTCTCTGTAGCAAGTTACTACTACATCGGGAATTAAATTTAGCCGGTCTATTTCCATACAAATGCCTTGTATTGTAAGACGATTCAACCTATCATACAAATAGAAAGTCCATTCGTTTTGTAACCGTTGATTGCCATCTTGCGAGAATATGAGTCTGTCCAACTTATCATATACATATTTAATAGCTTCTGCTCCCGGCATCTTTTTCTCTATGCACAATTGTCTTCCCATATATTTATATTGGAAAGCATACATATTCAGATTGGCATTTGTCTGATACATCGGTTGAAGAACGTATCGTAAATTATCAAGTCCATCATACACATAATATGTATCAAGAATTTGACTTCCTGAGATTTGTCGTGTTAATATGGTATGTCCCGACTTATCTGTAAAAGTATACTCAACGTTATTATCTTCATCAGTACTTTTGGTTACATATAACTGTCCTGCGGCGTAATACTGATTGCTGGACACCAAAGCTCCGTTGTCATTAACCATGTAATTAAGACAGTTTAATGGAGAAGAAGTGGTGTTATCTCAGAAACTCTGCCTATAGCATCATACTCATAGAATGTTTTTAATCCATTGGGTGACCTTACTTCACTAACTCCGTATAATGGATTATAAAGCCATGTGGTAACTTCACAATCAGAAAATATATTTTGCAAATTATAGAGTGAAGTACTATTGGGGATATTTGAGCTACACAGAGTATTCAACGAACTTTCTCCTAATCGAGACAGTACTTTGGCATATGTAATATTAGTAATTTTTGCAATAATCCGGGAATATTTATATCCCCATAAATAAACAACCGACGAACTGTCTTGATAGGTTACTTCGACAGGATTCCATTTACTATCATACTTATATGAAACAGTACGTCTTTTGGGTGATATATTGCTTGACTCCGTACTTGAAAGCAATGTGAATTTAGTAAATGCATTTCCATACTTATTTTCTAAAATGGCTGTTGAACTGCCTGATGTACGTTTATATCTCATTATTGCAGTAAGTACATTATAGTCCAAGTGATCTTTATAGAAAGAAGAATCGGCAGCATATTTATATGTCTCCTGAATGTAGTCGGAACGACTGGTACTTGTTTGACAGGTTGATATTTGATTACGTTGATTATATGTATAAAGTTTTTCTTTGCTTATTGGTACTGAATTGAAATACTCAGTTTCTGTTTGTTGAGTTAACTGGATGTCATAAGCAATGTATGGATATAAAGTTATAAAAAAACGTCCATTATATATGTATGGATTATAATAAGGATGTGCTTCAATTGAAAGGCAATGATTTACAGGACCAACATAATTGTCTATGACTTTTATATTGACTAATTCTTTAGCCTTATTGGCAATGGAGTATTCATTAATTTCTTCTTTTACGAGTTTATTATTTGCATCATATGTACTTTTCCTGATTAAGCGTCCACTGTAGTTCTCTGGAAAATAGCAAAGTGTAGCATCTGTTTGTGCATCATATCTGCGAAATTGATGGTCTACTATGCTATGTATAGGACAATTATCCAGACCATGACGGATATTATGATCAGTCACAAAGTTAATAGGAATCATCAACAGACCGGAACTTTTATGATTATCCAATTCGTAAAGATATTTGGTTCTCTCTAAGATTTCTCCTGTATTATTCCTTTGGGTAATAGTTTTTATTCTCACTCCGGCACCAATATGTTCCAAAGTGTCTATATCTACATTGAATATTTGTGATTTGTAAGTTAATGTTGCAGCGCTAACATTACGGGCGGTGTAACCTTGATTGGGAACTGTTGACGCTAAAGTAGATGACATTACATAATCCCCAGCTTCCAATGTAAATGATTCAACAACATGATATGAATGTTCATCAGTTACATTTTGTGATGTCACATGATTTTAGAATACCTCCTCCGGTAGAACCAACCTGCCTGATAATTGTTCCTGAACCTTCGACTTGACTCGCTGAATAATCATCAAAACGGACTGTTACATTTATGGTTACAGTTTGTGCAAATGGAATATTGAAAGTTACAAATGGAGTGGAAAACTCTGCATTATTGTTATTCACCGTATTTAAATATGCCAATTTAGGAGCATACTTTTCTAAATCTTCTTTTGAAATGACTTTGGCATTAGTAAAAGTATGAGGTTCAAATTCGAATTCTACACTACCTCCCGTCGGGTATGTTATTTTTTTTAGCATATTAGCCGTTATATATTTACGACTCGCATTCCTGACAGCTGTTTGTGCTGGTAGCTCCTGTCCCTGAATTATAAGTGCGTTTTGATTAATTCCTAATCCTTCAATAGAGGGTATAAGTGTGTGGCGGTAACCGGTAAGTGAAGATATATTTTCTGCGCCATTGTAAAATCCCCAATAATCCATAGCGAAGGATGTTTTATATGGCAACGGTTGTTCTCCATTATAAATAAATGAATATGTTTCCCCTTGTACCTTTATTGGGTTGAATAGTGGTTATCTGACATTTCATTAGTTTGTCTCCTGAGCGAGGGAGATTATAAGATGTGTTCAAGGTTTGACTATAAACACATAAAGGGAATAAGAACCCCACGAGAACAGTACATAATGTCTTTCCCATAGTCATTTGATTTTTAATAGTTAACGCTCTAAATATACCCAAAAGAAGTGACAAAGAGAATTTATTTGAGTATGAAATGCACAGTTCTGTTCTTTAACATAAAAAAATAGGGCGAAGCCTCCGCCCCGCCCTATCTCCTTTGTGATACTTGTAGATTAATTAAAGAATTCCCTTTACTGTTTCCAACATTCCTTTTTCCTGAATAGAATCCAGATTAGCTTTTACAGCAGCGGTAAGTCCCGAGATGTTATTCAAATCTTCGCCCCAAATAGAAGTTGCAGCAAGTACGCCTTCGGTTACTTTCTGGGTATCGCCTGTTGCCCACAGGTCTTTCAGCAATTGCATGATTTCCGGAGCATCGTTCGGGGTGATCTCAGCACCGTCTTCACGAACACCACCTTTATAATATGTGATGATAGCGGCCAAACCGAGAACCAGCCCCTTAGGCAATTCACCTTTGCGTTGCAGATAAGTCTTCAAACCAGGCAGGTCACGAGTTTCATATTTCGGGAAAGAGTTCAGCATAATGCTGGTAACGGCATGGTCAACAAACGGATTGTTGAAACGCTCCAATACATCTTCCGCAAACTTCTTCAACTCATCTTTCGGCAAGTTCAATGTTTCCATCAACTCATCGAACATTACCTTATTGATGTACTGACCAATAACCGGATGTTGACAAGCATCACGCACAATGTTTACGCCCGACAAGTAAGCTACCGGAGAAAGAACAGTGTGAGGGCCATTCAGCAACGTTACTTTTCTTTCGTGATACGGTGCTTCAGAAGGAACGAACAATACATTCAAACCAGCCTTGTCAGCAGGGAATTCTTTGGCAATCTCCTGCGGGGCTTCGATGACCCAGAGGTGGAAGATTTCAGCCTGTACCACCAAATTATCATCATACTGTAATTTTTCCTTGATTGCTGCAATATCCTTGCGCGGGAATCCCGGAACAATACGGTCAACAAGCGTAGCGTATACACCACATGCTTCTTCAAACCAAGTCTTGAATTCATCACCCAATTGCCATAATTCGATATATTGGTAGATGGTTTCTTTCAGCTTGTGACCGTTCAGGAAGATAAGTTCGCAAGGGAAGATAATCAGACCTTTGCTCTTATCACCGTTGAATGTCTTGAAACGATGATACAGTAGTTGGGTCAGTTTGCCCGGATAAGAAGAAGCCGGAGCGTCAGCCAGTTTGCAGGAGGGATCGAAAGCGATACCGGCTTCCGTTGTGTTGGAGATTACAAAACGCATTTCCGGTTGCTCAGCCAACTTCATGAATTCATCGTTCTGAGTGTAAGGATTCAGTGCACGGCTGATAACGTCGATCATTGTCAGGCTATTGACAGTTTCTCCTTTATCCAATCCTTGCAGGTTTACGTGATAAAGATCATCCTGTGCATTCAGCATGTCTACCATACCTTTCTCGATAGGTTGAACTACTACAACACTGCTATTGAAATCAGCCTTTTCGTTCATGTTATAAATGATCCAGTCGATAAATGCACGTAAGAAGTTTCCTTCACCGAATTGAATGATACGTTCCGGGCGCTGAGCCTTGGAAGCGGTCTGTTTGTTTAATGCTTTCATGCTTAAAAAACGTTTTTTAAATGATTGATATTATGATGTTTATTCAAATTCAAAATAGAAATTGATGTTTTCTTTCATCAGGATGTCGATAGGCATATACTTTACACCGGTCACCGGACGTTTGAATACGACATGGTCGCACAGAGCTTTTACACCGCAGTATCCTTGCAGTCCCGGGCGTTGTCCAATGAGATAATTTACTTCACCGGATTTCAGGTATTCCACGTTTTTGGGCAGAAGGTCATATCCAACCAATCCTTCCAAATGGTGTCCTGTTTCCTGTAGATATCCTGCCACCTGGTAGACACGTGAGTTAAAAACGGCTCCTAATACTGCCTTGGGATGTGCGGCAAAGAAATCTTCCAATGTCCGGCGGTTGGCTTCATCATCTTCTTTATTCAGTACTACATCGTGAACCACCAGATTCTCATGTTCCTGTGCAATAAAATTCATGAAACCGTCCATGCGTCGTTGCATCTGTATTTCTGCCGGACTATTCTTTTTATTATTAAGAAATAGTATCAGTTCCTGTCCTTCCTTGTACTTGCGCATCAGGATTTTAGCAGCCATATACCCGCTTGTTTGGGAGTCCTGGCCGATGTAGCAGAGTGCATGGGTGTCTTCTATATTAAAGTCGACAAATGCGTAAGGTATCTTTTTCCCTTCCAGATAAGATGTCAGCGATATTGTCTCTTCACGGAAATTGGGGGCGATCAATACGGCATCCACTATTTCTTTGCGGAGCTTCGCGCAGGCTTTTTCATAAGAAAGCCGGTCGGCATGATGGTAGCACAAAAAGTCCACGCTTACATTAAAAGGACACAACTCTTGTGCGGCACGGTTGATACCTTCTGCAACGGAATGCCAATAGTCATGTTCCACATAATAAGGTATAATACACAGAACACGGTAGCGCTTCTTGGCTGCCAGACCAATGGCAAACATATTAGGATGATAGTCTATCTCATCAAGCACTTTTTGAACCTTCTCCCTGCTGGCAACAGAAACATCTCCCCGATTGTGCAACACGCGGTCCACAGTTCCGGCAGAAACACCCGCCATGCGGGCAATGTCTTTAATGGTGTAGTTCTTGTTTTCCATATTCTTTGTCTCATTCGTTTTAAGGCACTAAAGGTTCAATGTCTAAAACTTAAATATTATAAATATTTGCGGCAAAGATACGAATTATTTTGTTTCTCCAAGTAAATTTTCTACTTTTGTGTTCGATAACGGTTAATAAAAGCAAAAACCAATATCTTGCCTATTAGCTTTACAATCAATACTATATAGGTATAGAAAAGAGAAAGTAATATTTTTATATACTAAAAACACAGTAGAATGAAAAAATTTATGGATGAAAACTTCTTGTTGCAGACAGAAACCGCACAGAAGTTGTATCATGAACATGCGGCCAAGATGCCGATTATCGATTATCACTGTCACTTAATCCCTAAAATGGTAGCAGACGACTATCAGTTTAAGTCATTGACTGAAATCTGGTTGGGCGGCGACCATTATAAATGGCGTGCTATGCGTACCAATGGTGTAGACGAACGTTTCTGCACAGGTAAGGATACTTCCGACTGGGAAAAATTTGAAAAGTGGGCTGAAACCGTTCCTTATACTTTCCGTAATCCTTTGTATCACTGGACACACCTGGAGTTGAAGACAGCGTTCGGTATCGATAAGATCCTGAGCCCGAAGACTGCCCGTGAGATTTATGACGAGTGTAATGAGAAGCTGGCTCAACCGGAATACTCTGCTCGTGGCATGATGCGCCGTTATCATGTGGAAGCTGTTTGTACTACGGATGATCCTATTGATTCTCTGGAATATCATATTCAAACACGCGAAAGTGGTTTTGAAATCAAGATGTTGCCGACATGGCGTCCTGACAAGGCAATGGCTGTAGAAGTTCCTGCTGACTTCCGTGCATACGTTGAGAAACTGGCTGAAGTAAGCGGTGTTGCTATCTCTAATTTCGATGATATGATAGCTGCCTTGCGCAAGCGTCATGACTTCTTCGCTGAACAAGGTTGTAAATTGTCCGACCACGGTATTGAAGAATTCTATGCAGAAGACTATACAGATGCTGAAATCAAAGCTATATTTAATAAGGTATATGGTGGAACGGAACTGGCTAAGGAAGAAATCCTGAAATTCAAATCAGCTATGCTGGTTATCTTCGGTGAAATGGACTGGGAAAAAGGCTGGACACAACAATTCCACTATGGCGCTATCCGTAACAATAACAGTAAGATGTTCAAGTTGCTTGGTGCTGATACCGGTTTTGATTCTATCGGTGAATTTACTACTGCTAAGGCAATGTCTAAATTCCTCGACCGCTTGAATTCCAAAGGCAAGTTGACGAAGACTATTCTTTATAACCTCAATCCGTGCGCTAATGAAGTTATTGCCACTATGTTGGGCAACTTCCAGGATGGCACGATTCCGGGTAAGATACAGTTTGGTTCCGGCTGGTGGTTCCTCGATCAGAAAGACGGTATGGAGAAACAGATGAATGCTCTTTCCGTACTGGGTCTGTTGAGCCGTTTCGTAGGTATGTTGACGGACTCTCGTTCATTCCTCTCCTATCCGCGTCATGAATATTTCCGCCGTACATTGTGTAATCTTGTTGGCCGTGATATTGAAAATGGTGAAATTCCGGCTTCTGAAATGGACCGCGTGAACCAGATGATTGAAGATATCAGCTACTATAACGCAAAGAATTTCTTCAAGTTCTAAAAGAAGAATTACTTTTTACCCATAGCAAGGAGTGCATCAAAGTTATATTGATGCGCTCCTTTTCTTTTATACGCAGCCATCGCTTCTTTAAAGAATAGTGTTGCTTACACCCGGGTGTAAGTAGCATTATCTTTTAATAATAACTGATATATCCTTTAGACTTACATGAGATATTATATATACGAGAGAGAATTTTTTCCGATGTTATTGGCTTTTATAAATTATTCATTAACTTTGCGACATCTTTAGGGTTATTCTGATATACTCCTAAGGCGTTACATATTAAATAGTTAGAAGCGTTTACCATATTATTCTTGTCAAAGGAAATCGCCAATTTCAAAAAGACACGAGAATAATAGGCAACAAAACGCTCATGCTCGCTGTATATCTAAATGTATAGTAGGGCGTGGGCTGTTGCCTCATTATCTGTGTCTTGGGTGTTTGGCGATACCTCTTTGACAGATAATGGCAACAGTTCCCACGCTTTCATTTTATTTATAGGTGTCGTATGGGACTTTCGACACCGGATATACATGATGAGAAATACTATATCTGCCTTATGTGCGGCAACTTTTCTGTGCCTGCTCTGTTCTTCCTGTTCATCAAGCAGGCAAGTATCCTATTTGCAAAAGCTGAATGAGGAATTCCGGGACACTCTTATAGAATATGATGCCCACATTATGCCTAAAGATTTGCTTACCATCTCCGTCAGTTGTTCTGAACCGGAAGCCGCCTTGCCTTTCAATTTAGTGGTACCTGCTTCACAAACCGGAATTAATTCCACTAATTTAGTTTCACAACCTACCCTGCAAAACTATCTGGTGAATAATCAGGGGGAAATAGTTTTTCCTGTGCTCGGCACTTTGAAAGTAGGCGGAATGACTACTCAGGAAACCTCTGAACTGATTGTGGGGAAACTGGAACGTTACTTGAAAGAGCGTCCCATCGTGACTGTCCGGTTGGTAAACTATAAGATTTCCGTAATTGGAGAAGTAAGCCGCCCGGGAGTCTATACCGTAAATAACGAACAGGTGAATGTTTTTGAAGCTGTAGCAATGGCGGGTGATCTGACCATATACGGGAAGCGTGATAATGTACGCATTATCCGCACTGTAGACGGCAAACAAAATCTTGTCACCATCAACCTGAATGATGAAAACATTATTTATTCCCCCGACTTTTATCTACGGCAGAATGACATCGTTTACGTGGAGCCGAACAAGGCAAAGAAACAGAGTGCCAACATTGGTTCTTCCACCAATCTTCTGATCTCCATAACCTCTATTCTCATATCCCTGGCGGGGTTAATGGTTAACATTTTACGATAAAAAGTATAAATCACTACTAATACAATCTATATATGAACACCAATCATATGGACAGTAATCAAATGCAGGAACAAGAAATAGACCTGATTGAACTTTTCTACAAACTGTTGGCGCACTGGCGGTGGTTTCTGCTAGCTGCTGTGGTAGCACTTACCGGCGCATACATTTATGTACATGTAACCACTCCCGTCTATCAGGCAACGGCTTCTGTTGTCATCAAGGATTCGGAAGGAAGCAATAAGGCCATCGACGAGTTGTTTCAGAAAGTCGCTCCTTCTTCCCTCACCTCTGCAAATACACAGATTGAAGATGAAATGGAGATATTGCGTTCACGCTCTATCCTGCTACAAGTGATTAATGAGCTGAATCTGCATACAAAGTACAAGGTGAAAGATGGACTTTTCTATAATGAAACCACTATGCCGCCCATCATTGCTTCTATGGATAAAGCATCCATGGATACATTGAGCGGAACGTTGCTGATACAAGTGGAGAAGGCAGGTGAACGCTATACCGTGAGCAGTGCCTTGGACGATATATGTGTAACGGAGATTTTCACAGGTTTCCCTGCTTTTGTAGAAACTCCTGCCGGACGATGTACTTTAAGATTACTGCCCGGACATCAGTTTTCCGAAGCCATAAAGATAAGCATTTGCCGTCCTATCGATGCCGTGAACTATTATTCCGGTCAGCTGGTGGTCACTACTACTTCGAAGAAAACTTCCATCATCAGTCTGACCTTCAAGGATACGGATAAGGATCGTGCGGAATCCTTTCTTGCCAAGTTGATCGAAGTCTATAACCGGGATGCAATGGATGATAAGAATAAGGTGACAGGAAATACACTCATCTTTTTGGAAGAACGTTTGGACAGTATCAGCAACGAATTGGGATTTGTAGAAAAGCATCTGGAGCAATACAAACAAAAAGAACGTCTGAGCGATTTGAAAACCAACATGACTCTGGATCTGAATACAAACAATGAGTACGAAAAGAAGTTGCTGGATGTGGAGATGCAACTAAATATGACTAACTATATTTATAATTATCTATTGGATGATAAACACCGTTTCTCTCTACTACCGGTGAATACGGGTATCGCCGATACGGAGCTGATGCAACTGATTAACGAATATAACAAGGAACTGCTGGAACGTGAGCGGCTGATGAACACCATGAAGGCAGATAATCCGACGGTTGTTAATCAGGATATTCGCATTGATGCGCTGAGAAGAAATGTGGTGAGTTCTGTGGTCGGTGTAAAAGACGGACTCGGCATCGCGCGCACTGACATCCTACGTAAAACCGATTATTTCAACTCCCGTATCGGAAATATGCCGAAGCAGGAAAGGGAGTTCAATAACATAGACCGTCAACAGCAAATTAAGGCAAACCTATATCTGATGTTACTTGAACGGCGTGAACAGGCAGCTATTTCTTTGGCAGCCACAATGAACAAAGCAAGAGTGATTGATGCTCCCCTATCTGCTGACAGACCGATAGCTCCGCGAAGTATGATGATCTATGCCGGAAGTCTGTTTCTGGCATGTGTTATGACGGCAGGAGTTATTTTGTTCGGAGGAATTTTCCGTACTAAAATTAGGTCGGTAGCAGAAGTTGAGAGTACACAAATCCCTGTGATGGGGATTATTCCTTATACCAAAGAAGGTGATCGCATTGAAGAAGGACAAAACGGTATCATGGAAGAATCTTTTCGCCGCATGAGAAGCCATCTGCGCTTTCTAACCGAAGATAGCGATAAAAAGTGTATCCTGATGACCTCCACTATCAGCGGAGAAGGAAAAAGTTTCATCAGCATCAATCTGGCTCTGACCTTTGCTTTTCTGGGATGCCGGGTACTGGTAGTAGGTCTGGATATCCGTCGTCCCAGACTGGCGGAGTACTTCGGAATAAAGAGTCATGTAGGTATGACCAGTTACCTTTCGGACAATGAGATAAAGCTGGAAGATATAATCTTCCCATCAGGGGCACACGAACAATTATTCGTTGCGCCTGCCGGACCTATCCCTCCTAATCCGGCAGAACTGTTGGAGAGAGCCCGATTGAAAGAAGCATTCGCGTATTTTCGTGAACAGTTTGATTATATCATTGTGGATTCGGCTCCGGTAAGATTGATTAGTGATACACTGAGCCTAAGCAAGGTGACTGATTTCACACTCTATGTGTGCCGCATGAATTATACGCACAAGAATGTGTTGTCTGAAATTGTAGAGATACAGCGGTCAGGGCAACTGAACCAAATATCTTTGGTAGTGAATGCTGGTAATCTGGCGGAAAAGAAATATGGTTACGGATATGGCTACGGAGATAGTTATGGTTACAGAGATACTCATAAAAAGCATAAGTAATATACACTCATTTTTTCATCTCACTTTTTTTTTCTTCTCAATGAAGATACTGTTCCGGACTTTCATAGGTTAGGTAAAGTCCGGACGGTATTTTCTAAAACCACCACTTCTTCTTTTTGTCCTGTTCCGCAGGAATATTACCTTGCGTATAGATATCTCGGAACGTTTTATGTTCTTTAATCATCTGATAGATAAGTCCCCAATCGGGCAATCCGCCCAGATTGCGGTCGTCAATGAAAAGGTCTACTTTCAGTTTACGGGAAAATCCACAGTCCTGCTGCTTTTCTTCGGGATAATCACGATTGACAGCATAGAATTCCACTCCTCTTTCTTTGCACCAGGCAACGGCTTCTTCCAGAAGCTCACCTTCGCGCACACTCCATAAGATGAGCTTATGCTGATCTTGCTGCAACAGTTTTAAAGTGTCTGTTGCAAAAGGGATTTCTTTACCGATACGGGGATAGCGATGTTCTACTATAGTTCCGTCGAAATCAACTGCTATTGTCATAGTTTTATGCTGAAAAATTACAGAACAAAGATACGAATCTTATTGAAAAAACAAAGCGTTCTCTCACTTTTACAATAGGCAAATATGAAAGAAATTTGCATATAATTTCATAAAAATGTATTTTTGCGCTTAATTTTTCACTAACAACATAATATTAGGATGACTCAATCACCCAAAAATGTATCTAAAGGGTTCACTAAAGCCTTTTGGGTAAGCAACACGGTCGAACTGTTCGAACGTATGGCGTATTATGCCGTTTTTATCGTTCTCACCATTTATCTTTCTTCTATTTTAGGCTTCAACGACCTTGAAGCGAGTATGATTTCCGGTTTATTTTCCGGTGGTCTTTATCTTTTGCCTATCTTCACGGGTGCTTATGCCGATAAGATAGGTTTCCGGAAATCCATGATTGTTGCTTTTTCGCTGCTGTCTGTCGGATATTTGGGGTTAGGAATTCTCCCTACCCTGCTGGAAGCTGCCGGTTTGGTGGAATATGGCAAAGCAACCCGTTTCACCGGACTGCCGGATAGCGATAGCCGCTGGATGATCGTTCCTGTGCTGTTTGTTATCATGGTGGGCGGATCGTTTATCAAATCCATTATTTCGGCTTCAGTGGCAAAAGAAACTACGGAAGCAAATCGTGCACGCGGTTATTCCATTTTTTATATGATGGTGAATATTGGTGCATTTACCGGAAAAACAGTGATTGACCCGTTGCGGAATGTTATTGGAGAGCAGGCGTATATCTATATCAACTATTTCTCTGCTACGATGACAATATTGGCATTACTTTCCGTTGTTCTGCTCTATAAATCTACCCATACGGCAGGCGAAGGAAAAAGTATGCGTGAAATCGGTCAGGGTTTTCTGCGCATCATTACAAACTGGCGTCTGCTGATTCTTATCCTGATTATAACGGGATTCTGGATGGTGCAGCAACAGTTATACGCTACGATGCCTAAATATGTAATCCGTATGGCGGGCGAAACTGCCAAGCCGGGTTGGATAGCCAATGTAAATCCGTTTGTAGTGGTTTGCTGCGTTAGTTTCGTGACGCGTTTGATGGCAAAACGGTCAGCTATTACTTCCATGAATATCGGTATGTTCCTTATCCCCTTTTCGGCTCTGCTGATGGCATGCGGTAACCTGCTTGAAAATGACGTGATAAGCGGAATGAGCAATATCACATTAATGATGATAGCCGGTATTGTGATACAGGCTTTGGCAGAATGTTTCATTTCACCGCGTTATCTGGAGTACTTCTCCCTGCAAGCGCCTAAGGGTGAAGAAGGTATGTATCTTGGATTTAGCCATCTCCATTCCTTCCTATCTTCCATCTTCGGTTTTGGTATCGCGGGAGTATTGTTGACAAAATACTGTCCCGATCCTGTCCTCTTTGAGACTCGTGAAGCATGGGAGGCTGCCAGCACCAATGCGCATTATATCTGGTACTATTTCGCCGCTATCGGTCTGATATCTGCACTGGCATTGTTAGTATTTGCCAAAATCACCCAATCCATCGACAAAAAGAAGAAAACCAAGATCTGAATATCTCATTTTTTATGTATATTTGCCGTCACTTTGCCATAAAAGTGGCGGCTTTTTCTAAATTGAGGAGAACATAATGAAAGTAAAATTTATAAGCCTTGCGAGCGGAAGTAGTGGCAACTGCTATTATATAGGTACTGAAAAATACGGAATACTTATTGACGCTGGTATAGCGGTACGTACTATTAAGAAATCATTGAAGGAGGTGGGCATCGGTATGGAAACAATACGCGCGGTATTTGTTACACACGACCACGCAGACCATATCAAAGCTGTAGGCGGACTGGGTGAGAAACTGCACATCCCTGTCTACACAACTGCACGTATCCACGAAGGAATCAACAAAAGTTATTGCATGACGGAGAAGCTCCACTCTTCCGTTCATTATCTGGAGAAAGAAGAACCGATGGTACTGGAAGATTTTCACATTGAGTCTTTCGAAGTTCCCCACGACGGTACGGACAATGTGGGTTATTGCATTGAAATCGACGGAAAAGTATTCTCGTTCCTTACCGACCTTGGTGAAATCACCCCTACTGCTGCCAAGTTTATCCGTAAAGCGAACTACCTGATACTGGAAGCTAACTATGATGATGAAATGCTGCGTATGGGTACATATCCGCAGTATTTAAAGGAGCGCATCACCAGCCGTACGGGACACATGAGCAATATTGCAACTGCCGAGTTCCTGGCTGAAAATATCACGGAAGATCTGAAATATATCTGGCTTTGCCATTTGAGCAAAGACAATAATCATCCGGAACTTGCTTACAAGACGGTGGAATGGAAATTAAAGAGTAAAGGTATATTGGTAGGTAAAGATGTGCAACTCTGCGCTTTAAAGCGTAGCACTCCCTCCGACTTGTATGAGTTTGATTAAAAAAAGCCGCTTTCATCGAAAAAAAAAATTATTTTGCTTGGATGAATAAAATAAAAGGACTACTTTTGCACCCGCAAATAAGAAAAACGATGCACTCTTAGCTCAGCTGGTAGAGCAATTGACTCTTAATCAATGGGTCCAGGGTTCGAGTCCCTGAGGGTGTACGAAGATAAGGTTCTGAAAACAATTGAATTTCAGAACCTTTTTTAATCTCACCTTGTTTCACTCTCATCATGAATAATTGGAAGAAAAAATTTATCATAATATGGAGCGGGCAACTATTTTCTATATTAAGTAGTTCCATCGCTCAGTTCTCTATCGTCTTATGGATTAGTCTCAAAACGGGTTCTGCGGAAGTTTTGTCCTTTGCCATGATCGCCGCCTTGTTGCCGCAAGCCTTGTTAGGGGCATTTGCAGGCGTATATGTGGATCGCTGGAACCGGAAATGGACTATGATAGGTGCAGATAGTTTCGTTGCACTCTGTTCCGGTGTCATCGCTTTGTTATTTTACTTGGATGTAGTGGAATTGTGGCACATCTATATATTATTGGCGCTTCGTCCCATTGGTGGTTCGTTCCATTCACCGGCAATGAAATCATCTATTCCATTGTTGGCTCCGGAAAAGGAGCTGACCCGTATTGCAGGAATTAACCAGGCTATCCAGTCTATTTGTAATATCGGTGGCCCTGCGTTGGGAGCGGTTCTGCTTCTGGCATTCGATATGAGTGTAGTCATGTTATTGGATGTGGCAGGCGCAATCATTGCCTGCACTTCCCTACTGTTTGTTTACATTCCGAATCCGAAGAAGGAAAATATCTCAGCTAAGAGTGTATTGAACGATATGCGCGACGGTTTTCATGTGATTATGCGTAATCGAGGAGTTAGTTGGGTGATGGTTACAGAAATCCTGATTACTTTCTTTGTGTTGCCGATAGTCGCCCTGATGCCGTTGATGACTTTGCATACTTTCTCCGGAACAGCTTATCAGATTAGTTTGATAGAAACACTTTTCGGGGCGGGTATGTTTGCTGGAGGGGCTTTATTGGGGATTTGGAATCCTAAGATTAGGAAGATACTGATGATTGCGTTCTCTTATGCGGTACTTGGTCTGGCATTGGCTATATGTGGTATGTTGCCCGGCAATGGGTATGTCTTTTTTGCCATACTGACGGTGGTACAAGGGCTTATCGTGCCATTTTTATCCGGTCCCTTTACCGCTCTATTGCAGACGCAGTTAAAACCGATTTATCTGGGACGTGTATTCTCGCTTTTCGACAGTATAAGTTTGTTCCCTTCTATCATCGGTTTGCTTGTCACAAGCTTTGTAGCCGACTCTTTGGGAATAGGCAACATATTTATATACTGTGGTTTTGCCATTGTGCTGACTGCAATTCTGATGATGTGTATTCCTTCTGTTAGAAATCTGGAGAAAGAGGAGATCAGGAAGAAAAAATAAATGAAATGCCCCAAAAGTTAGGAACAAAACTTTTGGGGGCATTTCATTTATAGTATTATTGCGCGTCTATACCTCTTTTTTTCAGCATCTCAAAGTCTTCTTTTCTCATTCCTATATCATCCAGTGGACGCGGTTCATTATGATCGTTCAGATAAACCCTCGATTTCTCTGTATAGAGAGGGCTGGTGACAGATAGACTGTCATTGCGATACGGAGTTTCTATTCCGGCCAATTCCATCATGGTCTGGAAAAAAGAAATGCTGGAAGATATATTTTTCTGTCGGTTCATCGAAGCAGCTTTTTCTATTCCATGATATTCTTCCCTATAACTGTCCGATATCCACAGCAGGAAAGGCACATGTAGCTGATAGTAGGACGGGACGGGGGATGCATGAAGAAACAGGTGTCGGTTGTCGTCGAAGATATCTTCCCCGTGATCTGACGTGTAAAGCATACTGGCATCTACTTGCTGCTCCTCCAATAGGTGGATGATACGTGCCAAGAAATTATCCGTATACCGAATGGAATTGTCGTAGGCATTCATCAGGTTATCTTTGTATTTCACTTCTGCATCTACGGGGAAATCCGGTAAGAAGAAAGCAGCAGTTTCCGGATAACGTTCCCGGTAATTGAAGTGGGATCCATAGGTATGCAATACAATGAACTGTTTCCGATTTCCTTTCTCAAGTTCTTTTTCTACCAACATTAACAGGTCGTCATCTGAAGGGTTATATTGTGAATCCTGGGAATCTTCCTTGATAAAATCATAAGTATCCGCTTCCATTCCGAAAAAGTCGATGAAAGAATGGTTATATCGCTGGTTTGAGAAAAAAGCTGTCTGAAAACCAGCTTCTTTGAAAGCGGTAATGATACTTTTCCGATAATAAATGGAATCGAAATTCTGTGCAGAAACAGGAGAAAGCAACATTGGTACACTCTTGTGCGTAGTATTCGATTCCGTCAAAACATGGCAAAAAGAGGTCACTCCTTCTATTTTAGAAAGTTCAGGGTTCGTATCCCGATCATAGTCGTAAAGACTCCAGTTCAGGGCGCGGGATGTCTCGCCCACTACCATAATATAAATTTCGCGCCTGTCTTCCGAATGGGAAGGTCGAGCGTTAAAAGTAAAGTTCTCTGATGTGCGGTGATACATCCTTGTTTGGGCATTACGCTGGAATGCGAGTGCTACATTGTAACACACGTTAGCCGGATACAAATCCGACTTCAGCTCGTAACGTTTATCCAGTCCATAAGCGGCACCCAATGAGATAAAGCCGATGAGTAAGGCAAACCATGCCTTTTTCCGTTCCCGACGGATAAATTCCGGAGATAATTTCCGCTTCTTTATAATGGAGATTGCAGCCAGAATCAATGCCGGTATATAAAGGATAATCACACTCACTAATGCCGGAACAAGATTATCCAGCAACTCCATAGCTTCACTCGAATTAGTGGTTACCAGGTTCAGGAACATATCCACAGCAATAATGGACTGTCCGAAGAGATAAAGCAGTACTATCTGGAAAGCTCCGAAGAAGATGAATAAGAAAAGTATCCAGAACATCTTTCCACAGTTTCTCGACAAAGTCATCAATAGATAATAGAAAGCAAATGGCAACAGTACATTGCATACTTTTGCCACCACAGGCATCGGCTCTGTAAAACAGAGGATGATATTGGGTACTATCAGGATCAGCAGGAACAGATAGAACAAATGCTCCTGATTTTCCAACCATTTCTTTATGTTTTTAAAAAGCTTCATTGATGTTGAATATAAATCCGGTCTGGCCTTTTCCAAACCCTAAATCTAACCTTACGTTTACTCTCTTTTTGAACTCCCACCGATAACCAAAACCATAATTAGGGAGGATATGTTTAACTTCGAAACTGGAGAATTTAGGAAACACGGTTCCCGCTCCTGCCCATATAGCTATGCCATTTCGCCTCCAGACGTGCTGACGAAGCTCTATCTGCGCATCCATGGCACATTTATCACGGTAACGCCCTTCGTAATAGCCACGCATGGAATAAGAACTTCCCAATGTTGCCATCAATCCCCAAGGTGGATCACCGTAATTCAGCAACGTATGGAATTGCCCAGCCAATACTCCCCCTTTCCATACAGGATGATAATAGCTGGTAGTCAGCTCTGTGCTGCTGAAAGCATATTTGTTACCGAGGAATGCGGGGCTGAATCGTTGGTCTATTCTCAGGTAATAACCGCTATAGGCATTTGTGAGGAAATCCCGTGAATCATAGAGTAATGAGAATCCGAGGCTTATATTGGTAGTCCGTGCTTTCATTCCTTCCCACAGTTCAGGCTTTTCAAAATCGTGGCCGTAGACATAATCAAAGACAGCCATCGGACCGATATAAAAGTTGCGCGCTACACGAGTCATGAAGTCTACCTTTACTTGTGCCTGGAAGCGGTCGTAATCACTTTCATTATCGTCATTAGAACCGTTTTCATATCCTTTTCCCCAATACAGGCTGGGGAACGAATAGAAATAAAGATTGTAATTCAGACGGTATTTGTCTTGTGGAAAGAGATGATTTCCACGTACACCCAACAAATAGAAACCTACCGTAGATACATCACCGTATAAAGATACATTAGATGGCGGAAGGATGGTGTCATTCAGGTCTGTACGATATAATCCGGCGGCTACCAGGCCGATACCGAGCTTGGTGTCACTGGAATAATGAGGCCCTCCGATAACGCTGAAGTCAAACTTCTTGTTTTTTTTCTCTTTGTTGGCATCATTAAAATAGTCCAGGAATTTCTTGAAGAAACTTTTCTTTTGTGGTAAAGTGTCAGTTACAGACACAGAAGATTCGACTGAAACATCTGTTCCTGTGGGACCTTGTGCCCATATATCGGTGGCTATTATCAATAACAGCACCGGTAATACCCATTTCATTAGTTTAGCGTCCATGATTATACCTGTAGAAAACTACGTCGGCAAATTTAGTTTTATTTTAACCATATAACAACAATTTTGTGAAGTGTTTTGTTCAAACTTCTTCCATTAAGAAAAAAGGGGGAAGAAATAAGAATTTCAGAACTTTATTCCCGTTTTAACGTTATCCTTTTAGAACGAATAACGAACTTCATTATGAAAACAAAAATGGATATTCCCGATAAAGAGGGACGAAAACGACTTGTAATTGTGGGTGGTGGCTTCGGTGGATTGAAGTTGGCACGCAAATTGAAAAGCGATAAATTCCAGATAGTGTTATTGGACAAGAATAATCATCATATTTTCCAACCCCTACTCTATCAGGTAGCAACCGCCGGTATTGAACCGAGTGCAATTTCTTTTCCTTACCGCAAGATATTTAAAAAGAGAAAACATTTCCATATACGTATTTGTGAGGCGCAACGGGTAATTCCCGAAGATAATATTCTGGAGACTTCTATTGGAGCTCTTTCATACGATTATCTGGTTGTCTCTACCGGATGCCGTACCAACTATTTTGGTAATGATGGGCTGTCTCAACGGACGATGGCCCTGAAGAACACTGCAGAAGCTCTGTTTAATCGCAACCAGATTCTGGAAAGTTTTGAAAAAGCACAGAATACCAGCAATCTGGAGACAAGGAAACGTCTTATGACATTTGTCATCGTAGGTGGCGGTGCTACGGGTATAGAACTTTCCGGCGCATTGGCAGAAATGAAGAAATTTGTGCTTCCGCAAGACTATCCCGATCTTGATATGAACCTGATGCGCATTATTCTTGTGGATGGTGCTCCCCGTCTGCTCTCCGCTTTCTCTGAAAAATCTTCGGAAGAAGTGGCAAATTACTTATTAAAACGTGATGTGGAGATCATAACCAGTGTGCAGGTTACAAATTATGAGAATGGAACGATGACTCTGAGTGATAACAGTACCTTGGAAACGACGAACGTCTTTTGGGTTGCAGGTGTACGCGCCAACAGCATAGAGGGCCTTGCGAAGGAAGCCTATGGCCCCGGTAACCGCCTCCTTGTCAATCTCTACAACTGTATTCAGGGTTATAACAATATTTTTGCCATCGGTGACACTGCACTTATGATTTCCAAGGAATACCCGAAAGGACATCCACAAGTAGTTCAACCAGCCATTCAGCAAGCCCGTAATCTGATCCAGAATCTGGATAGAAAGGAACGGGGACTTGAAATGCAACCTTTTGTTTATCACAACAAAGGCTCCATGGCTACCATAGGACGTAATCACGCAGTGGTGGAACTGAAAAACCTTCGTTTCGGTGGTTTCCCCGCGTGGGCAGTATGGCTATTCATCCACTTAATGAGTATTGTCGGTGTAAAGAACCGTCTGTTTATCTTTGTAGACTGGATGTGGAGTTACTTTACATACGATCCTTCTTTGCGGGTAATTATAAAACCTTTGCGCAGAGATAAACCATAATACCTTATTTTTCGTTATATTAAATATAAATGTTTAAAACGAACGACTATGCTTTACAAATTTTTATTTCCGTCTAAACCGGATGGAGCAGCAACGTCTGCTATATTATTAATAGTGAGAATTATATTTGGTGTGTTATTAATGAATCACGGTATCGAAAAGTGGTCTAATTATCAGGAGTTATCTGCTGTATTTCCCGACCCGCTGGGTGTGGGCAGTCCTCTTTCCCTGGGATTAGCCATATTCGGTGAATTGGCTTGTTCTATGGCATTTATCATTGGTTTCCTTTACCGTCTGGCAATGCTGCCGATGATATTTACAATGGGAATGGCATTCTTTGTCATTCATGGAAACGATCCGTTTGCGGTCAAAGAACTGGCTTTCATATATCTGGTGGTATACGTACTGATGTATATTATCGGTCCCGGAAAGTTTGCCGTAGATCACTGGCTGGGTAAGGCTTTGACTCCCAAAAAGTCTTAATTTTACCGGGGCTGTTTAACTGAAAATTTGTTTTTGTCTCTTATTTAAGTGTATTTTTCACAAAAAGCACTTATATTTGCCCGAAGAAAAAGAGCAAAGAGTTAAATCAATAAACTCAGTAAAACAAAAGAAAGTAATTATGAAAAAGAGTAATTTGAATTTGGCTGCAACCGTGATGATTTGTGGCGCATTTCTTTTCAGTTCTTGTATCGGTTCTTTCGGCCTGCACAGTAAATTGGTGAATTGGAACCAAAGTATCGGTACAAAGTTTGTTAATGAGCTTGTTTATCTGGCTTGCAACATTATCCCCGTATATCCTGTTTGCTATCTGGCAGATGCGTTGGTAATCAACTCCATTGAATTCTGGAGCGGTTCCAATCCGATGGCTAACGTGGGTGATGTGAAGAAAGTGAAAGGTGAAAACGGAAACTATCTCGTAAAAACATTGGAGAACGGTTACTCTATCACAAAAGAAGGTGAGACCACTGCTATGGAGCTGGTTTACGACAAAGAATTGAACACTTGGAATGTTGTTGCAGAAGGTGTTAGCACTGAATTGTTGCAAATGAACGGTGACGGTACTGCACAGATGTATCTGCCGAATGGTGAAGCAATGAATGTGACATTGGATGCACAAGGCGTAGCTGCTGCTCGTCAGGCAACGATGATCAACACTTATTACGCTGCACGCTAATTAAGAAAAGAATTTGAATATGCGGGCGGATGAGTAATCATTCGCCCGTTGCTTTTTATACCCTCCGTTTTTTTAGAATGGATAACCTACTGCAAAGTGGAAAGCAAAGTCACGTCCGAAGTCAGAACGCAGAATGGGATAACGATCCTTTCCCTTTTCAGGGTTAATAGCCTTCATACCACCATCAAAGCGAAGTACAAAGAAATCCAAATCTAGACGTAATCCCACACCGTAAGCTACGGCTATTTGCTTATAAAACTGGTCGAACTTGAATTTACCCCCCGGCTGATCCTGATATTCGCGAATCGTCCAGATATTTCCCGCATCTACAAACAAAGCACCTCTGAACTTCCAGAATAAACGTGTGCGGTATTCAATACTGGCATCCAGCTTGATGTCACCCGACTGGTTCATGAAGTTACCTTTTTCATCGGAGAAAGTACCAGGACCGAGACTACGTACCGACCATCCGCGTACACTGTTTGCTCCACCCGAGAAATAACGTTTCTCGAAAGGAATCATCCGTGCGTTTCCGTAAGGAATGGCAATACCTCCTCCAATATGAAATGCAATGGAGTTACGGTTATCAATGACGATGTTTTTGGCAAAGTCCAAGTCCCCCTTTATATATTGTGCATACGGAATATTCAAGATGGTATATTCGTCCTGATCGTTTTTCTTTAAATTGCTCATTTTAGAAAGCACATACAGGAGATTTCCTGCAGACTCAAAGTTGAAACGTACACTATAAGAATTACCAATCACCGCATTGTTCATCAATGCTTGTCCTGCGCTGTTATAGATATAGCTGTACCCGGTACGAACAATCAAACGGTCTTTATAGTTATACTCCAGCAGATAGTTCTTCTCATCGTTTAGGAAATTGTTTTTAAACTCGGGTTCTATCCACGGCATATACAAATAGTTGATGTCCAGTAAGTCTATACGATGCTGCGAACGTTGTCTCTGCAAGCCCCATTTATAACTCCATGAACCGGATGCAACGATGCGTGTAAACTCGGGACGCATCTGATAATTATATTGCAGCCCGAATTCCGTGGTTGCCCTTATCCTCCGCTTGAAGTCATTGGATATGAACGGAAACATGAAACGGGGAAAGTTTATACTGGTTTCCACACCAAGTTCCGTATAGTTGTCATTCTTATACCCTAAACCGGAAACAGCTTCGTAAGCTCCCCGAAGCTTAACCAAGAAAGTTTCGGAACCTCTGAATACATTGCGATTCTGAAAAGATACGGATGCCGCGGCACCCAAATCACCCGCAGAGTTCGTTCCCTCCAGTTCGAAAGATACAGACTGATGTTTGTTCTTCGTCAGCATAACATAGGCATTCAGTTTTGCGCTATCACTTACCTGTGTTTCGAAGAAACGTACATTGGTATATTTCAATACCGGCAGACGTCCGAAGTTGGAGTAAGTGCGCTGCACATCCTGTTCGTTGTAAAGATCTCCCGGAGTTATCCGCAGATTATCAGTCAATACTTTAGGGCGCAGGTACAATTTATCCTTATAATATATGGGAAACCCTTTATAGTGTATCGAATCATTGATTTCCACACTACTGAGAGCTGAAGATTGCAGGACGTCATAGTCCGCAATGAAATTCACTTTATTAATCGTATACTGTGGATGGTCCTGCAATTCAGCACCGGAATGCTGTCTGTATCGTGCCAGATGCAAGGTCAGATCCACCTGATATGTGCCACGTACCGTATCCGCCGTATAAGAAATATAATCTTTGTTGAATTTATAATAACCGTTGCGAAGCAGGTTGCCCGTGATCCGTTGGCGTTCACTGTCCAGTATGTTGGCATTGAAGTACATACCTTCGGATAAATAGGTCAATGCAGAATCTTTCTGCATATATTCCCAGATTTTTTTATCCTGAACATCATATTTCAGGCTACGGACAATATACGGCTCTCCGGTGTTTACTTTATAAGCCAGTTTTACCTTTTTCTTCTTGATTTTGGGAACGTACTCTACGGTACCACCCATATACCCCATATTCTGAACGGCTTTCGTCATTTCCTCCCGTGAACGTTCGGTTTCTTCCTTACTATAGATAACGGGGGCATCTCCCAGCCTGCGTAAAGCCCTGTTCACCCAGCGGGTAGAATCACGTCCCGACCAGTTGTAGACATACAACTGGGTTTTAATCAGACTAAACCATTTGGAGTTCGGATTTTGCCGCACATATATGGACAAATTAGAAGGCTTCACATTTTTATTATCAGTATGTATGCGCACTTCATCCAGCAAGTATGAACCATCCGGCACATATTTGGTGGTCGAGCAGGAAGCTAATGTAAGTATGGCAGCAGTAAGTAGTGCGTAGTGGAAGCCTTTCTTCATACCAGAATTAATAAATTGCGCATAATTGACTACAAATATAAATCTATTTTTTCTTTTCCGAAATAAAAAACCGGATGAAGTGTGTTCCGTTTTTTGATTATATAGAAATAATCACGTACTTTTGCCAAACGATAACATTTAAGCTATGGCACTGAGCAAAAACCGCATCAAATATATCCACTCGTTGGAGCTGAAGAAGAATCGTAAAACAGAAAAAGTCTTTCTGGCAGAGGGGCCTAAACTGGTAGGAGATTTGTTAGGACATTTTCCCTGCCGCTTTCTGGCAGCGACGCCCGAATGGTTATCGCAACATCCCAAGCTTCCGGTAGAAGATGTTTCGGAAGTGTCTGATGAAGACCTTTCCCGTGCCAGCTTATTGAAAACTCCCCAACAGGTACTTGCCATATTCGAGCAGCCGGAATATGAAACGGATGCTTCCGTCATCAGCCACTCGCTTTGCCTGGCGTTGGACGATGTGCAAGATCCGGGAAATCTGGGTACTATCATTCGTCTGGCAGACTGGTTTGGAATAGAGCATATCTTCTGTTCCCCGAACACCGTAGATGTATATAATCCAAAGACGGTTCAAGCCACCATGGGAGGCATTGCCCGTGTGAAACTGCACTATACTCCCCTGCCCGACCTCATTCAAAGCCTGAAGGATATACCAGTTTACGGCACTTTCCTCGATGGAGAAAATATGTACACACAGAAATTATCATCCAACGGATTGATTGTGATGGGTAATGAAGGCAACGGAATCGGGAAAGAAGTGGAGCAACTCATTAACCGCAAACTTTATATTCCCAATTATCCCGCAGAGAGGGAAACGTCCGAGTCACTGAATGTGGCAATTGCTACCGCAGTGGTCTGTGCCGAGTTCCGTCGACAGGCAGCATCGTTGTAAAATCGAAAGGATAAAGTAGATAAGCATTTATTCCGGAAGGAAACGTTTCTTGGCAGAAAATTTCCGGAAGTTCCTGTAATACTTCATTTGCTTTCTGAAATATACCGGAGTACCCTTCGGAAATATCTTCTTCATTATTCAATAAAGCAATGACTCCGGGAAACCATTCCACTCCTTCAATCTCCTCTGTCAAGGGAAAGGCGGACACAACTTGTCCTTCTCCCACCCCTACCACATAGTGTTTGAGATAACCATGTCCGGGCAGAAAAATAAAGTGTGAAGCAAATCGTTTGATCATCAGGGGTTATCTTTACGGAATTGAACGTGCTCTGGATTATCCAACTTCTTCAGTGTAGGTTCCGAAGATGGACGAGGACGGGCAGCATCACGTCTGCGCGGATTATCATTTATCTTCTCTTCCACAGGTTTCAGTTCCTCTTTCTTGAGTTCCTGAGGTTCTATTTTCTCTGTCTTAACAGAATCTTTCTGAATAGAATCATTCTTAGCAAACGACAGTGTATCCGTAGCATGATAACGCATCAGTGAAATGCGGTCGGTCAGCAATGTACGGGTAGCCTGTGCTGCGGGATAATAGATGTACCCGCGTATTTCCCGGATTTCTCCCAACGTATCGGCAAAGAGGGAAACCGTTTCCATACCCGATTTGTATACTTTCTGAATATCACTGATTATGCTGTCTTTATAGACAATCTGCATAGCCATGACGGGAGCATATAAGGAATCTGGCGCACCGTTGTGGAAGCGAAAACGAACGTTCCACCGCAAAGTATCGCGGTCTTTAAAGTTGGTATCTGAGGGTAATACGAAAGTAATCTTGTTGTCCATCGGCATACCTGTCAGCTGATAGATACGTTGCCATGCCCATACATCAATGCTGTCCCCCGGAAGACTTTCCTTCGGTTTATTGTCACGTATGGCAATTAAATGATTGACAACATCCCGCTCCGCTTTCAGCCTTGCATTTACTTTCTCATAAATCTTGGTGAGTACTTCCGGATTACGCGTGAACCAAACCATTGAAGAGTCAAATTCGGCTTGCGTAATACCATGTTTTTTAAACACCGATTCAATGTACAACACCCTTTTATAGCCATCGGTATAAGGGACTTCTTCCCCCATAGCCTTTGCTATATGGTAGTCATAAAGCACATTTTCCATCTTAGCATCCGATATAACCACCTTCGGTCTTTTCACCTGACAGGCTGTCAAACAAAATGCTAACAGGAATATGCTAAACCATTGAATTCGATGCAGACCTTTCATGATTTCTTTATTGCATGATAAGAGTCATTCAAATATTTGCTGTAAAATAATAACAGGGCAATGATACCACAACTGATAGCGGCATCGGCAAGGTTGAATATCGGGCTGAAGAATATGAAATGATCCCCACCTACAAACGGCATCCATTGAGGCCAGTTCGTATCAATGATAGGGAAATAGAACATATCCACCACCTTTCCGTAGAACAAAGGAGCATATCCTCCGCCTTCCGGCAGGAATGAAGCTATCTGCGAATGTGTACTCTCATTGAACAACACACCATAGAACACACTATCGATGATGTTACCCAACGCTCCTGTAAGAATAAGAGATACGCATACGATATAACCTGTCTTCAAGCCCTGCTTGATTATTCTCGTTAAATACCACCCTATCGCTCCTACTGCAACAATACGGAACAAGGTAAGGAATAACTTACCGAAAATCTCCATACCGAACGCCATACCGTTATTCTCGGTAAAGTAAATATAAAACCATGTAGGCGGTTCTGCATCTACCATGCCCAGCTTCTCATAAAGCCATTTTATGGCGTTTTCGCTCTGATGCCAATACATGTGAGTCTTGACATAGATCTTGATTATCTGGTCAGCAATTAATACCGAGAAAATAACGAGCAGCGCAATGCGACCTTTCGTGAGGTATTTGTTCATCCTTACTTCTTACCGTTATTTTTGGCCTCAATGCTCAGTGTAGCATGAGGCACAGCACGTAAACGTTCGGCAGGAATCAACTTACCTGTTTCACGGCAAATACCATACGTTTTGTTCTCGATGCGTACCAATGCGGCCTGCAAACCCTGGATAAACTTCAACTGACGTTGAGCCAGGCGTGTCGTTTCTTCTTTGGACAAGGTGTTGGCACCTTCTTCCAAAACTTTGTACGTAGGAGACGTATCGTCGGTATCATTACCATCGGCTCCGGTTAAACTGGCTTTCAGCAATTCGTAATCGCGCTGTGCCAATTCTAACTTCTCATTAATAATGGCGCGGAATTCTTCCAATTCAGCATCCGAGTATCTTGTTTTTTCTGCCATAACTTTACGTGTTAAATCGTTAGTATTATTATTCTTTTACAACGCTTACGTACAGGGAGAAATCGTCAAAGTTAAGTTCCGTGCCGTTTTCCACCTCATCGGTCAGCGTCAGTGAGGTTCCTAAAACCTGGTTACAAATATAGTCTTTATATTCGTTTACCGCATCATCTGTTTGCTGATTTTTTGATAATGTAATCTTTATTTTGTCTGTTATCTCCAAACCGCTTGATTTGCGAATATTTTGAATACGGTTAACCAGTTCACGGGCAATACCTTCGCGGCGAAGCTCTTCTGTTACGGTTACATCCAAGGCAACAGTCAGCTTTCCTTCGTTGGCAACCAGCCATCCCGGAATGTCTTCGCTGAAGATTTCTACGTCAGTAGCTTCCACAAGCACATCCGTACCATCCAGTTGCAAAGTATAAGAACCATTCTTTTCCAGTTCAGCGATAGCTTCCTGTGACATTTCTGCTACAGCAGCAGCTACGGCTTTCATCTGTTTGCCAAATTTCGGTCCCATCTTCTTGAAGTCACATTTCACTTTCTTCACCAGCACACCGGCGGCACCATCTACGAACTTGATATCCTTCACGTTCACTTCGCTCATGATAAGTGCCTTTACAGCTTCGATGTGGGCACGTTGTTCCTCGTCTACTACCGGTATCATGATACATTGTAGCGGCTGGCGTACTTTGATATTCACCTTGCGGCGCAAAGCCAATACCATAGAAGTTACGTCTTGTGCCATTTGCATGCGGACTTCCAGTTCCTTGTCTATCATTTCCTCCTTATATTCGGGGAATTTAGCCAAGTGTACGGATACCACGTTGTCGCGTCCCGTTGCAGTAACCAAGTCCATATAGAGCTTGTCGGCATAGAACGGAGCGATGGGCGACATCAATTTGGCAACGGTTTCCAGACAAGTGTACAGAGTCTGGTAAGCAGATAACTTATCCTGCGTAAATTCACCACCCCAGAAACGTTTACGGTTCAGACGAACATACCAGTTGGAGAGGTTGTCATTTACGAAGTCGGATATCAGACGTCCGGCCTTTGTCGGCTCGTATTCGCTATAGCAAGTATCCACTTCTTTCACCAGTGTATTCAGTACAGAGAGTATCCAACGGTCGATTTCAGGGCGTTCAGCCATCGGCACGTCAGCTTCCTTGTATTCGAATCCGTCTACATTGGCGTAGAGTGAGAAGAAAGAATACGTATTATATAATGTACCGAAGAATTTACGACGAACTTCTTCGATGCCGTCTACGTCGAATTTCAGGTTATCCCACGGAGAAGAATTGGTGATCATGTACCAGCGCAAGGGGTCGGACCCGTATTTCTCGATAGTTGAGAAAGGATCTACACCATTGCCCAGACGCTTGGACATCTTGTTACCATTCTTGTCAAGTACCAATCCGTTAGAGATAACAGCCTTGTAGGAGATAGTATCGAATACCATTGAAGCGATTGCATGGAGCGTAAAGAACCAACCGCGAGTCTGATCCACACCTTCGGCGATAAAGTCGGCGGGGTAAACCTGATGGCTATCCAGCAATTCTTTGTTCTCGAACGGATAGTGGATTTGTGCATACGGCATGGCACCGGAATCGAACCATACGTCTATCAGGTCCGCTTCACGCTTCATGGGCTTGCCGTCTTTGGATACGAGGATGATATCATCCACATACGGACGGTGCAAGTCTATCTTATCATAATTTTCTCCATTGTACTCACCGGGTACGAAACCTTTATCCTTATAAGGATTGGACTTCATGAATCCGGCAGCTACGGATTTCTCTATTTCATTATAAAGCTCTTCAACCGAACCGATGCAGATTTCCTCGCTGTTGTCTTCCGTGCGCCAAATAGGCAGCGGAGTACCCCAGTAACGTGAACGGCTCAGATTCCAGTCATTCAGATTTTCCAGCCACTTGCCAAAACGTCCCGTACCGGTGCTTTCCGGTTTCCAGTTGATCGTCTTGTTCAGATCTATCATACGGTCTTTGCAAGCGGTAGAGCGGATGAACCAGCTATCTAACGGATAATACAATACCGGTTTGTCCGTACGCCAGCAGTGCGGGTAATTGTGCACATGCTTCTCTATCTTGAACGCTTGGTTATTGGCTTTCATCATCATGCAGAGACTTACGTCTAGACTCTCGTCCTGATCTGTCAGATTCGGGTCGTAAGCATTCTTCACGAAACGGCCTGCATATTCCTTATATAAGTCTACGTTTACGCGCTCTTTCACGAAGTTCTCATCCAGTTCGTCCAATTTATAGAACTTACCGGTCAGGTCCACCATCGGGCGGAGTTCACCTTTCTTATTGATGAGTTGCAACGGCGGAACACCGGCGGCTTTCGCTACCTGGGCATCGTCGGCACCGAATGTCGGAGCGATATGTACGATACCTGTACCGTCTTCCGTAGTCACATAGTCACCTGAGATTACGCGGAATGCACCTTCACCCGGATTCACCCAAGGTATCAGTTGCTCATATTCCATACCTACAAGTTCCGGACCTTTATATTCTCCTACAATTTTGAACGGTATCAGCTTATCTCCCGGTTTGTAATCTTCCAGGGCGATGTCTTCCGCTTTCTTATTGAAGTGCGTGTAGAGCAAAGCTTTGGCAAGTACAACGGTGATTTTCTCTCCGGTGTATCCATTGTAACTTTGTACGGCTACATAATCTATCTTCGGGCCTACGCAAAGCGCGGTATTTGAAGGTAATGTCCACGGAGTCGTGGTCCATGCTAAGAAGTACGGAGTTCCCCACTCTGCCATTTCCGGCTTCGGGTTCTTCATCTTAAATTGTGCCACACAGGTCACATCCTTCACGTCGCGATAACAACCGGGCTGGTTCAATTCGTGTGAGCTCAGACCTGTTCCGGCAGCGGGAGAATAAGGCTGTATGGTATATCCTTTATAAAGATACCCTTTCGTATAGAGTTGCTTTAACAGCCACCACAAGGTTTCGATGTAGCGGTTGTCGTAGGTAATATAAGGATCGGTCATGTCTACCCAATACCCCATCTTGTGAGTCAGATCTTCCCATTCTTTGGTGAATTTCATCACATCTTTGCGGCAGGCAGCGTTATAGTCGGCTACGGAGATCGTTTTACCGATATCTTCCTTGGTGATACCCATTGCTTTTTCCACCCCCAGTTCCACAGGAAGTCCGTGTGTGTCCCATCCGGCTTTACGTTTCACCAGGAAACCTTTCATGGTTTTGTAACGGCAGAAAATATCTTTGATGGAGCGAGCCATTACGTGGTGAATGCCCGGCATACCGTTGGCAGAGGGCGGTCCTTCATAAAAAACGAAAGAAGGACAGCCTTCACGTTCTGTCATACTCTTGGCGAAAACCTGGTTCTCGTCCCATTTCTTCAACACTTCCGCGTTTACCTTTGAGAGGTCGAACTGCGAATATTCGGCAAACTTCTTACCCATCTTATTTGCAATTTAACTATTTACAATTTAACGATTAAGGGGGTACTTTGAGACGTGCTAAAGCGACCCTCCTTATTTTAAGGGTGCAAAGTTACAAAAAAGTTAGAGAAAAGATATTATTGAATAGAAAAAAACTATTTTTGCCTGTCGTAATTGATTATTCACCAAAACATCAAAAATAATAGTATGGACAAAGATCTAAAAAAGGTTGTGGTGCTTCTGGCACACCCCAACATGGAAAACTCACAAGCCAATAAAGCCCTGTTTGATGCCATAAAGGAAATGGATGATGTGGCTATTTTCAATTTATATGAGATGCCGGATGAGAATATCCTTAATATGGATGCATGGAGCCGGATTATATCTCATGCCAATGCAGTGATATATCAATTCCCATTTTATTGGATGTCGGCACCGTCTTTATTAAAGAAATGGCAGGACGGGATATTTACCTATTTGGCAAAAACTCCGGCAGTAGCTGGTAAGTCTTTACTGGTAGCCACCACTACCGGTTCCGAATTTGATGCGTACCGAAGCGGAGGAAGAAACCGCTTCACGGTGGATGAACTTTTGCGTCCTTATCAGTGTGGTGCTGTACATGCAGGAATGATATGGCAGACTCCTTTTGTGGTGTATGGTATGGGAACACCCGATGCGGAAAAGAATATTGCCTTAGCAGCGGACCTTTATAAAAAACAGGTGATGGCACTTATCGGGAAAGATAAATCGGAAGATAGCTGGTAAAATGTCGGTCGAAACACTTGATTTTGCTTTTACAATGTTGTATCTTTGTAAAAGTTTTAAGCTAAGTTTTATTATAAACCTAAACCCTTGGTGAAATGACAAAAGTTATTCTTTCTTTTTGGAGCACTTTTGGATGGTGCGTTAATTTGACAAATATTTCATCTAAGACAGGCTGTCTACCAAATACCGATGGGCGGTTTATTCGATAACAAATTAAATTGATTATAGTTATTTCAGACATTTCGTTTTTGGAATAATAATAGGCAAAAAAGAAGATAAGGTGGTATTTCCTCACAAGGATTTTCCACCTTTTTTGTTGACATATATTCAACTTGAGGTTTAAAGCTCATTTCTACACTGTTAATAAACGTTGGATACGTTCTTAAAAAACGTTTCGGTTATTCTTTAAAAACGTTGTTTGCGGTTATTAATAAGACTTTTTACTTGTCATGATTTCAGAGCATTTTATGGACTTAATTCATTTCTCTAAAAGAAATCATTTATTTATGAAATGCGTAGGAGAAAAGAAAGAGTTTTTTCAAGAGAGCATTGGTAGTTTATTTATTAACGTCAGTTTACCTCGTTCAAGGTAAAAACAAGTTCCAGTTATTATCTTTTCCTGATTGAAATTTGTCCTTTCTCTGTCACATCCGTAACTTTGCAAATCAAAAAATCCGATATGAAGCTCGGAAATCCGCACATGGCTTATAATAGCCGTTGTAATCCTACTAATAATCGTTGGCACGCTTCCGGTGGCAGGAATTGGGATAATCTGGAAAT
This sequence comes from uncultured Phocaeicola sp., assembly GCA_948566455.1. Lineage (GTDB taxonomy): Bacteria > Bacteroidota > Bacteroidia > Bacteroidales > Bacteroidaceae > Phocaeicola. The sequence goes on from CAOYQO010000011.1 coordinate 36,561, forward strand.
GATTCGCCAAGCTATCGAAAAAGAATGGGCAATTAAAAATAAGAACTAAAAAGACTCTGCCGTTATCTCAGGATATCACATTTCTTGTATGAATTCTTAAAATGAGAGTAGATGATTATCACAATATCCTCTTTTTTTGTATCATTGCAAGTATAATTCTCAAAAGAACATACTATTATGAAAACTAGATTTTTATTATTTGTCGTATTTCTATTGGTTTGCAGCACTGCATTCAGTCAGGAGGCTGATAATGCGAGGTATATCGAAGTTACCGGAACTTCGGAAATAACTCTTGTGCCCGACGAGATTCATTATCTTATCGAGATTAAAGAATATTGGGAAGAGGAATTTGACGGAAAGTCCAAACCGGAGAATTATCGGACTAAAGTGCCATTGATCGGAATAGAGAGAAATCTGAGAGCTGCCTTGCGAAAGATTGGGATTCTGGAAGACGCCATCCGTACACAAGAGGTAGGTGATTATTGGCGTGAACGCGGATTTGAATTCCTGGTATCTAAACGGTTTGATATTACGTTGACCGATTTTAGTCAGATTGATGAGATTCTAAAGGTTATCGATATGAAAGGCATCAGCTACATGCGCATCGGAGAACTGAAGAATAAAGATATGCAGGTTTATCGGCAACAAGGTAAGATAGAGGCACTGAAAGCTGCACAAAAGAAAGCAGGATATTTGGTGGAAGCATTAGGCAAACGCCTGGGAGATGTCATCCGCATTGTCGAACCGCAGGAAAGTGCAGGTTATCCCCGGTATTTTGCAGCTCAGAGCAATGTGAGTTCATCACAGTCAGAAGCTTACGATGCTTTCCGTACGATAAAACTGAATTATTCGATGCTGGTGAGATTCGAGATAAAGTAGAAATAAAAAGATTTATTTCTTTTGTTACTGTGGCATTAAAGTGTAACTTTGTACAAAACGTTATGTTATGGGAAAAGTAAAAGAGTCAGCTGCAACTTACTATAGCCGTCCGATGCTGAATGCCTTGCGCAATCACATAAAAGACAGAATAGAACAAATGGACGATGCCGTGCTATTGTCTAAAATCAGCAGCATGCTCGATAAAGATGAGGAAAGCTTTGAGGAGCGTTATCAACGTGCCAAAGAATTTGCATATACACATCTTGACAGGGAATTTGCAGAAGAACTTGAAAAAGAGAATTTTCTGATAGGCAAACCTATACCCTGCCAATATACTGATGAGGAATTTGAAAAAGAATCAAAACAGTCAGAAGCCAGCGGTATTGCTACTGATGAAGAAGTAAAAGCCGCTTTCAATTTATGGCTGAACTTAAAGTAATCTGGACAAAGCGGGCACTTGCCGTATTTCAAAAGACTGCATATTGGTATGCTGTAAATCTGGGAATACAATTCGCTGTCACCTTTGCAAAGAATGTAGATGAAGCGATGTGCAAGATTTTATTAATGCCCACTGTTGGCCAGCTCGAAAAACGTGGAAAAGACAAGAAATATAGGTCTATTCTATCTCATCCTCTATGTAGAATTTATTATTGGTACAATAATACGGAAATACATATTGTCTGGCTACGTTTCAATAAAATGAATAAATAATCCGATTGTTTTATTTCTTCATCCTTACCTCATACAAGTCGCTTCTTCTGTCTTTCAGATTGCGTACACTGCCGTAAGTATGCAATTCATTCAATAAATCCAGATCCACATCGGATACCAGTATCATTTCTGTATTCGGTGTGGCTTCTGCACGCTTCCCATCCGTCGGAAATGCAAAGTCGCAGGGAGTAAATACACCTGACTGTGCATACTGAATATCCATATTGTGCACGCGCGGAAGATTACCTACACTACCAGCAATGACTACGAAACATTCATTTTCGATAGCACGGGCATGAGCGCATACCTTTACACGTGAGTAAGCATTTTGTGTATCTGTCAGGAAAGGAACGAATAAAATCTGCATACCCTGGTCTGCCATAATACGGGATAATTCCGGAAATTCCACATCGTAGCAAATCAGTACGCCGATCTTAGCACAGTCCGTATCGAATGTCTGCAAAGCCTTTCCGCCACTTAATCCCCAGCTTTTTATTTCATCGGGGGTGACGTGCAACTTCTCATACATCTCAAAACTACCATCACGACGACAAAGGAAACCGACATTATACAAAAGTCCATCTTCTTTAATAAGCGGCATGCTACCCGTAATGATATTGATATTGTAACTGATAGCCAACTTTACAAATCGTTCTCTAATCTCCTCAGTATAAGCCGCCAGTCCGCGAATGGCCTGTGACTCCCCTTCATTATTGAATTTTGCCATCAGCGGAGCATTGAAGTATTCGGGGAAAAGAATGAAGTCACTCTTATAATCGGATACGGCATCCACAAAGAATTCTACCTGTTCAAACAGGTCATCCAGTGTTTGATAACTACGCATCTGCCACTGCACCAATCCTACGCGCACGGTGGTTTTCGGTGCAATATATTCTTCCGTAGGTTCCTGATAGTAAATGTTATCCCATTGCAACAGACAAGCATAATGCTTGGACTCTTCATCATTAGGCAGGTAATTGCGCATCACCTTGCGTACGTGGAAATCGTTGGAAAGCTGAAAGGTCAATACAGGGTCGAAAATTTCTTTCTGCTTTACCTTATCTATATACTCTTTCGGGCGGAGTTGATCCGAGTATTTATAATAGTTGGGAATACGCCCACCGAACATAATAGCTTTCAGATTCAGAGTTTCGCAAAGCTCCTTGCGGTATTCGTACATACGGCGTGCCAGGCGAAGCCCACGGTATTGGGGATGAATAAAGACTTCAATACCATATAATATATTGCCTTTAGGATTATGGGTATTAAAGGTTTCTTTACCCGTCACCTGGGCGTAAGTGTGATCATTCTTCACATCATCGTAATTCACAATGATGGAAAGTGCGCAGCCGACAATCTTTTCGTCTACCACGGTTACAATCTGTCCTTCGGGGAAAATTCGGATGAGTTTTTCAATTTGTTTGTGTGTCCAAAACACATCGCTACCATCCGTATATACACGGGTAAATGATTGCGCCAGTTGCTCGTAGTCTTCTATCTGTAAATTACGCAACTGTACTTTGTTGATTTTCAATGAGTCCATAATGTCTCTTTTTTATACCAAAAGTTAAATCCGCTGCAAAGGTACGGTTTAAACTTATACATTGTCTCCCGGAATGCATATTTTTGTGAGAGACTGATTTTGCAATAAAAAGAAATGAGGATTTAACACTTTAGGGATAAGAGTATTTTGCTTTTTTTATACTTTTGCATCGTTTTCTACAACTTTCAGTTTATTCTTATTTAAATTTTAAAAATCATGGCTAAAAAGATGTTATTCCTGTTTGTGCTTTTGCTTTCCCTTACAGGAATGCTCAAGGCACAGGTAACTACTGCCGGAATGAGTGGTAAAGTGATGGCTGACGAAGAATCTGTCATCGGCGCTACGGTTGTAGCCGTACACGAACCTTCCGGAACCAGTTACGGTACTGTTACCAATGTAGACGGACGTTTCAGTCTGCAAGGTATGCGCTCCGGTGGTCCTTACAAGGTGACGGTATCTTACATCGGTTATCAGACGGCAATCTATACAGGTATCCAGCTGCAACTGGGTGAAACTTATTCATTGAATGTAACCCTGCACGAAGCTTCGGAATTATTGGGAGAAATCACTATTACGGCCAGTAAGTCAAAGTTCAGTGCTGAAAAGACGGGAGCTACTACTAATATTTCTTCTGAACAACTCACCACATTGCCCAGCATTAACCGCAGTATCAGCGACTTTACCCGCATCTCTCCATATGCGTCAGGAAACAGTTTTGGAGGCCGCGACGGACGTTCCAATACGTTCACGGTAGACGGTGCGAACCTGAATAACAACTTCGGTCTGTCGTCTGGTTTGCCAGGCGGTGGAAATCCGATTTCATTGGATGCCATTGATGAAGTACAGGTTGTGATTGCCCCATACGACGTGCGTCAGGCAAACTTTATCGGTGCAGGTATCAATGCTATTACGAAATCGGGTACAAACGCTTATAGAGGTAGCGCTTATATGTACTTCAACAATGAAGTGATGCGTGGTAACAAAATTGGAGATACTGATTTCGGTGTGCGTGCCGAAGAGTCCAAGACTGTTTACGGTGCTACATTTGGCGGTCCTATCATTAAAGACAAGCTGTTCTTCTTTGCAAATGTAGAGTATGAAAAGAGTCCGCAGCAAGTAATTACATGGCGTGCGGCAAAAGAAGGAGAAACTCCGAATAACTCTACGATTTCACGAACTACGGAAGCTGATCTGGCGGAATTCTCCCAGATTCTGAAAGACAAATACAGATACAATACTGGTTCGTTTACAGATTTCCCTGCCGATGTCACCAACCTGAAATTGCTGGGACGTATTGACTGGAATATCAATCAGGGAAATAAGTTGAGTGTACGCTATAACTTTACCAATAACAAAACCTGGGAAGCACCCAATGGAAGTTCGGGAAATACCGGGTATCGGCTGGCATACAACCGTGTTTCGGCATATTCCATGTCCTATGCAAACTCTTGCTATTCTTTGCAGAACATTGTAAACTCGGCTACTGCCGAATTGAACAGCCGTTTCTCTTCCAACGTTTCCAATCAACTATTGTTTACATATAGTGACATGAAAGATGAACGCGGTACGAACTCCAGCCCTTTCCCTTTCATTGATATTATGGCCGGATACTACGAAAACGGTAATCAGATATTAGAGCCTTACATGACTGCCGGTTATGAGTTGTTTACCTATAACAACCTGGTGAAAAATACGGTTATGACTATTGTGGATAACTTCACCTATTACCTGGGAGCTCATAAACTGACGGCAGGTATCAGCTACGAACGTCAGAAAGCGGGGAACTCGTATATGCGTAACGGAACCGGATATTATCGTTATTCCAGCTTCGAGGATTTCAAGAATGGAGCTGCACCTGAATCGTTTGCCTTGGCTTATGGGTACAATGGTAATACAAAACCTTCTGCGGACGTGAAATTCGGTCAGTTGGGTGTTTATCTGCAAGATGAATGGAACATACGCGATAACTTTAAATTGACCGCCGGTATACGTATGGATAATCTCAGCTTCCTGAATGATATTATGCGCAATCAGGCTATCTACGATCTGGACTTCAACGGTATGCATATTGATACGGGGGCATGGCCTGATAGCAAACTGCAATTCTCACCGCGTGTGGGTTTCACCTGGGATGTGTTCAATGATAAGACTTTAAAAGTGCGTGGTGGATCAGGATTCTTCACCGGACGTATTCCTCTGGTGTTCTTTACAAATATGCCTACCAACTCGGGTATGATTCAAAACCTGGTAAGTATTACAACCAGATATAAGGATGGTGTTGTAACCAGTCGTGATCCCCGCCTAGAATTGCTGAAAGGTAATATGATAACGGACGTAAACCAGATGATTTCCACATTGGGGCTTCCTACCTCTATCAGTCCGGAAGAAGGTGTGTTACCAAGCTCCGTAGTGGGTATAGATCCGGACTTCAAGATGCCGCAAGTCTGGAAAACCTCATTAGCTTTGGATTACCAGCTGCCTGTATCTTTCCCGCTGACGGTTACACTGGAAGGAATGTTCTCTAAGGATATCAATGCGGTGCGCCAATACAACTACAATGTGCAGGCTCCGGATAAAGATACATGGTCACGTTTTAACGGACCGGATGATCGTTACATTTATCCCGAAAACTTCCTGCAACACACGAATATCAGTAATGCAAACGTATTGACCAACACTTCCAAAGGTTGGGGATGGACAGGCAACATTACCGTAATGGCAGAACCCGCCAAGAATGTGAACATTATGGCAGCCTATACTCATACCGAGTCAAAGGAAATCAGTGGTATGCCCGGTTCGGACGCTAACTCTGCCTGGACAAACGTTCCATCCATCAACGGACCGAACAGCTCAGGACTCATGCGCTCGCGATATGTCACTCCCAACCGCGTAGTTGCTTCCATTAACTGGCGCGTACATTTGAATAAGAAAACATCTTCGAATTTCAGCCTCTTTTATAGCGGATATTCATCCAGTGGCTATAGCTTTATGTACTCTAATGATATGAATGGCGATGGTGTAACCAATGACCTTATTTACATTCCGAAGACTAAAGATGAAATCAAGTTCACGAGTACCGAAGATACAGATGCTTTCTGGAAGTTTGTGAATCAAGATCCTTATCTGAAGAAGCATAAAGGCGAATATGCCGAAGCTTATTCTGCACGTGCTCCCTGGGTACACCGCTTTGATTTCCGTTGGAGTCGTGACTTCTTCGTGAAGATTGGCAAAACTAAGAATACGCTGCAACTCAGCCTGGATATCCTGAACATAGGTAACTTGCTGAACAGCAAATGGGGCGTAACGAAAAACATGTCCGGTGCTAATGGTGGACGAATTCTGACCTATAAGGGTAAGGATGAGAGCAACACTCCTATTTTCTCTATGTACAAAGACAGTGACGGTAATTATCCTACTGAAAGCTTCACCCGAAACCTAAATTACAGCGAATGCTGGAAGCTTCAGATCGGTCTGCGATACGTATTCAATTAAAGATTCCGAACTTATATTTATCAAAAAAGAAAAGGTGCAACCGAAACATACCGGTTGCACCTTTTTACATTTATAAGATATTAAAGGAGAGAGAATTTTATTTGTTTTTTCTCCAGATTTTACTCATGTCTTCCAGAGTCTTGCCCTTCGTTTCGGGTACCCAACGCCAAACAAAGAAGGCGGCTGCAACGCAGATGATGCCATACAAGCTGTATGCGAACATCGGACTGAAGTCGTACAGTGCCGGGAACGTAGATGATACAATATAATTGAATATCCATTGGAAAGCTACCGCAATGGCCACAGCTTTACCACGAATGGTGTTCGGGAAGATTTCAGAAATCAATACCCAGCAAATCGGTCCCCATGACATCATAAAGAAAGCTGCGTATACAATTACGGAAAATACCGGAAGAATACCTTTGATTCCCATGCTGTCGCACATTGCCACTGCAAATGCACCTACCGCCATACCAATAGAACCGATAATCAGCAACGGCTTGCGTCCGAAACGGTCTACAGTAAAGATAGCTACAAGCGTAAATACAATGTTTACAATACCCATGATAACAGTTTGCATCATGCCACCGCCTTCAGCACCTGCACTTTCGAAAATACGCGGAGCATAGTACAATACTGCATTAATACCAATAGCCTGCTGGAATACGGAAAGCATGATACCGATAACAATAACTGCCACACCATAAGAGAACAACTTCTCCGTCTTTTCTTTGGAAGTAGCCTTGATTTCTGCCAGAATTTCTTTTGCTTTGTTTGCACCATTCACCTTCTCCAGGATAGAGTATGCCTTTTCGTCCTGATGTACCAGCACTAGATAACGCGGGGTCTTCGGTACGAAGAAAAGAAGGAAACCAAATAATGCAGCCGGGAATGCTTCCGAACCGAACATATAACGCCAGCCGGTTTGTACACTCCACATATCCGAAGCGGCGTTCACTGACAATATACCTTCAGCACTCTTGTCGATAATAGGATTTGTGTGGTTGCCCATAATCAGGAAGTTGACGAAGTAAACCACCAACATACCGAAGATAATGGCAAACTGGTTACAAGATACCAGCGTTCCACGAATATTAGAGGGTGCAATTTCTGCGATGTACATCGGACATACGGCAGAGGCAAGACCTACACCGATACCGCCCAATACGCGATAAAAATTGAATGCGATGAGCAATTCCATGTTTGGCTCACCGTAGTTGAAAAATAAAAATTCGGGATAGTAAGACCCCAATGCAGACAGGAAGAACAGCACGGATGCCAGTCTCAGCGAATTGCGTCGTCCCAAGCGGGAAGCGAAGAAACCGGAAAGAGCACCACCGATCACACAGCCGATAAGTGCGCTGGAAGAAGTGATACCGTGCATCACCTTGTCATATTGGAAATCCGTAGCCATCAGGAAGAAAGCTTCCAAGCCCTTCTCCGCACCCGAGATTACCGCCGTATCGTAACCGAACAGCAGGCCTCCCAAAATGGCAACGGTTGTAATAGAATATAGGTAGAGTTTACTACCATTGTTAGCATCATTCATGATAAAAAAGATTAGGTTGATAAATGAGTAAAAAGTGATAAAGAAATAAGTGGTAGGGTGATAAAGGTGATAGAGTGATATTACTTTACCACTTATCACTCTATCACCCTACCACCTTATTATATTAGCAATACATATTCACGATTGCTTCATACAATTCTTGCTTACCGCTGGTTTGCTTCGGTTCGCCGTTAGCTTTCGCATAAGCTACAACATCTTCCAAAGACAATTTGCCTTCTTCGAATTCCTTACCCTTGCCACCGTCGAATGATGCGTAACGGTCAGCCAACATTTTCTTATAAGGAGATTCTTCCAGTAATTTAGCTGCACTTTCCAGAGCACGTGCCATAGCATCCATACCTGCAATGTGAGCGATGAAGATATCTTCCAGGTCGGTAGAGTTACGACGGGTCTTAGCGTCGAAGTTAGTACCACCATTGCCCAAACCACCGTTACGGATAATCTGCATCATAGCCTGAGTCAGTTCGTAGTTATCGATAGGGAATTGGTCAGTATCCCAACCGTTCTGGTAGTCACCACGGTTAGCGTCGATAGAACCTAACATACCGTTGTCAACAGCTACAGCCAGTTCGTGTTCGAAAGTATGGCCAGCCAAAGTTGCGTGATTAACCTCGATGTTTACTTTGAAATCCTTATCCAAACCGTGAGCTTTCAGGAAGCCGATAACTGTTTCAGTATCTACGTCATACTGATGTTTTGTCGGTTCCATTGGTTTCGGCTCAATCAGGAAAGTACCTTTGAAGCCACGAGCACGCGCATAGTCACGAGCGATAGTCAACATCTTTGCAAGGTGTTCTTTTTCACGTTTCTGGTCAGTGTTCAGCAAAGACATGTAACCTTCGCGACCGCCCCAGAACACATAGTTTGAACCACCCAATTCGATAGTAGCGTCAATAGCGTTCTTGATCTGAACAGCAGCGCGTGCTACAACGTCGAAATCAGGATTGGTAGCAGCACCGTTCATATAACGTGCATGACCGAATACGTTAGCAGTACCCCACAACAGCTTGATACCAGTTTCAGCTTGTTTTTCTTTTGCATAAGCTACGATAGCTTTCAGATTAGCTTCATATTCTTCGATGCTTGCACCTTCAGAAATCAGGTCTACATCGTGGAAGCAATAGTATTCGATACCCATCTTCTGCATGAATTCGAAACCTGCATCCAATTTATTTTTAGCTGCTTGCAAAGCGTCAGAGTCACCATTCCAAGGGAATTGTTTCGTTCCGCCACCGAATTGGTCACCACCTTCTGCGCAGAGAGTGTGCCACCAAGCCATAGCAAACTTCAACCAATCTTTCATCTTCTTACCCATGATTACCTTCTCAGCATCGTAGTAACGATATGCCATCGGGTTCATACTCTCTTTACCTTCGAATTTAATCTTTCCTATTCCGGGAAAATACTCTTTTGTTGCCATAATTTTAATTGAATTTTAAAGGGTTAATTATGTTTTAATTGTTAACTGTACTATTCAAAGTTTTCCTCGTATTCAGAGGAGAGTTAAGTTAGCATTATTTTGCCATTGATTTTTCCAAACGATGTTTCCAGCGTGCATAAGCATCCGCATATTCCTGGTGCTTAGCCTGGTTAGGCTCAATAACATCCAGTTTTTCCAGCGTTGCGAATGCCTCGTTATTATCTTTATAGATACCTGCACCGATGCCTGCTCCTTTGGCTGCACCTACCGAACCGTCCGTATCGTATAGTTCGATCGTTGCTCCCGTCACACCTGCCAACGTATCGCGGAAGATGGAGCTAAGGAACATATTTGCATGGCCTGCATGGATTTTCTGTACAGGGATACCCATACCTTCCATAATATCTATACCATACTTGAAAGAGAATACGATGCCTTCCTGAGCTGCACGCACGATATGTTGTTTGCCATGCAGATTGAAGTTCAAGCCACGGATGGAGCAGTTGATCTCTTTATTTTCGAGCATGCGTTCCGCACCGTTACCAAAGGGCAGAATACTGATACCTGCACTGCCGATAGGAGCTTGTGATGCCAATACATTCATTTCATTGTAAGAGATGCCTTCGGGAGCAATCGTACGTTTCACCCAAGAATTAAGAATACCCGTACCATTGATGCAAAGCAACACACCCAGACGGGTTTGTTCGTCCGTATGGTTTACGTGAGCGAATGTATTTACGCGTGATTTCGGATCATAGTTCACTTCACCGTTCACACCATATACAACGCCTGAAGTGCCTGCCGTAGAGGCGATTTCTCCCGGATTGAATACATTCAGTGAAAGAGCGTTATTCGGTTGGTCACCTGCACGATATGTGATCGGTGTACCTTCCTTTAATCCCAATTCTTTTGCTGCAGCAGCATTCACACGTCCTTGTTCGGAGAATGTGGGTTTGATGTCCGCAATCAGAGAGTTATCGAAACCATAATAATCCATCAGGAAGTCAGCTACACGATTGTTTTTGAAATCCCAGAACATACCTTCCGAAAGTCCGGAAACAGTGGTACAGATTTCACCGCTCAACTTCATGGCGATGTAATCACCCGGCAGCATAATCTTATAAATTCGTTCGTAGATGGCCGGTTCGTTTTCCTTTATCCATGCCAGTTTAGAGGCAGTGAAGTTACCCGGAGAGTTCAACAGATGTGAGAGACATTTCTCTTCTCCCAGTGTTTCGAAAGCTTTCTGTCCGTAAGGCACAGCACGCGAGTCACACCAGATAATGGAAGGACGCAGCACATTCTGGTCTTTGTCCACACATACCAATCCATGCATCTGATAAGAGATACCGATTGCCTTGATTTCACCAGCGTTTGCACCCGATTCATTCATGACAGCCTGTGTGGCAAGCTTCAGATTTTCCCACCAGCTTTCGGGATTTTGTTCCGCCCAACCCGGTTTTACTGCAATGATCGCTGCCTCTGTCTTCGGGAAGAAAGCAGAAGATACACATTTGCCGGTTTCGGCGTTTACCAGGCTCGCTTTTACGGACGAGCTTCCAATGTCATAACCTAATAAATACATGGTATTAATTATGAGTTTTGATTTATGAATTATTTTATTAAAACTTATCTTCTTACCTTATTATATATCTTCTTATCGAATCGATAATAGCGTGCGGCACGGTGGGCAACTCCCTGTTGTTTTTCTTCCAACGGAACAACGTATTCCATCATCGCTATTTTCTTGTGAAAGTTTCGTACATCAATAGGTTTACTATATATCAATTCATATAAAGTACGCAGTTGTGATGCCGTAAATTTACGGGGAAGCAGATCGAACAAAGCTGACGGATTAATCTCCACGTACTGGCGGATATACACCAATGCTTCTTTTATAATCAGATTATGGTCGAAAGCCAATGCCTTAATATCTTGCAGTGCCACCCAATATGCTTCGAAATCAGCCAAGTTCCGGCTCAACGCCCGGTCTATCTTCACCAATGACAGGTAAGCAATCGTAACGATACGTTCCACTCTCGATTGCATGGCGCGTTCCAGCCAATGAATGTCTTTCGGATCCTTCGTCCGGTTTTTAGAACCGAATGCTTTGAACTGCATCAGGTTGACGTTCTTCAAACCTGTCAGTTCGTTCAACACACGTTTGGCAGCTTCATCCAGATCTTCATCCATATAGATCAGACTTCCGGGAAGCTTCATATCGTGAAAAATTTCACCTTGCTCCTCACCTACACGCTTTATCAACAGAACCTTTAATTGTTCTCCGTCAAAACCAATCACCACGCAGTCTACTGAGATATGATTGTTTGCTAATGGGGTTTTATGTTCCATGTTTTGCATAATATCCATGTTTAAGCGCTGCAAATATAAACAGGTTTTTTGAATATACAAGCGCAGAAAACTTAATTTCTAATATGTTATAAAGCACTATTTTTCAATATGATAGATATCGTATATTTTACAATATCAAAACATGGTCTTATCGTTGAAAGTACAATATGTATTGTTGATAAACGGAAGAATCAGGTAATTGTAGGAAGTACAATAAGAGTGAAGTGCTTTATTTTTAAGGATTTTAGTATGCCGGAAGATTAAAAAGACAAGTACCTCTTATTGTATTTTAGTTGAAGTGCTATAAAAAGATTTTTTCTCATCTATCCCCCTGCTTCCCAACTCCCTCCGTTCGGAGAAGGGAGGGAGTTAAAATAGCTTATTGCACAAAAATCCTTCGTTTGTGCGGTCAATATCAGAAAAAGCTATACCTTTGCACCACTTTTTTAATTAACCACTAAAACAAGAACAGTATGAAAGCATTTGTATTTCCGGGTCAAGGTGCCCAATTCGTAGGAATGGGAAAAGACCTGTATGAAAACTCCGCTTTAGCAAAAGAATTGTTTGAAAAAGCCAATGATATCCTGGGATATCGCATTACGGATATTATGTTCAACGGTACGGACGAAGACCTGCGTCAGACGAAGGTAACTCAGCCTGCTGTATTCCTCCACTCCGTTATCTCCGCACTTTGTATGGGTGATGATTTTAAACCTGAGATGACTGCCGGTCACTCTTTGGGCGAATTCTCTGCTCTGGTTGCTGCCGGTGCATTGAGTTTCGAAGATGGGTTGAAGCTGGTTTATGCCCGTGCCATGGCCATGCAGAAAGCTTGCGAGGCACAGCCCTCTACAATGGCGGCTATCATTGCCCTCTCCGATGAAAAAGTAGAAGAAATCTGCGAGCAAGTAACCGCTGAAGGCGAAGTTTGCGTTGCAGCCAACTATAACTGCCCGGGACAGATCGTAATTTCCGGTTCTATCGAAGGCATCAACAAGGCATGCGAACTGATGAAAGCTGCCGGAGCAAAACGTGCTTTGCCTTTGAAGGTAGGCGGCGCTTTCCACTCTCCGCTGATGAATCCTGCAAAAGTTGAATTGGAAACAGCTATCAACGCTACTGAAATTCACGCTCCCAAATGCCCGGTTTATCAGAATGTGGATGCATTGCCTCACACTGATCCGGAAGAGATTAAGAAGAATCTCGTAGCTCAGCTGACAGCTTCTGTACGCTGGACACAGACTGTTAAGAATATGGTTGCTGATGGCGCTACCGACTTCACAGAATGTGGCCCAGGTGCTGTACTGCAAGGTCTGATCAAGAAGATTGCACCGGAGGTATCTGCTCACGGAATTGCATAATCCTTAAATACAACATATTTGTAAGGGCTGTCTTTTTAACCAAAGACGGCCCTTTATTTTGTAATCATACTATCCGCATTCAGAATAGGAAGATAAGCTGCATCTCAGCATAACTTTTTCATGCAAGCATGAAAGTTCTGCATTCGATTTGCATTATCTTTGCAAAAACATGCATGATATGGAGAAAATCGACGAATACAGAAACACCCTTGCAATGCCTCTTTGCAAACGATCAATAGATAAGCTGGTACAGGAAATATGCCTGCATCCGGAATACCTTAAAGATATATACCAGTTGATTTCCGATGATAAAATCGTCGTTTCATGGCGGGCTATATGGGTATGTGAGAAAGTAAGTGAGAAGCATCCCGGCTGGTTTGTTCCATTGCTGGATGATATTATTCAGCGATTATTAGTCTGCAAACATGATGGTTCCAAACGGTTGTTGTTGTCTATATTATATAATGTACCTACATCTGATCCTGTCTCTGTCGATTTACTAAATTATTGCCTGGATCATATGTTGGCGCCACAAGAAAGTATCGGTGTGCAGGCGTTGTCTATCAGAATGGCTTACCAGCTTTGCAAGTCTGAACCGGAACTTTTGAAAGAGTTGCAACTCATATTAGAGAATGCAGATACCGAATATTACTCCACAGGAGTTAAGACTACCATACGGAATATTCTGAAAAAGATAAATAAATAATTGAAGTTTCGCAAGTTATGATATTCAGGAGTTAAAGTAGTTATGAAACTTAAATGAATAATAAGAATCAGAAGTGAAAATCAGCTATAAAACAAATTAAATCCAATAACTACAACAAGCAATGTCATGATGCAAAACTAGCAATCTTGTAATGCGGAATATTGCTAGTTTTGCATCATGACATTGCTTGTTATGTTCCGTTTAAGGCTTCTGGGTGGGTTACCGTATTATTTTTCGCAGACTATTCTTGAAAAAGTATAACAATATTAAGACCAATAAAAGCCTTATTAGGGGTCAAAATAGGTTCAGGGTCACTTATAACCCCATTTATAGGCCATTTTTATTTGTATCAGCCAATATAATACTAATATACAGACAGTTGACTTTTTTAAACTTCTGCAAAAAACGTATTTCAGTAGATTTGGAATATTGCAATCCGAACAAACCTTAAATGGGTAAATATTTGATACAAAAAGTAAAACAATAAAGCGGAAGTGATAAAGAGTGAATAATAAAATCTTTATTCCTTAGTAGTTTAGCACTATTATAGTATGTTTTATTTACATCTATTTTAAATATCTTATTCATTTAAGCAGGAATTGGGGGTATAAGTGACCCTGAACCTATTTTGCCCCCTAAATAGTACACTTTTTGTCTTTTTTGAGGCATAACAGATTGATATACAGTTATTAATCATCAGAGAATCATTTTGTCCATGAGTTCACTTCATACACGCTGTTTTAGAAGAAAGTAAGAACCGTCTTTCTGATTGTCAAAAGAAAAAGCGCAACATGCATTCGCGGCTAATTTATCACTTCAGCAAAAGTTAAGAAGTTAAGTTTCGTAAGTATTGTTTTCCACTCCTAATTTACAGGTAGTGTACTCTAAATTATTTTTCTGTAATCCCCATCACTTTTCTTCTTAAACCCATTGCTTAGCAGCACCTTTATTGAAGCCACATTTTCTTCGGAAGGGTCCGCCGCTATTTCACGTCCTCCCAATTCAATGATCTTTTCTTCCAACTTCCTGATAATCATTTTACCGATACCTCTATTCAGATACTCTTCTTCGCCAATCAAATATCCGATCTCGTACGTATGATTCTTTTCAGATATGTCTCCATACAAACTCTCAAAGCCGTGCCCTTCTTCCTCCAAGTCTTTCAAGAAAAAGCAATCAGCATAAAGACAATATCCGATCTTCTTATCCTTATAGTAAACAATAAAATGTTTCATAAAGTCATATTTACCATCTCTATTATTGACTTCGTCCAACCAAGCCTCCTTCTGTTCTTCCCCATCCGGACATAGCCATTTGTAGATATAATCTTTTCTCAACCATCTATCAAACCACGATATATCTTCGCCAAGCAGCGGCTTTAATACTATTTCGTCTGTATCAATCATAAGTTCATGTAAGTCATTTTTGTTTTTATTCAACCCGATTCCCTTTCACATCTATAAAGAAAGTTTCGCCGTTCAGCTTCACCTTTGCTTTGCCATCTTTATTAAAATAGGGGACGTCATCATATATAAAAGGAATAACTTCTTTCCCTGTTTTATCTACATATCCCCATCAACCATTCAGTCGAACTAATGCCAATCCTACAGAAAAAGCATGGGCATAGTCATAGATAAATGGTACGACTTCTTCGCCTGTTGCAGCATCTAAAAAGCCCCATCTACCATTGTATTCCGTTGGCACTAATTTTTGCACTTTCATTTTTTGAGTATCCATAATAGTATAATCCGTTAAATATTGAATTGACAAATAAGAAATAGTTCAAGCCTGCTTTCTGCTGTAAAGATAGGAATTAAATTGAGACTGAGCGCAGAACTCAGTAATAAGGCTGATAAATAGCAGTTTATCCAAGAAAAGGAAGAAGCTGAAATAGAATAACTTATTAAAATTTGGCACGCCATTGTGAATCAATTATATTTGTACATCATTATAAGTACTATAATTATGCAAGATTTTGTAAACGGACGCTGCGGTTGGTGCGGAACTGACGAACTGTATGTGAAATACCATGATCAAGAGTGGGGAAATTTAGTAACCGACGACAAGACACTGTTCGAATTTCTTGTGCTGGAGAGCGCCCAAGCCGGATTAAGTTGGATAACCATCCTCAAAAAGCGCGAGGGATATCGCAAAGCCTTCTGTGGTTTCGATGCCGGACAGGTAGCACAAATGACCGATGAAGATGTCGAACAGCTGATGCACTTTGATGGCATCGTAAAGAACCGTCTGAAAATCAAATCGACCATCACAAATGCAAGGTTATTCCTCGCCATACAAAAGGAGTTCGGTAGTTTCTATGAATATACACTATCGTTCTTTCCCGATAGAAGACCGATCATCAATACCTTTCAGTCCTTGAGTGAGATTCCGGTATCATCTCCCGAATCCGATGCCATGAGCAAGGATATGAAAAAACGAGGATTCAAGTTCTTCGGATCTACGATCTGCTACGCCCACTTGCAGGCTGCGGGATTCGTTAACGACCATCTGGCGGGTTGTATCTGCCGAAAAGAATAAATGACAGTATAACTTCATACAAAGTAAAAGGCGGTATTTCCTCGCGTGGATTTGCCGCCTTTCCGTTGAAATATATGAAGTTTAGTTTTTGAGTTCGCTTATAGATCCTGGTATCATTTTACTTTTTTATTCCCAAAATATTTCTTGCTTTTTCTTCACTGGAGATGAAATCGAGTGCATCGATTATCTCGTCATAATTCTCCCGATCGGAGATATTCGGAGCTATAATTTTCAGAACTTCCAGTTTGTCGTCATCAAACCGGTATATCGACATCATCCGCACACACTGTTTGCAACTCAATCCTCTGTTACCGATTCCGGCTTCCAATAATTCCAGTTGGTCGTCCTTGAAAGGTTTGCTCTTCACTTTGTTGTAAAGCGACTGGAAATCCCTCTCATTCATCCCTCTTCCACCACTAACGTGCGGACGGGAGGAAGCAGTTCCATCACCTACTTCAATAGCAGGATATACAGCAACAGGCGGATGAGGAGCTGTGTTAAAAGAATTCATCCCTACAACACGCCCGTTTACGAAATCTATGACAATCGATGTAGTCACAGTAGATAAATTGCCACCGGCAACAAGTTTCACATACTCCCACTGCTCTGTTTCTTGGTCAAAACGGCGATATTGTGGTTTTCCAAGTATGGAAGAAACTTCTTTTTGGGTCATCCCTTTTTGGACACTCATCATGATGTCTTTACTCGATCCGATAATGCTGGCGCAGCTATTTATGCCAATCATAAATGCCAGTAGTGCTAATGTCAGTTTTATTGTTTTCATTGCATATATTGTTTTTTACTTTTTATGTTGCTACAAATATAAGTGGAGAAAAACATATAATATTATCTTTTTCCCTATTATTTAGGGAGATTTCCCTATTCATATATAGAGTTATGGATTTCAATAAAAAAGATAAAGCTATGGAGGGAAACATCTTTTTCCTATCTTTGTCACATAATGTGACGAGTAATTCACCTCCATAGTAATTGGAATGCTCTAAAAATTAGTAGATTGCAATATATGAAAACAGAATTGGAAAAGTGCTTAGCCGGAGAACCGTTCAACGGCGGTGACAAAGTATTGGCAGATATGACGCTGAATGCTAAAAGATTGTTGAAGCGGCTAAATGAAACGGACTATGCCGACACGGAACAGAGAAAGCGAATCTTTCATGATTTGTTTGGCAAAATGGGAGAACATGTCCATATTGATATTGATTTCCATTGTGAATACGGGAAGCATATTTTCATCGGTGATCAGGTTATCATCAATATGAACTGTACGTTTGTAGACAATAACATCATTGAGATAGGCGACAATGTGTTGATAGCGTCCAATGTACAGATATACACCGCCACCCACTCTACCAAATTGCAAGAAAGAGTCGTAGCGGATTGGGAAGCAGGAGAAGGTATTTGCAAAACCTATGCACTCCCCGTAAGAATAAATGATGGAGCGTGGATTGGTGGTGGTGCGATAATCCTACCAGGAGTGACAATTGGAAAAAACAGTGTCATAGGTGCCGGCAGTATAGTAACTCGCTCTATTCCTGACAACTGCGTAGCCGTAGGAAATCCTTGCAGGGTGATTAAACAAATTGATAATGAAGTCGTTTGACAGAAACGATCACAATATATCATTGCTCTGTACTCCTCAAAGTATTTAAGTCATACTTTGAGGAATATTTTTGGGGAAGACCTGATTTTAGAATCATTTCAATGCCTTGCCATCCGAAAAAGCCTTACCCACCTTTTCGCCCACCTTCAGATAATCATTGTTGAACGGATCGAAGATGATAGGAGCTACTTTGGAAGCATCTACTTTCCCGTTTTCATCAAGTACACGCTCGTCTACACTCACATTTACGATCTCTCCACGCAAGATGCAGGTTTCGGGATTATAATCTTTCAGTTTGCACTCCATCGCTACGGACAGTTCGTCAATCAACGGAGCGTCCACGAACTCCGAACGGGTGGCATGGAAGCCTGCACGGGCGAATTTATCCGTTACCTTATTGCCGGAAACGATACCTACATAATCGCATGCAACAACCTGCCCCACTTCCGCCATACTTACTGTAAATGCTTTGCGCTTCAGGATATTCGCAGTGGTCTTGTGTCCTTCGCTGATGCAAATACTGATCTCTTTCATTTCACTGATACCACCCCAAGCCGCATTCATAGCGTTGGGGAGTCCATTTTCATCATAAGCAGCGATGATAAACACCGGCTGCGGATAGGAAAAGGGTTTTGCTCCGTAATTCTTTCTCATACTAATTTATTTTTGAGTCCATTGTTTAATGTCTTCTTTGGTTGCACCGTTCAGCAGTTTGCCTTTCTGCCACTTCAAATTGGAATAAGTTTTCTGCAATTCCTTTTCGGAATTGGAGATACTGCTTCCGCCCGACGTGGCAAACAGAATCACTGTCTTACCTGAAAAATCACCACTTTCTATAAAAGTATTAATGATTCTCGGAGCTAAATCCCACCAGATGGGAAAACCAATATAAATAGTATCATAGTCCGCCAGGTTTTCCGCTTTGGAGCTTAAGGCAGGACGTGATTTAGCATCCGCCATCTCCACACTGCTGCGTGAGGACTTGTCGTGCCAATCCAGATCAGCAGAGGTGTACTTCTTCGCAGGCTGTATTTCGTAGAGAGTACCACTTGTGACTTCAGCAACGACCTTGGCTGCTTTTTCTGTTGTTCCCGTTGCCGAGAAATAGGCAACCAATGTCTTAGAACTTTGTTTCTGTGCGATTGCGGTCAAACATAACGCCATAATCGCTACCATAAAGAATGTAAGTCTTTTCATACGATATATTATTTAGTTCAAACATAGATTACTTTTCCGTAGCAAACGCTTCGATTCGGGAAGCATATTGCAATGATACAAAATTACGGAGTATTACCCAGTATGCAGGTATATAAATTACGGAATATATAACCAATATTACGGATGTATCTCCTTTTGACATACTTTATACCCCCTATTATTGGATTGTAACTATTTTGTAGTTACATTTGCTGAAACTTATAAATGAATGGGAACAAAAGAAAAACTTATCGAACGTTTCAAGTCGTTACCAGCAAATTTTACATTTGAAGAAATGGAACGCTTGTTGTCGATATTTGGTTATGAAAAATCGAATAAAGGTAAAACTTCCGGTTCGAGAGTTATCTTTAAGAATGGAGACAAACGCCCTATAATGATTCACAAACCTCATCCCGGCAACCTTATCAAAGGGTATGCAATGAAACAAGTATTAAATGATTTGATGGATGCAGGTTTTATAAAATGAAGAAAGGAGTATTATTATGAATACATTAAGGTACAAAGGTTTCATTGGGTCTGTCAACTTCAGTGAAGAAGACAGCGTTTTTTTCGGTAAAATAGAAGGAATAAATGGAATGGTTAATTTCGAAGGACAGAGTGTTCAAGAACTGACAGAAGCATTTCATGGAGCAGTCGATGATTATCTGGCTTATTGTGAAGAAGAAGGGGTACAACCGCACAAAAGCTATTCAGGATCATTAAATGTTCGTCTGACTCCTGAGATACATAGCCATATCGCAATGCTGGCACAGCGTGCAGGTATCTCTATCAATGCTTTCATCAAACAAGCACTGGAGAAGCAAATTACAGCTATGTTATAGAATAGAAATTCATTCTATTATAATCACTATAAAACTCCGCTGAGTGTAAAGCATGTATGTGGTATTGCAGAGATTATCCGATAAAAAGAATAGTCTCTGCATTTTTTTAATGTTAAAAACACAAATGACTGTCACAATCCTCTTCGGCCCATGTCTAAATATATAAAACAGAAATCATGGAAATAGAAATTTATCATGTGGACCAAGCGATAAATGGCTCTAAAGAGGCATTAGAAGCAATCATTGAAAATATTGAAGGCCCGGTGTTTAATTTGTCATTGCGCATGCTCGGGCGGATTGAAGATGCCGAAGACGCAAAGCAAGACATTCTGATAAAGGTCATCACAAGCCTTTCTTCTTATAAAGGAAAAAGTTTATTTTCGACATGGGTGTATAAAATAGCCGTAAACCATTTAATCAATGAGAAGAATAAAGACTTCGCAAATCATCCTTTGTCTTTTGAAATCTTCGGGAGTGATATAGACAGATATGTCGCCTCTTCAGTTGACCAAACGAATCTGGCTGAGAAAAAGATTTTCTCGGAAGAGCTGAAACTGTCATGCACCAACGTTTTGCTTCAATGCTTAAGTCCATTTGACAGGTTAATCTTCATTCTGGGAACCATGTTTGATGTAGACAGCCGGCTGGGAAGTGAGATTACAGGATTGTCGGCTGACAACTTCAGGCAACGGCTGTCACGCTCCAGAAAAGTAATGAGTTCTTTCCTGTCAGAATATTGCGAGCACGCAGGAGGCAAGAAATGTAACTGTATGAACCGGGTAAATTATGCCCTCAGCCAACATCGTATCGATCCTGCCCTGCCTTACTCATCATCATTGGTACCGGAGAGAATCTCCACATCGAAGTCTGCCATGGAAAACATTGATGCCGCGACAGCTCTGTATTCAAACTTACTCAGACACTCTTCTAAACAGCAAGCCAAAGAATATCTTTTCAATCTGCTTAAAACAGATGATTTTTCATCACTAACTAAATAATATCTGACATGGACAAATTATTTTTCTCGGCAATTATCGGATTGATTGCCGGAGTCATAGACATCATTCCTATGATTATGCAGAAACTTCCCCGCTACTCCACCGTTTCGGCGTTTTTCCATTACTTCTTTGTTTCAATCATTATTCTCAATGTAGACATACCTCATATTCCCTGGTGGCTGGAAGGAGGTGTTGTAGGCTTGGCACTAACTATCCCGATGCTTATTCAAGTAGGACATTCGGATAAGAAATCTTTGCCAATAATAGCATTCAATGCTGTAATATTGGGAACATTGGTTGGACTTGCTGGACACTATATTTCAGTTTCCTAAATCCACACAGAGCAATGTAGGATTTGAGTCATCCTCCTCATTAGCTAAACCATATTGAGCCAATTTATCAATAGAAAGCAATGTATATGCCTTGTTGTTCCGGATAAGGGAAACGGGAGTATTTACAATTGCTTTCTCATTATAAGGCATGACATATCCTTTTTCCGAATGAGTCAACAATTCCCCGCTATTTGTATCCCATAGTGTATAATGCCTGCTCTCATTCCAGAAGAAATCATAAAACAACAGGTCATTCACCAATAAAGCATTTTCCGCTTTGATGCAATACTTCCCTTCCGTAAGCATACGTTCAAGATCGCCATTCAAATCTGTCGGCATCTTTAGTTTGCCCTGATTGATGGCCACAGCGGGAATGAGTTTTTCCTTTCTGCTGGCATACAGCGTATCATTAATCACAATACACACTTGGTCGTTTCCGTCTCTGAATCTGGGCACGATGTAGCCACCCGAAAAGCCCGTCACCGATTCAACATCGAAAGGAAAGAAAGATTGTTTCATGTTCCAGTCCTTATCAAAGAAGGCTACTAAGTGCGATTTCTGATATTCTCTTTTGTAGGTTCCCCAATATCCGTTGGATACACCAATAAAGTTGGATATACTATCTTTGGGGTATTCGCTGACGAAAGTCCCGTCCGGCTTATATAATTTAGTCTTATTAGGAGTAGCAACATAAATCAACTCTTTTTCTTCATCAAAAAAGCGGGAAAAGATGTCGGCATATTCTTCAGGTCCATTTCCTTTCCTGTCCATCACAGAAAGAAAAGAACCGTTTTCGGCATTAAAGAAATAAAAACTCGTCTTATCTCCGATAACTATGTACTTTGGAGTCACATTAAGCAGGTACGCATTAGCACTCAACAAGCATTTATCATTCGTTTCCAACCGGATCGTTTTCGGATTTTTGAAAAGAGATTGATATTGTGCCGAAGTGTAGTCCGCATCAAAGTGTTCGACGCCTTTATCAATACTGACTGTAGAAACCTGATCATGTGAACCTTTTTCTCCGGAACAAGCCGTGAGAAGAAAAAGAGAGATGCCGAGAAAGGAAATACAAGAGTGTCGCATATTGTTTTTTGTTATGTTGTAAATTGGGCAAATTTATAAAAAAAAACGAATATACAAGATGTTATCTCAGAAAAATGAGAAGAATAAAAAAAGAAAAAATAAAAGTCGGAAAAACCAACCCAAATACTTGACTTCGCCTTTCTGATGTAGTATCTTTGTAGAGCTTTAAAAAACTGAATTTTAATATTAAACCTAAAACCTTAGCAAATGGCAAAACTGATTCTTTCTTTCTCCGAATTGGCCAGTATGTATTTCCCCGGTTGTTCCACTCCGAAAAATGCGGTAAGATCTTTACAACGAAGCATTAAAAGGTGTACAAATCTGGCGACTGCTTTAGTTGAAACGGGCTATCAGCCTTATAATCATCGTTGGCTCTCTCCCAAGCAATACGGGCTGATAATAGAGAATCTGGGTGATCCATTCCCGGAATAATAATAGACAATAAATAGGAAAGGCGGTTGTTCTTCATAAGAATCACCGCCTTTTTTGTTGATATTTATCAAATTTAGGCCTAAAAGAGGCTTTTTACGTTTTTAATAAACGTTGAGCACATTCTTTAAAAACGTTCCCGTTATTCTTAAAAAACGAATAACAGGAAGCTGAACAAGGCAGAAAAACGCCTATAATTTGTCTATATTTGAGACTATGATATATTCTATTTTACTTAGCGTAAACGAACTTTACATTTTTACAATACCTGACATATAGCATGAACTGATAATCAAAAAACGACTTTAAATTCTACGATAAACTTCATCAAATGGTACTCTGCACCGTTCTCCCCAGATTCCTTTATTTCCGTCCCGTATTCCACAGGGGATAACCATATTTATTTCAGCACCATGAGGCAATTTCAGTATCCTTTTTAGCCGACGGCTATCTAAACCTTCCAGAGGACAAGTGTCATACCCTTCGTTTGCCATAGCAATCATAAACGTTTGGGCAGCGAGTGCACAAGATTTATGGGCAGCCACGCGCATATCATTTTCGGAGACTTCGAGCATCATCGGGCGGAAAATGCTGATGATATTAACCAGTAGTTTTCTGAATAATCCCAAAATTCCAAAGAAACGGGCATAAACAAACGGCATCAATTTGCCATAGTATAATTCCCGGTCTTTGATGCGTTTGGCCTGACGTTCTTTCGGACTGTAACGCCGGATATTCTCCCGCTCGAAGTCAAGTACAAACCGCGCATGTTTCCTGTACCAATCACGCCGCACCACGAAAACGACTATTTGTGAAGCTGTAGAAGTGGCTTTCTGATCGAGACAAGCTCTTGAAACCTTTGCCAGTAATTCGGGCTGAGTGATATGATAGAACTCCCACAACTGCATATCCGAGCTGTTGGGAGCTAATGTTGCCAATTCCAGACAATGTTTTATTCGTTCCGGATCTATCAGTTTTGTTCTGTCATACGCTCGCACAGAGCGACGATAATGGAGGACTTCGTCTAAATTCATAATGCTGTAAAATGTTATAATACTATTATACTTTTCCTTAGAGCTAAAAAACTTCAGGATACCCATAGAATTAATTCTATAGTATAAGATTAAAAACATCTCCATAAGCTAATTGTTCCTCAACTAACCGGACTTTTCGTGTAATCAGAATATCGATGTGCTGTATATCACTAATTCGTGATGCTTTCCCAAACCAGTTTATTGTCCCGTTATGAATTTGGTTATTTTTCACCATTGTGTGAATGGCCGAAACAGACTATTTTTGCAAAAAATTAATCATTCATAATCTATTAAGCAATGAAAAGTAATACTATTTGTCAAGTAATTCTTGCAGGAAGCATCATATTGGCTTCTTGCCAATCTAACAATTCTGCTAAGCAAGACGAGTCTCAACAAACAATGAACGAAACAGTTATGAACAGAGTTACAGATTGCAAAATCAGTGCGGGAAACATCACTTTCACTAATGCCATCAATGGAGCTGAAAATTGCGTGAAACTGCTTGATGATGGCGCATTGGAATTCCATTGTGCCGAAGGACTGGATTTCTTCAGTGACCCGAATGGAAGACTGTCAAATACAACGCTTCCTATTCTGCTTGTCCCCGTTGAGAACACGAAACCTTTTACGTTAATAGCCAAGGTTACTCCGGAATTCACAACGGAGGGATTGTATAATGCAGCTGACCTTTTTGTATATTCTTGTGATTCACTCTGGCAGAAACTGGCATTTGAACAGGATGAATACGGTAACCACCGTATTGTTACAGTAAGAACACAAGGAACATCCGATGATAATAATCATGATAAATTAGATGTTTCATCTGTTTACCTGAAGATTTCATCTGATACAAAAACCATTGCCAGCTATTATTCCATCGACAAGAAAAGATGGAACATGGTTCGTCTATACAAGAATTGTTATCCCAAGAACATCTATTTGGGCATCAGTAGCCAGTGTCCTCAAAAAGGCAGCTGCACAAGTCGTTTTGAAGAAATTTCTTTGTCTCACGATAATGTTAGCGATTTCCGCTTGGGAGAATAAACCATTATATATTGAAAGTATAATTCTTAAAATGGCATGACAAAAGCCGCAGAATATTTCTACTTTCTGGAAAAGCTTATGATTTAAGTATAGTTTTGGAATCAATTGATAACAAAGAAAAGAATCTTGCTCTTATCTTTAAAAGTTATAAGAAAAAGCAAGTTCTATCGATTTTCACAAAGCGCTTTAAATCATCCATTTACAACTTTTCTCAGAAAAACCCACTCCAAGGTATCAAAAGAGCACAATACTTCCCGCACTACATCCTATCTTTGCAATGTCATCAGAAATAAATGATGGCAAGTAAACCCTATTTTTTTTAACCAATTAAACTTTAATTATTATGGCTTTAGAGTATGTAGTGACCAAAAGAGTGTTTGGCTTTGACGACACAAAGACAGAGAAGTATGTAGCGAAATCTGTACGTTCGGGACAGATGAGTTTTAGTAAAACGTGTGCAAAGGTCAGTCGACTTTGCGGAGTCCATCGAAAAGTGGTAGATTTGGTAGTCAGCGGTCTGGTTGATATGATGGCGGAGGATATTGATGACGGAAAGAGCGTTCAATTGGGAGAGTTCGGCATCTTTCGCCCCACCATTAAGGCCAAAAGTGCGGATACCGCAGAAGGTGTTACGGCAAGCAATATAGTACGTAAGCGTATTGTATTCACTCCAGGGAAGATTTTCCAACGTACTTTGGGAGAAATGAGCGTAACCCGCGCCATTCCCATCGATACAGATTATACGGATGGAAGCAGTTCCGGTGGTAACGGTAGCGGCGGTAGCCAAGGAGGTGACGGTGGTATAGAGGATGATCCGTTAGGATAATGCCAAATTAAAGTAGCGAAAGAACTTCGCTACTTTTTTTGTTTCTATACCTATTTATATGGATAATATCTCTTATTTTTGCACATATTATAACTATAAATAGGTAATATGGAAACATCAAAAGTCTACTACACAGACCTGCGTACCTCTCCTACTTCCAATCTTCTGGATAAGATGGAGCGCCTGGTAAAGCGGGCAGGTATTGAACAGCTACCCTTAAAAGACAGTTTTGTCGCTATCAAGATTCACTTCGGTGAGCCGGGAAACCTTGCTTATCTTCGTCCGAACTACGCGGCTCGCATGGCAAACCTATTGCGCAACAATGGTGCAAAACCTTTCTTGACGGACTGTAACACACTATATTCAGGCCGTCGTGCCAATGCCGTCGATCACCTGCAAAGCGCAATGGAAAACGGTTATAATCCTATATCCGCCCAATGCCAGGTCATCATCGGAGATGGATTAAAAGGTACGGATTGCCGGGAAATTCCCTTGAACGGTGAGTACTGTACCGCCCCCAAGATTGGTACTGCCATAGCCGATGCGGATATTATCATCAGCATGAATCACTTTAAAGGGCACGAACAGGCCGGCTTTGGCGGAGCTTTAAAGAATTTAGGCATGGGCTGTGCCAGCGTAGCCGGAAAATTGGAACTACATTCGGCCTCTCAACCCAAAATAGATACGGGAAGTTGTATCGGCTGCAATATCTGCGTGAAGCACTGTGCACACGATGCCGTACACCTGAATGCAGGACGCAAAGCAGAAATAGATTACACTAAATGCGTAGGTTGCGGACAGTGTGTCGCCTTGTGCCAGTATGACGGCGCCATTATGGGCGATGAAGATACGTCCGAACGCTTAA
Source organism: uncultured Phocaeicola sp. (assembly GCA_948566455.1). Classification (GTDB taxonomy): domain Bacteria; phylum Bacteroidota; class Bacteroidia; order Bacteroidales; family Bacteroidaceae; genus Phocaeicola. Next base: position 63,407 of record CAOYQO010000011.1, read on the forward strand.
ACTATAAGATTGCCGAATATTCACTGGCCGTAGTGAAAGATAAGCCCAACTTCCACATCAGTTTTATAATGAATGTATCTCCGGAATGTGACTGTTGGAATCATAATGATGCTGCCATTGTTCCCGACCTCGGTATTCTGGCTTCTACAGACCCGGTGGCTCTGGATAAAGCATGCGCGGATATGGTCATCCAAGCTCCTATACTGCACACAGGTAACCGCCTTTCTGCCGGACATGAGCACGATGATTTGTGCGGCCATGACAAGTTCCACATGATGCACCCGGATACGGACTGGCTGGCCGGATTGCGCCATGCGGGAAAGATCGGATTGGGCAATATGCAATATGAATTGGTGAAGATTTAAACCTTTTTCGTCCAAAAGAGTCTTAATACAAACATACCGATACAAAACCTGTAAGGATTGAGACAAATCTTCAAACAAAATGAACGCTCATCTCCTACTTTTGTATTTTGAAGAAACATAATAATAACAAATTAAAATCTAATTTATTGAATAATGGAAACATCTGCTAAACTCTACTCTTTGTCGTTCAGCAACGTAAAGACCTATTTATTCGTATTCCTATTTGTTGCAGGAAATATAGCATTGCCGCAGCTTTGCCATTTGGTTCCCATGGGTGGACCGACTTTGCTGCCTATCTATTTCTTTACACTGATTGCCGCCTATAAATTCGGCTTCCGTGTAGGACTGCTTACGGCTTTACTTTCTCCGGTGATTAATCATTTATTGTTTGGCATGCCCGCTGCCGCCGCATTGCCTGTGTTGCTCATTAAATCCGGTTTGCTTGCAGGAGCCGCTGCATTTGCCGCACGATATACAAAGGAAATATCCTTAGTTGCATTGCTTGGTGCGATTCTTGCTTACCAAGTGATAGGCACTGCTTTTGAATGGGCGATATGTGGTGACTTTTTCCTCGCCATACAAGATTTCCGTATCGGTATTCCAGGTATGCTGATCCAGTGGTTCGGTGGTTACGCCTTGCTGAAAGCAATTTCCAAACTTTAATAATAGACTATCTCCCATAACAATATGGCAAAAACAATGGAAGAAGTGCTGGAACGCTTCCGCACAATTGAATTCCACGATGATTTTGATATGATCGTGGCTATTGCTAATGGCGGCATCGTTCCGGCAGGTATCATCAACCAGCGATTGCAAAAAGAAGTGCATCTGCTACGTATCAATTTGCGGGATGAATACCAACATCCGAAGTACGATGCACCCCAGTTGCTTGCTCCGGTTGACTTTGATTTTAAAGATAAAAGCATCTTATTGGTAGATGACCGTATTAAGACAGGCTCTACCATTCGTCTGGCGTGCGAATTACTAAAAGAGGCACGTATGATAAAAACATTCGCAGTCAATGGTACGGCAGATTATGCCTTGTTTGACGAGACGTGTTTTAAGTTCCCGTGGATCATATAAGTAATTAATAATTAGTAATTAATAATTCAAAAAGAGCCTATGGATAGAAGAGATTTCTTAAAAACTCTGGCGGTAACGGGTGCGGTGATGACCGTGCAGCGTTCCGAAGCAATGGACATACTGGCGCAAAAGTTGACAAATGCTGGCGGTGGCAAGGTGGATCTGGTAGCTGTGATGGGTGGAGAACCGGAAACGATGTTCAGGCGTGCTATTACAGAAATGGGTGGCATGAAACAGTTTATAAAACCGGGACAAAAGGTAGTGGTTAAACCGAATATCGGTTGGGATAAAGTGCCCGAACTGGCCGGTAATACGAATCCGAAGCTCGTTGCGGAAATTGTGAAGCAATGTCTTGCCGCAGGTGCCAAGGAGGTTACGGTTTTTGATCATACTTGCGATGACTGGCAGAAGTGCTACAAGAACAGTGGCATTGAAGAAGCTGCCAAAGCTGCGGGTGCCAAGGTTATGCCGGCTCATCTGGAAAGCTATTACAAACCAGTTTCATTGCCCAAAGGTGTACGCATGAAAAGTGCCAAGGTACACGAAGCCATTCTGAATAGTGATGTATGGATCAATGTACCCATCCTGAAAAACCATGGAGGTGCCAATCTGACGATTTCCATGAAGAATCACATGGGTATTGTCTGGGATCGCGGTTTCTTCCATTCCAACGACTTGCAGCAATGTATTGCCGATATCTGCACAATGGATAAAAAAGCAGTGCTGAATGTGGTGGATGCCTATCGCGTTTTGAAAACGAATGGCCCGCGAGGACGTTCTGCTTCGGATGTAGTATTGACCAAAGGATTATTTATTTCACAAGATATCGTGGCTGTAGATACAGCTGCCACCAAATTCTTTAATCAGGTTCGCGAAATGCCACTTGAAAGTGTGGCGCACCTCGCTAACGGACAGGCATTAAAGATTGGAACGATGGATTTGGATAAGCTGAATGTAAAGCGTATTAGACTTTAATTCAAGCTATATAAAGTATACACATTTATGTTGAGAAAAGCACGTATTATACTGTTCGTTGTCATCTTCGGGCTGATAACTTTTTATTTTCTGGATTTTGCGGAAATATTGCCAAATAGTTTCCACAGACTGGCGCATATACAGTTTGTATCGGCATTGATGTCACTCAGTTTTATTATTTTGGCAGTACTGATACTGACCACTTTGTTATTGGGTCGTATCTATTGCTCCACCCTTTGTCCGATGGGTATCTTTCAGGACATAGTGACCTGGATCTCCAAGAAAACGGCTAAGAAAAAGAAACGTTTCCGCTACTCACCTGCCAGGAATATACTGCGTTGGGGAGTATTGGGTGTAACGGCTATAGCTTTTCTTTTCGGCTTTACGGTCGTTTTAGGTCTGCTCGATCCTTACAGCGCTTTCGGGCGTATGACGGCCAATGTGTTTAAACCTGTGTATATGTTAGGGAACAATTTGCTGGAAAGCATATTTTCAAGTTTCAATAACTATACTTTCTATCAGGTGGACGTTTCTCTCCTGAGCATCTCGTCCTTTATTATCGGACTGTTAACGTTCTTGGTGATTGGCTTTCTGGCATGGAAATACGGACGTACCTGGTGTAACACAATATGCCCGGTAGGTACGTTGCTTGGCTTTCTGAGTCGCTTCTCACTGTTTAAAGTACGTATCGATACAGAAAAATGCAATCATTGCGGACTGTGTGCCACTAAATGCAAAGCCTCATGTATTAATAGTCCGGAACAGACTATTGACTACAGTCGTTGCGTAGATTGTTTCGATTGTCTGGGTGAATGTCGCCAGAATGCACTTAGTTATACCACCCCCCTCAAAACAGAGAAACAGGTGACTGACGCTTCCAAACGCCGTTTTTTACTTGCCGGGCTGACAACTGCCGCCGCAACTCCTAAAGTTATGGCACAAGCCCAGAACGTAGCAGCTGCGGCAGCCGGAATGAAAAGTGATAAACGTCAGACGCCTATAACACCGCCGGGATCTATCAGTCAGGAACATTTTCAGGCACATTGCACCTCGTGCCACCTGTGTGTCAGCAAATGCCCCTCTCATGTACTGAAGCCTGCTTTTATGGAGTATGGTTTAGGGGGAATGATGCAGCCGACCGTTTTCTTTGAAAAAGGTTTCTGTAATTTTGATTGTACCGTATGCGGGGATGTCTGTCCGAATGGAGCTATCCTGCCATTGACGAAAGAGCAGAAACACCTGACACAGATGGGTAAAGTTGTCTTCATCGAAGAGAACTGCATCGTCTACCGTGACGGAACCAGTTGTGGGGCTTGTTCGGAACATTGTCCTACGCAAGCTCTGTCGATGATTCCTTTCAAGGACGGATTGACAATTCCTCATATAGATACGGAAATTTGTGTAGGTTGTGGCGGTTGTGAATACGTCTGCCCTGCCCGCCCCTTCCGCGCCGTATACATCGAAGGAAATGCCGTACAGCAAGAGGCTAAACCCTTCACCGATAATCATCAGGAAGAAATTCAGGTGGATGATTTCGGCTTTTGATTAAATATTTTCCCGATTCCCACTGACGCCTGTCTTCGATTGAATAAATTGGGGGCAGGCGTTGCTTTTTCTCTATACTTAGCACATTTTTCTCCCTTTTTACTTTCAACCTACAATAAAATCACTAATTTCGTGGCGAACAAATATATGGTAGTTTTTTTACATGGAGGCAACATCAAATAATTGGTTTACGAACAAATATCCTATAGGATATGCTTTGAGCGGTGGTTTTATCAAGGGTTTCGCGCATCTGGGCGTGATGCAGTCATTGTTGGAACATGACATCAAACCTAATATCCTTTCGGGAGTAAGCGCAGGGGCTTTGGCAGGCGTGTTTTATGCAGACGGCAACGAACCGCATAAAGTGCTGGATTACTTCTCCGGGCATAAGTTCCAGGACCTGACCAAATTAGTCATACCAAAAGTGGGATTGTTCGAGTTAGGCGAATTTATTGATTTCCTGAAAACCAATCTGAAAGCAAAGACGATGGAAGAATTGCAAATACCTCTCATCATCACTGCAACCGACCTCGATCACGGACGTGTGGTGCATTTCCACAAAGGGAATATTGCCGAACGTGTGGCAGCTTCCTGCTGTATGCCTGTCCTCTTCTCTCCTGTAAAAATAGAAGGAACGCATTATGTAGATGGTGGGGTATTTATGAACTTACCTGTATCTACCATCCGGCGTGTTTGCAGCAAAGTGGTGGCAGTAAATGTTAGTCCGCTACTGGCGCACAAATATAAGATGAATATTGTAAGTATTGCCATGCGTTCCTACCACTTCATGTTCCGTGCCAATACATTCCCTGAACGGGAAAAAGCGGACTTATTAATAGAACCGTATAACCTGGAGGGATACAGCAATACCGAACTGGAAAAAGCAGAAGAGATATTTATGCAGGGATACAATGCCGCTAACACTCTTCTGGATCAGTTGAAAGCGGATCAGGGAACCATCTGGAAAGATGAAAGTAATTATCAAATCATAAAATAAAAAATAGAATGGGGAAAGATGAAAAAATGATTATCTATCAAGTGTTTACGCGCTTGTTTGGTAACAATCATAATCACTGCATCAATAACGGGAACATAACGGAAAACGGATGCGGTAAAATGGCGGACTTTACAGCCAAGGCACTCAATGAAATAAAGAAGTTGGGAGCCACCCATATTTGGTATACCGGTATCATAGAACATGCCACGCAAACGGATTATCGCCGTTACAACATACGTCCCGATCATCCGGCTATTGTTAAGGGAAAAGCAGGCTCTCCTTATGCCATCAAGGATTATTATGACGTGGATCCGGACTTGGCAAACGATGTACAGGAACGTATGAAGGAATTTGAAAATCTGGTACAACGTACTCATCGTAGCGGTCTGAAAGTCATTATTGATTTTGTTCCGAATCATGTTGCCCGCCAATATCATTCGGATGCACAACCTGACGGAACTTCACAGTTGGGTGCAAATGATGATCCTAATTACGCTTTCAGCCCATATAATAATTTTTACTATATCCCTCAATCCGAATTGCACGGTCAGTTTGATATGAAAGGATCGGCTGCGGAACCTTATAAAGAATGTCCTGCCAAGGCTACGGGGAACAATCGTTTCGATGCTTATCCCAATATCACCGACTGGTACGAAACCGTAAAACTGAATTATGGAGTGGACTATCAGAATGGTGGAACCTGTCACTTCAATCCCACTCCGGACACCTGGACAAAGATGCTGGATATCCTTCTTTTCTGGGCAGACAAGAATATTGACGGTTTTCGTTGTGATATGGCGGAAATGGTTCCGGTTGAGTTCTGGGAATGGGTGATTCCACAAGTGAAAGAGAAGCATCCTGATTTGTTATTCATTGCAGAGGTTTATAATCCGGCAGAATATCAGAATTACTTATTCCGCGGAAAATTTGATTATCTATATGATAAGGTAGGGCTTTATGATACGCTTCGCAATGTGATTTGCGGCTATGATTCGGCTATGGCCATTACCCGTTCCTGGCAAAGTCTGGGTGGCATCGAGAAACGGATGATGAATTTCCTGGAGAACCATGACGAACAGCGCATTGCTTCTGATTTCTTCGCCGGAAATCCGCGTAAAGCCATTCCGGGATTGATTGTTTCAGCTTGTATGAATACCAATCCGATGATGATTTATTTCGGGCAAGAATTCGGTGAACTGGGCATGGATAGTGAAGGTTTCAGTGGCAGAGACGGGCGTACCACTATTTTTGATTATTGGAGCGTGGATACCATTCGTCGCTGGCGGAATGGTGGGAAGTTCGATGGCAAGATGCTGACGGAAGACCAAAAACACATCTATAGTATCTACCAACGCATCCTGACGCTTTGCAACAAAGAAAAAGCAATCACTGAAGGAGAATTCTTCGATCTGATGTATGCCAACACAAATGGCTGGCGCTTCAATGAGCATAAGCAATACACATTCTTGCGCAAAGCTGGAAAAGAATTGTTGTTCATTATCGTGAACTTTGACCACATTTCAGTAGATGTAGCTATCAATGTGCCTTCTCATGCCTTTGACTTCCTGCAAATACCGCAGATGGATATTTATCCGGCAGTAGATTTGTTAACCGGAAAGACGGAAAGTATTAGTTTGCTGCCTTATAAGGCTACGGAAATCTCAGTAGAGGGATACAGTGGAAAGATGTTGAAAATCAAGCTATAATAAGATTTCTACCACGGAGTTCTGTTCTACTCCGTGGTTCTTTCTCCTTCCAGTTTTTCCTTCAGTCTGTACAGACGCGTAATGGCTGGATTGTAAAACTCATCCGGATAATGCGCTTTGATATCGTTTATATTTGCCACTACGTATTGTCTAAGATTCACAATCTTTTCGGCCTCACTTAGTTGTAACTCTTTGGGTAACTGTGCGTGCTCAGCCCACTTCATCAGGGCATTCACACTTTCCTCATCATACTTATATTCCATATGTTCGTATAATTTTTCTACAAAGATATAAACAAATGATAAAAATACACATACCCCTTCGAACTTTTTCTGTGGAGGCGTGTTATATTATTGTGTTTTTCATAGTATTAGATATAAGATTAATTAAAGGAGACTGTACCCGCTTGTGATAAGTAAGTACATCAAAAACAGAAGCGTCTGTTTGATTGATAAATGTGTAAGGAGCATCGGTTTACCAGAGCCGATGCTTTTTTTGTCCCTCTTTGTAGCATGTTAGGAAAATTATGCGTAATTTTGTCAGATAATAAGGAAAATACCAATATGAACATCCCTGTTATTTTTCAATTCTTAAAAGAAGTGTCCGCTAACAATAACCGCGAATGGTTCAATGCTCATAAGGACTTATATGAAGAAGCCCGTGGGGAATTTGAGAACCTGTTATCGGCTATAATTACCCGTATCTCGCTTTTCGATGAAAGTATTCGTGGCGTTCAAGTCAAAGACTGTACTTACCGGATTTATCGTGATACGCGCTTTTCGCAGGACAAGACCCCGTATAAAACTCATTTGGGCGGATACATCAACGCCCGCGGTAAGAAATCAGACCACTGCGGTTACTATGTTCACATTGAACCGGGCAACTGTCTGTTGGCAGGTGGTAGCTATTGCCTGCCTCCTAAGACGTTGAAAGCCGTGCGACAGGCAGTGTATGATAACATAGACGAATTTCGCGGTATAGTTGAAAATCCGGATTTCAAGCAATACTTCCCGGTAATAGGCGAAGATTTCCTGAAAACAGCTCCCAAAGGGTTTCCAAAGGATTTTGAATATGTACAATATCTGAAATGCAAGGAATATACCTGTTACTGCAATCAACCGGACAGCTTCTTTCTGGCATCCGATTGCGTGGATCGTACGGCGGAAATCTTCAAGCAAATGAAACCTTTTGCTGATTTCCTGAACTACACGATTGACGACTTTGAATAAAATTTGATAATAATATAACTAACTTAAAACATTAAAGCTATGGTAGTAGATAGATTAGAAAATTTAGAAAAATATGCATCGTTGAACCCCTTGTTCGCCCAAGCTATTGAATTCTTGCAATCGCATGACTTGAACGCAATGGAAGTTGGCAAAACCGAACTGAAAGGTAAAGACTTGGTTGTAAACGTAGCTCAAACTACCCCTAAAGCTAAAGAACAAGCCAAACTGGAAACACACAATGAATTTATAGATATCCAGATTCCTCTCTCCGGTGCGGAAGTAATGGGCTATACCGCAGGAAAAGATTGCGTACCGGCTGATGCTCCCTACAATGCAGAGAAAGATATTACTTTCTTCGAAGGACTGGCTGAAACTTATATCACTGTAAAACCTGGAATGTTTGCTATATTCTTCCCTCAAGACGGACATGCTCCCGGCATTTCTCCTGACGGTGTGAAGAAAGTCATTGTGAAAGTGAAAGCATAATAATCCAATCAATCAAAAACTCATCCTTTATGGAAACATTGAATTTGATCAAAAACGACCCCTGGCTGGAACCTTTCGAAGATGCCATCAAAGGCCGTCATCAGCATGTATTAGACAAAGAGGCTGAACTGACGAACAAAGGGAAACAGACTTTGTCTGATTTTGCCTCGGGATATTTATATTTCGGACTTCACCGTACTGCTGACGGCTGGATTTTCCGTGAATGGGCACCCAACGCCACAGAAATATTTATGGTGGGCACATTCAATGAATGGAAAGAACTAAAGAAATATAGTCTGAAACGTAAGGATTATGGTGTTTGGGAAATCAAACTTCCGGCAGATGCCATGAGACACGGAGACTTATACAAACTCATTGTACATTGGGAAGGTGGTTGTGGAGAACGTATTCCTGCCTGGACAACACGAGTGGTACAGGACGAACATACCAAGATTTTCAGTGCACAGGTCTGGGCACCGGAAAAGCCATATAAAGTTAAGAAGCGTACATTTAAACCTAATACGGATCCTTTGCTTATCTACGAATGCCATATCGGTATGGCACAACAGGAAGAAAAAGTAGGAACTTATAATGAGTTCCGTGAAAAAACTCTTCCACGCATTGCTAAAGCCGGATACAATTGCATTCAAATCATGGCAATCCAGGAACATCCCTATTATGGTAGTTTCGGTTACCATGTATCCAGTTTCTTTGCCGCTTCTTCCCGTTTCGGTACTCCGGAAGAACTGAAAGAGTTGATCGATACTGCACACGGATTGGGCATTGCAGTGATTATGGACATCGTTCATTCTCATGCAGTAAAGAATGAAGTGGAAGGCTTGGGCAATTTTGCCGGTGATCCGAATCAATACTTCTACCCTGGTGCTCGACGTGAACACCCGGCTTGGGACTCACTTTGTTTCGACTATGGAAAAAATGAAGTGATTCATTTCCTTCTCTCCAACTGTAAGTACTGGCTTGAGGAATACGGATTCGACGGTTTCCGCTTTGATGGTGTAACATCTATGCTCTATTACAGTCACGGATTGGGTGAAGCTTTCTGTAACTATGGAGACTACTTCAATGGCCATCAGGATGACAATGCCATTTGCTACCTGACACTTGCCAACAAACTTATCCACGAAGTAAATTCCAAAGCAATAACGATTGCTGAAGAAGTATCGGGAATGCCCGGTCTTGCTGCTAAAGTTGAAGATGGAGGCTATGGTTTTGACTACCGTATGGCAATGAATATCCCCGATTATTGGATCAAGACCATCAAAGAAAAAATAGACGAAGATTGGAAACCCTCCAGCATGTTCTGGGAAGTAACCAATCGTCGTAAAGATGAAAAGACCATATCTTATGCAGAAAGTCACGACCAGGCATTGGTGGGCGATAAGACGATTATCTTCCGTTTGATAGATGCCGATATGTACTGGCATATGCAGAAAGGTGATGAAAACTATACTGTGAATCGTGGTATTGCCCTCCACAAGATGATACGTTTACTGACTTCAAGTACTATCAATGGTGGTTACCTTAACTTCATGGGCAACGAATTCGGTCATCCTGAATGGATTGATTTTCCACGCGAAGGTAATGGATGGTCATGCAAGTATGCCCGCCGTCAGTGGGATCTGGTGGATAACAAAAATCTTACTTACCACTATATGGCCGACTTTGATGCTGATATGCTCAAAATCATTAAGAGTGTGAAAGCTTTCCAGACAACACCTGTTCAGGAAATCTGGCACAATGACGGTGATCAGGTATTGGCATACATGCGTAAGGATTATGTCTTTGTGTTCAACTTCAATCCGAAACAGTCATTTACCGATTATGGTTTCTTGGTTTCTCCGGGCACATATGAAGTAGTATTGAATACTGATAATCCTGCTTATGGCGGTAATGGATTGACTGATGACACTGTAAAACATTTCACTATTGCTGATCCTCTTTATGAAAAAGAGAAAAAGGAATGGTTGAAGTTATATATTCCTGCCCGGACAGCAGTAGTATTGAAGAAAACAAAATAAATAATATACCATAAATAAGAAAGCCGTGTCGGGAAATTCCAACACGGCTTTTTTTCTTTTTTCGATAGATTATTTCAATTGCGCTTCAATTTGCGGCAATAGTTTCTTAATATTATCTATCATACTTTTTTCACGAGGTTTGTCTGCCGAGAGTAAGGGGAGTGCACGTTCCAGATACGTTTTAGCATTCTGGAAGTTCTTGTCGGCAATTTCTTTCTGTGCATCGTACTTAGCTTTATCTGAATTAGCTAATGGTGCTGCATTCTTCAGAACTAAAGCTGCCTTATTATAAGAAAGCGTACCCAAGCTGTACAATGCGTTGGTATTCTTTTCATCGTCAGCAAGTACTTGTTTGAAAGCTTCTTCTGCATCATCCAGTTTATTAGCCTTTTGCGCTTTAATACCGGCATTCAGATAATAATTAGCATGAAGTCTTTTCAATGTCTTGTTTTCCGGAGCCGCTTCTATACCCTCTTTCAGAGTAGCAAGATACTCACTGTCTTTTTTCAAATCCTTCAATGCACCGGCTTTACCTACATATGCATTTCCCAGATTATATTTCTTTTGAATAGCAATATCAAAATACTTGAGAGCATCTTCCGGTTTTTTGATTTTATCGGCACAGACGCCGCAGTTGTAAGCGATAACAGAGTCCTGATTGTTTGTCTGTGTCAAGTAGGTACTGAATTTTGTAAATGCTTCCTGGTAATTTTTAGCTTCGAGTGCTGCCTTTCCTTCGTTAATCAGATTTCCAGGGTCCGTAGTTTGTGCAAAAAAGTTAGTTGCTGCACAGCAAAGTGCAATGGATAACAAAAATTTTTTCATGTGCTTTAAATTTTAAAAGTTGATATCCCAAAATTAGTGTTCATAGCTATAGAAGCAAAACCATTTTAACTTTTTTGTAGTTTTTAGGACAGATGTAACAAATGTTATTTTACGTAAAATTCGAGGTGGGCTGTCTACAGAATAATAGCATGAGAAAAACGAATTATGTGCCTAATCAGAATAGATTATCTTTAGAATGAAAATAAATCATACAGGAAAGTTACTGTATTGTCTAAAACTACGTTAATTACTAAAACAAAAAAGTCACAAATGCTTATCTATTAGCGATTTGTGACTTTTCTATGTGATTCCGTTGCCACTACTTTTTTTATTGGCTGATAGTCAGTTGTATATCTTTTGTTACCTAAATTACTTTTAGAGGAGTAGGTTTTAACCTATCCAAACAGGTTTAAGGACCTATTGATCTTTCTCGTATTATTCTTTTCTTAATGATTTTATAATCCTCTCTTTCTCGTTAATTATTTTATCTTTTTCTTCTAAAGCATATATTAGATTTGCTATTTCTCTATTCTTACGAGCAATCACGCCATTATGCTCATAATCAGGATTATAACCAGACTTCCCTGTCCTCAATATTCTTTCAGCCAATTTATTCATAACCGGAAATTTGAACTCATACATAGCATTTAAAACATCTATAGTATTTATGGAATTTTCATATTCTGAATCTATTTCAAGATCTAAAGCAAACCAGGCTTCAATAAGAGAAAGAAGCTCACCACCATCTATGTCACGATCACCACCCTCGTAATAATAAATCTCCTTTGTACGATATTGAATACCTTTATTGTATAAGTATAAATAAAACGCCTCCTCTTTATGTGGGGAAAGATTCTTAAAGGACACTTTAGAACGGCCACCAACAGATTTTACATTTGCAAAAGACGATAATTTTATAGTCATAAATTTAATATTTAGATATTATGTATTCTACTTTTCCAAATCTGATCCGCTTGCAATGGCACATGTTGCACTGCCTTCCTCTGGGACACGTTTTTTAATTTCTTTGATTCTGCCTATCAGCTCTCCTACTTGCAAAAGAAGTTCTGCCTTTTCCTTTTCAAGCTGGTGGCATTTATTGATGAAGTATGAAAGGTTGCTGCTGTCTATTGATATGAACATTGAACCTTGACCTGTCATTACCCATTGAGAATTTAGCCGATTGTCATTTATAAGAATTAATCCAATATCATAAGCTCGAAAACCAGCTTTCCCTTTCTTGGCATCAGATAATTTCGCCAATGGTAAGCCTAATAAGCGGAGGTATTCTGCTTCAGATTTATATTCCTTATTATCAATAAGGTAAGTAACGTATTCAATTATTCTTTTATCTATATCACCTTTTTCCATAAAATAATATTAGAAAAAATCCAATCATTTTATTTGTATATTGGAATAATTCCTATATTTTTTGTATCGTTATAATAAAATCACGTAGCTAAGTTAACGAAAAGAGAATTTAAACCAATATAAATCTTTAATTATTTATCAATTATGGTATTTACAGACTATATGAAAAGCTTGCCTAACCAGCAGATGGAGACCATCAAGAAGCTGGCAGAAATCACGTGCTCCACTCCAGCAGCAGTGTACCGATGGATAAATGGAGTTAATCCACCAGCTCCCATTAAGCAAAAGATAATTGCTGAATATCTTGGCATGAGTGTAGAAGAACTATTCCCAACAACTAAAAACTAATCAATATGGAGACTACTTTACTTACAGCAAAAAAAGCTAAGATGATTGCTGAGACCCAAGAGAAATTGACGAATTTATTGGATCAAATTCTTGTAAAGGCTTTAAAAAGCGAATATAGCCTAATCTTATCAGAAGAAATTCCCTCAAACGTTATTGCCAATCTTGAAGAACTTGGGTATAAAGTGGAGATAAGGAAGCTAATTAAGCCTTTGTACATTATATCATGGCTCTGATAGAGAGAATCTCCAATATCGAGTTCTACAACACCCCCGAAGGTGATGTGATGATGAAAGAATTAGGTTTTCCAGCGGTTGTGCTCAGTGAGAACAACCGCCCGACCATCGAATATATGCTTTCCATCATCCGCGACCGCTACCCCAAGGCACATGCCAGATTGATGAAGCTCTATTCAGCCAGTACGATGAACCGCTGGCATTACGAGTTCCGCGTAGTGCATCGTTTCATCCGCTGTAACTTTGGTGAGTATGATCAGTATAACCTTGACATAAACAAAGATGGCCAGTTTGTATTCGAAGAGGTAAAGTGTCCGCTGCGGGGTGAGTGCGAGCATGAAGGAGTGATTTGTCGCCCAGAACTTGATACGGCATTAAGTGATCGTGAGATGGAGGTGTTTCGGCTCATTGTCTCCAACTACCAAACGGATGAGATTGCAGCAGATTTGCACATATCGCCTTATACGGTGAATCGCCATCGCGAGAATATTAAAGCGAAAATCAAAGTTCGAAATGTGGGTGAGATGATAACTTATTGGCACCAGAATCAAATGAAATAACAATAATATTTAGACTGCTTACAAAGTAGTAGATTACTATCAATTCAATTTAGAAAGGAAATATTATGGCATGGTTAGCAGTAAACAGAAATGGGGAGGAGTTAGTATTTAATGATCTCCCTACTTATGACAGAGTAGAAGATACATGGAAGGTTAATGGAACAAGAGAAGAGCTTGTTTATGATGATCCGTATGATTTTTCAGCTGGGCATCATTGTGAAGAAGTGGATGATAGTGATTATGGTATCACACTTCCTGAAGGGACAATTGAGAAAATTATAGGCAATCAGTTGTCGTTCGCGGACGATCCGGTAGAAATATGCTAATTACAAATAAGAAATGAGCAAATATACAGCAAAGCAAATAGCTGAATCTGACGAACTATTTGAAAAGCAAATACATAAAGTCAGAAAGTTTTATTTGAGTCGTAATCCCGATAAAATGATGATGCTTGAAGAAAGAAAAGCAGTCGTCAAAGAACGGAATAAAGGTCTTTCCCCGGAATATGATAAGGAGTATTATTGTGGAACTTGTGGAGCTAAAGACGGTGCGGAACATCCTAAAAGTGGATATTGCTTTCACTGTGATACTGATAACTGGATTTCAAAGAATAACTAATAACAAGAAAAATATGAATCATGAATTAAAAACATGGCCGCCTTATTATCAAGCGATAATAGACGGAAAGAAAAGATTTGAAATACGGAAAAATGATAGATGTTTCTCCGTTGGTGATGTTCTTCGCTTGCGTGAATACGATCCTGCCAAAGAATTAGACCCAATAACAGAAAAGTACACTGGACGCTACTGCTACGTACGGGTAGATTATGTTTTAAGTGATTTTCTGGCTTTAGAAGAGGATTATATCGCTATGTCTATAACTCTAATTAATTAATAAACAAATATGAATAAAGACAGGCGTAAAAGGATTCAGAATATTATAGATCAGTTGACTGATTTAGAAACCGAAATTGAAAAGATTCAGGATGAAGAGCAAGAAGCATACGACAATCTCCCTGAGTCACTACAAGAATGCGAGAAAGGTGAAAGAATGTCAGATGCAATTGATAGCCTTGATCATGCTTTTTGTTCAGTCGGAGATACAATTAGTTATCTTGACGAAGCTATACAATAATCTTCAATATAATAAATGAACAAATTTATGGAAGAATTTAAAGGAACAAAAGGTAGATGGCAAATGACAACATCTGCTTTAGAATGTGACCATAATTCAGAGGTTGCAACAATATGGGGAGATAGTGAATATGGTGAAGGTGCATCGTTAATTGCGCACATAGATAATTCTCCGGGTGTTGAAAAGGCATTAGCTAATGCAAAACTAATAAATGCTGCTCCTCAATTATTGGAAGCATTACAGAAGGTTATTGAAATTCATAGAGCTGGATTGCATTTGTCAGACGCTCTTATAAAATATGTTTATCCAGCAATCAATAGAGCTTTAGGAATTAACGAATAACAAAACTAAAGATGAAAATACACTATTTCTATAGAAAAGAGTATAACAAAGGGTTTTACGATCTTGAGCTTGTGGCCTGGCTGGAAGAGACTGAAATATCAAGGCTGGGTTATAGCAGATTAAGCTTTACCCGGTTGGAAAGATTGAGAATCTTTCTATCAAAGGATGATCGTTATCATTGTCACACTATGGAGCATGATTTCGGAGAAAACAGTTGCTATGGTCATTATGCTCATACACGTAAAGAACTGAATGAAGCTATGCATGAGGGAGAATTACTTCCTATCGACGGCCGGAACTATAAAAGATTCCGGAGAGTGGCTATTGGTCTTTACCGTAAACAGTCTTTAGTGGATTTCTCTAAATTCAAAGGGAAGCAAAATTATACGATAAAGCAGCTAATAGGTGATTAACGCTTATATATAGGATAATTATGACAGAAGACAATCTTGCACTCGATATCCCTATCGAGACCTTATTCAAATACCTGCTCAAAGATTATCACAGAGAGCAACAACGCACCCTGTATCTGAAGGGGCAAATCAGAAGTTTGCTAAAGCGGAATACTTACCTGGAACAGGAAATCGGCAAGGTAAAACAGCAGCTACTGAAGAAGATAGAAAGGAGTGAGAAACAAATTGATTATTCGCAAGAAATCAGCCAGCTACACCAGGCTGTTTCCTGCCGGAACAATACCATTGAGCAACTCAGAAATGAGACTGCCCGGCTGAAAAATGAACTCGATACGTATATGCTGTTTCTTGGCAAAATTTAAGTCCTATTACTTAATCCTAAAAACAGTGTAATTCGTAGCGGCAACATATAAAACTCTTATGTACTTTACTAAAGATGATATAAAACGGATTAAGGAAGCTTCCAAAGGGAAGCTCCTTGATGTTATCGGTGACTTTCACGAACTACGGAAACGGGGCGCTGAATATAAGTGCGAATGTCCCAAATGCCACGGACAGGAGAAGCTACATATTTCTCCGGCCAAACAGATTTTCAAATGCTTCAGTTGCCCGGATATAAAGGGCAAGGAACCGCTGGACTATTTGCAGAGGGCGGAAGATATGCAATTTCTGGAAGCCCTCGATCACCTGGCACGCAAGTTCAATGTACTGCTTGATCCCAAACCGGAGAAAAAGCCAGCCAAGCCTACTAAAATGAAGAAACAAAGCAAGGAGGCCAAGGGAGAAAGCATTGATACATTCTGCGCCCGTATGCTTGCCGGTAGCGGACTGACCTATCAGGATGTGACGGCACATATCTTTAAAAAAGGAGATACACAGAGTATTTTTGAGGCAAAAACTTTCCGTCCGGGAACCATTGATGAATATGGTAATATCGTTGATGGAGATGATGTCATTATCGAATACTATGATCTGGACGGTATGCCGGTTACCTATATGCGCAAATTACCGGGACGTGGCAAGCAGGAACTCAAGGTGTATTATCGGGTCCGCTGGCAGTTCCCGGACGAACACCGGGACAAGGAAGGGAAACCGTTCAAATACAAATCTCCTGCCGGAAGCGGTACGCCCATATACATTCCGGAGCGCATGAGGCAGATGTACAAGAGGAAAGAGCAGTTCCCAAGGCTCTACATTCAGGAAGGGGAAAAGAAGGCGGAAAAGGCATGCAAACATGGCATTCCCTCAATAGCGGTTAGCGGTATTCAGAACCTGGGACAGAAAGGGGCATTGCCGGAAGATCTTGTCAAGATTATCACCGTTTGCGGTGTTAAGGAAGTGGCCTTCATTTTTGATTCAGACTGGAATGATCTGTCCAACAATATAAAGTTCAATACTCCTGTTGATACACGCCCCCGGTGTTTTTTCTCTGCCGCCCGAAATTTCAAAGAATACATGCGGATGCTGAAGAACCGAGGCGTCATGGTGGAAATATTCATTGGCCACATCAATAAAAACGATGAAGGTGACAAGGGATTGGATGATCTGTTGGCAAACAAACTGAGCGGCCATGAAGAAGAACTTGCCAAGGATATAGAATTTGCCTGCAATGAGAAATCCGGAATTGGCAAGTATGTAGAAATATTTAAAATTACTACATGGAACGATCAGAAACTACGTGAGTTATGGAATCTGCATAGTCACGAAAAATTTGCTGAGCAACACCACGAAGTTTTACAGGAACTTCCGGAGTTTATCTTTGGCCGGTATGCCTATAAGTTTGACGAAAGCGGTAAGGTGGTATCCGCCCTACCCTATGATGAAGATGAAAAATTCTGGAATGAAGACTATAAGGAAACGAACGGCAACAGAATACCTGTGTTTGAATACGATTATGTGGCCGCCAAAACCTTTTTTCAAAACCGGGGGATCGGGCGATATCGTTTGCTCGATACCAAATTATGGACGTATATCCATCTGGATCCGCCAATAGTCCGGACTATTGACGTAGAAGATGCACGCGATTTCATGTTTGCCTTTGCCGAACAGAATTGTAGCCGCTTTGTCAATAATCAGTTACTCAAGGGAGGCTCGCAATATGTCGGACCATTCCAGATGTCAAGACTTGCTTTCATCCAACCCAATTTTATATCCCCGTCCCGTGATGAACAATACTTCTATTTCCGTGACCGCTGTTGGCATATAACCCAGCATGAAGTCAAAGAAGTGGGTTACGAAAGTATTACTCACCAGATATGGGAAGAACAACGGAAAAACACCGATGCCAAATACCTCGGTCATCCCCTTATTATTTTCAGGGAACGGGACGGCAAATATGATTATGAACTCTCTCCGGAAGGAAAGAAATGTCATTATCTGCAATTCCTGATCAATACCAGTAATTTTACCTGGAGAAAAAAGCCTGAAGAGATTGAAGAAGGCGAACTTTATGAAAATAATCTCCACATGCTCAGTAAAATGTGTGCTATTGGCTATATGCTGATGGAGTGCAAGGACGCGAACGTGACACGTGCCGTTATTGGCATGGACGGCAAGCAGTCGGAAGTGGGCGATAGTAACGGCCGTAGCGGTAAATCGCTTGTTGGCGAATTAATGCGCCAGGTAGTCGATACAGTCTATATATCCGGAAAACGGACGGATATCTTCAATGACAGTTTCATTTGGAATGATATTGATGAACAGACCCGTCTGGTGTTTATTGATGATGTTATGCAGAATTTCAATTTTGAGTTCCTGTTTCCTAACCTTACCGGTGACTGGACTGTAAACAAGAAGGGAGGCGCGCGTATCACCTATCCTTTCGCAAAGTCTCCTAAAGTATATATTCCAACGAACCATGCTATCCGTGGTACGGGTTCCAGTTATACTGATCGGCAATGGCTGATAGCTTTTTCCGATTTTTATAACGACCAGCATAAGCCTATGGATGATTTCGGGGTATTGTTCTTTTCCGAATGGGACTTCACGCAGTGGAACCTAACTTGGAACATGTTGGCCAACTGCATACAGCTTTATTTGAAATTTGGAGTTGTACAGGCACCGGGCGAACGCTTGCAGCAACGTAAGCTCAGACAAGAAATTGGCGAAACCCTTATATCCTGGGCGGATGAATATTTTAGCAGCGAAGAAAACCACCGCCGTACTCCCCGTAAGGAGATTTACGACAATTTCTGTAACTATGATCCGCAGCAACGCAAATTCATAAGTGCTACGGCATTTAAGGACAAATTGAAAAAATATTGCGAATGGAAAGGCTGGATATTCAATCCGCATAAATACGATGCAAAAAGCGGTTTACCCCTCTTCCTGGATAAAGACGGAAAACCGGTTATAGATGATAAATCCGGAGGTATTGAATACTTTACCATAGGAAAAGCAGCTGGCGAACTGACACCGCAGAGTAATCTTCCTGAAGCATCAACTAATAAGCTTGCATTCTGATGAACGATACACACTCCGATATTATAGCCCGGCTTATGCCTCTCTACGAGATGGCACCTGAACGTTTCATGGCGTTCTATGATGCAGTATATCTGATGTGTATCAATCTGCCGGAAGGCGAGCAGTTCCGTATTTCAGACCGTTGCCAGGAAAAAGATTTGAAGCTGTTTCAGGACATCGTAAAAACATTCATTGCAGAACAGCCATACGATGTGCATACAGGACAGTTGGAATTGTCGGATGATATGGAGTATGTGAGACGGACAACAGGCTTTAGAGCCTCCGTAAATCGCTTCACTCCGAAACGCAGAAAGGAGTAGATTATGCCAATTTACTACGATGTAAAGATACATATTTTCAATGAATTACGCAAATTATCATGCTAAAAAAAGAGCATAAAATATTGGTAGTCGTTTCACCGGATCCGGTTGAACGCAAGCAGCTGTTGAGTCGTCTGGCAGTACGGCTTGGCTTTGCCCGCATTCCTTCAGATGCGGCAAAAATCATATCGAATGATATCTTCAGTATAGACCTGGCAACGGCCTATTTCGTTTTCTGTAGTAATTATAATTTTCGTGGGGCCGTACTCACTAACCAACGTTTATATGAAATGGCTGCACGGGGCCTGTGTGTAGTTGTAGGAGTCCGTTCAATTCCCCGTGAGTACGAGTTCATTTGCAGAGTATTCTATCCGGAGGACCTTCCATAACAGAAGTATTCTTTTGATGATTACCGGTCATTCCGAGAAAACATAACACGGAGTATTCTTAAAAGTACATATTGAGTGTTTGCCTGCATCCGGCGGTACGTGAGTACAGTCGGATGCTATCTTTTCTTTCTTTTGCCCCTTCCCCCTTTCCCCCAACCCATTACAACAACGATTTGAACAAACGTGCATGAGCGACAGTCGTAGGAACTGCCGGAGGGGGTATATTATTCTTTTTTTTATTCTTCTTTTAAAAAGAAACTACCTTAAAAAACAGAAAAAAAATCGTGCATTCGTGCAGAAGTACTATTGTTTTCTTATATCAATTTGATATGCAACAAATTACAGGCGCACAAAATCTGCACGAATTGCGCACAAATAGCGCACGAATTGTACTTTTCCGGGAAAAAGGCCGAAAAGTACGCAAACGGAAGAATTAGTGCGGGAATGTACGATTTTTGTACGGGTATAATCTATTGATATACAGGCATGTATAAATGTGTATATGTACAAAAGTACTGCCGCACGAATTTTATACTATATCCGTGCAAGGACTTGGTTATATGCTCGGTATTTAGTATATTTGTGTAAAAATCAACACTTTAAATGATAAAGAAAGACCGATTTGTCTGTTGGCTGCCTTGCAAACCATATGTTAAGCAGTTCCTTTTGCATAATTTCAATACGCCTGATGATACCTGGACTGAAATCGTTAACCTGTCTTCCGACAAGGAGTTGCAGAACGATTTCCTTTCCCGGCTGTCCAAACCCGGACGCTACGAAAACAAATACCGTAACCTCTACCGTTATACGGCTAGTGTAGCGGTAGAGATACGCCGTGATGACTTCTACCGTTATGGCTGGTCGATGTCAAATACCGAAGTGGTGGCATTCGGTACCAAGATTGAACGGCGGATCAAACAGATATTGTTCCTCTATCTTGATACGCACGTGAGTATGGGGCTTCCGCTATCAGCCGCCATCCGTAATTTCCAGACGAAGTTCGGATTTACTGAAGACACCTGGTCTTATGACACCATCCGCAGGGAGTATAATCGACACGGATATCGGAAGACAGTGGAGAATACAACGATTTTTGATTTTATTAACCGTATTATATTGGGGAAGTTGTCCGAGTTTGGGACAATTTCCCAGCAAGGAAGATTAGCGTATGAAAGTGATAAACTATGATTTTGAAAATGTCGGCGGGCTGTTGCAGATAATTGCCGTTCCCCCGACCTCGTTTTTGTGGATCCGTAAGGATTACAATGCCGGTCTGAACTACCTGGAGCTTCGCGACCGGGAGAATATTATTTCCATTCCGGTGTATGCCAATGACACTTATATATATAATGAGGACAAGGAAGTGAATGATGCGGGGGATTGCTGGAATGTTTCCATTGAAGGGGTGATTCCTAAACTTTCCTCAGTGAATAATCAGCTGATGGAGACGCTGGAGCGTGGCTTGTGGTATGTGCTGGCAGTGGACGGTAACGGCCAGGTCCACTGGTGCGGTCAAGAAGACGCACTTATGTTATTCGCCACGAACAAGACAAGCGGGCGTTCCGTTTCAGAACGGAACGGCACGTCTTTTACATTCACCTGCGTACAGGATGAACCCACCATTTATATATCCGGATTGGAAGAACTGGAAGCGTAAAAACAACGCTTATTCCCTGTTTGACGGTGCCCTGTGTCCTTGGGTACCGTTTTTTTTGCGCTTTTCTTTGCGCAAAAAAGTTATATGAACGAGACAGTTATCACATTATTCGGCAGTATTGACCGGTATTGTTACAACAAAAATTATCTGAAGTACTATTTAGATAAGGCAAAAGGCCAACCCGTCCGCCTGAAAGTCTCAAGCTTTGGCGGTGATGTGGCCGAAGCGGTCGCCATGGCAAACCTTATGGCTGAGCATGGCAATGTGACGGTGGAATTTATCAGCTTCAATGCTTCGGCGGCTACCATACTGGCGTTCGGTGGCAAGTCCATTGAGATGCATGAGGACGGTATGTGGCTGGCGCATAAGTGCAGCCTGGGCGTGGACATTTGGGGACAGCTCAATGCCGATCAGATTGAAGGTGCCATTAAGGAGTTGCAGAACAAGAAGAAGAGCGCCGAAGCCATTGACTTAATGATTGCGCAAAAGTACATCAACCGCAGCGGCAAGAGTCTGAAGGACGTTATCACCCTTATGGAAGAAGAACGCTGGATGCCTGCCGCTGAAGTCAAGGAATGGGGCTTCATAGACAGGATCATTCCCGGTGTGCATAAAAAGCCTCAGGTGACCAATGAAATAACCGACTGCTTTACTGCCATCGGTTTACCGTTACCGGTACTCAATGCTTCCGAATCGGAAACGCAACCCAAAGGCAATGACAGAAACCTTGTTTCCCAAATCATTGACGGTATCAAAGGGTTGTTTCCTGCCAATAATAAATCTGAAGACATTTCTAATTCAAATACAGTTATTTCCATGCGTAAAGAATTTACTTTCATTAATCAGATCCTCAACTGTGAAGGCATTGAGGAAAAAGACGGTAAGACATCGCTTACCGTAGAGAACTTGCAGGCTATCAATGACGCCATCAAGGTAGCCAATGAGGCGAAAACCAAAGCTGAAAGCGATCTGACAGCCGCCAATACAGCCAGACAGACGGCCGAGAATAATCTGACGGCAGTTGTCAACGACCTCGACAGCCTGAGTGATAGCGTCAGGAATGCAGCCGACAACAAGACTAAGGTACAGGTTATCCGTGATATCGTGGCCAAGATTCCCGGAACGGCAACCGCCAGTCATCAGGAATCGAATGAGGACAGCAAGTTTGCCGATATCGCCACGGATCCGATCAACAGTTATGAGAATGAATAACATCTAAACTATTCTATTTATGGATTTTAAAGCACCTATTGACATTACCACGGTTCTGACCGCGGTAAAAAAACACAGAGACATCCTGAAGGCGGTCGATAAGCTCGACGCTTCGGAGGTATTGAAACATTTCACTCCGGTACCGGGCATTACCGATTCCCTTGAATTGGGCAAGGTAGAAGGCGGAAGCATTTCAAGCAAGTACACCGGCAAGTTTGAAGCCGGCAAATATCTGGGTAAGATTGTTCCGCGTCGTCTGGTCGTTCGTCCCGTCGTGATGGAGATGTCTGATGAGCCGGAACGTTACCGTCGCACCTACATTGCTGAGGTACCCGGTACGCTCCGCAAAGAACATCCCTTCGAGCTGTGGTTGATCAACCACGGGCACGAACTGGCATCCAATGATTTGCTGTTTGCCATCTTCACAGCGAAATACAGCGCTGATAAGAACAAGACGGACATTCAGGACTCTTTCGATGGTATCGGTACCATTGTTACCGAAGGCGAGGCAGTCGGAGATATCTCCAGTGCTGAAGGCAACGTATATGCCACCGGTGAGCTGACTCGTGCCAACATTGGCGAAAGGTTACTGGAGATGTGGCGTCACATGCCGCGTACCTTCAAGCGCAAGAAGAACATCAAGATGTTCATTTCCGATGATTTGGGCGACATGTACGATGACTGGCGCAAAGATGAAGGTACTATCGTTATCGGATTAAAAGAAGATACTTCCGATACACAACACCTGCTCGGTTCCAATAACCGTTGTGAGCTGGTACGTGTTCCGAATCTTCCCGATGGCAGCCAGTTCGTCATGCTGACCACTAAAGGGAACATTTGCTACGGCTTTGACAAGGAGAGCGATTTCAAGTCTATCAAGCCGTTCTTCTCCGGTAATCCTTATACGTTTGATGCTGCGGGCAAGTACGTGATAGGCTTCCAGTTCGTGTCGGTGCATAAATCGGAGTTCTGTGTTAATGACCGTCCGGTGGATCCTGAAGGTAGCAACCCGTTCGGATATATCGAGGTTACAATTGCACCGGATGAAGCGAAGGCCAACGGTGGCAAATGGCGCATTCAGGGTGAAGAGGCTTGGCGTGATTCCGGCACGTATGTAGCGGTTCCCGGTGGTAAGGAATATACCGTCGAGTTCCTGGAGGCCGCCGGATATACCACTCCTGCCGTGCAGAAGAAAACTCCTGCTGCGGGTGCAGTAGAGAAAGTGACGGGTACATACGTTGTTAAGTCTGAATAAATCCTGTGACTATGGCAGAAGTAGATCCTAAATTATGTATTGCCCTTGATGATATCAACGAGGCAATGGACTGCGAGAACCAGGATAATATGGGCGGTATCATACCGTCCGTTATCTTCGGTTATCATGCAGATGTGGCGACATGGCCGGACTACCCGAAAAAGACGGATGATCCGCTTTCACTGGAGGCCGCCGGTGCACTGGTCGGTGATCTTGTTATGAAAGAAGGTTGCCGGGCCTATAAGATGGATATCACTGACGAACTGGCTGAGTTCAAGATTACGGATCAGGGAGAAACCGGTGGTGAATCGTTCCTGATGGACTTGAATATCATTTCGGCCAAGATGCGGAAAAAGATATTCGGCTTTGAGAATGCGACCAAAGGCCGCAAGATGTTCTTCATCGTGACCGACAACAATGGCACGAATTACCTGATGGGTGACAAGCGGCGTGGTGCCATGCGTGCCTCCGGAGACGGTTCTACCACCGGGGCAAACTCTACCGCGCGTAATCAGAATACACTTCATTATACTTTCACCGCACCGCGTAAATGTGTGTATGAAGGTGATGCGGAAGACATTCTCACTGTAAAGAACGCACCTGGAGGTTGATTTTTGTTTCTTCGTTTGGTTAGTTGCTTGTTTATGTCCGTCTCCGGAGTTTTTCCGGAAGGCGGACATTTTGTTTTGTCCTATCACAGCAATAAAATTCGCAACACCTTTGTATAACGTTAATATCAAGAATCATGGCTGAAATTACAAATGCTTATATCGTAGCCCGCAGAGAAGGTATCGCCTGGCTGAACTCTGCTAAGAGAGAATACAATACTGGTGTGGCTATCCTTGCTAAATCAGGTTACAAGACAATCGTATCATCCAAACTGGCTAAATTAGGCGAAAAGCCGCATACCCGCGAGAAGCTGGAATACGAGATCCGGCAGATGATTAAAGTCTGGTATCATCCGGATGATCCGCGCTTTGAGGATGTGGACCTGGCGGATGATGCGGTACCGGGTAATGACGGACGTTCCGAGACGGTTCCGGAAGAAACGGCGGCGGCCATCGTTACCATTGCGGAAAAGGAACTGGCACGTGAAACGGATGAACAGCCCGCTTATCCGCCTGTCATTGCCAAAATTATCTATGATTTCCGGGATTGCTATAATGAACGTTCACGGCTGCACCGGTTACTCTCCGAACAGGGTGAGACCAATACGGCGGCTGTATGCGCACAGCGCAAGGATATTGTTACCCGTATAGCCTCTCTCTCCAATCGTATGACATTGCTGGCTGCCATCAAACAGCAATATGAGCAGAAAAAGGAGTTGCCGACTGATGAGCAGCTGGACGAGCTTTATAAAAAAGTGGATGCTGCTGAAGAAAAGCCGGAAAAGGAAGATGAACAGACCGACATCAGTTCCCTTTCCGTCGAAGAACTGAAGAAAGCAAAATCCAATGCCAAGAGTAAGATTACCAAGGCAAAAAACATGTTGCTATATTCTTCGGAGAGCAAGCCTAAAGACGGCAAGGAAAATCCGCTTCCAGACTGCCCCAAACGTGTGAGATACGAGAAGAAGGTCGCTGATCAGGAGGCATTGGTAGAGAAAATAGAATATCGTTTGGCAGAACTGCAATAGGTTATGTTGGTTTGTTGCAGTGAGATTGAGAATAAGATGATGCCGGCGGATGACGCAGTAAGTCCTATGCAGGGAGACCGATACCCGACAGGCTACATCCGCCGAACGGATGCGGCAGCCTCCGGCCATGATCTGGTTGCGGAGAAGCTGCTGCATCCGGACGCTATGGGGATGCTGGTTCCCGGTCGGGACAAGCATTTTTATTCTTCAGGAGCATTCAATCTCATTCAGCTGATTTTCTATATTCTCAAGCAGGCGGGTCCGGCACATCTGTTCCTGACAACCTATTCCATCTCTATGGATAGTATCAATGCCCTTCATCGCAAGGTTGAGACCGGTGAGTTGCTATCGGTACGGTTCCTGATCGATAACCGCGTACGCAGCATCTCACCCAAACCGTTCGATTATTTGGTGACTACATTTCCGGACTGTTACCGTTGCCTGGCACTGCATGCGAAGGTGGCGTTGCTGTATAACGAAGACTGGAACATCACCGTAGTAGGCAGTCAGAACGCCACGCATAACCCGAAGCTGGAACGTGGAATCATCCATACCGGCAGAGATATTTTTGACTTTGACTTTAAAATGCTGAATGATGAGTTTGACGCAGGAACAACGTGAAGAAATTGAGAAAATGGCGTACCGCCTTATCCCTCCGGGAATGATCGCAATCAATATCGGTGTGGATGAGACGGATTTTCTTGCAGAGCTCCGTACTCCGGGCA
The DNA here is from genome assembly GCA_948566455.1 of uncultured Phocaeicola sp. GTDB lineage: Bacteria > Bacteroidota > Bacteroidia > Bacteroidales > Bacteroidaceae > Phocaeicola. Next base: position 89,715 of record CAOYQO010000011.1, read on the forward strand.
CTGAAGTCCGGACGGCTTTTTATCGTGGGCATCTCAGCCAAATGGTTGAAGTACGGGAGGCTATCATCAAGTCCGCCATCAACGGCAGCAATCCGGCACAACAGGAACTGATCAAGTTCTTTAAATCGCAACAGCAGTATCTTGAGTATGAGTAACAGCTTGACAACATCCAAAAGCAAGGCCGCATTGGAGGAACAGTCATACGACCTTATACAGCAGCACATCATTGACCCGGAGAACAGCCCGTTGCCGGAGCATCTTCGGGTGCAGTGCAACCGGGTATTGCAGATAGCCCGTTTGCTGGATGATTATCCCAATGAAAGCCATATTATCAACATCATGCTGGCGAAATATCGGATTTCACGTACACAGGTGCGTAAGGATATCGCCCTGGCAAAAGAACTGTTCAAGACACAGCACCAGTTTGACTGGGATTTTTGGTTTGCCTGGATGATCAAGGACCAGATTCAGCTTATCCGGGACTGCAAGCTCAGGGGTGATCTGAAGAACTGGAACAACGCCAAGAAGGTGCTGCATCAGATGATTGGCGAGAAACCGGCTTCGGTTGAGGATCCGCGACGTATGGAGAAGAATGTGTTCTACATTCAGATCAACAGCATGGGGCAAACAGTAGATGTTCCGCTGAATGCAATCCGTAATCTTTCACAGGAAGAGCAAAAAGTCCTTGTGGATTCCATGTACACGCCTATTGACGATGTGCAGGCAGAAGAAATAATGAACTCATAAATAGATTATCATGAAGAAACTGACAAACAAACGCTTAATCTCTTATTTGGTTGACCACAAGCATATCGATATGGTGTCGGTCAGCAAGACACAGATTGTTTGTACCGTATCCGCCAAGTTCAAGCCGGATGAAGTGAAAAAACTATTAGACGATACAGGGCAGCCGATGCCCCGTATGACTTCTTCCGAAGGTGTGAATTACATTGTTTTCCCACGTTATTGATACGGCAGGACAATGGACGAAAACGTTTGGGAAGAGGTCATACAGGTCAATCCGGCACAGGCGGCATTTTTGGTAATGCCGTACAAGAACGGGTATGTCATCTATTCACGTGCAACGGGTAAATCATTCATTACCGGTGCCGTGATAGATGATAATATCCGGCTCATGCCGCGAGGTATTACCACACTCACACAGGCTACCATTGGGCAGGCGCTCACTAAAACGTTGCCCTCGGCATTCAAGATGCTGGAGATGCTCGGTTACAAACAATGGGATCCGGTCAGCAAGACCGGTGACTATGTGGTGTGCCGCAGTCCCATTGAAGGATGGTACAGGCCCTATGAACACATCATGTCGTTTGAGTATGGTATCAGCTTCTCCAATGGCCACATGCTCTACATACTTACCCAAGGTGGTAACAGCCGCGGTCCGAATGCGGATTACAACATCACCGACGAAGCGTTGACGCTCAATAAGGAGAAGTTTGATCAGGAGGCGGCACCGACCAACCGTGGTAATGAACACATTTTTGGCCGCAAGTCGGAGCATCCGGTTCTGAAGCATCACGGTAACACCTTCCTTTCCTCCATGCCTTACACGCCTGAACAGAAATGGCTGCTTGAACCGGCCAAGTATTACGAGGAAGAACGCGGCATCCGGCTGTTTGATGTCTGGAATAAGATTGTGCGGTTACAGATGCAGCTCATTGATGCAAGGATTGCGAATGATGCGGGACTCTTCAAGGAGATCTGGAATGAAACCGTCCGTCTCAGGCAAAGTATCACACCGTTCGTTTCACGCGATGGTACGCTCTTTATCCTTGGTTCTATCTTCGACAATATCGCCAATGTGGGCATGAACTATATCCTGAACCAGTATAAGGTGATGGATAAGCTTTCCTTCATGATCGAGATCCTGAACTTCATGGTGGATAAGATTGATAGCTGCTATTACCAACTGGATGAACGGCACGTGTATTACAATGCGACCAATGACGACTATATCCGTGACTTTGCCGAAGATCATAACTACAACTGGCAGCAGCTTGCCAATAACGATGACAGCCGGCGTGACCTGGACTGTACCCCCACGAAGCCGCTGGAACTGACGCCTGACTGGGGTTCTGCCGCCTCGTTCCTTGAAGTGGCACAGGAGCGCAACTATGATTTCGTGACGAAGCTGCTGACCCGTGAGCCGGTGGATAACAATATCAACGAGTTCTTTGTCAAGCGTGATGAAGAAGACGATACGATGGTCAACGCGCTGATGGATAAGTTCTGTCACTATTACCGTAACCATATCAACAAGCACCTGCATTATTACCGTGACCGCTACGGGGATGCACGCCGTGCCAACAATAAGAAATCCTATAATGAGCTTGCCATTGAGCGCCTGGAGAAACACGGCTGGACGGTGGAACAGCACACGCATGCGGGTATGGAGCCGCCGCAGCATGATAAATATCTGTTGTGGGCTTCTATCCTGGCGGAGAAGGACGAACGGTTCCCGAAGAAGCGTTTCAACGGCTCGAAATGCAAGTACACGCTTATATCCATGAACAACACGCGTGTCATTGAAGATCGTGAAGGACGGTTTGCCAAAGATAAGCGCAGCGAGCGCAACCAGTCCATCCTTCCTGAAGAGGCAACGCACTTCGGTGATGCGGTCGATAAACGTGTCTGGACGAAGTACGGGCATTTGCTCAGGCAGGCTTACGGATTTGTGGACGCACGTATCTGATTCACTTCACACACTCCGCAACAGCAATCGCAATACTTATAGCAAGACTCGCAATGATTGAGGACCGAACGCCGCACAGGAGGACAGGCGGAGGGTGTTTTCTTCAATGTAAAAACCTGTTACTTTTGTCATATTTCCTTACTTTTTGCGGTTTCCCTTGCGCTTTTTGATAGGGCGCGGTAGGAAGAAACTTCCGTTTCTTTTTCCATTCGGATGGAAAACGGGGTGTTGTGTGCTCATTCTCAAGAAGGTAGTTTTCTTATAACATTCATTAACAGAACCCCCGGCGCGCGCAAAATCCGTACTGAAGAAATAGGCAGGCAAATCTATTTCCCCAGTACGGATTTTGCGCGCTTATAGAGGTAGGAAGCATCGCTTCCCGTGTTTGTTTGCACCCATGCAGGTCCCCGGTCTTTTCTGTTTCAAATTCTTAGGTAGAGACCGTAGAGCGGTAAGCGTTCCGCTTGACGTACCTCCGTTTCTCTTCCGGAACTCCTTTTCATTTCTGCATGTCTGTATGCGGTCAGGTAGTCTTTTGAGTCCGCAAATGTAGGGCACCGGTCTGACAAGCAAGGTCAGGCGTTGTCCGCTAAAAAATCTCCACCTTGCAGGTAGTATTCAAGCCTCCGGTTTTAGTCGGAACCTTGCAGAATGTCATCCTCGGCACCTCAATTATTGCGGCATCAAAAGGCAACCATACCGCACGTCATACAGACACGCCGGAATAAAAAAAAAAGTCGTTCCGGGAAACGGAGAATCTGAAAAAGGCTCCACCCGACGACTCCAAAAATCCAGAATAAAATTAAAACTTACAATTATGGCAGCAAAAAGAAACATTCCCGAAGCATGGAAAAATCAGTGGCATAAACCAATGATTTCCTTATTTGACTACATACCGGCAAGATACGAGGCTACAGAACGGGAAAAACAAATCCGCTCACTGATATGGGACTTCAAGGCAGGGAAACGCAGCAAACAGGTAGCGGCTATCGTAGCGGGTAAGATAGCGGAAAAATTCGGTTCGTTTGCCGATACCATTGTGTTTGTCTGTGTTCCTGCAAGTTCGGCAGAACGGACGGAAAAACGCTATCGGGACTTTTGCGAAGAGGTTTCCAACCTTTGCGGGTGTATGAATGGCTACAAAGCCGTGAAAGTGGGCGGTAAACGTATGACCATCCACGAAACCAAGAAAGGCAAAAGCATACAGAACACGGAAACTATTACGCTGAATACTGACTTTTTCAACGGAAAGCGGGTACTGGTTTTTGATGACATACTAACGAAAGGACACAGCTACGCACAATTTGCGTGCGCACTGGAGCAATTAGGTGCGGAAGTGTTGGGAGGTTATTTTTTAGGTAGAACAATTCTTTCTTATAACTAATATATATTTTTTGTTATGAATACTTTATTCGATAATGATTGCCGCTACATGAGTGACAGTGAACTGATTTACGAGATTAGCAATAACAGGCAGATTATTTCAGACGTTGAACGCAGCAACGGGGAGATAGACATCGACAGGCTGTTTTCATCCTTGACGCCTGGACGTAAGAAAGTAGCCGTGGCAGCGGTGGAGATGTACAAGAGACAGCAGTCTCAACAGGTTGAACGCAGGCTTATACGAATGAGCAAGGATGTATATGATTTGATGCAGCCGTTAATTGGTGATTTACGGAATGAGGAGTTTTGGGTAGTGGCTATTAATAATGCATCCCGAATAATCAAGAAAGTACAGGTTTCAGTAGGCGGTATAGACCAGACTTCGGCAGATGTACGGCTGATAATGCAGGTGTTGATAAATACGGGAGCTTCGCAGTTTGCAGCGGTACACAATCATCCGAGCGGCAACAGCCGACCGAGCAATGATGACAAGAGGCTGACGGAACAGTTAAAAAAGGCGGCAGGGATATTCAACATTCGGATGATGGACCATGTAATTATAACGAATGACGGATATTATAGCTTTTGCGATGAAGGGATGATTTGACGGATGGGGTGCGGGCGCACCCATTCCGTTTGCTCGCACGCTCGCAAACGGAATGGGACCCAAAGCGGTATTTTGTTTTATGTTTCCCGTTCCTTCAACCACGGAGGGGCTTTTTTTGTCCTATGAAAGCGGATGGTATGATTGTACCTTTGTGACAAAAAAAGATATGATACGCTTTATTACCAAGTTTGTCGGTACCTATGGGTATGATTCCCTGAAGGAGTTCTTTCTTTCGGTGGCGCCCAGTTTCAAATATAACCTGCAACTGCCGGCTATCTCCTTCAGTGCAATCACTGCGGTAGTCAGTGAATGGATAGGTATTACCCCGTTGCTGGCGATGGCCATGCTGATCGCCATTGTTTCCGAGATGTGGACGGGCATCAGGGCAAGCAAGATTCAGGGCATAGGATTTGAATCCTTCCGTTTCTCACGCTGTATCATCAAGCTGTGTATCTGGCTGACCATCATTTATATCACCCACTCATTCTATCTGGAGAGCAAGGCGGGGGCTGAAGAAAGCTTCATCATGCTGCTGGCCACCCTGTTCTTTTCCATTGTCAAAGTGTTCGTCATGACCTGGTTCTGTGTGGAGCACGTGACAAGCATACTGGAGAATCTGGCGGTTATTGACGGCAAGCCTAAAGATACGCTGATCAAGCAGGTGGGCATGTTGTGGGTGACGGTTACAGACAAGTTTAAAAAGAAGGTAGATGAGACGGAACGTTAGCTATATGTTGTTATGTGCGGTTATTGCGCTTCTTTCCTATCAAGTCGGCTATTGGCTGGGATCCCGTCACCGGAGTATTGTCCGCGTTCCGGAAACGGTGGTCAGGCATGATACGATACGACCTGCCATTCCGGAACCGGAGGTAATTGTCCGTGAGGTACCCGCAGAAGTGGATACGGCGGCTATACTGACCGACTATTTCTCGGAGAAGCATTATCTCGATACGATTATTGAGCGTCCTTACCTGCGGGTGGAAATGACCGATGTCATATCCCGCAATGCGCTACTTGACCGTACCGTAGTGGTGGATTATCGGCAACCGGTCGTTTATAACAATACCCTGGCTCTGGGATTGGATGCCGGGCGTTACAGCTGTGTGTTGTCCGCGGGGTATCGGCGTAAGTCATGGGAGTTCAGGGCGGGCTATGACCTGTACAATAAATCACTGGTGTTGGGGGGATCTAAAGATTTGTGGAGATGGTAGCGAATTTGGTCAATAACACGTATCTGTTTTCCGCCGATATGGAGGATATCCGTATTACGGACGTACATGAGAAACTGGCTTTCAAGATGACGGTTGACGGGCAGGAGGCACTTTCTGAAGTATATTACCCGGACAGTGGGAACGCAGTCGTCATTTGCGATCCGGGTGATATCATCAATGAATATTTCGTTCGTCCGGAACTGGGAGGCGGTGATGACCGGATCATATTGCCGCCCATGACGGTACAACTGTCCCTTTCAGATAGCGAGGCAACTGCTGACTACACGCTTTATGTGTTCCACTCAAGATACCGCGTGTCTTTCGAGCCGCTGACCGGCTTCATATTTTATTCCCGCTATAAAATCAAGCATATCAGGCAGAATACGATTGATTACCTTTCCTTCTTCGTGTCTGACAAGACAAAAGTGTATCTGGATATCATCCACCTGGAATCCGGCAGCAGCGTCAAGAAAACCGTTGAGCTGCAACTCTCCGATGCCAACCGGATGATGGCATATAACATGAGTCCGGTTAAGGTGGGCAAACTCGCGGGTCTCAGGGCCGACAATATCTTATCGTATGATGCACGCATCACCGATGGCACATTGACGGACCTTGTAAGGTATGTCATTGACCGGAAAAGCCACCGTGAAATGCACCAGTTCCTCTACTACAATGTATTCGGGCTGCCGGAATCCATATCATTCTCAGGATTGGTGCAGTATAGTCCGGAACTGGAGGGTGATATCGCGGACATGGTGAAGCTGAAAAGAAGATTCAATCCGTTTTTCAATGATCTGCGCACGGTCAACACCGGGTATTTGGACGAAAACAAATACAAGGCCCTGATAGACATGCTTACCTCTCCGGTACAGCGATGGTACGACACGCCTTCGCTGCCGATGGAGATCATCATCACAGATATTGACTTTACCCATACGAAAATGGGCAACCAGCGGGTAAACGTGAATCTGACCTTCTGTCCGGCAAGCCGGAAGCATCAGGTATTTGACAGGTACTCGTTTGGTGGCGGTATCTTCGATTATACATTTGACAGGACATTTGAATAAAAATATACAATGGAAACAATACGCAGAAATTTGGCATTGGCCGACATGGATATCCGCAGGGATGAACGCGGGAACCGGCGCGTCTTTTCGATAAAATTCGTCAGCAAGGAGGGCAAGGTCTACTTTATCCCGCAGGCTTATGCCTGTGGTGCCGGACGCATGAACATGAAGGAATACCAGCTTCGGGGTGTACAGCCCTGCGACTGCAAAGGCAATCCCGAAGGGCATCCCTATCCCGTGGATATTGATCTTATACTGGAGTATAACAAAATGAAAATCGTATTCTGATGAACATACTGTTTAATTCAAGCGGCATTCCCCTGCTGATGCAGTCCACGTACATATTCGGAGAGACTACCGGGGCACCGCAGAACGAGATGAAGGACCGTGCCAGGATCCTGTCGCCATACGACTTGTCGAATGTCAGCTACATAGACATTGACGGGGTGAAGGTGCGCCCATGGGGAGATGAGAATGATTTCCCGCAGAAGGCGGCCGAAGAGATTGGCAACACCAGTGTGCTCAATACCGGATTGAAATTTCTCCGGAACCTGACACTTGGTCAAGGTATTTATCCTTGTACGGTGAACGGTTACGATGATGGCGGCAACGAGATACTGAAGCCGGTTACGGATAGCCGGGTACAGGCTTTTGTCGCTTCCCGGAATGTAAGGCGCTACATGGAGAAGGTATTACGGGATTATCTGAAGTTCGGCAACGGGGCTGTCCAGTTCGTACCGTCGGCAGCCGGCAATTCTTTTGCAGGTGTCAATCCAGTTAACGCGCTTTATCGCCGTTATTCCGAAGTGGATGAATACGGGGCATGTAAATGTATTGTTTCCGGATATTGGCCGCAGCGTCCGGACAAGGGGCAGTACACCAAGCTGGAGGTATTGTCTGAATATGATCCGCAGATGCACGCCGAGGTGTTAAAGTTTGCCGGGAAGATGAAGAACGGTTTTATCCTGCCGGTGCGTGACAGCTGGAGCAATGATGATCTTTACGGCATGCCTGTCTGGTGGCCGGCATACGTTTGCGGATGGGTGGAGATTGCCCATCTTATCCCCCATTTCCTCAAGAAAGCCTATAAAAACCAGATTACCTGGAAGTGGCATGTACAGATACCATACTCCTATTGGGAGAAGAAATACCCTTCCAAGGACTATTCCGTCACAGAACGCGAAGCGGCCATTCAGAAGTATATGGATTCGGTAGAACAGAATCTTTGCGGGCCGGACAATGCTGAGAAACCGATCTTCTCACATTATGCCGTCAATGAGATGAACGGCAGGATTGAAGAGGAATGGAAGATCAAGCCGCTGGAGAATAAATACCAGGGCAGCGACAACCTTCCGGTATCGGCAGCCGCCAACTCCGAGATATTGTTTGCCTTAATGGTCAATCCCAATGTGCTCGGTGCCGGTATGCCGGGCGGTACATACGCCGGCAATCAGGGCGGTTCCAATATCCGTGAGGCGTTCCTTGTGAATATTGCCAATGCCTGGATTGACCGGCAGAATATTCTGGATCCGATTGAACTCTACATAAAAATGAACGGTATGCCGGAGTGTGAACTGCGTTTCCGCAATACCATTTTAGTAACCCTCGATACCGGAAGCGGTACCAAAAAAACGTTGAGCTAATGATATTCAGTGCAGAGAAATGGAACAAGGGTGCCGAACTCAAGGCACTGATGAAGGTGAATACCGCGATTTCGTTTGACATGATGGAGGCGCCGCTTCGGGGTGCCTTCCGACAATACCTTGTACCGTTATTAGGCGATGCGATGGCGGGCGAAGTGGTTGAAATCTATAATTTCGGTCCGGATCCGGATGTGTTGGAACAGAATACTGAAGGGGCAACCGAACGGGAGAAGCTGGATGCCCGGCTGCTTGAGATCTGCCAGCGTGCGAATGCGAACTTGGCGTTCTGGAATGATTTCGATGAAATCAGCGTCCGGATCACGGATGCGGGATTTCAACGGCAGAAGTCCGACAATGAATCCTTTCAAGGGGTCTATAAGTATCAGGAAGACAATCTTCGCATGTCTTTCCGCAACAAGGGGTTCAATGCGCTGGATGAGCTGCTTGAGTTCCTGTATGCCCATATAGCGGAATATCCGGAATTTGCGACCTCACAGGCTTACCAGGACCGCAAATCGGCCATCGTTCGCAATACCGCGGATGTGAATGATGTCTGTTTCATTGGCGGCAGCCGGATTATCTTCCTGCGGTTGCAGCCGCATCTGAAATTTGTGGAGGAAATGTTACTTCAGCCGGCTATCGGTGACAGGCTTTATGAGCATCTGATTGACGGGTTGGTCAATCCGCCTGAAGATGAAGAGCGGCGGAAGAATGTGGAACGCTTGCGCCTGGCTTGTTCCCGCTATATCGGGACAATGGCGGTCAGACGGCTGCTGATGGAGACGGGCAGCATTACGGACCGCGGACTGTACTTTACAACAATCCGGTCAGGTGAAAAGAGTAATGAACAGAAAGAGCCGGTTGATACGAAACGGATAGCCGTACAGATACAGAACCTGAAGGCGGATGCCGACATGTACATGACGGCATTGCTGCGGATTGCCCGCAGTTATTTTACTGATTACTATGCCGGTGATCCCCGAAGGATATTCGACCGGGACAATGACCGTAAACGTACATTCTGGGTATGAGAGAGCTTCGTATTGCATATCGCAGCTTCGGTGTCCGGCGTGAGATTATACGCCGGGTACCTCAGAAATGGGAAGAACTGACACCGTCGCAGTTCCTGCTCGTGTCACGGTTTTATCTTCAGGAAGCGGATGAATCATCCTTCTTGAAGGAGTTCTATTCCCTACCTTCCGGAGTCGGTTCCGACAGCTATTACAGGTATAAGCTGAGTGAGCTGATAGAGTTCATCAGCGATTGCCGTGTCCGGATGGATCGCTTTATCCTTTCCGATGTGTCCGGATTGAAGGCACCGGGTGAGCGCCTGAAGGGGATGTGTTTCGAGCACTTCATGCACGTGGACACGGCTTTCAACCGCTATGCGCGTGACGGCAAGGATGCCTCGTTGGATGCTTTCATATCAATGCTGTACCTGAAGCATAACGAATATATTGTCCTACCGGCGGGTGGAAAAAACGGCTTATTTAGCAGGCAGAAACCGCTGATGCTGCAAAAACGGCTGGCGGAAGTGGCGAAGATAGACCGACATGTCAAGTATGCCATCTTCCTGAACTATGTTTTTGTCAAGAGGTGGCTTTCCAAGGCGTTCCCTTTCCTGTTTCCGTTGAATGAAGATCCGGAACCGGAGAAGAACAACAAGAAACCGGCCGCGCCATCGGTCAACTGGCTTGATATCTTCGATGCCTTTGTCGGTGATGATGTGGCGGTGATGGAGAAATACCAGGCAATGCCGGTGGCAACGGCGTTCCGCCTGCTCAATAAAAGAATACGTGACGCTCAAAAACAGAAGAAATGACATTTTCAGAGTACATAGAGAGTTTAGCCGAAAGACACGTCGATATCCGGCATAAAGAGAATGGCGAGGTACATTTCCTTTCATCCGAACGGGAGAAGCACACGGCACTGGACAGTGTGCTTCACTATCCGGCGGTGATTCTGGACCGTGGCTCAGGGTTCGGATATGGTGGTGCTCCGGGGGCATACCTGAAGGAGCGTGATTATCTGTTATTCGTATTGGAACATGTGTCCGATACTTCAGACTACGAGCAGATAGAGGCTGCACTTGATAAGTGTGAGCGTATTCTGGATGAGATGCTGAACCAGGTAATCGAAGACAAGAGGGTGAAAAGACAATGGCTTGCCTTCACGCTTGAAGAGGTGGAAGCGGATTATGTGGTGAATAATGATAACCAGCTTTACGGGGTGGTCGCGGCAATACACTTGTCGCAACCCTATAAAGCTATTAACTGTAGGAAGGCATTCAACTGATATGGCGGATACGATTGAAACACTTAAAGAATTAGCCCGGCAGGTACGGTATGCTACCCGGGAGGGAGAAAACACAGGAGAACGTGTTGGACGTACTTTGGTGGGTATCTTGAACCTGTTATCACAGTGTTCTTTGGAGGAACTGAATAAAATCTTCCTTCATAAATCCAAACCTGATGAAACCCCTTTCCTGCTGAAGTTATTGGGGGGTGCCGAAGTTGGTGAAGCCATCGACTCATTGGTTGCCGGAAAAGGAATTTTACTTAAAGATGGCCGTGTACAGGCTGATACTTTGGAAGCCCGTTTTGCCCTCATTGTTCAGGAAGTGATCTTCAACCGCTTGTCTGCTATGGAATCAGATTATTCTTTTTCCGAATCTGGCACGATTGAGAGCGTCGAACTTCTGGAAGACGGTACTTACCGTTTACCACTGCGTAAACGTTGGGAGAATGATTTCACGGCATTAGCAGAGAATGATGTGGTTTACGGCATTGTCAACGACTTGGTATCAGGTGGTGGCAATTATTACACATCCTGGTTGCGTGTCTTGCACGTAGATACATCTGCCAATGCCATCAATGCTGTTATGTATCCGGATAGTGAGGTTCCCGGTGGTAAGAACTATCCGCCGGAGCCGCTAATGATATTGTCTCATCGTGGTAATCCGGTCAATGCAGAGCGTCAGGGATACTGGTATCTATCCAGCCGAGAGAAGTGCATCTGTATGTTAGACGGTGTCATCAAGCCTATATTGGAAGAAAGCAACTACTCCATCATCATAGGTCGTTTGAAGCATTTGTCACTGTTTGACAATCTGCCAATCAACTACCTGCACACCTACGTATATTGCCGTGGTATTGCTATTCAAGACATTCACCGTATTGACTATGAGGGAATACCTGTACGGGTTGAAAACAACCGTGGCAAGTGGAGCGCAGAAGAATCGGTGAGCAATCCTTATCAATCTACTCAGGAGGTGTACGATGCAGTATATCACTACGGTTGCAAATGGATGTGTCTGGTAACGGGTACTACCGAAGAACCACAGTATGCATCTACAGGATGGGCTATGATCGAAGGAAATCCGGACTTTACTATTGACATTGATAGCAGTAATGGCTGGTACTTTGACGCGGATAAGTTTGAGACTACCCTTAAGATTACCGGTAAACTGTACAATCAGGATGTAACACCTCATATCCTTGATGCCGATGTGGAATGGACACGTGATACAGGTAACGTAACGGAAGATAATGCCTGGGCGGTCGCACATGCTGAAGCAGGAAAGTCCTTACCGTTGACAGTGAATGACCTTGGTCCCGACTATATGAATATGACTGGATGCAAGTTTATAGCAAGAGTGCTGTTGCGTGACGGACAGAATAATCATGAGACAATAGATTATGTACCTTTTTAAATTGTAAGATTATGCAGAGTAAACAGCGTAAAATAACGATCAACTATCGCCCGCTTCAGATAAGTGGAGATATCGAAGTTGTAGGCAGCGTACCGGATATGCAGGTGTATCAGGCTGATAAGAATGAATACACCCCGGACTATACTCTTACTCCCCTGACGCTCTTTCCACGTTGTAACGCCACCGATCCGGATGCAGTTGCCAAGCTTGGTACTGTCAATGCTTCATTGACGAACATGAAATGGTATGAACGTATAGGCGGTATTCGAACATTGATCACATCATCTAATACCAATTATGTAATTACAGATTCAGGATCGGAAAAGGGAAAGATTCAGATGAAGAAAAATGTCTCGACGATCAATTCCGTCACACTTGAATTTTATGCCGAGTATGTAGACAGTAAACGTAGCGGGCAAACATACGTGTACAATTTTACCCGGTTAATCCGTTCGGTGGATGGCAGTGAACCGACTCCTAAACTGATGATAGACTCACCTTCAGGTTTGGACTGGAATCCTCTGCGTGACACTGTACGGCAAACGATCACCGCTAAGCTGATTGTAGGAGATACGGATGTGACCGCTACGAATAAATGCAGGTTCTTCTTTTACCGGAAGCTTGAAAATGGATCGCTTGAACAGATAGTTGACGGTAACGGTGATAACGACTGGGAGTTTGTGTCGCTCAATAAGAATGTATTTACTTTCGACCGAAATTATATAGGTGAGGATCAGATATATGTCTGTAAAGCCTCTTATTCCAAGGATGGCACTCCGGCTTCTACACCTGATGATGGTATTGGCTATGTATCTACTACTATCCGCCGCCGGATACCTTCAATTGAAGTCGACTGGAAAGGTGTACCGCAACAGGTGGCCGATGGCACGACGGTAATATATCCAAAGCCTATAATTCGAGATACGATAGGTGATATCCCTAACCCTTCCGAGGTACTGGATTGTGAATGGAGAACCAAAGCGGCGGGGGCTTCTTCGTACACGTTGGTGGCAACCGGCTTCAATCCGAGTATCCCTTTCACTGACGGGATGATGCTCGATCTGACAGTAATAGACAGAGGCCCCTATGCTGCTCTGGTAACGTCTGACGGAAAGTATATCGTAAACAGCGATAACAAGTTTATCGTTGCAAGGAAAAGAATTGTTTAATTTTAAAATACTTGATTATGGCATTTTACATCAAAGTAACCAAAGAGGTGGCGGATGCGCTCGATCTGACTGCTATCCGTAATAAAACAGCAGATGGCAATGTGCTGTTATGGCAGGCTGACGTAGCGGGCTTTCCCGGCGATACCGTGTTCGAGCGTGCTGTGGAAGTAGGCGGTGTCTGTCTTACTCCGCAGCAAGCGAAGGCAGAGATCGACGGAACAGACAATCCCACTGAGGTTAGCACGCCGGATAAATATAAAGTAGAAGATCCTGAGGAATCTGACAATACAGAAGGGGAGGTAACCAATGAGCATAGCGAGTAAAGTCGGACAGGTGACCTTTTCGCAGAAGTCCGGTGTATATATGGCGGCAATTCTGTGCGATAAAGGTGACTTATACCAGGAATATGACGGTGATTCATCCGCTCCTACAAATATTGCACCGGATTTTACGACATTGAAACCTACATTGTCTTTCCTGCTGACTTCCTCCCGTGTAGCTGAAGGAATTGTTGTGCCATCTTCCATTAAGTGGTATTTCAACGATGTGCTTATTAATTTCACGTCCAATGTGTCGACAAATACCTTCGGAGGTGAAACCGGACATTTCAAGTTTGTGCCGTATGCTGCCGGTACCACAAACTATTACGGCCTTCAGGTAGTAAAGAACCTTGTGAAGGCTTCTGCTGGCGCAAGCTGTACGATCAAAGGAGTGGCAACGGTGACAGTCGGTAATGTTTCGGATGAAATACAATGGGTTTATCCTATCCCGATAACAAAGGGAGTCGGAAATCAGAAAGTGGTGACCATCATGGCCGGCGATGACAAGTACTTCGCCATCCGGGAGAAGGGAGGCAGTGTTATATTGTCAGCCGTTGCCCGTTTGGGAGCTTCGGAGCTGACGGCCGGTTTATCATACAAATGGTACAGGATGATCAACAATGCATGGAACCTGATCAGCGGACAAACCGGAAAGAACCTGACGGTAACGGACAGCATGGTGGATACTACCGGCATATTCAAGGTAGAGGTATATCAGGATTCTACTCTTATTGGTTTGGATACTCAGACGGTAATCGATTTGTCTGATCCCTATGACATCATAACCAATCCGACACCGGAAGATGAGACCATCAGCAAGGCAGGAGATACGGTAGTCTACAGGCCTATTCTTGTCAAACGTGGAGAGACAACGAAGGCCAAGGATATGACATTCTATTTTGTTTTCATGGACAGTGCCGGCGTGATACTTAATCCCTCTACGGCTAATACTCCTTCCGCCTCCGGTACCTGTACTTATGAAATGTGTCAGCAGGCAGGCGGCAACGTGGCATGGACAATAACAACTAAAGATTGATAATATGACATTAGCAACAAAAACAGGAGAAGTTAAATTCCTTCAGCAGGGGAAACGAGGTATGTTGCCATACCCGGCAGGTGAATATGACCTACATACATCTTATGTTTGTACGGATATGCTCGCTCCTTATGTACTATACAATGGTATCTATTATGTGATGAACCAGGTCACAACTTGGGTCGGTCAAGGTGTGCCATCAAACATCAATAATCCTCAAAAGGATTATGCTGTCAATGGAACTAAAGCCACTTGGATACCATTTGAAGGCTATAAGGCTATTTATGTGGAAATCTTGATGGCCAATTTTGCTAAGCTTGCAAGTGCTGTATTCTATGGACAGTATCAATTCTCACAATACGGAGAGGATGCTTCAGGCTCTGCTGTAGAAACGGAAGGTGGATACAAGGATTTTAATCCGAACGATCCGATGAATTCAGCCAATGCATTCCGTCCCAATCTAATGCTCGATTTTCTGACTGGAAAAGTATACTGCAAGAGCCTTGATGCCAGAGGAAGTATTTATACTCCTTATTTAAACATCCCCTTGGAACCTGATGTGGAAACAGTTATTAAGGTACGTGGAAGAATGAATGGATATATTACATGCCTTGGAGTTTCTACGCAGTCACATACATTGTCACTGCCAAGAGCTGTGGATATGGATGCTGGAACTGAACTCAATCTGTATTATTATGTGATGCCTGGGAGACTCGCGCCAAGTCCGACCATCAAGATCTATCCTGATGGTGAATTCCTGCCACATGGGCTAACAGAGTTTAGAATGCGTAGTAACACGGAAGTCCAGTTGAAAGTTGTTAAGATTGGAACTGCCGATGCTGATAAGATGTGGATGATTCTGAATGCACCGTACAATGGTTCTATTGATTTATTTCCGTGTGTTTTGGCACAGGGGTATGTTACAGGAACATCCACAGGAGCTACCATTGTGGCGACTACATATGATGGATCCAGTCTTTCAGTCTCAAGGGTTGCAGAAGGACACTATCGTATAAAGATACCATCGTCCTGGAAAATGGACCACTATAAATACATCGTGATGCTAACCGGCATAGGTGCTGTATCGGGCGGTCCTAATAGTCCTACAAAAGCTACCTTAAAAGAGCAGTCATATGAATATTTTGATGTATGGGTATCTGATGACTCATCAGTTAACGACGGTAGCTTTTCATTTATGATTTCAGATACATATGCCTGGGGAAATAATGGTGGCTTTTTAACGCCTACTTGATGGGATGATTTTAAATGAATATTATTTATAAATAGTGATTAAAAACAAAATGTTAAATTGGGCCGATTTTCATCGTAGAAAAAACGCCCGTTAAATCTACAAGGGTATGATAGAAAAGATAAATATTAGCGATCCAAG
>CAOYQO010000012.1 GCA_948566455.1 uncultured Phocaeicola sp.
ATACCCAACACCACTATCTGACCGAACTGTCGCATTTATAACTTGAACTCAGGTCAGGCAGGATCAATAAAAAGTTGGCTCAGGTTACTCTCACTACTCTCACTATTAAAGTAGCTTATTGATAATTAGACTATTAAGTGTGGGTGAGAGTAAAAATCCGGTGTGAGAGTAAACCGCTTACTCTCACTTTCTGAATTTGCATTTTTATGGATTAACTTATTATTTTACAATGAAATACCCAGTATTTAGTATCTATATTGAGGCTGTCTGTAATCTGGTGTTTTTTTAGACTTTTCTCCCCGCGTATACGATGAATATGTCTCATTGCTATGATTTACTTGAGAAACTTGAATGAGGGATTAATAGGTTTTACATGAGAGATTGTATTATTCTGTCTTAAGGAAGATCCTGTTCAGCCTTAGGAATTATCAGCTATCAACCTTGGTTAACAGGCTCGTCAACCAAGGTTGATAGAGTTGTTAACCAAGGTTGACACCTTTTCAGAGTTACTGCAAATACACAAAATCAATGAGGTAAAGTAAAGTGAAGCCTAGTTGCTATTCAGTTAGCATCAAAGCTTCTGCCGCAGAATGAATGGGCCAACTATTCCGCCGTACGCAAAATGAACGTCGTAGCTCCAATGGTAACAATGGCTCCGTCTTCAATGCGAATGCGATCTTTATTTCCTAGTATTTCATTATTCAGGAAAGTTCCGGTCAGACTGGGAGCATCCTGCAGAGTATAAACAAGCACGCCTTGCTTATTGCGCTTCACGTTAATAATGCAGTGACGACGATCCATACTCATATCCGAAGTTTCAATGGGAGTATTGATATTAGTACCAACACAACGACGCCCAATCACATTATTGCCCTCTTGCAAAGGTAACACTTGCTTAAATCCGAATACATTCTCAATCACCGTAATGCTACCGAAAGCATCCTTGAATTCTTCTTCGTCAGGACGTTCTTCTTTTTGAGGAGCACGCATTTTGGTTTTTCCCAGACGAATACTAAATTGCTTACCACAATGCTCACAAACGAAAACCAAAGATTGGCCTTCGCTATATTTTGTTTCATCAAATAAAAGATAGTTCTCACATTTAGGGCAACGGATACGCTTCATGACAATTACAAATTAAAGAATTAAAAATTAAAGCAAAGTAAATGCTTCCTACTTCTTCAAAACCCAAGCATTCTTATATGTTTCATCCTGGCGAATTCTAGCCAATGCTTGATAGGCTTCTACTTCCGTCCCGCAAGATTCAATGCTAACACGCATTTTACCATCACCGACAATCGCTTTTGCACCCTTAAAACCTTTAGAAATCAACTGAGCAGCCATTGTTTCTGCATCTTGTTCAGTTCCAACGCTGGCAATGATAATATGATAAGGTCTTTTAGGAGTTGCAATAACCGGTTTAGCTGTAGCAGGCTGTACATTCTGCTTGGGAGCTTCAATCGTTGTAGCTGAATGGGAGGCTTCTTCCTTCACTTTTGTTTCAGAAGCAACAGCTGGTGTTTTGCCAACCTTAACTTCTCTGACAGCAACAGGAGCTACAACTTTCTTAGTTCCGGCTTGTTTATCTGTTGCAGATTTGCGTGTAGGAGTATTCTGCTTTACAACAATCGGTGTAATGGCCAGAGATTGTTTTTCTATTTTTTCAAATAATTCATCCGGAAGTAATTTTGCATAGTTTTCCTCTATCACTTCTGTATTTTCTATCGGAGTAGAAAAAAAGAAAGAAAGCACTATAGCAGCTACTATTGCAGCAGCATTTGTCAGATATGCACGATTAATTTTGATTGCGAAAGTACGCTTTTCTTCCTTAACAACAGTAGGCATTGAATAAGAAACAGCCTTTTCTGCCTGTGGCTTTCCCAAAGCAGATAATTCCTTCATTTCAAATGCATCCAAGCCGTATAAATAGGGAGTTGTGATTTTATTATCGTATGGTGCGAAGTCGAAAGTGTTATGAATCGTATAACGTACTTCGCCAACATTGGGCAAATCAACCTTACCTTCTTCGTGTAAAACAGAAATCAATTCATTCACTTTACGTTCTACCATCTTGGTAGCATCAGAAAAGTTGGTTCCATATACAGACATATAAGATTGAACCAGCAAACCGTCATTCATCTTCAGTTGTGGGTTAAAACCGATGATACGGGTAGGAGGCAGGAAAATATTCTCTTCTTTCACTCTCGTAGCCGGAGCATAATGAGCAACAAATCCTCCCAAACCCGGAACAATGACGCAGTCATTTTCCAATAACAAAGTTTCTATATGTTGTGCCAATTCAATCATGGTACAAAAGTAACGGAAATCTCGGATATAAGCCAGTTTCAGGGCATTTTTCTTTTCAACAACTTATCAACAATGCTCATTTCGAGAAGAACAAATAGGCCAACTTACTTCCTATGATTAAGTTAGCCTATTTCTTAATTCGTACATTTAGAAATTTCAATTACTCCTGCCAACCAGTTCCATTATATTGATAGATTTTTCCATTCGGAAAGAAAATTTTATCTCCTACCAACCAACTGCCTATAGTTGGAAGTTGATTATTCAATAACTTCACAGAGACATTATATCCATCACAGGTATAGCTTATACATGGAGTATAATTTACATCAATATTATCTGTTCTTTTGTGTACCAATCCATCTATTCCATTCTCTCTCAATATAAAGTTCTCTTGATTCTGCATCACCACACCGAAATCATAATAGGAGTTATAACGACCACTTGTGGTTCCAACAAAGATTCGAACCAGCAAATTAGTTAGTTGTTGAATAGAACTTCCACTATTATACATTGTAGCACGATATGCAAATGTACTATCTATTGAATTTACAAGAACTTCTCCATCAGTCAGTGAACCTCCCAATAATTTTAATTTTCGAACATCATCTACAATATAGAGAACTCTCATATATGCCTTTCTACTGCCAGATTCATTAGACCATGTTAGAGGAAGCACGGAGTTCGAATCAAGATGCTTGAAACTATTAACAACATGGCCAACGTTTATAATTTCTCCATTTGGATTAATATAATGTGTTTCATTGCTATATTTATTTTTATATTTGAGCATAATAGCATTACCGCTATTGTGACCATTCATGCCATTATTAATAAGGCCATATACATTTTTCAGCACAATTCTGGAATTCTCAAAAGTACTTAAGCTTACAATAGGATAATATGAATTAAAATCAGTCAAGCTAATTAAATTTCCGAAAAATACATTTTCAAGAAACAATTCACTTCCTACATTATACTGTCCAGTAATTAATATATTTCCATTTTGATTTGCATAGAAATATGCATTCTTCATTATTATCGATGAGCGTTCAGCAATAATAGCTCCTAATTCATTATGAAAACTTTCTAAAAGAATATTTCTGCAACTACTTACATATACTGTTGCATTTATAGAGTTTCGAATAGAAGCATTTGCACCTCCTCCTATATAAATTGATACACCATCTGATATATGGTTTATCTCAGACGCATCTCCTAAATACCATTGAATCCTATATGTATCTGAAATTTGTTTATTAAGTGGGAAAGAAGAATTATCTCCATTGATAACAACATTGCAGATATGTTTGTTATCTATGTATGCATCAATCTGCTTATAGAATATAGCTGGTCGAAAAGCATATATATCATGAATATATCGACTATCGCCACCTAAGATAAAATGACAGAGCTTGTTATCTGGGTTACAATAATTTATATGACAAAATTCCTCTTCAATATTTCCTG
Organism: uncultured Phocaeicola sp.; assembly: GCA_948566455.1. Classification (GTDB taxonomy): domain Bacteria; phylum Bacteroidota; class Bacteroidia; order Bacteroidales; family Bacteroidaceae; genus Phocaeicola. The sequence goes on from CAOYQO010000012.1 coordinate 3,775, forward strand.
GATATTCTATCTCCCAATTTAAACTTTGCTTGTTTATATTCAAGTAAAACATATACTCACTAGTATTCCAACTTGAGCTAGGAAAGAAACTTGCATTATTACCATTAAAAGAAACGCCAACAGGAAGATACATACCTCTGCTTATATTATATGACATAGCAAAGCAAGTTACAAAAATAGAAGATGAAGAGAAATATGTTTTTTGGGCTTCAGAAATAGCATAAGCAAAATCGAATGCACGTTGAAACATTTTATAATCTTCAACCTCTACAAACCAATTAGCGATAACCTTTTCTATATTAAAACTACCAGCTAATTGCATATTAGATTTAATAAATCCATAGAGTCGATTATCATTTATAACAGTATTTAGCCCTGTTAATGTACCATTACTAATACTTCCACCTTCAAAACTAAGTACACAGTCTGCAGGCATTTGAATTTGCTGTCCATTAAAGTCGACATCTTCCGCTATTTTATAAATAGTAGAAGCTAACTTTATACCATTTGTCCTCACATAAGAACTTGTTAAATCAATTTTCTGTTTCATAATAGTTGAATTAAATAATTAGCATTGAAAAACATCGCAAGGTACTGCTTTAGTAGTCACATTCAAAGTAAAATATAAAACCATTTTAATGTTAAAGAAGATAGATATAGAACAGTGTTATTTAGCAATACTACTTACCTTATACTTTTTCTGCTCAAAAGAATTTCTACACGAAAGAATAGTGTAAACATATAAGCATTTTTAATTGCTTCAACAATAAATCTATAAAAACAACGTTCTCATTAAAAATACAATCAAATTTCGCTACTGATAATAATCACTTAATTGAAGCATATATTATTGTCACTTTTAGATCGACAAAACATGAAAAATAAATTATTCAAAATACGAGAACAGTATTCGCTTGAAATCTTCTATATTCTTGCAGTTCTATGTATTACCTTGCAGTTGTTGTTACTCCGCCAATTTATTATCCTAGATTTTGACGAAGACTCCCAACTAATAACTTACAGCCTTCGCTCCATATCCGACGCGTTGTTATTATTATTGCCTTTTTGGTTAATTCCATCCAAGTTCAGAGGGTATTATATAGGTATTACTATTTCTTTATTCACTTTTTGGGGATTATCACAATTGTGGTATTATCGAACCTATAATGATCTAATGCCCTTCTCTTCTTTCCTTCTTTTCGAGAACATCTCTCCGCTATTAATACGTAGCATAAAGGCATCTATCCGGCATACCGATATGTTTTTCTTCACACTACCTATCTTTCTGTTTTTTCTATATCGATTATTCTTTTTAAAACCAGCCAAAGAAGCTAAACTTAAAAGAAAACAAAGAGCTTCTTACATTGTAATAATTTTATTTTGTTCATTTTCCATCCATGCAGCAAATGCTTATTCATATTACAAAAAGGAAAAAGCACGGGCATTTATTAATATCGGTGGAAAATATGTAAACACTTACAGCAATATCTCTTATTTTGAGCTTAATGGCTTTGTTGCATATTGCATTCACTCGTTTGTAGACACACTATTAGAGAATAGAACCTTAAATTCAAAAGAGAAGAAAGAAATTGAAACCTACCTTTCTCGGTACAATCTGAAATATTGCGATAACCGATTTGCTGTAAAAGAAAAGTCGAACCTGATAATGATTGTCGTAGAATCTTTGAATTCATGGACTATTAATTTCTGCATAGATAGTATTGAAATAACCCCTAATTTAAACAGATTTTGCAAAGAAGAAAACTCCATAGTAGCTTTACATATGCAACCAGAGGTTCAAAATGGACGCTCCAGTGATGCACATTTTATGTATAATACCGGATTATTACCCATACAAAATGGCGCAGTGGCTGTCCGTTTCGGTCAAACCCCATATTCATCCATTCCCAAAGCACTTAAGGGATATTATTCATTGGCTATGGTTTGCGACGACGCTAAATTCTGGAACCAAAGAAATGCCTTTAATTCTTATGGCTTTATGCAACTATATGATAAACATTCTTTTAAAAGTCCTGAAGATATAAATGACCATATTTTATTAACAGAGGCAGCAAATAGGCTGGAAAATATTCCCTCTCCATTTTATGCACAACTAGTAACCATTAGCATGCATTATCCATATGATGAATTACGCATTCCATCTACAGAAATATCCCAGTCACAAATGTATACTGCAGAAATAAGAAATTATTTGGAAACAGTACATTATTGCGATGATGCTATCGGCAAATTTATTCAAGAATTGAAGCAAAAAGGAATATATGAAAATTCTGTGATAGCCATTATTTCAGATCATAATGAAATTGATAAAAATCAGGTTGAAGATAGAAGAGAAGTGTTTCCGGAAGATAAAGAAATAGCCATGATCGTTCTAAATGCTCCGCAAAAACTCCAATGTGACACTCTAATAGAGCAGATAGATGTTTATCCCACCTTACTGGATTTGATGGGGGTAAATCATTATGATTGGAAAGGATTAGGATACAGTATTTTTCGTAAAAAAGAGATGTTAGTACTTCCTTCGAAAGAAGAAAGAAACAAAATATCTAATCTAATGATAACAAAAGGATACTTCAGAACTCGATGAATTAATAATTCCGGTGATGAATTTAAAGAGATAGACATGGCCAAATATCCTGTGAACAACCAATGAAAAGGCACTCTCATCAATGAATATGGAGGAGGGGGTTATGCAAAACGATGCACAAATTATAGACAAGCCTAACAATAAACATGCAAATCTAACGTTTATTGACATAAGAAAGCTAAATTTGCAGCCAGTCAATCTATAAAATATTAAAGTATACGATGAAGATTAAAACGTTAATATTCGCCTTCACTATTATATTATTAACGTCGTGTAAAACGACGACCAATACTATCACCTATTTTCAGGATTTGGATAACCAATCAACAGCTGTTACAGGAAAAGCTGTGAATTATACTCCACGTATAGCTCCCGATGATCAACTATCTATAACCGTGTCAGGTATGGACCCCAATGCGGTTGCCGCATTTAATATACCACTTGCCAGTTATCTGGCACCGGGAGAAACACATGTTACTTCTACACCGGTGCTTCATACATATCTGGTTAATTCGCATGGAGAAATTGATTTTCCGGTACTCGGAAAACTACAGATTGCCGGCATGACACGTAGCGAACTGATAGATATGATGACTGAAAAAATTTCTGCTTATGTCAAATCTCCGATTGTCACTATACAGATACGGAATTTTAAAGTCTCTGTATTGGGTGAAGTAAACAAACCTGGAACAGTAAATGTACCTAATGAACGTCTATCCATTCTTGATGCACTCGGAATGGCAGGAGATCTTACTATTTATGGTAACCGAACTAATATCCTTCTGATTCGTGATAATAATGGAGAAAAAGAATATCATCGTTTCGACCTCACTTCTGCAGAAACGCTAACATCTCCTTATTACTATCTACAACAGAATGATGTTCTATATGTAGAACCCAATAAGGCACGGAAAGGAAATGCCAAATACAGTCAAAGTGGGCAATTCAATGTCTCTTTAGCTTCGACTATAATTAGTGCTTTGTCTGTATTGGCATCACTGGGTATTGCATTGTTAGTCAAATAAATCAGCTTATTATGAATGATGAGAATATACATATCGGAGCATTATTAAAGCAATGTATTGCCTACTGGAAAATATATGTGTCTGTTGGCATTATCTGTCTGATTGCCGCTATTTGGTTTATATTGGCTACCCCTAAAGAATACGAGTTTACAGCACGTATGCAACTTATCAGAGACAACCAAGGTATGATGTCTGAATTAAAGATGCTGAAAAGTGCAGGCATAGGTTCTTTACTTGGTGGTGGCAGTTCAGGTCCCAGTATCGAAGATGAAGTTATAGTTTTGACTTCGCGTGCCAATATGACCGAAGCAATCCTCAAAACCGGATACCAAATAGAAACACGCCAGCGCCAAGGTTTAAAGAATGTTCTACTTTATGGAAAAGATAATCCTGTGAATCTTCTATTTCCTGAGCAATTTTTAGATACCATAAGTAAACCTATTAGAATTAAATTGACGTTATCAAATGGAACCATACAATCGGCCAAAATAAAATCAACCTTATTCGAAACTGTAACAGTAAAGAAACAATCTCTGCCTTGCCAGATAGAACTGCCAGTTGGTACCATTGTAATTGATTCGAATACAGACATTCCTATTTCCGGAGAGAAATCATTGGCAATCCGAATAAATCCATTGCAAAAAACTTATGAAGATCTATATGAAGAGTTCTATGCGGGCGCCCAAGAGACTATTTCGGATATTATATTGCTGATATTTGAAAATGAAAATAAACAGCGGGGATACGACTTCGTTAATACTATAATGACCATTTATAATCAATATTCCCGAGATGTAAAAGTAAAGGAAGCCAGCCTAAATGCTAAATTCGTAAAAGAGCGTTTAGATAATGTTACTACAGAACTTGCATATTTGGAACATAGGATAGAAGTCTATAAAAAGCAAAATAACATTCCGGAACCGGCTTTATATGCCAAAGCAGCCATTACAGGGTATCAGGAATTAGAAAGTACGATTCTGGAAACTGAAGCCCGTCTGAAAATACTGGATTACGTAGTGGATTACATGAAGAATCCCCTGAATGAATACACTTCGGTACCTGCGATAGAAGGAGTCGGAGAGAAGTCTATCGCCCTTTACAATCAATTAGTCCTTGACCGCCAACGTTTACTTCTTTCATCTGAAAAGGATAATCCCGCATTAATACTTGCCAATAAGCAACTGACCGAACAACGGAAAATGCTTATGGAAGCAATAGATGCAGCCAGACAAGGTATCCGTGCCAGTTTGAAAGAAATAAATAAGAAAAACCAGACATTCAGTAATCAATTAAGTGCCTTGCCTACACAAGAACGGGAATACATTGAAATGAAACGTCAGCAGAAAATAAAAGAAACGGTTTATCTTTTTCTTATGCAAAAATTGCAGGAAAAAGAATTAGTTAATTCTCCGGATGAGCAAGCAGGAAGAGTAATAGATGCCGCATATTGTTCTGCATTGCCTATTTATCCGCGAAAATTGATTGTACTGGCCATAGCTCTTGTTGCAACATTCATTATTTCATTTATTATTATCAGCCTCCGAGTATTTGTTTTCTCTAAAACAAAATGAGCTATGTTATCCCGGTTAGTATTATCAAAAAACAATTTATTCTTTGCCTTTCTCATATTTGGCTATTTATTCGGTGTCATATTTTATGACTTTATCGAATTCAGCTATGTAGATGAGCTAATGGCACTTTTCTTGGTCGTTTTTGCCGGAATGATAGTAATAGAACGTAAAAACTGGAAAGAACTGAAATCAATAGGAATACTTACAGGAATCCTCTCATTTTATTTGATTTACTCATTCATTATCAAATCTAATACTCCCGGTGCAATCATTATGGATTTCCTGACACAAATAAAACCCTTTCTGGGATTTTATTGTACTCTTCTGATTGCTCCAAGATTAACAATCCCTCAAAAACGCTTCCTATCTATTCTCTGCATAATAATAGCAGGAGGGCTTCTCATTTTAGGATTTATCGATACTAATTTTCTATTCTTCGGACACCAGTCCCGATATGCAACAGCTATTGTTGTTACTTTTTTCCTACTGTGCTATTGCTCTACTAATTCATGGAGTGATATTATGATTTTATTGCTAATATTGACTATAGGATTGATTTCTACGCGTTCTAAATTTTATGGTTTTTGGGCAATTGCTATTTTTCTGATGATTTATGTAAAAGTTGGGGGAGAAATCCATTTTAATATAAAAACAGCGAGTTTATTTATAGGCCTTTTGTTTATTGCTGTCTGGCTGGCGAGAGACAAAATCATACTTTATTATGTAGACGGAATGATGAACTCCCGGGAAATGTGGAGCCGTCCGGCTATGATGCTTACCTCCATACAAATTTTATATGATTATTTCCCTTTCGGAAGTGGATTGGCCAGCTTTGGAACATTTGCTTCAGCTGAATATTATTCACCTACTTATGCAGTCTATGGATTAGATCATTTGTGGGGATTATCAAAAGAAATGCCTACATTTATATGCGATGCTTTTTATCCTGAACTGGCACAATTTGGGGTAGTAGGTGTTATACTCTATTTTACTTTTTGGGGAACGATTCTTCGCAAATCGGCAAAAGAACTGTTACCCGAAATACAATTATTTGTGTTATTGATTTTTTTATTCTTTTTAATCGAAGGAATTGCTGATGCAACTTTTACGCAAAACCGGGGATTGTTTATATTGATATTATTAGGTCTTGTATTATCTCCAAATAAATGAAACAAGAAGCTGGTACATATAGAAAAGGGGCTGTTTACTCTTCTGCTTTTAGCATTGGAAGTAAATTCACGGCTTTCATTATGCAGCTTTTAATTGCTTACTATCTGGGAGCCAATACAGGAACCGATATTTATTTCTATTTGTATAATATTGCAATTCTGATTGGAGGACTAGTGCAAACGCTAAATACATCCATATTAATTCCCAAAGCCATGTATTTGCGGCATAATGAATCGCCACAAGCAGAAATGCAATTTCATAATTCATTCCTCTATGCATTCCTATTATTGGCTCTAGGGTTATTATTTTTGTTTTGCATTATAGGAGGCAAACAAGCTCCGGAATGGATTATGAACTTCCAACCTCAAGATATTCAGAATCATATTTCAATATATTATTTATTCTTTCCGCTTACCCTACTTCTGATATTCAATCTCTATGTTAGTGAAATATTAGTTTCATTCAAATACTTCACATTAGGGCTTTCATGCAATTTCATGATAAATTTAAGTGGTATTATTGCTCTTTTATTATTGGGACAACAAACTAATGTCTCAATAATAATGTATAGTAGCTGCTGTGCCTGCCTAATGAATATCGTTGTATTACTCTGTTTTATGAAGAAAAAGCTGAAATGGCAATTCACATTAGTTAAATTTTCACTAATACGTACACAAAGAAAAGCATTAACCGGAGTAACTATTAATCAAGGAATAATAATTTTTGCATCCACTTTTCCCATGTATTTATTATCCCAATACCAACCGGGAATAATAACTATTATCAATTATGCGCAAAAATTTATTCAGGCTCCATTAGCATTAATACAGCAGATAACTTCTGTACTTCAAATCAAACTTAACAACTTATATAGTCAGGGTGAGAAGGAAGAAATGTATCGCGTCACTTTTCGCATAACTTTGCGTTTATTCTTATTTACGGTATGTACTTCTATAGCCATCTTTCTGTTACGTACTATCATTGCTGAACAACTGTTTGGATTGGGTAAAATGTCATATACTGCTATGGAGACATTGTCATCTCTTATCGGTATAATGACATTTGCAATGCCATTTACAGCTATTAGTCTGGCATGCATGAAGATTTATTTTACAGAATATCGCATACGTATCTATGTAGCCATCATGTCATTGACCAACCTACTCTCATGTGTATGTTACTATTTTGCAATAGCAACATGGCAAGAATACGGATATGCTATTGTGTATCTACTGGTTGAATTCTTAATTATGATAGGCATTGTTACTTTCTTGAAATGTAAAAAAAGAGTTGGAAATGATAGACTTAAATAACCGGAGAAAATATTTAATTGAGTTTTGTTATATAACAAAAAGCATTAAAAAAATAAAGTAATATGCGCATATTATTGTTGAACTCTATATTATATACCCCGCGTACCACGCCTAAAGGAAGATTTATTCCTCAAATAGATTCTATTGAGGATTGTATGATTGTAAAATTGGGGATAGAGTTTGCCAGCCAAGGACATGAAATAACTTTAGTAGCAGCGAAAGAATATAGGCCTATCAATCAACAAGATTTCCCGATGGAAATTATTTATTTTCGCTCTATTATACCTAACTTATTTTTACCAACTGTATTACCTTTCCATCCACAATTGATTCATTTCATCAAAAAACATGGGAAAGAGTTTGATATGATTATTAGCAGTGAGATTTTCTCATTTAACTCTCTTTTTGCGGCCTGTTTAGTACCTGAAAAAACTCTTATATGGCAGGAAGCAGGAGATCACAATCGCAAATTTTTCAAGTTACCATCTCTAATATGGTATCATATCGTAGCTCGTACATGTATGCGAAAAGTAAAGGTCATTCCTCGCTCCTTGGTTGCCGGTAGATTTATCAAACAATTTGGTTTAAAGGTCTCTTCCAATTTTATAGACCATGGCGTAGATGGAAAAGTTTTTCATTTCCAGAAAAATAAGAAAAACTCTTTTATTGTTGTCGCACATTTAGATAAAGACAAAGATGTAATGTCTATCATTATATTATATAAGAAATTTATAGAGCGATACGCTGATAAACAATATATATTATACATAATCGGAGAAGGAGAAGAATCCCGAAATCTAAAGGAGTATGTTCAAAGCAATCAATTAGATCAGCAGATTTTCTTCTTGGGAAGAATTCCCCAAAAAGAATTAAGCAACTTTTTAGGTAACGCTATGTGCTTACTCTGCAATTCAAAAAAGGAATTGAATATGATGTCAATAGGCGAAGCTATAGTAGCAGGAACACCTGTTATTACAAATACGATTCCCTATAGCCATGAGTGGATAAACCAGAAAAAATTGGGAATAGCGAAAGATAACTGGACTGAAGATGACATGCATGAAATAGTAACAAACAATCAGTATTATGTGAACAATTGTTTGCTTTATTCTTCCCAGTTATTATTATCTGGACTTCCTAATAAATTTGTAACACAATTCAATTTGAAGTGGTTATGAAAGTTCTAATTATAAATAAGTTCCTGTATTCTCGGGGAGGTGATTGCATTTACGCTTTAAATTTAAGTCGATTATTATGTAATGCAGGGCATGAAACTTGCTTTTATGCAATGGATTATTCACATAATATTCCGTGTAAAGAAAGTAAATACTTTGCTGAAGAAATAGACTTCTCTGCTACAAATTTATTTGGGAAAATAAAGGCTGTTAGTCGTATTATATGGGGAACAGGAGTAACTAAAAGTTTTGAAAAACTTTTAGATGAGTTTCAACCAAGCATTGTATATTTAAATAATATCCATTCTTATCTTTCACCTATAGTCGCAAAAATAGCATGTAAAAAAGGTATAAAAGTAATTTGGACACTCCATGATTATAAATTGATATGTCCCTCATACAACTGCCTTTGCAATGGAAAGGTATGTGAGGTGTGCCTCACTAATAAGAAGAATGTAGTGCTTCGTAAATGTATGAAGAATAATCTTTTAGCAAGTGTGTTAGCATGGGGAGAAGCCGTAAATTGGAATAAGGATAAACTTTCTGCATGGACAGATACATTTATTTGTCCCAGTCACTTTATGGCAAATAAGATGCAGCAAGGAGGTTATCCGGCAGATAAATTGCAAGTTATTAGTAACTTTATAGGGGAAGAACAAGCAGAATATATAAAAACTACAACTTGTCCTGCACAAGAGAAGGCTTATGCATATATAGGACGGCTTTCAAGAGAAAAAGGTATTGATTCGCTTTTAAAAGCTGCATCCCAACTACCTTATAGACTATATATTGCAGGTACCGGTCCATTAGAAGCAGAGTTGAAGAAGGAATATACTGCAAATAATATTGTATTCCTTGGACACTTGACAATGGAAGATACTATAAATCTTCTAAGAAAAGTGTGCTTTACTGTTATTCCATCAGTTTGCTATGAAAATAATCCCCTCAGCGTAATTGAATCTCTATGCTGTGGTACTCCTGTATTAGGTAGAGATATTGGAGGAATACCTGAATTATTAGAATCAGATAACTGTAACCTTCTTTTTACACAAGATGAAGCATTGCCGGCACTTATCACTAAAATGTTTGATACGGTTGTCTCTAATAATCGAAATGAATTATCTGCCACTTCACTACGACGTTTTTCTAGTGAGCAATATTATCGAAAGTGGCTTAAGATTGTAGAATAAGAAATAATGTTTTCGTAAATTAATAAATAGTATATATACATGAAATCTGCTATAAGTTTGCCTACTGATATGTGTATCATCGTTACATACCGCTGCCCGATGCAGTGCCAGATGTGTAATATATGGCAAAATCCTACAGATCAGCACCAGGAGATAACTCCTATGGAAATGGAAAGACTTCCTAAAGTTAAGTTTATTAATATAACAGGAGGAGAACCATTTGTCCGGGAAGATCTTGAAGAGATTGTAGAAGTCGCATTCCGCAAATCTCCCCGTGTTGTTATATCTACTTCGGGATGGTTTGAAGAACGAATCATTCGTTTGGCCGAGAAATTTCCTAAAATAGGAATACGTATTAGTATCGAAGGGCTGTCTCTAAAAAATGATGAGCTCCGGGGGAGGAAAGGAGGTTTTGATAAGGGGCTCCGCACCTTATTACGTCTTAAAGAAATGGGAGTGAAAGATATAGGTTTCGGCATTACGGTATCTAATTCTAATTCCGCCGATATGCTTTCTCTATATAGATTGTCACGTTCGTTGGGAATGGAGTTCGCAACTGCCGCCTTACATAATTCATATTATTTTCATAAAACAGATAACACAATTACTAACCAAACAGAAGTTTGTGGAAATTTCAGTAAACTGATAGAATGGCAACTAAAAGAGAAGCATCCCAAATCTTGGTTCCGTGCATATTTTAACTGGGGGCTAATCAATTATGTAAAAGGGCAACCACGATTACTCCCTTGCGAAGCTGGATTGGTTAACTTCTTTGTAGATCCGTACGGTGATGTTTATCCCTGTAACGGACTGGAAAGCAAATACTGGAAAGAAAGTATGGGAAATATCCGAACTATGACCTCCTTTGAAGAACTATGGAGAAGTGAACAGGCTGAACACATCAGAAGTTGTGTGCGTAATTGCCCTAAAAATTGCTGGATGGTAGGCACTGCTGCCCCTGTCATGAAGAAATACGTGGCAATTCCCATGAAATGGGTAATAAATCAAAAAATACAATCGTTATTGGGACATCCCATAAACTTGGAGAATAAAGAAAAATGAAAATTGTTGTCACAGGTACCAGAGGTATTCCCGGCATACAGGGTGGGGTAGAGACACATTGTCAGGAACTCTATCCCTTGATTGCGGATGAACAACACGAGATCATCGTCATTCGTCGTCCCAACTATGCTGTGGATCGTTCTGTACAAATCTATAAACAAGTTGCTATTAAAGATATCAGCGCGCCCCGCAGCAAACACCTGGAAGCTTTTGTTCATACCTTTAAAGCTGTGATTTATGCTCGCAAAGTGAAAGCTGACATCGTTCATATTCATGCTGTGGGACCAGCTCTGATGACTCCTGTCGCGCGTTTGTTGGGTATGAAAGTCGTGATAACACATCATGGTCCCGATTATGACCGTGATAAATGGGGACGTTTTGCCAAGTGGATACTATGTATGGGAGAAAGAGCAGGAGTCTATTATGCCAATCATATAATTGTAATATCAGAACATATACGGCAAATAATATATCATCAGTATTCAGCAAAAAGAAACGTCACGCTGATACACAATGGAGTAAATGTACCAACGCGTGTAATTGGTACAGAATATCTTGAAAGTTTAGATTTGACAGAATATGGATATGTTTTGGCTGTAGGACGTTTTGTGAAAGAAAAAAACTTAGACCAACTGGTTGAAGCTTTCACGCAACTTTCTTCACCTTCTATGAAATTAGTAATAGCCGGAGATGCCGACTTTCAAGATGAATATGCTCAAAAGCTAAAAGAAGTATGTTGGAAACAGAAAAATATTTGCCTGACAGGTTTTATAAAAGGAGATAAACTAGCACAATTATATACATATGCAAAAGTATTTGTATTGCCATCCACCCACGAAGGTCTACCTATTGCATTGCTTGAAGCGATGAGCTATGGTTGCCCGGTACTGGCAAGTGATATTCCTGCCAACAAAGAAATAGGACTGCCTGATGAATGTTATTTCAGAAATGGCGATTTTAGTAATTTGCTTCACACCCTAAAAGAAAAGATAGAAATATCTCAGAGCAAACGGATTACTTATGATCTATCATCTTATAGTTGGCATCACATTGCTCAACAGACTAAAGAAATCTATGATTCTTTAATTGTCTAAAACAATATAGGCAAAAGTTTACCGTTCTATAATTCAAAGTACGCTATATTTTAAGAATGAATATACAGTCTCCATTATATAATTTTCCGCTGCAACGGAAAGGTAACCAATTTATAAAAAGAACTCTCGATATTATATTTGCATCGATAGTTTTGATTCTTATATATCCACTGGCTTATATCATTATTGGGTGTTGCATCAAAATAATGATGCCTGGTAAAATAATCTTTTCACAAAAAAGACATGGACAATATGGGAAAGTATTTACCTGTTATAAATTCCGTTCTATGTTGCCAAATGGTGAAGCTGATATACAGCAGGCATCTCATGAAGATCCGCGTATCACTCCTCTTGGGCGTTTCTTACGTATCACCAGTCTTGATGAATTACCTCAATTTTGGAATGTTCTCAAAGGAGATATGTCTATAGTAGGACCACGTCCTCATATGCTGATACACACGGAGCAATATTGCAATATTATTCCTGAATACAACAAAAGGCTTATGGTTAAACCGGGAATAACGGGCTGGGCACAGATACACAACTTGCGTGGTGAAACGGAAAAGTTGGACAAGATGAAGAAAAGAGTGGAATATGATATATGGTATATTGAGCATTGGTCATTCTTATTAGACCTAAGAATAATGCTGAGCACAGCGAAAATCATATTTCGATAAGCCTATGCGTAAAGTCTGCTACATACTCACAATCCTGTTTTGTTTCTCTGCATCCTCCGTGATGACAGCACAAAATGGCCTGAAACAACAGAATGTTTCATCTTTCGTTGAATATGGAGCATCTGTCCACACGGGCGATAATACTCCTTTATGGCAAGTAAGTAATCAGCATGGGCTTTCCTCTATCGACAATAATACTTACTTAAGAGGTGGTGCTTTCTATACAGATACAATCCGCCAATGGAGGTTGGAAGGTGGACTGGATATGGCAGTGGCTGCAGGATTTACATCTACCTTTGTTTTGCAACAGGCATACGCAGATATTCGATACAAATGGATAGGATTACTTATTGGTAGTAAAGAGATTAATTCCCCTTTATTAAACCGAGAATTAAGTAGCGGAGGATTACTCTGGTCAGGAAATGCAAGACCCATTCCGCAAGTATGGATAGGCCTTCCTGAATATGTACAGATACTGCCACGCCTTGCCTTGAAAGCAGAAATATCATACGGATGGTTTACTGACAATAAATACCAAGAAGAAAAGGTTGGAGAAGATTTCTGGTATACCAAGAGTATCAAATACCATCACAAGAGTGGATTTCTCCGCATCGGTGTACCACAAGGTAAATGGCAACTGGATTTAGGTATGAGCCTGGATGTACAATTTGGCGGTTACAAAAGTGCCGGAATAGATGCAGGAGATTTGGGAAATAGTTGGAAAGATTATTTCAAAGTATTTATCCCGACTCATGGAGATGACAGTAGTCCGGAGGGTGAACAGATAGCTTATCAAGGTAATTTTATGGGCAGTGAGCATATCCGGATGACCTATCGTCACAATGATTTCTCAATTAGTGCCTATATGGAAAACTATTATGATGATTTCAGCGGAATGGGTAAGCTCAATGGATTTGACGGATTGTGGGGAGTCGAGTATAAATCCAATCATAAGCAAGCTATCAATGGTTTCGTTCTGGAATATTATCAAACTACCAACCAAAGTGGTCCGATGCATGGGTTAGACTTCAGTGAGGTAAAGAAGACAGGGGGAGCCGATGACTACTATAATAATGATTGGTATCCCGGTTGGGTACATTGGGGGATGAGCATGGCCAATCCGTTGATAGCTTCTCCTATTTACAACAAAGATGGCGATATGACCTTCAAATATAATCGTGTACGAGCTATGCATTTAGGCTGGAGTGGAGACATCAGCAGTGAATGGACATACCTCGCAAAACTGTCATATAACAAAACTTGGGGAACTCCTTTCAAACCTATACCTGATATATTAGAAAATTTTTCTACTTTTGCATCAATTATCTATACTCCTCGTAAATGGAAGGGATGGAGGTTCAATGCTTCTATCGCTTTTGATACCGGAGAGATATATGGCGACAATTTAGGTTGCCAGTTGAAAGTACGAAAAATATTCTAAAGAAATGAATTACATACAGACGGAAATTGATGGCGTATGGTTGATTGAGCCAAAAGTGTTTCGCGACGAACGCGGGTATTTTATGGAAGCCTTTAAAGAGGAAGATTTTAAAGCGCACATAGGTGATGTACATTTCGTTCAGGACAATGAATCGAAATCCTCTTTCGGCGTGTTACGCGGACTACACTATCAAAAAGGAGAATACTGCCAGTCGAAACTGGTACGTGTCATTAAAGGAAAAGTTCTGGATGTGGCAGTAGACCTGCGGCGGACATCCCCGACGTTCGGCAAATATGTCAGCGTGGAACTGAGTGAAGAGAACCAACGCCAGTTCTTCATTCCCCGTGGTTTTGCACACGGTTTTCTGGTATTAAGCGACGAAGCTATTTTTACGTATAAAGTGGATAATGTGTACGCTCCACAGGCAGAAGCATCCATCCGCTTCAATGATGAAACGATAGGCATTGACTGGCCGGTTGCCGAAGAACATTTACTATTATCTCCTAAAGATAAAGCTGCTCCTCTTTTTAAGGATGCAGTATATTTTGAATAAAGAGTATGAAGATAGCTATTGTCGGTACAGGATATGTCGGTCTGGTGACTGGAACCTGTTTTGCAGAAATTGGTGTCAACGTTATTTGCGTAGACACCAACAGTGAGAAAATAGAAGCACTGAAGAAAGGTATCATTCCTATCTATGAGAGTGGTCTGGAAGAAATGGTAAACCGGAATGTGAAAGCCGGACGCCTACACTTCACAACTTCGCTGGAAAGTTGCCTGAATGAAGTGGACGTCATTTTCAGTGCCGTTGGTACTCCTCCTGATGAAGATGGAAGCGCTGACCTTAGTTATGTACTTGAAGTTGCCCGTACTATTGGCCGGAATATGCAGAAGTACATATTGGTAGTTACCAAAAGCACAGTTCCCGTTGGCACAGCTAAAAAAGTACGCGCTGCTATTCAGGAAGAATTGGATAAACGAAGCATTAACATTCAATTCGATGTAGCTTCTAATCCGGAATTTCTAAAAGAAGGTAACGCCATTAATGACTTCATGAGTCCCGACCGAGTAGTAGTAGGAGTAGAGTCCGAACGTGCAAAAAAGCTGATGAGCAAGCTTTACAAGCCGTTTTTGCTGAATAATTTCCGTGTTATATTTATGGATATTCCATCTGCCGAGATGACTAAATATGCAGCTAATTCAATGCTCGCCACCCGCATCAGTTTTATGAATGACATAGCTAATCTTTGCGAACTGGTAGGTGCGGATGTGAACATGGTGCGTAGCGGTATTGGTTCGGATACCCGTATTGGTCGTAAGTTTCTCTATCCCGGTATTGGTTATGGAGGTTCTTGCTTCCCAAAAGATGTGAAAGCACTCATTAAAACCGCTGAACAAAATGGCTACCAAATGCGTGTGTTGCATGCAGTAGAAGAAGTAAACGAACTGCAAAAAAGTATCCTTTTTGATAAGCTTTGCAAGCATTTCGACAATGACCTGAAAGGTAAAACAATTGCTTTGTGGGGGCTGGCTTTTAAACCGGAAACTGATGATATGCGTGAGGCACCTTCACTGGTCTTGATAGATAAATTACTTAAAGTCGGATGTAAAGTGCGCGCTTACGATCCTGCTGCAATGGACGAATGCCGCCGCCGGATAGGAGAGAGCATTTACTATGCAAGAGACATGTATGATGCCGTACTTGATGCTGATGCTTTGATGCTGGTTACTGAATGGAAGGAGTTCCGGTTACCGTCCTGGGCAGTTATCAAAAAAACAATGGAACGAGCTGTAGTGCTGGACGGGCGCAACATCTATGATAAAAAAGAAATGGAAGAGCAAGGATTTATTTATTATTGCATCGGACATTAAGAACATAAAACAGAGGGAGTTATGATAAAGTGGGGTACTATTTCTATAGTGCTCGTTATTGTGCTGACATCTTGTAATAACGTCAAAAGTGGAGAGACTTCCAGCAAGGAAGATCTGACCGCAAAGGAAATGTTGCAAGGTATCTGGATAGATGACGAGACGGATATGCCGTTAATGCGTATTAGCGGTGATACGATTTATTATGTCGACCCTCAAAATATTCCAGTTTATTTCAAGGTACTTCGCGACACAATATATGTACGAGGTAATACCCCTATAGCTTATAAAATAGACCGGCAGACAGAATACAGTTTCTGGTTCCATTCGCTTTCTGATGAAATCGTGAAATTGCATAAGTCAGAAAACCCGGAAGATACACTGTCATTCTCCAGTCAGAAAGCGGAAGCCATTCCCACTATCTCTGAAGTGGTGCAAAAGGATAGTGTGGTAATGTATAAAGGAACACGTTATCGGGGATACGTCTATATTAATCCTTCCAAGATGAAGGTAATCAGGACTACCTATTCAGATGAAGGAATTGGTATCGATAATGTATACTACGACAATGTGATTCATATCTGTGTCTATGAAGGCAAGAATTTACTGTACGGTCAAGATATAACCAAGAGAATGTTCCATACTGTCTTCCCGGAAGAAGTACTCAGCCAAATGATCCTTACTGATATGGATTTCATGGGAGTGAATGGAAAAGGCTATCACTATGAAGCTACGCTCCGTATTCCGGAAAGCTCCGTTTACCACCTTGTGGACCTGACTATTGATGCTGATAAAGAGCTACATATAAAAATGGTGGAGTAATAAAACTTCACCATTATTTCTTTTCAGGAGCTCTACCATTTCTTCCTTTTGGAGTTCCGCCTTTCTTCTTATTCCCAGCACCTTTATTTGTATTTCTGCCTCCCTTGGACGAGCGGAAGTTTCTCTTGCCTCTGCCATCATAACTACGTGGTTTGTATTCAGGTGCTTCGCCTAACTCCTCGGGTACAGCTATCTTATAAATCTCTTTCTCCAGGAAATTCTCTATTTGCTTGAAATTGCTTTGCTCCTTTTCGTTGATGAAAGTCAAAGCAACACCATCATTATTAGCACGTGCTGTACGGCCAATACGGTGAACGTAATCTTCGCTATCATGGGGAACATCGTAGTTGATCACAAGACGGATATCATCAATATCAATACCACGTGCCACAATGTCTGTAGCGACCAGAATGTTTACACGTCCGGCTTTAAATTCATGCATCACCTCCTCACGTTGAGCCTGTTCCAGATCTGAATGCATTTCACCCACATTCAACTTCATCATTTTAAGAGCTTTCGTCACCTCTTTTACCTTCAGTTTGGATGAAGCGAATATAATAACGCGTTCCGGTGTCTGCTCCGCAAAAAGGCTGCGAATGATACCCAGTTTCTGATTCTCGTAACAAACATACGCTGCCTGTACGATCTTTTCAGCTGGACGGGAAACGGCAAGTTTAACTTCAGCAGGGTTGTTGAGGATAGTGTTAGCGAGTTGCTGAATTTTAGCAGGCATGGTAGCAGAAAACATGATTGTTTGCCGTTCCTTGGGCAAGTATTTCACTATCTGCATAATGTCGTCATAGAATCCCATATCGAGCATACGGTCGGCTTCATCAAGAATGAAGTAAGAGACACGCGAAAGATCAACATAACCCAAACTAAGATGAGCAATCAAACGTCCCGGAGTAGCGATTACAACATCAGCTCCCAGCATCAACCCTTTTTTCTGTTGTTCAAAAAGTACTCCGTCATTACCACCATAGACAGCTACACTACTGACAGGCATAAAATAAGAAAAACCTTCCATCTGCTGGTCTATCTGCTGTGCCAACTCACGCGTAGGCGACATAACAATACAGTTGATAGCATCTTCCGGATGGTTACCCTCCGATAGTTTATTCAATACAGGCAGCAGATAAGCGGCTGTCTTACCAGTTCCGGTCTGTGCTACGGCTATCAAATCTCTGCCTTCAAGTATAACGGGGATGGATTTCTCTTGTATAGGTGTGCACTCGTCGAAGCGCATGGCTTCCAGTGCATCAAGCACCTGATCATTCAGTTGTAGTTCGGAAAACTTCATGTTTCTTTTTATTTAGCCGCAAAGATAGGAAATAAAGTGATTAACACAAAAGAATGAAGCGACTTTGCAATCCATTCCTTTAATAGCCCGGATGCTGCTCCCATCCCAGATTCATCTGTCTGATTTTCTCTGGGATAGGGAAGACGGTAGTATATCCGTTTTCCTCATCAGGCAGTTGCGGACGACTGCTGTAAGTACGGGTAAATTGTCTGAAACGAATTAGGTCCTGGCGTCTCCAACCTTCCCATGCAAATTCCAACTGACGTTCAGCAAGAAGATTTTCTAAAGTAGCAACACGTTCCGGTGCTCCTACACGAGTACGCACTTGGTTCAGTTCTTCATCTCCATCACGCCCGTCACGAACCTTAGCCTCACTCTTCATCAATAACACATCTGCATAACGGAATAAGACAATATCATTTTCCATCAGTTTACCATCTTTCATTGCTTTATCATCAATCTCATATTTCTTCATTCGGGCGCCGGCAGTCTTTTCGTAAGGTTCATCGGATATATCTAACTTTACTTTCCACGGCTCGTAAACCAAAACAGTTCCATCATCCAATTTTACAACGTTACCTTTCAAATCGTAGACTATACCTGCATAATAGCAGAAATCAAAACGAGGGTCTTGTAGATCGGTATCATATCCAAAGGTCTGCAGGGCTTCAATGGTAGCACTCGATCCGTTTTCACCGGATAACCCTAATGCTTTGGCATGATTATAATGGCGTGAACGGAAAAGATATTGCATCTGATTGGCGTACAGCGTTTTGCTCATAGGTATAGTAAAGATATTCTCAACGGAACTCTCATTGTATACAGCAAAATTAGCTGTATAATCCGGCTCGAGGCGATAGCCAAACGCTGTAATCTTATCACAATAAGTTTCTGCAGTCTGCCAGGCATTTAATGTAGTGCCATCTACTTCGAAAAAGATATTCTTTCCATCAGGACGAACACCATCTGTCCAGTTATTGTCTGTGTAAATTTCGGCATTCAGTGCCAACTTTGCCAGCAAAAAGTATGCAACAGGACGTGTCAAACGTCCGTAATAATTGCCGGAACGGTTGCTGAACTGGGCGGGCAGGAGTGGAGAGGCCTCTTGTAATTCCCTGACTACAAAGTCGAATACATTCTTACGCTCGCTCAACACTATATCTTTTGAAGCAACATTGGAGTGTAAAACCAGTGGTATACGTCCAAACAGATCCATCAGATAGTAATAGTACATTGCACGAAAAGCACGTACCTCGGCGCGATAGCCGGGGAGTTCCGCATCAGAGTGGGTTAGAGCATAGGTTTCTATATGTTCCAGAGAGTTGTTACTAAGCATAATTACCTTATAAAGATATTCCCAGGTGGCCTGTATTGCATCATTGTTTACACCCCATTTATGTAGAAATAATCCTTGCCAGAAACCACCATCATACCAGTCGCCACCTCGGGTAGGCATAATGGCTTCATCAGTGGTAAAAGTATTCAGGTCATAGATACCACGGCCGGTTCCTTGCAATCCCTGGCTATCAGCATTTCCACCTATGTAATTGTAGAGGGATGCCACTGCATTGAGATAGAGTTCAGAGATATTACTATAACCTTCCTCTTCGGGCAGTGCATCACGAGACTTTTCTTTCAGAAAACCGTCGCACGAAGCCATTCCCCAGCAAAGGGCAACTAAAATACAAAACGAACAAAATATAGAATTACGTTTCATGGCTTTAAGGTTTAGAAGTTTACACTAAGTCCGATAGTATATATGCGGTATAGAGGATAATTGCGTTTATCATCTATTCCCAGAGTAGCATTTACAGACGAACTGTTTATCATAGGCGTTAAGCCTGAGTAACCTGAAATTGTCGCCAGATTGTTAACAGTCAGGGACAGCCGGAGCGACTGCAAGTAACGGGTATTCTTCAACGGAACATTCCAGCCTAACGTAACATAATCGAAGTTAATGTAATCGCCATCTTCCAACCAGTAATCCGTAGCTGTCTGGTCTTTAATGTTCTGTGCAGGCGCTTTTTTCATGACGTTATAATCGGGGAAACTGTTCATATTCATATAAGTCAATGAGGTACCATTGTACACTTTATGGCCGAATGCACCGTTTATCTGTAGCGATATATCAAAATCTTTATAACGGAAACTGATATTGGAACCAAGTATCGTCTTTGGCACAGCCTGTCCTGCCACATAACGGTCTTCACCATCTTCCAGACTGACACCACCGCCATTCAGATCGGCAATCTGATAGGTATATCCACCATTTCCATCGGATACCAACCCTGTGCAATGGGGCAGATAGAATACACCCAGAGGCTGACCCACGATCTGGTAAACAATATGATTGTATCCACCGTGGAATCCAGCACCATCCAGTCCGGCAAGGCTCTTATATTCTGTAGCTGAAATATGTTCGCCCTGGTAGTTTCCGTCAAGAGAAAGTAATTTGTTTTGCTGGAAAGTCAGATTGGCATTGATATTCAGTTCCATGTCTTTGGTCTTCAGCGGAGTAATGCCGATAGATAGCTCTGTTCCATAATTACGCATAGAACCAATGTTTGCCAGTAAAGTATTATAAGTAAAAGGTGGTACACTCACGTTATAAAGATAAAGCATGTCCTTCGTCTTGGAATTGTAATAATTGGCAGTCAGCAGCAATCGGTTACCCAGCAAAGCTACTTCTATACCGGCATTGAATGTCTGCTTCACTTCCCACTTCAAATCCGGATTCGTATTCCTCAACTTATCCATTGTGACTACAGGTGTAGAACCTACCGGTGCAATACCATTAGGTCGCATCAAATTCAACGTAGTATATGAATCAATGCCGTTTTGATTGCCCGCCAAACCATATCCTGCACGGATTTTCAGATTATCGATAAAAGAAAGTTTTTCCATAAACTTCTCTTTACTAACTACCCATGCAACAGATACAGCCGGGAAAAATCCCCATTTATGATTACTGCCAAACTTGGAAGACGCATCCCCACGGGCATTCACCGTAAGGATATATCGATCATCATATGTATAATTCACGCGCCCCATAAAAGAAACCAAACGAGGGTCTTCGTAGTAGGAATTAGTTCCATCCCACGGACGAATGGCACCTCCCTGAAGATTATCATAACCTAATTTGTCATTACTGAAATTTGTAACTGTAGTATAAAATCCGGAATATTTGTCTTTCTGTATCTCTGCCAGTCCTAAAACATCAAAGAAGTGTTTCCTCCATTCTTTTTTATAAGACAGCATCAGATTACCCAGCAATGATTCCATTTTCTTGTCTCCTCTGTATGCCTGCCCTTGTGCCCAGACAGCAACTGGCAGATACTGCGCATTTTCTACTACATTATATGTATAGGAACCGAAAAAAGTCAGTTTCCATGCTTCGGCCAGATTGAATGTCAACCGGGCATGCGTACTGATATGCGATGTAGCATTCTTGTCTTTCACATCCATCCATGCCAACGGATGTGATAACTGGCTGGCATAAGCATATCCATCCCAGTTACCGGTCTCCGGATTCTTGTGATTCGGGAAAGTAGGATTATACGAAGCAGCAGAATAGAATACTTTGTGCAGATTCACCAGATTACGTTCCTTTTGTACGGAACCAAACATACCAAGATCACATTTAAGGAAATTATCGAATACATACTGTGTCATATTCATATTCGATGTGAAGTTCTGCAACTTTTCATTGACAATCACTCCTTCACGATTCATTAGAGCGAGTGAAACACGATAATTGGAAGTATTCGTTCCTCCCGAAAACGCAATATGATGATTATGCTGTAATCCCGTTTGCTCAATCTCTTTCTGGAAATCTGTATTGTTTCCCATATCCAAAATAGAGATGCCACGCTCCTGGGCCAATGTCCGGAATTCATTTCCATTGAGCATCCTCACTGTTTTATAACTCGAGGCAATGCCGAAACTTCCATTATAGTTAACGCTTGTACGCCCACTGACACCTTTTTTTGTAGTAATCTCAATCACACCCGATGCTCCGCGCGAACCGTATTGTGCAGTTTCCGAAGCATCCTTCAGGATAACAAAGCTTTCAATATCCGCCGGATAAATAGATGTAAGCATACTCAGGTCACCAAAAACTCCGTCTACAATAATTAACGGGTCATTTCCAGTAGTCAGGGAGGTAGTGCCACGCAGACGGACAGCGTCCAGCGCAGCAGGTCCATTCGAACCTTTCAGAATCGTCAATCCCGGTACCCGTCCACGGATGGCATCCAGCGGATTGGTAATCTGGTCTTTATTCATCTGATTTTCAGTAATTCTTTCCACCAGGCCAGAAAGATTCTTACGAAGTCCGGTGGCATATCCAACAGTGGTTATCGAATCAGGGAGGGGAACATGAAGTTTTGTTTGTGCGACAGCAGGTAAGCCGACTGCAACTAAAAGTAAAGAGAGACAGAATAGGTCCCTTATTCTCTTCATAGTATTCAAATTTAAGAGGTTCCGCAAATATATATGTCACTATATGAAACAAATATATTTGCGGAATAGTTCAACTCATTTCGGCAAATCGATATATGAGTCTTTGAAGCCTAAGAAATAGAGTACCCCATCCAAACCAATCGTGTTAATAGATTGCTTTGCATTGGCAACCACTTTCGGTTTGGCATGGAAAGCAATGCCCAATCCGGCAACGCCCAGCATCGGAAGATCATTCGCTCCGTCACCCACAGCAATGGTCTGAGCAATGTCTACCTTCTCTACCTGTGCAATGAGGCGCAACAATTCAGCTTTTCGCTTACCATCTACCACATCTCCCAGATAACGGCCGGTCAACTTACCGTCCACTATTTCCAATTCATTGGCATATACATAATCAATGCCATATTTCTTTTGAAGATATTGCCCGAAATAAGTGAAACCACCGGAAAGAATGGCTATCTTGTAACCATACTTTTTCAATACATACATCAGGCGATCTACACCTTCCGTAATGGGCAGATTTTCTGCTATTTCCTGCATGACAGATTCATCCAGGCCTTTCAACAGAGCTACACGCTCACGGAAACTTTCAGTAAAATCTATCTCACCACGCATAGCACGCTCAGTGATGGCTTTCACCTCATTGCCCACACCAGCGCGTATAGCCAATTCGTCAATTACTTCCGTTTCAATCAGAGTCGAATCCATATCGAAACAGATCAGTCGGCGCATCCGGCGATACATATTATCAAGCTGGAAAGAGAAGTCCATTTCCAGTTCGCTCGCCAGCTTCATTAACTCTTCCTGCATAGCAATACGGTCTTTCGGAGTTCCCCGGACAGAAAACTCTATGCAGGCACGTGTACGCGAATCACATTCATCCAATGGAATACGCCCCGTCAGGCGTTTGATGGCATCGATATTCATCCCCTGTTCTGCAAGAATACGGGTAACGGCAGAGATCTGGCGGGCAGATAATTTACGCCCCAGCAGAGTAAGGATATAGCGGTTCTTTCCCTGCATATTCACCCAATCTTCATATTCCTTTACTGAAATAGGATAGAAGCGAATTGTCACTCCCAAAGAAGACGCTTTGAAAAGCAACTCTTTCATAATGAATCCTGAATGTTGTTCCTCTGTCTTACATAAGATACCTAATGACAGTGTATTATGGATGTCGGCCTGACCAATGTCAAGAATAGTAGCGTCGTATTTAGCTAAAATTTCTGTAACAGATGCAGTCAATCCCGGACGATCTTCGCCCGTGACCCGGATAAGTATAAGTTCTGTGCTCAATGGTTGCATAAAAGTTGTTTATCTAAATTAATGAATAACACGATGCAAAAATAGGCAAAATTTCTAATGCTAATGAGAAAACACATCATAATCTATTCATCAAATGCATCATATATATCATGTTGAGGGATATCCTGAGATGCAAAACATGTTATATAACATGAAAAAGTCAATCGTTTACTTGATTTTCTATAATAATATTGTACCTTTGTCCCCGATTTGGAACAAATGGTTCTATAATCTTAGTAAACGTTGATTGTATATTTGTTTGTTAAGACGTTATTTCATCGTCCGACAAACACTTATAAATCAACCAGTATTAACCAAAACCGCCTTACATGAAGCATGTAAAATGGATTTTTGTTGTATTACTAATTAGTTCCTTGACTTCTTTCGTAGAAAAAGACAAACCTACCGGAGGTTTAAATGTGGGTGACATAGCCCCTGATTTTAAAATCAAAGCTATGTCGACTGAGCAACAACCGACTCAAAATCTGTCCAAGATGAAGGGAAAATATGTGTTACTCAGTTTCTGGGCAAGTTACGACGGGCAATCCCGGATGCAAAACGCAAGTTTAAGCAATGCACTTCGTTCAACTTCTCAAAACAACAATGTGGAAATGGTTTCCGTATCATTCGATGAATATCAATCTATCTTCGAGGAAACCATTCGAAAGGACCAAATAGTTACGCCCACCTGTTTCGTGGAAACTAAAGGCGAGTCGTCCGGCATCTTTAAAAAGTACCGTTTAGGCCGGGGATTTACTAACTATTTACTGGATGATAATGGTGTGATTATAGCCAAAAACATCTCTGCTGCAGAACTTTCAGCTTACTTGAATTAAGCTTTCACTGCACATTGCCATGAAAGATTTAAAGAACCTGTAAGACGAAAGTGGGGTTGCTTCTAAATACGCATACGATGAGAATGCATCGTTAAAGTTATGAAGAAGCAAAGACAAAAGAGGAAATGGATACAACAAAAAAGCCCCTCCTGCACTTGTGGTAACACAAGGAGCAGGAGGGGCTTCTTATTTTTATTCATTCGGTTATTCCTTATTTTGGTGCTTTCTGATACAAGTAGAATGCAATGAAAGCATAGAGTATATTCGGTATCCATACGGCAACTACCGGAGGTACATTACCATTTACAGCAAAAGTGGAAGCAATCGTCTGGAAGAGAATGTATGAGAAACTTAATGCCAATCCTATACCCAAATGCAATCCCATTCCACCCTTGGTCTTTTTCGAAGAAAGAGAAACACCTATCAACGTAAGGATAAACGATGCAAACGACATGGCAATGCGCTTGTGGTATTCAATCTCAAATTCCTTGATATTGGCAAATCCACGCTGTCGCTGTCTGCTAATATATTCACTTAATTGTGGACTGGTCATCATTTCCTGTTGGTTTTTCATAATAAGAAAATCGGCAGGCTCCATGAAAAGGGTACTGTCAATACGATCCCCCTTAACAATATTTTCTTTCATACCGTCCATCTCACGTATCATGTAATCCTTAATGGTCCACTTATGAACAGATGCCGTATCATAGGTGATAGAACGAGCCGTAAGATGAGATACCAATTGCTTATCTTTAAACTTATCCAGCGAAAAACGATATCCTGTCTTGCTATGATCTTCAAAACGTTCAATATAAGCAATTACTCCTGAATCCACTTCCAACTGAATATTCCGGGCAGTATTTGATTTACGTTGTTTATAGTACTTATCCTCAAAGTTGATACGTGTCACACTCCCCTTTGGTATTACATAAGAACCTAAGCAAAAGGTTACTACTGCAATTATGGCAGCCGACACCATATAAGGTCGAAGCATCCGCTTAAAACTCATTCCGGTAGAAAACATCGCAATAATCTCCGAGTTCTCAGCCAGTTTTGAAGTAAAAAAGATAACCGCGATAAACACAAACAGCGGGCTGAACAGATTGGCAAAGTAAGGAACAAAGTTCAGATAATAATCGAAAATAATGGCTTTCCATGGCGCTTCGTGTGACATGAACTTATCCATCTTCTCATTAAAGTCGAATACCACTGCAATAGAGATAATCAATGCAATGGCAAACACATAAGTTCCGAGGAACTTCTTGATAATGTAGAAGTCGAGCCGCTTCAACCACTTCCAGTTATCCGGCAGCTTTATGCCTTTTATTTTCCAGTTCAGTTTTTTCATAACCTTGTAGATACGCGTTTTACCATCATCGGTTTCCATGTAGAGAAGTCACCGGCAATGATGTGCTTGCGAGCTTCACCCACCAGCCACAGATAAAAAGCTAAATTATGGATAGATGCAATTTGCATAGCCAGCAATTCTTGTGCATGGAACAGATGGCGCAGATACGCTTTACTATATAAGGTATCTACAGCAGAAGCTCCGTCTGCCTCAATAGGAGAGAAGTCCGTTTCCCATTTCTTATTGCGCATATTGATAATACCGTCTTTGGTAAACAACATACCATTCCGTCCGTTTCGGGTTGGCATCACGCAGTCGAACATATCTACACCACGCTCTATACCTTCCAGGATATTTACCGGTGTACCTACACCCATCAGATAACGGGGTTTATCTTTCGGCAGAATCTCGTTCACCAACTCAATCATCTCATACATCTTGTCTACCGGTTCACCTACCGCCAAACCACCGATAGCATTACCATCCGCACCCTTCGATGCGATGAATTCCGCAGATTCCTTGCGAAGATCAGGATATACACATCCTTGAACAATGGGGAAGAGCGACTGTTGGTATCCATATTTTGGTTCTGTCTCATTGAAACGCTGAATACAACGGTCCAGCCAACGGTGCGTCAGTCCTAATGACTTTTTGGCATACGCATAATCCGAATCTCCCGGAGGGCACTCGTCAAAAGCCATCATAATATCTGCACCAATCGTACGTTCGATGTCCATTACCTTTTCGGGAGTGAAGATATGCTTACTACCATCAATATGTGAACGGAATTCTGCACCTTCTTCCCGTAATTTACGAATACCCGACAATGAAAAGACTTGGAAACCACCACTATCCGTCAACATCGGACGGTCAAAGCCGTTGAACTTATGAAGTCCTCCGGCTTTTTCCAATACATCCAATCCCGGACGCAGATACAGATGATAGGTATTTCCTAATATGATCTGCGCCTCGATATCTTCTTTCAGTTCGGTTACATGCACACCTTTCACCGTTCCTACGGTACCTACCGGCATAAATATAGGTGTTGCTATCTGCCCGTGATCGGTGGTTATCAATCCTGCACGCGCGTTACTTTTACTGTCTGTATATTGTAAGTCGAATGTCATTCTGCTTTCTTTTCTGTCTTTTCTTTCTTTACGGACAGGTCAATGGCATCGGCTACCTTTTCATTGGTCAGCGCAATGGCAAATACCTCTTTCACATCTTTCACGTAGTGGAAAGTCAATCCTTTGAGGTAAATTTCCTGTATTTCGTCAATATTCTTACGATTCTCTTCACTCAGGATAATGTTCTTGATACCGGCACGTTTGGCAGCCAGAATCTTTTCCTTAATACCTCCTACGGGAAGCACCTTACCACGAAGTGTTATTTCTCCTGTCATAGCAAGATTCGCTTTTACCTTACGTTGGGTGAGGGCAGAAGCAAGAGATGTGGCCATCGTAATACCGGCTGAAGGTCCATCCTTAGGAATAGCACCTTCCGGTACATGTACATGAATATTCCAATTATCAAAGATTTCTTCATCCAGATTTAACAAAGAAGCATGTGCCTTGATATATTCCAAAGCCAGCATTGCAGATTCCTTCATGACGTCGCCCAGATTTCCGGTCAATGTCAGACGTCCGCCTTTTCCACGACTTAAACTGGTTTCTACAAACAAGATTTCTCCGCCTACAGCAGTCCATGCCAGTCCGGTGACTACACCAGCGTATTCATTACCCTGATATTTATCACGGGTATACTCCGGTGCTCCGAGGAATTCATATAAATCTCCCGGCTTAATCTCCTGTTTGGCAAAATAACCATCTGTAGCATACTGACGTGCTGATTTACGAAGTATCTTACCTATTTTCTTCTCCAGTTCACGTACACCGCTTTCACGAGTATACGACTCGATAATTGCCTCCAGCGTATTCTTCGGTATCTTGATATCATTCTTCTTCATACCGTTAGCTTCCAGTTCTTTCGGAACCAAATGGCGGCGGGCAATCTCTATTTTCTCTTCGGTGATATAACCACTTACCTCAATTAACTCCATACGGTCGAGCAAAGGTCCGGGAATAGTATTCAGGTTATTTGCAGTAGCTATGAACATCACTTTAGACAAATCATAATCTACATCCAGGAAGTTATCATGGAATGTTGTATTCTGTTCCGGATCGAGTACTTCAAGCAGGGCAGAAGAGGGATCCCCCTGACGGTCTGAGCTAACTTTATCAATTTCGTCCAAGATAAACACCGGATTTGATGAACCTGCCTTGATCAGACTCTTGATAATACGTCCCGGCATAGCACCGATATATGTCTTGCGGTGTCCACGGATTTCAGCTTCATCATGCACACCACCCAATGACATACGAATGTACTTACGCTTCAAGGCAGCAGCGATAGAACGTCCCAAAGAAGTTTTACCCACTCCCGGAGGGCCATACAAGCAGATAATAGGCGACTTCATGTCACCTTTCAACTTTAATACAGCCAAGTGCTCCAAAATACGTTCTTTCACCTTCTCCAAGCCATAATGATCTTTATTTAAAGTCTTTTCGGCATTGATCAGGTTGAGATTATCCGTAGTATATATTCCCCATGGCAAACTCAACATTGTTTGCAGATAATTAAGCTGCACACTGTAATCAGGAGATTGCGGATGTGTACGCTCCAATTTATCCACCTCTTTCATAAAGGTGTCTCTCACTTCTACACTCCATTTAGTAGTGAGTGCTTTGCGGCGCAGCTCTTCAATTTCCTGTTCCTGGCCACCGCCACCCAATTCATCCTGAATGGTTTTAATTTGCTGTTGCAGGAAGTATTCACGTTGTTGTTGGTCAATATCTTCTCGTGCACGCATCTGTATGGACTCCTTAATCTCGGCAAGCTGCACTTCCCGGTTCAGTATCTCTAATAGACGGTAAGTACGTGCCCGCAATGAGTCAATACGTAGCAACTCAATCTTTTCATCTTTCTTCAATGGAAGATTCGTGCAAATAAAATCTACCAGGAACATAGGATTAGTAATGTTCTTGATAGCAAATGCAGAATCCTGCGGGAACATATCAGATGATTTGATATATCTTATAGTCAGATCCTTACAAGCTTCCACCAAAGCATGGAACTCTTTATCATTCTTATCGGGAATATCTTCTTCCAGTGCCCTTACTCGTCCTTTCAAATACGGAGTTGTATCTACAATTTCTTCCAACTCCATACGTTTGACGCCTTGCAGGATAATCGTTGTTGTCTGATCAGGCATCTCCAGGATACGGATAATCTTACCGATCGTACCAATAGTATGCAAATCTTCCAACATTGGCATTTCGGTTTCAGCCACTTTCTGACAGACTACTCCGATATATGCACTCTTCTTTTCTGCTTCACGCACTAATTTCATGGAAGTCTTTCTCCCGACAGATACCGGCATAAACACGCCTGGAAATAAAACCATATTCCGTAAAGGCAATATCGGAAGTATCTCATTCACTTCAATATCCATCAATTGTTCCTCATTCCCCTCAAAATCAGCAATTACTGAGAAAGAGTTTCCTTCTTCTCTCGTCTCCATATCTTTTAGGTAAAGTCTTTTCTTCATTTTGTTCTTTTTAAGTTTATGTCACACTGACAGGGCTTACAAAGCGCCTGCAAAGTTAATCTATTCTTCATTAATATAAAGCACCTTTTCTATAAAAAGACAAAAACAGTGCCAAATTAGTCGTAATATTCCCGACTTTGCCTATTTTTGCCCTCAAATAATAACTATAAACGATGCCAAATCCTTATTTTCAGTTTAAACAATTTACTATATGGCATGATAA
This sequence comes from uncultured Phocaeicola sp., assembly GCA_948566455.1. Lineage (GTDB taxonomy): Bacteria > Bacteroidota > Bacteroidia > Bacteroidales > Bacteroidaceae > Phocaeicola. Next base: position 33,872 of record CAOYQO010000012.1, read on the forward strand.
ATGTGCCATGAAAGTAGGTACAGATGGAGTTCTTTTGGGTGCCTGGGCAGAAGTTGGAAACCCTCAACAAATTCTCGATATTGGTACCGGCACAGGATTGATAGCTTTAATGTTAGCTCAACGTAATCCGCTTTCACAAGTTACAGCTATAGAAATAGATGAAGCCGCGGCAACTCAGGCAGAAGAAAACATAGCGCGTTCTCCATGGGCAAATAGGATAAAAGTTATCTGTAATGATTTCAGTTTGTTTCAAACAGATAATAAATATCATCTGATAGTTTCTAACCCTCCTTATTTTGTTGATGCTTTAAATTGCCCTGACAAGCAACGCAATATGGCACGTCATACCTGCGAACTGAATTACGAGATACTTTTCCGGCGTTCGGCACACCTTCTTGAAGATCAGGGGAGGATATGTATCATCATCCCTACTGAAGCAGAGAAGTTAGTAATTGACACAGCTTGGAAATACAAATTATACCCTTCACGACGCCTTCATGTTTTTACCAAGCCAGGCAAGCCGAGTAGGAGAGTACTTATCGCATTCGGACATCAGGAACAAAAATGTATGGAGGAAACTTTATGTATTGAGGTGGAACGCAATCAATTTACACCGGAATACATTGCGTTGACAAGAGAGTTTTATTTAAAGATGTAAGACCGTATCTCAAAGTTGTTATTTCAGAATGTTATACCATCATGGATAAAGATTCATGTTTGTTGAATTTCTTTTTCAATACTAAAAAAGGATCAACTAATAATTAGTTGACCCTTTAACCTGTCGGGGTAGCGGGATTCGAACCCACGACCCCCTGCTCCCAAAGCAGGTGCGCTAACCTTATTAATATCATCATTAAATAACTGGCATTAAATTGATTAGCTTATATCTACTTTTCGCTTAAATGAAGCGGTTTAACTCTTGGTTTAACTTGGAGGAAAAACAAGAAGTGTTTGACAATAATTTAATAATCTCTTTTGCAGAATAAACCTGCATTGCAAAAATAGCAATTATAAAATGAAGTTTCAAATATCCATATAGTTATTCAAAGTAAAGCATAGTACTTTTTTGAATTAGGGTCTATAAAACCAACTTTCACTAAAAAAGGTACTAAAGGATTTTAAATTTCCGATAGTACCTTATAGTAGTGGTTCTGTTAATTTTATTGTTTGGTATAAAGTTCTATATGTCCGTCCTCGTACATCAATTTCATCTTATTGTCAGATATGTTATAATAGTACGTTTCGGGTGAATTATCTCCAAAATCAATAATAAACTTATCCTCCTTATCATCCATTGTATAAGTAAATGGGTCTGAATTGGAAGTGTTGTCATGTATATTCACTGACTCCCAACGACCAGTGTTATCACAGTAAAAAGTGATAATCTCTTTATATCCTTCATCTGTGATATAAACCCAACTACCAACAATGGGAGAAACATTTTGGGTTTCAGAGATTGTGCCGTTCTCAATATTTAGGTAAAATGTATAATCTTTCTTCGTTCCGTCATAATATAAGAGGTCTAATTTGTACTTCCATATATTGGTGGAATTGTCAAGTAATGTACATTCTTTCTTGGTGTCAGAGAAAATTTCAAATGGAGGTTTATGCTTCGTGTACCAAACGTTCTTATATGTTTTATAATTAATTCTTGACGCAGTGATTTGTGTTAGAAAATCATTGACATTAACATCAAAATTAACATCAACATTGACGCTAACAGATTCTTCATAAGAAATAGGTGTTCCTCCTACTGCGCCATTGTTTATTTGGCTAACATAAAGTGTATCCCCCATGTCGTTATAGCAACAATTCCCAACGAACACAGATTCCTTGTACCAATCAGTAATATATGCACGATAGTCGTTTTTTATTTCTTTGAGCGTTCCTGCTGCTGTTTTGAACAAGATATTATCTTCATTGTATGACTCACCATTATAACTGACACTCGCAACGAAGATGTTGTTCTTGGCGCAAGCTCCATAGGTGGTAATGCTTGATATTTCAATATCCTTATATTCTCCATATCCAACATGAACTGTACGTTTCTTATCAAAAGTTCTATTATCAGTCCATTCCCAAAGTTTTTCTTTAGTCGTCCTATCATAAGAACTAATCCATAGACGATTATTCTTCAAGCCTGAGAAATGATTAATATTCCCCCAATGGAAAGAGCCATAGCATTCATAATCTCTGAAATTCAGTCCATAAGTAGAAAAAGAATCTCCATCAATGAACATTACTTCTGTTTGATGTTCTTCCAATTCTTCACTACAAGAACTAAATCCTGCGCACACAGCAATCAATAATGAAGCTGCCAATAATCTAAATGTTTTCATTATAATTTTATTTTTGTATTAATAATCGGTTAGTATTATCCTTTGACTGCATAAACAACTTTATAAATCAAGGAGTCCAGCCAGTTTGCCATTAATATAATTTTAACTGGAGAATGCACTTTTTTTAAGCGAACAATCTTTCTTCCTTTATTCTCTAAATTCTCATAACGAACAATTTCAGTTCCATTATAAATCAAGAGAGAAACATTTTTAAATTTCATTGCAGTAGCATCCCAATATATGGCAAATTCTTTTCTGTCAAAGATTATGTGTGTTTGCTTGTAGTTGGACGATGTTTCTTCCGTCCTCAATATCATTCTTTTATAATTAATAGTGTTATTCAATCTATTTAATTCTTCTTCCTCCCGTTTGCTTTCTTGTTCAATCCATTGTATTTCATCACGCAGTTTTTGTTTTTTCATTTGCTGTGAACGTAAATATTTACACAGTAATTTCTGTCGCAGCCACATAATAATCTTACGATAGACCAAAAAGTATAATAGACAAAAGATTATAGGTGGAACAATTACCCAAACACTATCAGTTGCACTGTTATAAGCTAAAAACGTTATCCCCACAGTAAAGGCTATTATGACGATATAACCAATTAATTGAGCTATTAGAAAAGTCTTGTGTTGTTTTAATATAGCTTGTTCTTTTTTTCTTTCAGCCTTTTTTTGTTCTTCTATTGCTCTATTAATCAATTCTTCTTGTTCTCTTTCTCGTTGTCGCTTTTCTTGTTCTATGCGGTATTGTTCTTGCTGCCTTTGTTCTTCTTCAATTCGTTTTTGTTGAGCTTTTTGCTGGGCTAATGCAATTCTTATCCGTTGTTGTTCTGCTTCTACTTTTTTACGTTCTATATTTTTAAAGTAAGCACTTAATTCCGTTAGAGATTTTGGTTGAAAGGACTGGCTTTGCTGTTCATCTATCATAAAAGCATATCTGTTTGTTCCGTCTTGTTGCAATGCGAATATGGTTTTATCAAAGAATGAGGGATGAAGCATATAAGCCTGCCCCTTAAAAGAAAGAATTATAGATTTGTTGGTTGAAATATACTGCCAAGTTCCATTAGTAACCTTACCATTTATGGAAACAATAAGAGAGCCATTTTCTTGAAATATATATAACTCTTTATCTCCGGTGTCATTGAAAGCCAGCCAAGACTTATTGCATAATATGGTTTTTACATCCAAACTCTCACTGAATCTGTTGTATTTGTTAAGAATATCCAACAAGTAAGTTTTCATATTTACACCTTTATGCTCACTTGTTCCCTGCGGTAAGCCATAAATAAAAAAGATGTGGGAACACTATTTGCTTTATCCTTGTAACTGGCTCTCGCATTGCCTTTGCTGTGGATAAAACAATAGCGACCCACACCAAAGGGCATATAGAAACCTCACAAATATGAGGTAGGTATATATCCAAATGTGGGTGCTACTGCTATCATCTTCACAGCGTTTCAAATTTGCGAGATTTGTTACAAGAAGATAATTTCAATAACACCTTTCATTAACTATGTCCTTCCAACTTCCTAACGCATTAGTTCATTGGAATTGGTGCAAAGATAACGAAAGGTTTTAAATCAATAAGCATGGAGTGAGGATTAATAGTGAATATTCTGCCCTCAAACATACTCTGAATAGGTTGTAGAGTTAAAGTTTCTTGTTCCGGCTGATTTTTAGGTAGGACAAATTCAGATTGGGGCATATAAGACTGACCTTGCTCTAAATTTGTCCTGCCTTTCAAAGTGACTTCACGACATCAACCCTGCTCTGACAAGTAATCTCTTGACTTGTGTAATCTGAAACTTGCATCCCTTAGATGTAACAAAGCCTTGCTCATTCAACAGACAAGTCATTTCGGATAATGATTTGCCTTGCATTGATAGTGACCGTAACAGTGCTATCGCTCTCATGTTATTTGGATTGTTATCCGCTTTAGCCTTGTTGGTAACGATACTATGCTGAACGGCTTGTTCAAATTTATTCATCAAGTTCTCCGCTTTACCAAGCTGCACACCCCTTGCTTTTTTGGCTTGAAGTGACTGTTTGGTTCTCTGACTGATTAATCCTGCTTCATATTCGGCTATGCTACTGATGATATGCAGAATTAATCTGTTAGCTTGGGGGAAGTCACAAAAGACAATCTCAACATCACTCTCCAACAGCTTTGAAGTAAATGCAACATTTCTTGACAACCTATCCAATTTGGCTACAATCAGAATAGAGTTAGTTTTCCTGCACATCGCCAAAGCTGCAAGAAGTTGAGGTCTGTCAGATTTCTTTCCACTCTCCGTTTCAATGTATTCAGCAAGTATGGGTTTATTCTTTACATAGTTGTGTATAATCTCTCGTTGTGCTTCTACGCCAAGACCCGATATTTGTTGTTTCATGGTGGATTGCCTTAGATATGCTATGTATGTCTTCATAATTCACAATTATTAATAGTTGGTTACAAGTGCTGAATGTTCGTTCAGCTTATGTAAGTAAGGACACCCAACTTAAAAATTGAATGTCCTTTTCAATGATACGCTATAACTGTCCTTCATCAGCGAAGCTATAATATCCTGCATCCGTTAATATGAGGTGGTCTGTTACTGTAATCCTCATAAGTCTTGCAGCTTCTTTGACCTGCTTAGTAATTTCCATATCCTGCCTGCTTGGTTTCATGCTACCGCTTGGATGATTATGTGCAAGAATAATGGCTACTGAGTTGGTGAGTAATGCAGCTTGTAGAATTACTCTGACATCAGCACAAGTTTCAGTAATTCCACCCTCTGATATGAGAGTGTAGCCTAAAACTTGGTTGGATTGGTTTAGGAACAGAACTTTGAAATATTCTTTGTAACAGATTGTACCCTCCTTATATGTAGGAAGCAAGTATTTATAAGCGTCTTCTGAACTATATATTTTACTCCGGCTTTTTGATGTGGATTTATAAGTGAGTTCCACTTCTCCAACAGTATAGTCTATATTCATAATGTCAAGTATTAAAATGGTCTGTCGCCATATTCATAAACAAGAATTGAATTGCATACCCTATCATAGAATGAGAACCCACAGCAAGTATGGAAGTAGCTTTCATAAACTGCTGCATATTCACCATGCTGTCTGCTGTTCCTATCCAAAAATGAATCAAACTTGTGCAGCCAATATTTAAGTGCTTGCAAGCGTTTGATATATTGCAGATTGTTCTCACAGTAGCATAATTTCTCTTGTAAAGAGGTGATATGATTGATAGCATTTTCAATTTTAGATTTATCCATAATGTCATAGAATTTGTAAAGTGTATAAACAGAAAAAGGACACCTAACTTAATAGATGTCCTTTTAATTAATAAGATGTGATAATGTAGTTACTTCTTGGAATAGTGATATTTCATGGAGAATATGTAAATCTCTATCATATCATTATGCACAGAATAAATAAGTCTATGCTCTGAATTAATTCGTCTTGACCATTTACCTGCCAATTCATATTTGAGAGGTTCAGGTTTACCTATGCCAGTGTAAGGATGTTCCAATATATCGGCGAGTAATTTCTTAATGCGTTTGGTTATGTTGGGGTCATTCTTTTTCCAATATTCCCAATGTTCTTGTGCAATAGGAGTAAATATCAGTTTCATAATTCATCTAAATTTACTTCTATTCCTCTGCCTGCCTTTAAGTCTTCTTCTCCTTTACGAATATCATTCATGGTCTGTTCAGAAGACATGATATATTCGGTCTCCTTCAAAGAATTATATTCTTCCAAAGAAATCATTACTACTCCCGTACCATTACCACGATTGATAAGTACCGTATCGCAATCGTCAATAACCGAGTCAATATAACCTTTTAGATTGGCTCTTAAATCTGTGTAATTGGCTGTTCTCATAAATCCTCCTTTTTATAATGCAAATATATGTACTTATTTGCGTACTTACAAATATAATTAGTTAATTATTAAGTATGAAGAAAGGACACCAACTTAATGATGTCCTTTCCTCTCTCAATCAACAATCCACTCAGCCCAAGAACCAAGCGTATTTGTTATCAATTCCTTGCAGGACGTTGTTTATTCCTACACTGACTTCCGTAGCGTTTACTGCTCGTTGCAGATAAGTATCAATGTAGCTCCCCTTGTTAGCCTGCGTCAAAAGGTTGTGAAAATCGAACATTGATATGGCGTTGTCCTTTGCTCCGAACACTTCATTGTGATAGTAGTCGCGACAAACTGAATTAATCTGACTGTCCGTAATCAGAAGTCTTGGAATAGCTTTCTGCCTTGCAGGTGACAATGCTTGAAACATTCTCATTCGTCCGACAATCTGTGCAAATTGTGTTTCGGACAATGAAGTGTTGGTAAGTGACTGCATCAAGTGGATTTCTTTTGCAGGGTTGAAGCTGTGGAACAATTCAAGCACGTTTCGGTAAAGTTCGTTGATATTGGTCACTTCCATGTTAAACTTGACACCTTCTCCCGTTAAAATTTGATTGCTACAAATTCTAACTCTCCAGCCTACAAAACAAGAAAATTTCTCCAAGCCTTTGGATGCACGATAAAGGTTGAGGTCTGAATAGTTCCTTACCCCACCGATGCACAGTTCAAGCCTTTGCCCTCTTACCGTTTCGATAATGGTTGGAATGGTAAAGGCAAATGCAAGGCGTTGGTAGAATTGTGTCTTTTCACATTCCAACAGTTCACTTGCTTTCTTACCCAAACTTTGGGGAGTTCTACCGCGTACAATGTGTGAAACTCTGATGTCCGGCTCGTTCACTCTTTCACCTGCATAGAATGAGCAAGCCGCATCATGCACACATGAAATAAAGTCTTGGTGTGCGATAGTCAATTCTTGGTTAGCCCAAGTTGGAACAACGCATTTGTTTGTAAGCTCGTCCATAGTGATTGCATCTGTGTTTGCTTCCAAGAAGTTCACGTTCGGCTGTACGGTTGGCTCGTCTTGGATAATGGCAGCTTCTTCCGCATACTCGCCTAAGTTAAATCTCGATTGGTTCTGTGCCATGATAGGCATAATTTGTAATGCTTCCATAATGAATTTGAATTAAATGATTATTGATTGAATGGATTTAACAAGAACAAACCTTAAACACAAGTGAATTTCTTCGCTTGCATCTAAGGCTCGTTCTATGTCTTTCCCTAAATATTCTTTTAAAAGAAATTCGGAGCATTAGTAAATTATTGCTCGGCTATGGGAATAGGATTGTGAACATATACGCTGCTGACAAAAGACATTCTTTTTCATGGATGATGTGAGGTAATAGTATCATCGTGAAGTAAAGAATGCTTTTTTCTTCCATGCCCATGAGGGGGCATAAAAAGGTGGTGTACCTCCGTTTTTATCATCCGGCACAGCATGGGGGAATGAATTACGACATGGTGACGTGTTCAAATAAAAAAAGAGTCCCCACTTTCATCAGCGGAAACTCTTCGTTTATTAATGATTTGATAAAGCTAAATATTAATGATAGAGTACCTTTTTAAAACAGACCCTATAAAACTAACTTTCATCAAAAAAAGTACTATCCTATATTAATGGTTCTAATATTCTGATAGCTTTTTGATTTCCGATTTTACACTCTTGAATTTTGAAGAAATCTTTTATAGTCATGGCTGTAATCGCATTTTTAGGTGCAGTCTTAACCAATGCGTATAAACGCTTTAATTCTTTTTTGATATATTCACGAGTGTATTTCTCGCCAATCTTAAAGGAATTTTTAAGGAGTTGAACAAACTCTACTCCGCTTGTTTTTTCTCTATAGTTTTTCATAATCATGGCTTCTTTGATTTTTTTGAATGAATAATTGTTTACTTCAATAACTTCTTTGCCCACCGTATCGTAAGCATCAATAATAAAAGCATCAACTTGCCTAATGTCACTGATAAACGATTGCGCTAATGGGGAATTTCTGTCATCCTTCAATGATTCCAGTAATTCAACGATACGCTTTCGGCTTTCTTTGATAGAACTGCTCTTATCCATTAGGCTCAACCTTTCCTTATCGCCAAATTTGTAAAACAGAGGTTGGGTCAGCTTCGGTAAGAATAAGTTGCTTTCCTTGTATCGGTTCACTACTGAATCAATATTGTTGTAGGCAGACTTAACCAATGCTTCATCAATAAAATTGTCAATCGCAAAATAGTTGGTCTTTCCGTCTTTTAGCATCCGGTTATATGGCAGTATATCCAACGCAGCCTTATAAGCATCTCGGCTTTCCGAAGATGTTGCACATTCATAGAGATTTTTAATAGTCTTGTAAGCATCCCTGCAACCTTTAAGATATTCCTTGATACCTGCTTTGGTGCGTATCGGATAGTTCTCATTGGTATTGACAACATGAATAGCCAAAGAAGTACCGTTTCTGAATCGTCCTATTGCTTGTACCGCATCAGTGCATGGGTCAATGATAGTGTATTCTGCAAAATACGGTTCAGTGACAAATACTATATCGGGCCGTTCTTCCAATTCAATATCCACAGCAGTATAGTTTCTGCTGGTAAGCCACATATAAGGCATTTTATGCTTAATGTTCCAGTATTCATAAGCTCGTTTAAATCCTTTCTTCTTCAACTTCTCAACACTTTTCTCTGCACAGAATACTACGGACTCATTTTCAACTCCCAATTTGCTCATTAGCTGATATATCATATCAACGCTGTTGGCAAAGAAACAAATACTGCGTGGTTGTTCTTGTTGTGCTTTTATCTGTGGTAGAATTTCTTTCAATGCTTCCAAAACATTGTTGGTCTGCACAATGCTGATAGGACGTTTGTAATCAAAGGTAGGCTGTACTTCTACTATTTTGAAACCTTGACTTTCAAAACGTGGGTCACTCGGCAGTATGGGAGTGGCTGAAACAAATGCCTTTTCTCTGAATTTAAAGAAATCATCCATAGGAAGAATTATATCCGCTCTGTAATCGACATCCTTTATCAGCTTGTCGCATTCATCGGATAAGAAAAAGCACATATTATATATGTCAAGTTCCAGTTCCTCGAAAGCCCGTTTGATTTTAGTAAATCCTTCGGGAGTGCTTATCAACTTGATAAACTTTCTTGCGGCTAATGTCTTTTCAATATAATCAATGACTTCTTCTGTTGTCACCCCTTGCTTGACACCGAACAGATTGTCATTCTTGTGCTTTGGGTCTTTGCACTTGCCAATAATAGGAGGAACATTGGGAACGATAATAACAGAATGTCGCTTAGCCTTTATTTCGGAGTAGGTTGCACCCAATCCGGTTAATGTCTTACAAAGGATAGTATTTGTTTCTATCTGTGGCAGGACTTCTGTCAAGTACTGGATTTTACCAGCTATTTTATATATAGGTATATATTCCTTTTTCATTTGTGTGGATTTAAAAAGGAGAGAGGAAATTTGCACTTCCTCTGCTCCGTTTAGATTTAGCGAATTAACTCTTTCTCTTGCAAGTACGAAACAATTTCCTCGTCTCGGTTTACAAAGAAGAAGATGTTACCGAACTTGAAGTTGGCTACTGCTGTTAGCTGACCTCTACGGTCTCTGAACTCGGGTGTAAACTGAATGTTTACAGCCTTACTTTCCACAAACAGTTTGAGCATATTCTTTCGATACTCGTTACCGTTGGTTTGGTCTGACTTCTGAACTTCTGACGGTTCTACTCCAAAGTCCTCACTCTTGCCAGTAGAAAGGTATGTCATAAGCCAGTTTGCCGATTTATCGTTCAACTGATACGCGAAGCGTTTCACGTATGTACTTTCGACCTTTATCACTTCGTAGCCATCCTCGTCAATGTCGAAGAAGATGTTCAATCTGTCAAAACGTGACATCATGGACTTCAATTCTTCATGCGCAGCCACATTATTATATGGTTCGCGGTTACTTGCAGTAATAATGTTCTCAAAATTGAATTGAATCATATTCCGTTACTCTCTATAAATTTCTCAAAAGCCTTCATATCTACTTTATATTCTGCCTCGCTCACAAGTAAATCTTGTAGCACATGAAGATTTATTTTATGTTGCTTAAGCTTCATCAATGAATCACAAATGTCATAAAGAATGGATAAAACTTCTTCTCCTGAATTAAGATAACTTGCATTACAGCTAAAATAGCTATGCTCTGCACATTGGGAAATAACGACTTTACCATTTTCTTCTTCAAACAAATCCCCTGGTCCAAAACCGTATGATGCCAACAATTCGTGAACACGATATAGTTTCTTTCGAAGATGCACAATATTAAGTGACTTTAAATTAGCTTCATCAATGCAATCATTATAATTGGGATTTTCAAAATCAAATATATCTACATGTTTTTCATCAAAGATTCTGCCCGATATACCTTTTTCGGAAAGGAAATCATTACATACTGCTTCAGGCACTAATAATAAATCATTCAAAGTAATCTCTTCATATCCCATTTCTTTGATACTTTTCAGAATAATATTTAAATCTTCTGATGCCTTTTGGATGGTTAACATCCATTTGTTGAATTCGGACAAATCGAATTCAGTTAATATCAAATCTGACATAGTTATAAAATTTTAAATTAATAAAATATTGTTCCTTTGCAAAAAAATAGAGGCCTCTTATTTTCTTGATTATGGCGCAAAGGTAGAGGAAGTAAATGGAGCTAAATGGAACTAAAAGGTGGGAAAAAATCGATAGAAAATTCCAAAAAGTTAAGCCTATGTTATTTGATTATGTATTTATTGTACTTTTTCATTTCCTTTCTGACGAATGTTTGTTTCTCTTTATTAGAGTATTCAATATCAAAGTCTTCATCAAGCACTCCTAATATTCCTGCAATATCATATAGGAAAGCTGATTGTTCATTGGTAAACCAACGAGATTTTATCTCGAAAATGCCTGCACGTTGAAATTCCACTCCTAATATATATAGTAATGTACCTACATAGTGAGAGTCTATTCTTTTTTGCAAAGTTGATTCTATAGCAAGGATTGTTTTAACTCCTTTCAAAGTAAATCCAATCGGTTGTACAGTTTTCCCTTGCTCATCCTTTGCATAATATGGAGTAACACCGTCCTTGAATTTATATCCCAAGTAGAGACGAATATCAATATCATCTTCCTTTTCAAACGCAACAATTCGCTTATAGCTTTTACTGGCATTATATTCAAATAGAAGAACTTTGGTATCGTTATTATCAATCGGAGATTTTATATCTTCATTCCAAAGAAGTTCCGCATACAAGAACTTATAAAACTGCATCAATTTCTCAGGTGGATATATTGTAGCCAATTCCTTGTTAAGAGTATCGAATAGTAACCGGGTCGTTTCTCCGTATGGAAAATCAAATTGGGTCTTCCCATTATATTTGATTTGGATAGAATCATGTTTTTGGATGCCGTATAAGAGTTTAACAAGTCTTGCCAAGTCAATGACTTTAGAGCTTTGGTATCTTCTGATGCGTTTAAGGGTAGTTATTATAATATCTAAAAGAGTTTCTTGGTATTCTGTCTGTGAGAAAAGTTGGGACAGTTCTTTATATCTCGTAGAACATTGAATAAATTGTGGTAATGCATTCTTTACTTGTACGAGGTCATATCCATTGATTATGTTAGAATTGTTGGTGCTCATCTTTTTAACTTTGGATTTGAAAGCAAAATTAAAAAATAATCTCCACCTACATTGCTGCAAATGGAGATTTATTCATTATAGCAAATTCTTCATCGCTTCATCTACTTGCTCGTTGTCGAAGCTATCCAAATATATTTGAGTAGTCGCCAAGTCTGAATGTCCCAATGCTTCACTTATCAATGCAATGTTTACTCCCGATTTCTTAAGAACACTTGCGAATGAATGGCGAGCGACATAGGTCGTTATATTAGCTTCAATTCCCAATCGCTTACCGAGTGTCCTTAGAATGTCATTCACCTTGCCACGTATTTTATGAATCCTATTCTGCTTCTGTAAAGCTGTTTTATGGACTTTTACATTCAATATCGGGAATAGATAACCATTACTCTCATCGCTGTATTTTTTAATAATTTGCATAGCTTCTTGGGGTATTCCAATCTTGATTAGCTTACCAGTTTTCTGACGGATATAGTGTAACCTACCATTGACAATATTCTCTTGTGTCAAATTAGCAATATCAGTAAAGTTTATACCGCCACACAGATAGCTGAATATAAAAATGTCTTTACTTAACTCCACATATTTCTTTTGTCCTATCGGTTGGGAAGTTTCTGTAAACTTCAACATATCTGTTTTAGCTATGGCTCTCTTTTGAGTAGAAGTGTCGAATTTACTGATTTTATATTCTTGAAAAGGATAATCAGACAAATGGGCACATCTTTCTTTTATTGCTTTATTATATGTGCTTCGTAAGGTACGGAACATTAAACTGATTGTTGTTTCTTTGTTGCCATTACTTCGGAGCCACTTTTCATATTTTTCGAGCCATGCCACATTTATGGTATTAAATGGTATTTCTAACTTTCCATTAGTAAATCTTTTCAAAGAGTTATAGGAATTAAGGTAAACCAGCCTATTGCCACATTTGTTGTTAATCTCACATTGAGCAATTATTTCTTTATAAAAGCAATCTACGGTTTTAGCAACCAGTAGCTTTTCATTTGCTTCAATCAAAGTTGCAGCCGAGTATTCTTTTTGGTCGGACTTTATTTCAAGCATTTTCTTTTGAAGTTCCAGCTTCTTATCAAGAATAATCTTTTGAAGATACTCTAAATTAGGACATTTAGGTTTCGGTTTATTTTTCTGAAAGTCCCAAAACTTGGAATTTACAGATATTCCCAAACTTTGGTATTTCTTCTTTCCGTCTTTACTGATACGAAGCATTAGAGGGTGTTCGCCATTAGATAGGGTCTTGGATTTGTAACAAACCACTGAAATTGTAGCATCCATGTTCATTTTTGGTTTAACTCTCGGTTTAACTCACTTGGTTAAACCAAAGGTAAACCGCCCCATTCGGAGAATAAAAAAAGGAGTTACTTTTTATCGTAACTCCTTGATTTTCATTTGTCGGGGTAGCGGGATTCGAACCCACGACCCCCTGCTCCCAAAGCAGGTGCGCTAACCGGACTGCGCTACACCCCGAGTGCCTTATTTCTTAAAAGCGAGTGCAAAGGTAGAAAGTATTTTGTAATAAACAAAGGAAACCGAAGTTTTTTTTATAAAAAAGTTTCAGATGAAGTCTTGAATGCTCATTAAAGTATAGTCACCTCCGTGTCATCTCCGTACCAAGTCCGTATCAACTCTCAATAAAGGTACCTTTATACGGACCAGGTACGGAGTTGGTACGGACTTGACCATATCCGGATAGGTAGCAGAGATATAAATATCCCACACCAACATATATATTAGATAGGAATGTAGAAAACATAAAATAATAGCTGGCAAAACGATATTTTTCAACTAACTTTATGCCCCGAAAAACAATTGGCTGATTTCAACGTTACACTATAATAAAAAAGACATCATGAAAAAACAAATCTTTAGTATGGCTGTCATGGCAGTCGTATTTGCTGCATGTGGTGGCACTAAAGCCCCCGTTACAGTAGTAGGATCGTGGGTAATGCCCATTAATGGACAACCCGGAGAAGTACAAGGCATCAAACTGGAAGAGAATGGAGAAGCATCTTCCATTAATATGCACACACTGGTATACAAAGAATGGGAACAACAAGGCGATCAGCTTTACCTGACAGTAAAAAGCATTGGTAATGGAATAGAAATAGAAGGTGTGGATACTCTGAAAATTGACAAGTTAACACCGGATTCTTTAGTGTTGAGCTCTAATTACGGATACACTCTGGAGTATGTAAGGCAGAAATAATACAAACTGTAACATATGAATCCCTGACGACTTTAAAATATAAAGTATCGCCAGGGATTTCTTCTTACCCCAACCAATCAATTACCTTGAACGAATTTCTCTACGCATAAATATAATATAAGAAAGAGCAAAGCAAAGTATTGTAACTGCAATCAATCCTGTCAACTGTGGCCATATAACCAGTAAACTCTGTCCCAATGGGAGAGGACTGGGTATAGCCCCTTGGACCTGCTCCATCATTAACGGCCCCAAACTTCGGAGAGACGGCATCAGCAGTACAGAAGTTGCCTGATTAAATAACTCACACGGATTCAACGACATTATGCCCCAAACTATTTTCTGATAACCGATAGCATAATAAGGAGACATCATATCAGAAGGCATCAACATTTTGGCAATCCAGTTGACAATCATCGTATAGAAAACACTGAAGAACAACCATATTGCCAAAGCAGCCAAGGCTGAGGTCGCCGTCTGCCGAAAACAAAGTGAGAATAGTATCGCCATATTCAACCAAAGCCCTACATAGAAAACACTGAGAACCAAAAAGGAAATGATACGGGCAAATTCTTCCGGCGTGGGTGGAATACCAATAGCGATCAATCCGGCACCCATTACCAGGAATCCCAATACAAACAGCATAATTGTAATCACGATCAATGCAGCCACAAATTTGGCATTGATTATGCAATCACGATGTATCGGTTGTGATAATATACGACACAATGTTCCCTTGTTCTGTTCCGAATTCATGGCATCAAATCCCAAGGCAATGCCCAGCAACGGTCCTAAAAAGTTAATGAATAGAACGAAGGAAGGTAACGTACCATCCGATACAGTAAACAATTTCAGGAAGAAAAAAGTATCTTCCACACCACCTGACTTGATAGCCTCGCGCATACTGGTGAGTGATGTATACAAAGCCCCCAGACAGGTTAGTGTAATAATGGCAAGTAAGATAATAAAGCGCCAGCTACGTACATGATCCCGGATTTCCTTATTCACAATAACCCAGAAGGGCTGCTCAACTCTGTTCATGCTTCTCACCTCCTTCCTTTACATAATCATTGTAGACATCAATAAGTTCAACCTGCTTACCCTCCATCTCCTTGAGATCAAGCTGTGCTAATAATTTTCCGTGATTAAACAAACCCACACGATCACAAGCCTTTTGCACCTGATCCAGGTTATGGGAAGAAAACAATACAGTCAGGGAATGCACTCTGCTCAAATTACGAATCAGTTCTATAAATTCCTGAATTCCGGCAGGATCGATACCCGATGTCGGTTCATCCAGAATTATGATTTCCGGATTCTTAATCAGTACATCTGCCAAGCCCAAGCGTTGCCTCATACCACGGGAATACTTTCCGGTCTTTTTGTTTGCCTGTTCGGAAAGCCCTACCCGGTACATGAGTTCCTTTGCTTTCTCCTCAGCCTCCCTCTTTGAAAGACCATTCAGAAGTGCTGTATAGACAAGGTTTTCCAATCCGGTCATTTCATCATAAAAGCCTAAATCTTCGGGAAGATAACCTATCCTCTTCTTAACCTCAATAGGGTTTGTAGTGGAGTCTATTCCACAAATTTCCACTTTGCCGGAAGTCGGCTCCGTCAGCCCCAGCATCATAAGGATAGTTGTGGATTTTCCCGCACCGTTCGGACCTAATAATCCGAAGATTTCTCCTTTGCAGATTGACAGGCTAATATGGTCTACAGCAGTGAAATTACCGTATTTTTTTGTCAAATCGGTAAGTACAATCACTTGTTCGCCCATAATTACCTCCTTCCATATTTTCGGAATAGATAGTAGACACCTCCCACGGCTACAACGATAACTAATATTCCTACCCATCCCCAAAGCATAGGCGTTTTTACTGCAATCCTGAATTGTGCGGTAGCATTCACTTCGGGAGTTCTGGCTTCCATGGTTGCAACATAATCGCCGGGTAAGGCTTTTTTCGAAGCCTTCATTACAGCTGTAACAGTAGATGTTTCTCCCGCTTTCAGCATTTCTATTTTAGCCGGTTCAAAAGAAACTTCCCAATCTGCAGGTTTACCGGACGAGAGTTGGATATCTTTTAGTAAAGAAGAACCTGTATTCCTGACTACCAGTTCCAAGCGCTTCACATCTCCGGCAGTAATCTCAGTACTCAACAATCCTCGTGGAGTGGTCAGTTCCATTTGATAAGTACCCGTAACCACTACTTCCAAGTCCAGATCTGCAGATGTATTACCGGCAACCGCACGTACTGAAATTTTATAATTTCCAGCTTCTACATTGGCTGGCGGGGTGACGTCTATCGACACATTCTGGCTGGCATTTGCTTCCACTTGTGCAGAGGTAGCCTGCTTATAGTTAGGTTTGAAAATAACATTCCATCCCCTGGGTGCATTGGACATCAAAGCATATAACTGCTGATCGGCGGTCTGGTTTTTCAATACGGCATTGAAAGTGAATGTAGATTTAGAATTTCCCTGCATATTGGGCTGATCAGTAATAAATTCAGTCTGATAAGTACCTTGTTGGGCTACAGTGACTGTTAGAGGAAGTTGGCAATCTCCGGCAGAGACTATGAAATTGTAGCTACCCTTATTTATCTTCAACGGGACTTCTAATTTCAAGTTAAAGTCTTTCTTTTCATTAGGCAAAACTGCCAGTTTGTTAATATTCCACCCACCGGATTTTAGCTCACGCTTCCAACTTGCAGGTAGTCCAGTTACGGACAGATCGGCATTGACCGGTGCATCCGAATTGTTGATTAAATCAATCTTGTAATCAATGCTCGTTCCCGGAGAAACGGAAATCTTTGTGTAAGGAGAATAAAGAAACACGCTTGGTACAGAATCAGAGGCATGTGTGTAATTCATGGGTATCAAACCCAATAAAATGGTTAATAGCAGCAAATAATTAGTTCGCATAATCATATAGAATTTTATGGTTAATTAAATATGAGTTATCGATTTGTGTGGCTGCAAAAATAAATAATGGAAAAATTAGTAGCTGTTAAAAGCAATAAAATATCGACACAGATTTTTTACGATTATATAATATTTGTATTTTTTAATAGACTCAAAACAACCTTTTGCAGATGCAATGTCCATCTAACTGAATTGTAAAGTAAAGCAACTACCTTTTCCCGGCTCCGAATAAACAGAAATATTTCCTCCATGCTGATTCATAATTTGCTTGCAAAGACTGAGTCCAATACCCGAACCGGCAGTTTTCGTCGTGAAGAACGGAACAAATATCTTATCCTGTACTTCGGGTAAGATACCTTCACCATTATCCCGAACAGTAATAGTACAACGCCAGGAAGTCAGAGAAGAAGTCACTTTGGGTGCAAAAGCAGCTTTCACCTCAATTCTGGGTTCTTCGCGACGGGCAGATGCTTCACGGGCATTTTTCAGCAGATTAATAAGCACCTGTTCTATCTGGGCACGATCCACATCCAATATTTTCTCTGAAGGTGGAAGTTCAAAATGAATAGTTTCGTCCGGAAAGAGTTTCTGCAAATCAGTAAACAGCTCCCGAACTGATACACTCGCGCAGACGGGAGCTGGGAGACGAGTAAGGCGACGATAGTTTTCTACAAACCCCAACAATCCCTTACTACGTCGATGAATAGTTTGCATGGCTTGCAGCATTACGGCATATTCTTTTTCGCCTCCTGCGCCTTTTAATGCCATAGGCACTCCACGCTCACTTAATGTTTCGGAAAGAGAAATGATAGGCGTAATGGAATTCATGATTTCATGGGTGAGTACACGGATTAGTTTTTGCCAGGCTTCCATTTCATTTCGTTCCAGTACAGAATGGATATTCTTCAAACTAATGAGGCGTCTTTCCATGCCGCGAGCTACGAAAAGAGTAGTAGCTACGGCCATTTCCAAAGTAGCACCATTCCGGTGAATACGCATGACTTGCGTTTCACCGGAAGGAAGATTCAGAAGTTCGGCCGGCAACTGTGGATCTTGCCCCAGCTGAGCAGTAGCAGCACGATTCAACCACTCGATACGCCCGGACATGTCGGTCACCAATACGGCGGTATCCACTTTATTCAACAGACTTTCGTAATACTGGTGTTTCACTTCTTCCTCTAATAAACGGGCACGAAAAGCCTGTAGAGTTTCTGATAATTCTACAGCCATCTCTGTCATCAGCTTATTTTTATAAGGCGGACGGAATGCCTGTGTCATATCATTATAACGCAAACTGTCTGTCAGGCGACGCATCATCTGCAATTGTTTCATCTGTATATAATAAAGGTGTATACCCGTCCCCAGAAGAAACAAGGATGTGATAAGCATACTAAACCACAAATCTGCACAAAATAACACATAGACGCCTACAGAAAGTACTGCCAGAAGACAGATGTGCAAGATAACAATTAAGGAATACTGCTTCATTCTTCATTTAATTAAACTATAATCCCAACTTCTCAATCTTCCGATACAATGCAAAGCGCGTGATTCCCAGATACTCTGCGGCCCGCGTCATATTCCCTTCGCTCAATCGCATAGCCTTTTCTACAGCCTGCCGTTCCAATTGCTCCAGATTGAGTACTTCTTCCTCCTTCTTAGGACGGGGTGAAGAAGCCTGAAACAGGAAATTGTCTGGACGAAGCAACGAACCGTCACCCAGAATTACGGCACGCTCCATCGTATGTTGCAACTCACGCACATTTCCCGGCCAGGGATAACGCAGTAATTTCGCTTTTGCTTCACGCGTCAAGCCCCGCATTTCCTTCTGATATTTACGGGCATAGCGCTGCAGAAAATGGTCTGCCAGGAGGATAATATCATTTCCCCGTTCCCGCAATGGAGGGATGTGTAATTCAATCGTATTGATGCGATAAAGCAAGTCTTGCCGGAAATTTCCTTCTTCCACCAGATGGCGGATATCTGCATTTGTGGCACATATCAACCGTACATCAATAGGTACAGACTGCGTACTCCCTAGACGATTGATCCGGCGTTTTTCAATGGCTGTCAGTAACTTGGCCTGCATGGACAATGAAAGATTACCTATTTCATCCAGAAACAGCGTACCTCCCGTTGCCACCTCCATACGTCCGGCTTTCGGTTTTCGGGCATCAGTAAATGCTCCTTTCTCATAACCGAATAATTCACTTTCAAATAATTGTTCAGGAATGCTTCCAAGGTCAATCGTTACAAACGGACGGCCGTAGCGTGGCGAACATCGGTATAGCAAACGGGCTATTACATCTTTACCTGTTCCATTCTCACCAAGAATAAGAATATTAGCATCTGTATCGCGTAATTTCTCTATCGTTGCAAACACCTCTTGCATCGCAGCTGATTCACCAATTATAGATTCTTCTACACCACTGCCTGCGCCACTAAGTACTTCCACCTGTTCTTTCAGCAGATTCACTTCACATCGGGAACGACGCAACTTGATACCAGACGAGAGGGTAGCAAGTAGTTTTTCTTTCTCCCATGGTTTGGGGATAAAATCGGTGGCGCCCGCTTTAATTGCCCGTACTGCTTTATCCGTATCTGCATATGCTGTCATGAAAATAACAACTGCCTGAGAATCGATACGCAATATTTGTTCCAGGCTCTCAAAACCTTCCTGTCCGCTTATGGCATCACGACTGAAATTCATATCCAGTAATATTATATCGGGCTGGAAAGTCGTCATGAAGTATTCAATACGATCAGGGGTTACTGCTACTTTAATCTTTTCCGCATAAGGCTCCAGTAAAAGGTTAAGGGCAAAAAGCACGTCCTCATTATCATCTACTATCAGTATCTTTCCTAATTGTTCCATAAAAGCTATTGTTTTTCTATCATCACTTGTCGGCAAAGATAGACAATATATCAATGTGTTGTGTGTGCGTATACGCACTATTTTTGTGCGGTATGGCACAGAAGGAGATTTCCTTTGCCCGAAGTAATATTCTATATAACAATCAATTATAATTTTGGCACGAGATTTGAATATCTATTATCAAAAGGGATATACTATGTACAAAAATATACTATTATCATTGATAACCTGCAGTACTCTGGTAACCGCTACTGCCCAAGAACATACTATGGAATTGACCTTAGGACAAACCATAGAGCGCGCTCGCCGACAATCGCCTGATGCACAAACTGCTCAACATAGCTTCCGTTCGGCCTATTGGAATTACAAATATTATAAGGCTAACTATCTGCCTGCTCTGAAATTGACTTCCGACCCTTATCTCAACCGTGCCATTAACAAAGTCACCATGGGTGATGGTAGTGTAAAGTTTGTAGAACAAAACCTATTGAGTACCGACCTGACTCTAAGTTTGACGCAGAATATTCCGTGGACAGGTGGTACATTGTTCGTGGAAACCTCCGCCCAGCGTCTTGACTTGTTTAGCGATCACTCTACTTCCTGGCAGACATCGCCGATAAATGTAGGTTACAGTCAGTCGCTTTTCGGATACAACAGTCTGAAATGGAACCGTCGTATCGAACCATTACGTTACCGGGAAGCCAAAAAGACTTATGTAGAAACTCTGGAGCTTGTAGCCGCTAATGCTACACAAAAATTCTTTGCCCTTGCCACAGCACAAAGTAACTATGAAATAGCTTCTACCAACTATGCCAATGCAGATACCTTATATACCTATGCACAAGGACGCTATAATATAGGTACTATTACCGAAAATGAGATGTTGCAACTGGAACTGAACAAACTGACAGAAGAGACCAACCGTATGAATGCCCATATTGAAGTGGAAAACTGTATGCAGGAGCTTCGCTCATACCTTGGTATCCAAGAGGATGTGCTAATCAAAGTCGACGTCAGCGATCATGTACCCAATCTTCAGATAGACCTGAATGCCGCTTTAATTACAGCCCGCCAAAATAGTCCGGATATACTGAACATGCAACGTCGCAAACTAGAAAGTGAGAGTAAAGTAGCCAATGCTCGTGCTAATGCCGGACTGAAAGCCGATCTTTATCTCCGTTTCGGATTGACACAAACAGGTGATAAGCTAAAAGACGCCTATCACAATCCTCTGGATCAACAATATGTAACCCTCGGCATCAGCCTGCCTATACTGGACTGGGGGCGGGGAAAGGGGCAGATTCGTGTGGCCCGCTCCAATCGAGATCTGACCTATACTCAAGTGGAGCAGGACAAAACAGACTTTGAATTGAATGTCCGCAAGCTGGTAAAACAATTCAATCTGCAATCCCAGCGCGTACACATTGCCGCCCGCACGGATGAAACAGCACAACGACGTGCGGATGTAGCCCGGCGGCTCTATATTTTAGGAAAATCTACCGTACTCGATCTCAATGCTTCTATCAGCGAAAAGGATGCTGCCCGACGTAATTATATAACTGCATTATATAATTACTGGAGCCTGTACTATACTCTCCGTAGCCTTACACTTTATGATTTTGAAAAAGATGCCCCGCTGACGGAAACGGAAAGAATAGAAGAAGTGATGGATGCAATGATAAGAAAATAAAGATTGAAAATATGTTGAAGCACTATTTGACTGTTGCTTTTCGCAACCTGATAAAATACAAGACGCAGACGGTTATCAGTATTATCGGTTTGGCAGTAGGGTTTGCCAGCTTTGCCTTGTCGGGTATGTGGCTGAGGTATGAGTTGACGTACGACATACATCAACCGGCAGCAGATCGCAATTACATGGCAGGAATGACTTCCGTGCATAATAATTCGGGATATGTACGATACACTTCCGTTTTGCTGGCAGGACATCTGAAAGATAATTATCCGGAAATAGAAGATGCCTGCTCAGTCGGGTTGCGCAATATGAAAATAGAAGGGAAAGAATATCAGTATATGAAGGTCGACTCTTCTTTCTTCTTTATGTTTCCTGTTACTCTGGTGGCTGGTAGTTATCAATTTCTGCATCGCGAAGGTGAAGCAGGTATTACGGAATCGGCTGCTAAGCGTTTGTTTGGTTCAGAATCTCCTTTAGGTAAAAAGATAAAGAAAGAATGGTCTTTTTCCGGTCAGGAGCTGACTATTACAGCTGTTTTCAAAGAGTGGAAGGAACACTCTAATTACAATTTCGATTTCCTGGTACCTATCGAACAAAAGTATGCACAGTGGGGATATCAGTCAATGAATACCTTAGTCCGCCTACATTCAGGGGTTAATGTTGAAGAACTGAGCCGGAAGTTACTGAATATATCAGTTACGGAAAAGTATGAAAACAATGGGCATACAACCGAATATAAAAATAACATAGGAGTGATTCTTACTCCTTTAACCGAACTCCATTATACTCATCCTCAGAATGATGCTACTATTCATTTGGAACACATCCGTTTGTTTTGTCTGATCGGCCTGCTGATTGTATTAAGCGCCTTATTCAATTATTTAATCATGTATCTCATCCGCATTCGCATGAGGCAGCGTGAAATGGCACTCCGCAAAGTAAACGGAGCTTCGGACAGTAGTCTGATGCTACTTTTAATGTCAGAGCTTTTTCTGCTGATTGTAATTGCATTATTCATAGGAGGATTATTAATTGAGCTACTGTCGCCTGCTTTCAAAAAACTGTCCATGATAGAAGAGAACAGAATGTTTTTCTACCGCGAATCCATCTTATATATGGGGGGAATCATTATGGCAGCCATCCTTTTTTCCTGGTTGACCCTGCTTACACAACGTCATCATACGCTGCAATCATCAATAGTTTCAGCATCCGGGCGAGGTTTCTCCATGTTCTTTCGTAAAATAGGATTGTGGTTTCAGTTGGCTCTTAGTATTGGCTTCATTTTTTGTACTATAGTCATGATAAAGCAATTGCATCACCTCTATACATCCAGAGATATGGGATTCGCTAATATGGAAATTGGTATTGTGAAATACATGGAAGGATTAACAGATAGACATGAATTAGAGAATGGCATGAAGCAAATTCCTTTTATCGAATACCATCAATTAGTCGATGCGCCATTTAATATTAATGGAAGCTCTGTTCGTATAATAAAGAGATGGGATGGAAGCGAAAAAGATGCTGAAAGTGTGAGTATACAACAAAACAAATTAAATAAAGATATATTCAATCTCTTTGGGTTAGAAATGGCAGCCGGCGCATTCCCCAACGAGGAAGAAGCCGGCGATAATGTTCTCATTAATGAATCAGCCGCCCATGTCTTTGGCTGGGACGGGGAGGCTATCGGAAAGAAATTTGAGAATTATACTGTGACAGGTGTAATAAAAGACCTTCGTTTGTCACCCATTTTTCCCGCATTGCCCAGCCTTTACCAAATTACGAATCAATCGACAAACGATTTACCACCCATCCATACATTCACCTATCAAGGTAGTTTGGGAGAAACCAAGAAGAAAATAGAGGCACATTTTCAAAAAACTTATCCGGAGTTTAGTATGCAAGTCACCAGTGTACGACAAATGATAGAGGATGCACTTGTTTCGGAACGGGCTTTAATGAAATTATTATCTGTGGCATCTGTGGTATGCGTAATTATTGCCATATTCGGAATATTCTCCCTGGTCAGTCTCTCGTGCGAGCAGCGCCGCAAGGAGATTGCTATCCGAAAAGTGAATGGGGCAACACTACGGGATATCATAGGTATCTTTATTAAAGAATATATGGTACTGTTAGTTTTTGCGGCCGTGATAGCTTTCCCAATAGGGTACATGATTATGAAACAATGGTTGGCAACCTATATTATTCAAACCACAGTTTCTTGGTGGATCTATGCTGGTATTTTGACAGCAGTCATTCTGATTATTTTTATCAGCATAGGCTGGCGAGTATTGCAGGCCGCCCAGAGAAATCCGGCGGAGGAAATAAAAACGGAATAAGAACCATTGTATATAACCTGATTATTAAATCGAAAATAAAATAGAACATCATGGATATTAAACTAGAAAAGAAACCTTGGTACATCCGTTACCGTTATTATCTGGCAGGAGGCGTTGTTTTTTTCGCTTTCATTGTCTACGTCATTATCCTTTCTGCCGGTCCCAGCAAACTGCGTATCGACCAGGAAAATGTACAGATTGCTGAAGTTAAGAATGATAAGTTCATGGAGTATGTAGATGTAGAAGGACTTATCCAGCCCATTCTTACCATTATCGTTAATGCCCGTGAATCAGGAAGCGTAGATCGCATTGTAGGCGAGGAGGGAAGCCTGTTACAGAAAGGAGATACAATCCTTGTACTCGAAAATCCCGATCTGATACATAGTATCGAAGAGCAACGCGATGATCTGGAAAAGCAATTGATTTCTTTCCGTGAGAAAGAGATCGAAATGGAGCAAAAGAGCCTGACCCTTCAACAACAAACTTTACAGACCAACTATGAGCTGGCTCGTCTTCAAAAAAGTTTCAATCTCGATAAGGAAGAGTTTAAAATGGGAATTAAAAGCAAAGCTCAGTTGGAAGTTGCCGAAGATGAATACAATTATAATGTTAAGAAGGCAAAGTTACAACGTGAGAGTTTACGTCAGGATTCCGTCGTTGCCATTATTCGCAAGGACTTGATCCATAATGACCGGGAACGCGAACGCAAGAAGTATGAACGTGCTTGCGAACGACTGGACAATTTAATAATTAAGGCCCCCGTCGCCGGGCAACTTAGCTTTGTAAAAGTTACCCCTGGGCAACAAGTAGCATCCAACCAAGGCATTGCAGAAATCAAGGTATTAGATCAATATAAAATTCACACTTCTCTTAGCGAATACTACATAGACCGCATCACAACAGGACTTCCCGCCACTATTAATTATCAGGGACGCAAATATCCGCTCCGCATCACCAAAGTAGTGCCCGAAGTAAAAGACCGCACTTTCGATGTGGACTTGGTATTTACCGGAGAAATGCCTGACAACGTACGTGTAGGTAAAAGTTTCCGCGTACAAATAGAATTGGGGCAACCGGAACAGGCTATTGTTATCCCTCGTGGCAACTTCTATCAATCCACCGGTGGACAATGGATATACAAACTGAATGCATCCAAAACCAAAGCTACACGTGTTCCTCTCAGCATCGGGCGCCAGAACCCGCAGCAATACGAGATTACAGACGGTTTACAAGCCGGAGACTGGGTTATTACAACAGGATATGATAACTTTGGCGAAGCGGAAGAGCTAATATTAAAGTAAAGAACAAATACATGATACAACATTATCTGAAAATAGCAATAAGAAACCTGTTGAAGTACAGAATGCAGACTCTGATCAGCATTATTGGCTTAACCGTAGGTTTTGTCAGCTTTTCCCTGTCCGGCATGTGGATGAATTATGAGCAAAGTTATGATAATTTTCATGATGGAGCCGACAGAGTCTATGTGGCAAGTGTTCCTTCCGTATTTAGAACCAGTGGTTTCTCAACTACGACTTCTCCTTTGCTGGCCCCTCATCTGGTCAATACCTTTCCTGAAATAGAAGTTGCGACTTATACAAACTTCACAACAGAGTATAACGATGATCAGAACAGGCATTGGACCATGATATCGGTAGACAGTGCTTTTATCTCCATGTTTCCGGTTACGGTATTGGAAGGCAGTTTGCAGTTTTTGTACAATACTGCCGATGAGATAGCCATTAGCGATAAAGCTGCCCGCTTGCTTTTCGGTAAGGAATCACCTATTGGCAAGGAGTTTCCGCTTGATAAGAAAATGACTGTTACTGCCGTGGTTCAAAAATGGAAAGGACATTCTAATTATGAATTCGACGTGATTTCAAGGCGAAAAGCCCCGGAATATCTGGACTGGGGCTATGCATCCGGAACTACCTTGTTTCGCGTTGCTCCCGGTACCGACATGGACGCTTTGGGTAAAAAGCTAAAAGATATAGAAGTCGATATGAAAGGAAATATACGGAAATATCCTGTTCACATTACTCCTATAACGGAATATCATTATACACATCCCAAATACAATATATTTATCCGTATAGAATATGTCCGCCTCTTTTGTCTGATCAGCCTGCTAATCGTTTTGGGAGCGCTATCCAACTATCTCATTATCTACCTGATACGCATTCGCATGAGGCAGCGTGAATGGGCACTCCGTAAAGTGAATGGAGCATCGGAAAGAAGTCTGGTCGCCTTGCTGATGTCTGAGATTGTATTACTACTGCTGGCTTCAGTTCCTGTCGGCTTCTTATTGGTGGAAGTTTCTCTCCCCATATTCAAGCGCTGGTCTTACATCACTGAAGAGAATAATCTCTTTTTTTATAAAGAGACGCTTATCTATATGTCAATCGTCATAGGAACCGTTCTACTTTTTGCCTGGCTCACCTTGTTGGTTCAACGGCGTTTTACATTACAGTCGGCTATATCTTCCGCTATCACCCGTCGCTTTTCTACCTTCTACCGACGGATAGGGGTTTGGTTTCAATTGGTGGTCAGTATTGGTTTTATATTTTGTACAATAATGATGATGAAACAATTGCATCATCTGCGTACATCTGCCGACATGGGAGTCACCAATACTGATATAGAGTATGTGGCCTATCTTGAAGGTATCCCTGACAGTGATAAAGAACATTGGGTAAAACTAATGAAAGAAATTCCGGACATTGATTTTCGGGAAGTCTCAAATTTCCCCTTACCGGGATTATCCCAATCTATGTTTACAGCCGTAGAATGGGATGGCAAACAACCGGGAGATAAAGAAGTAGCTGTCAATGATTTCCAGATTTCAAAAGAAACATTCGATTTATTAGGATTACAGTTAGTGGCCGGTATTTTCCCGGATGAGTCATCCAGCCCTAATGACATACTGATAAACGAATCATTAGCAAAAAAACTGGGTTGGAAAGACCCTGTTGGAAAGAAGTTTCATAAATCTTATGTGGTAGTCGGTGTTTTGAAAGATATCCGCCTTTCACCCATCACGCAGGCTTTGCCGGCTATATATACTGTATCGAAGTTTCCTCCCCGGAAACAGTATGTTTATACGTATCATGGGGAATATAAAGACGTTCTGAAGGCTATTAACAATCATATAAAGAAAAGTTATCCTGATTTTTACATGTGGTCACGGAGCGTAGGTCATATAATAGAAGAAGCTACCGCTTCCGAGAATATCTTGATGAAGCTGTTAACCGTAGCATCTATTGTTTGTGGAATTATTGCAGTCTTCGGAATATTTTCCTTAGTCAATCTATCATGCGAACAACGGCGCAAAGAGATTGCTATCCGTAAAGTGAATGGAGCTACCATTTCGGACATTATCAGTATATTCCTCCGGGAATATATGATATTACTGGCATTGGCTGCAATTGTTGCTTTTGCGGCGGGTTATATCGTCATGCAACATTGGCTGGAAGGATATGTCATTCAGACTTCTATCAATTGGTGGATTTATGTAATAATTCTGATCGTAGTTATTGTAATCATTTGCATTAGTATCGGCTGGCGGATATGGCAGGCTGCATGGCAGAATCCGGCAGAAGTGATTAAAAGTGAATAAAAAACACATTATACTTGAAAAATATGAAAACACTTAAATACGCTTGGCGTTTCCTTATGCGCTCAAAATCATACACTATTATTAATATAATCGGGCTGGCACTTAGTCTGGCATGTACTATCATATTAGTCCGCTACATTCACCGAGAGCTTCAGGTAAACACACATTGCACGGATGCTGAAAATGTCTATATTCCACTTCGCGACATAGATGGCAACGTATTCCCAGGCAGTGTAGGACCAGATAGCGGAGCAGACACTGTTTATTTTCAGCCTGAGGCTGTCAAAGAAAGGAGTTACTTCATTACATCTTGCAATGATAATGTGACGATTGATGAAAAGCCTTATGCTGTCCAGCTATTGGCAGCTGATACGGTTTTCTTCCATTTCTTTAATTATCCGCTAAAGGGCAAACGCATGGCAGCACCGGAAGAAGCTCTTATCACCCGGCAATTCGCTAAACGTGTATTTGGAGGAAAAGACCCTATCGGGAAGACTATGGAATATTCCGGAGGCAAACATCTCACTATCTGCGGCATATTGGATGAACCGGCATGCAAATCCTCACTGGCATTTGATATTGTAGTTAATCTGGACCTTAAAACAAGAAGGGAATGGAGCAGGATGTATGTTGAACTGTTACGCTTTATGCCCGGAGTCGATGTGGATGCCATTAATGCTTCCAGCAACATCTACCGCCAAACATCACAGGGGTTTAGAATACGGTACAACTTCCTACCTGTCAGTCAACTTTATTGGAACAAAGAATTGGCGGCTTCCGGCGATGACCCCGAAATATGGCATTACAGCAGCCGTTCCCACATCCTGATACTCACAGGAGTATGCTTGTTATTATTACTGGCAGGCATATTAAACTTTGTCAATATCTATCTGGTCTTCATGCTAAGACGTTCTAAAGAATATGGTGTGAAGAAAGTCTTCGGTGTGCAGGGGCGCACTCTCTTCATGCAACTATGGACAGAGAATGCATTAATGATATCCATCGCCTTGCTATTGGCATGGTTTTTCATCGAGATATTCTCCGGATATGCCAACCGATTGCTTGAAAGTGACATTCCCTATACTGCTTTTGACTGGCAGTTGTCATTAGGTATCTGGGTACTTTTGCCATTAGTCACCACAATCTATCCCTTCATCAAATACAATTATCTGCCACCCATCGTATCCATACGCTCCATCGGAGGATCACGCCAGTCTGTTGCCACCCGTACAATTTTCCTGTTTATACAGTATAGCATCACTTTACTGCTCATTATGCTATCCTTGTATTTCAGCAATCACCTCCACTTTTTGCAAGATACTCCTCCGGGATTCCGGACAAAAGGTATATTGTATGCCAACTTAGTACCTCTATCCAAAACTTGGTATTTAGAGAGTGAAGAACAGAAAAAGAAGCACTGGCAAGATGCTCAGAGCATTGAGCAAAAGCTGGAAGAATGTCCCTTCATCGAACAGTGGTTCCGTGGAGAACCCACACAATGTGGCATTTTAGGAGCAGGAAGCACAGGCACGTCCGTTCTTATAAATGATAAAGACGTGAAACAAAATATGATGCTGATGTGGGTTCCTCTTGACTTTTTCAAATTTTATGAGCTACGGATGAAAGAAAATGCATTGCCCGATAAAGTTGAAGGACGCAATAAATATCTGGTAGTCATGAACGAAGCTGCCATGAAAGCCTTCGGCTATACGAAACGTGACGAAGCATTTGTCAGGGGAGAACGAGCTCTTTGGATTGCCATGGGTATGGATGGAAAAGTAGTAGAAGGCGGAACATCTCTGATGCCCGTAGAAGCTGTTGTAGAAGACTATTACACCGGACATCTTACTGCAGGCAAGAAACCTCTTGTATTCATGGTATCTCCCAGCGGAGGTGGTTCGCAATACCAGATAGCTTGTAAACATGGAAAAGAGAAAGAACTCATCTCTTATCTGAAAAAGGCCAGACAAGAGATTTTCAATACCGAAGAATTTGACCGTCACTGGCTGGAAGAAGATGTGCAGGCACTGTATCGCGAAGATCGGCGTGTGTCAACTGTCTTCACGCTTTTCTCTGCCATCTCCATCTTTGTTTCGGCTCTGGGTCTGTTTGGCCTCTCTCTGTTCGATATCCGCCAACGCTACCGTGAGATAGCGATTCGGAAAGTAAACGGAGCGCAATTGCGGAACTTATATTCAATCTTATTCCGCAAATATATATGGGTGATAGGAGGGGCAACGTTGCTTACCGTACCATTATCCTACTATCTGATATACATCTATACAAAGGATTTCGTGGTTAAAGCACCTGTCAGTATATCCATATATGTGACTGCCATACTCATTGTGGCGGGCATTTCATTGGGCACCCTATTATGGCAAGTGAATAAGGCCGCACGCATTAATCCGGCAAAGATTATGAAAACAGAATAAAAACTAGAGTATGAGACAAATCTTATTATCCATACGCATGCTATTGCGGTTCAAGGTGTATACCGTTGTTAATTTCATAGGATTAGCAATCAGCCTTGCCTGTGTATTTACCATAACACGATATATTCATCAGGAAAATACAGTAGACCATTGTTATCCGGAATACAAACGGATTTGTTTTATCGAACGTTCTATCAGCGACGGCACAAAAGAACTGGCCGGATACCAATCTGACTTAGAGAAGGATCCGGCAGTAGAACGTTATGCGTCATTCACTCCATGTAGCGATTTGGTTATGGATTTTGGGAAGCAAGAAATTACTGTCAATGCCTTATCCGTAGACAGTGCATTCTTTAGTATTTTTCCTTATTCCATTTATATGGGGAGCGGGAAAATAAAACGCCCCAACGATGCGCTCATAACTAAAGAGTTTTGGCTCCGTTCGCTAAATAGGGTACCCAACCCCATAGGCCTGACTTTCCAGAATTCCGTGGGAAGAAAGTTCCGCATTGTAGGTGTATTGGATACTCAGCAAACCAAAACATCGTGGTTGCCGGATATGTTCTTATCGGACGAACTGGAAGAATTGTGGTTTTCAAATCCGAACTATGCCGTAGTTATGGTACCGGGTACGAACATTGCCCAATTGAATGAGAAATATAATAAAGAACAGCCACGAGACGAATGGAGTACATTCCAGACCATGCACTACCAGTATTTACCACTGACAGATTATTATTATACGACCTCGCATGAAAAGACTGCATTATCCCGACACGGAAATAAAGATTATATTCGTATATTATGGATTGTTGCCTTTCTTGTGGGTATTATAGGCATCCTGAACTTTACCAATATTTATACAGTCATCATGTCCAAACGCGCCCGGGAGTTTGGTATAAAGAAAGTATATGGAGCAGGTAGAAAAGAGATCTTTCTTCAGATATACATTGAGAATATGCTACTCTCGGGAGCTGCACTGTTTATTTGTTGGTTGATTATTGAAATAACCAGACACTTGTTCTACAATGAGATGTATATTCCTACGAACTCAAATTTAAAGTTTGACCTGAATATATCCCTTCTTATTTTATTTGTGCTTCCATTGCTAACCACATTTTATCCATTTATAAAATTTACTCATAACACTCCGGTTTCTTCCATGCGCGAACTTTCTTCCACGCATTTCTCTGTCCGTTCACGCATGCTTTTTCTTGGCTTTCAATATGTCATCACCATCTATATGATTGTCATGTCACTTTTCTTCGTACGACAACTTGAATACATGCTTCATTCCGACCTCGGTTTCCGTACTCACGATGTGATAGAATGCAAGATGTACGTCTTCAAAGGAGGCGGTACGTTCCATGCAAAAGAGAAGGAAGACCTTATGAAAGAAGGAAAAATACAACAAGCCAATAAAGAATTAGTAAACAAACGGATGAGTGAAAGCACATTATTTACTCATTGGAGCAGGATACCAATGCCGATTCACCAGTTCAGCAAGCCGTCACGTTACGCCCTAAACCAGGCAGAGAATGGCTTCAAACCGGTACTACGAGCCAGAATGTCTCCACGCTCTATGGAATTATTCGAATTCCAACTACTGGAAGGCAGGTTATGGAATGATTCAATAGATGAAATGTTTACCAAAAACAGTTTTAAATGTATCATCAACGAATCTGCCAAAAAAGTATTTGGCATCAAGGATATTACGCGTGATAAACTTCAGGGTGAAGACAAAAGTTGGGCTTCCAGTAATGTTCCATCCGAGTATAATCCTCCAGTTGAAATAGTGGGAGTTATAAAAGACTTCAACGTCAAGCATTTATCACAGTCTGCCGCTCCCATGATTATCGAATATTTTGATGAGAAATATGAGCTTATTACCGTTACAGCTTCGTATCCGCACGAACGGAAGGCAGAAGCTATCGACTTCTTGCGTAAATTATATGAAGAAGTTACGGGAAGCACTGACTTCGAATATAAACTGATAGAAGATGAAATAGCTTCCATGTATAATGAAGATCGGCGGGTGGTGGATATCTATTCATTGTTTGCCAAAGTTGCCATTCTTATATCATCCTTGGGACTATTGGCCATTTCATTATTTGATATCCGTCAGCGTTATCGGGAAATAGGTCTGCGTAAAGTAAATGGAGCACAAGGGAAGAACATATATCCCCTGCTCATCAAAAAATATCTCTCAGTATTGGGGATAGCATCATTAATAGCTATTCCGTTGTCTTCCGGAGCGATAATACTCTATTTAGAAGACTTTGCCCATAAAGCACCCATCACTCCCGATTTATTTATTATAGGCATAGGCGCAACAGCCTTGATATCATTGTTGACTATTATCTGGCAGATTTATAAAGCAGCCAATGTAAATCCGGCAGAAGTAATTAAATACGAATAAGAGAAAGAAGAATATGAAAACGGAATAAAAGATATAAAAATGAGACAAATCTTATTATCCATACGCATGCTATTGCGCTTTAAGACGTATACCTTTATCAATTTCATAGGATTGGTATTCAGTGTATCCTGCGCACTGATTATAGCCCGGTATATTTATCAGGAAAATAATGTGGATCATTTCTGCCCGGAGTTGGAACGTACTTTTCTGATGACAACGGTCATGGATGAACGGATACTCTTAAGCGGATCTGAGGATTTTAATAAAGACCCCAATTATAAAAATCCCTTGTTAGACCCATGCGTAGAAAAGGTCAGTCAGTTTATGCTGTTTCCGGATGATCATGTAATAGTCGATAATCATCGCTTTTCACTCCAGACTATAGTAACTGATAGTCTATATCTGTGCATGATGCCACATCCGGTAATAGCCGGAAAGCATACAATCTATGCTCCTAACGATGCAATCATTACCCAAGAATTCGCGAAGCGTTTGTTCAAGAATGAAAATCCGATAGGCAAAAACCTGCAAGTATCGACAGGAGATGTAGTGACCATCACCGGAATCATAGACAAACCCTCTACAAAAGCTTCTGTGCAATTCGACCTTGTCATTTCCAAAAGTCTACGTAATAGTTGGAGCCACATGGCGTATGAGTTGGTACAATTACACAGAACGGAAGATGTTGTGGAACTGAATAAGAAAAATAAGCAACCAATGGAACTGAGAGCATATGGCAATCGTTCCATATATTACTTATTGACACCGCTCAAGGGATTTTATCTGAATACAACGGTAATTACATATGATCAGATACTGAGGGGAAATCATACCTCTTTGAATATTCTCACTATTGTATCCATTCTTTTATTACTGGTTGGTGTATTCAACTATGTAAATCTGCACACTGTAGTTATGCTAAGACGTGCCCGTGAATTCGGTGTAAAGAAAGTATTCGGAGCTAACGGTAGAACCGTATTCCTGCAACTCTATTTGGAAAACTTCTGCTTGGGAGCAGTAGCCCTGCTTTTTATCTGGACATTCGTAGAAGTAACTCGTGGCATCGTGACTTCCTGGTTCGAGATTCCTGTCACATCCGATTTATGCTTTGATATATGGATTTCTGCCTTGTTATTATTTGGCATGCCCCTTATTACCAGTATTTTCCCATTTATCCGTTACAACTATGCATCTCCTATCCACTCTCTCCGTTCTATCAGTACGGGAGGACATTCCGTGGTGTCACGCATGATATTTCTATTCATACAATATGTCATTACCATCAGTTTAATAATCGCTGCCATTTATTTCAGCCGTCAATTGTATTATGTGCTTCATTATGATTTAAATTATAAAACTCAGGATATCATTCAATGTTCACTCTTCCAGATGCAAACATCATGGGATATAACATCGGATGAAGAATGGGAAGCAAATAGGAAAAAAGAAGAGGCAGACGTCGAATTAGTTAAACGGAAGATGGATGAATCTCCCTTATTTACTCATTGGACCTATGGCCAGCTGCCTATAGCTATAAATCCTCCCTCCATGAAGTGTACGGCATCAACGGGTGAGAAAGCAGCAATCACCATTGAATATATTGATCAGCGCTATATAGAACTCTTCAGACTTAAATTAAAGGAAGGCCGCCTTTGGAATAATGAGAAAGATCAATTTAAACAATACTATTTCATTATCAACGAAACAGCAAAAAGAGCATTTCATTTTGAAGACATCCATAATGCAACGTTGCAATTGGAACGGCGAATATGGTATAGTACTGGAATCGACGTCAATTCAAATCCTCCTTATGAAATTGTGGGAGTAATCGAAGATTTTAAGATTGGGCATTTATCCAATCCTGATTATCCACTGGCATTCTGTTTTTCAGAAGCCAGCCATGTGCGGCCACTGTTAGCTTCAATCGTTCCCGGTAAACGAAGAGAGGCGGTTGCATATTTGGAAAGTCTTTACCATGAAATAAACGGAGACGGGGAATTTGATTATTCATTTGCTGAAGATGAAATAACAGCCATGTATCATGATGACCAACGTACTACACGCATTTATGTCACTTTTGCCATAATTGCCATACTTATTTCTTGTCTGGGGCTATTCGGATTATCACTCTATGATATTCAGCAACGATATCGTGAGATAGCCTTGCGGAAAGTAAACGGAGCCACTGCCCGTGATGTATTCCGGTTATTATTGCGCAAATACTGCTACATATTCACTGCCGCTTTTGTAGTGGCCACTGGCATCAGCTATATATTGATTCATAAGTACATGGAAAGTTTTTATCATCATGCTCCACTTTCATTCTGGATATTCCTGACGGCAGGAGCTCTTATTGCCCTAATCTCATTGTGTACATTAGGATGGCAAATTCAGAAAGCTCTAAAAATAAATCCGGCAAAAGTATTAAAAGGAGAATAAAATCAGTTACAAAAAAATAGAGAATACCATGATACAGCATTATCTTAAAATAGCCTTTCGGAATATACTGAAACATAAAACGCAAAGTATAATCAGCATTGTCGGCCTGGCAATAGGTCTGGTATGCTTTGCCTTGTCCACATTCTGGATACAATATGAGATGACATATGATAGTTTTCACAGGGATGCGGATCGCATCTATCTGGTACGCACGGATGATAATCAGTTCGGGGCACATTATTCCAACTTTGTACCCTATGCTTTGGGTGGCTATTTAAGAAACACTTACTCGGAAATAGAAGACTTCTGCATATTCGAGCAACAAAGTTTCTTCACCCTAAAAAACAAGCAACAGATAGAATGTCCGTATATTGCACCCGACTCTGCCTTTATACGCATGATGGATATAAAGATTTTAGAGGGTAGCCAAGATTTCTACTTATCAAATTCAGGAAAGACAGAAGAGGTGGCTATAACAGAAGCGATGGCTCATGAGCTTTTTGGTACCACAAAGGTTGTTGGCAAAAATGTGATTACTCCCAACAATATGAAGGAATACCGCATAGGAGCCGTTATAAGTGATTGGGGAAAACATTCCAATTTCAAATATTCCTTTATGGGATGGATGGGCAGTGATGACACTTCATGGGATAACAGCCACTATAGACTGCTGATAAAGGTAAAGAATGGAACTGACACACACGCACTTTTAGAAAAGATGAACCGGAATTTCCCTGAAGAATTGAAAAGGAATAGGTATACTAATGCAACCGGAATTACCCGTTTTTATCTGGAACCTATCACTAAATTACGCTATGCGGATGAATTTGTTCGTGGAGATGAACTCATTGTGCAATTCCGTTATATTGTTTATTTCTCAGTAACAGGAATACTCATTATTCTATGTGCATTAGTAAACTATCTGACGATTTATATGGACTGCTTCCGCTCCCGCAAACGTGAGATGGCTTTGCGTAAAGTAAACGGGGCTTCCGAAGGTTCATTGTTGGCATTGCTCAGTACCGATTTCTTATTTACCATCCTGCTGGCTTCAATATTGGGGATGTTTTTCATAGAACTGCTAAAGCCCTGGTTCTTACGCTATTCCATGATTGCTGATACAGACATATCTGTTTACAATAATTGCATGATATACATAGCAGGGATG
Organism: uncultured Phocaeicola sp.; assembly: GCA_948566455.1. GTDB lineage: Bacteria > Bacteroidota > Bacteroidia > Bacteroidales > Bacteroidaceae > Phocaeicola. The sequence continues at coordinate 69,917 of CAOYQO010000012.1, forward strand.
GCCATATTGGCGTTTATCGTTGCTATACTTTCTGTCTTCATATTCCGCCGCCATTCGCTACAAAATACGATACATAGCCCACACACAAGCACCATAGGACATATTTGTCGCAAGGGAAGCATTGTAGTACAACTGGTTGTCTGTATAGCATTTATCTTCTGTACCACCATTATGCAAATGCAACTCTATCATTTACGTAATGTAGATACGGGAATGGACTATCAGAACCGGGCATCCTTGGCTATCTGGATGAATGTAGACATGAATGTGTGGGCAGAAAAAGTAAAGGCATTACCCATGGTCACCGAAGTGGTGAGACCCGTTTACTGGCCACTCATCAGCATGGGTGCCTACTCTGCTTTTAATGTCGATTCATGGGATGGTTTGGATGGTACAATTGAAAAGCCACTCGGTATAGATGAAATTCTGGCAGGAGAAGAGTTCTTCAAATTCTACAATATGCAATTGCTGGCAGGAGAGTGGGTTTCAGATAAATCGGATATCCGTGAAGTCAATATTATAGAGACAACAGCCCGGACTATGGGCTGGACGCCTGAAGAAGCAATTGGAAAGCACATCTTTTATTGTAATAAAGAAGTGACGCCTATGACCGTAATAGGAGTAATAAAAGACTGTGCTTACAAATCTCCCGCAAAAGATTTGCCACACACCGTATTTGTCAATACAAACAAATCGGAATATATGTGGCCGCGTTGTTTTGTGCTTTTCAAATATAAGCCGGGAACCTGGGAGGAATGCCGTCGCCGCATTGAGGAGATGCAACAGTCGGAACTTCCCGACCGGAAACTTTTTTTAGATAGTGAAGAAGAACGATACAACAAATACCTGAAATCAGAGGATGCATTATCCGGTCTTTTGAGTTTCTCTTCATTGGTTTGTATTCTGATATCCGTGTTCGGTATCTATTCCCTGGTCACATTGACTTGCGAACTGCGGCGGAAGGAGATAGCCGTCCGTAAGGTAAACGGGGCTACAATCGGCAATATTCTGAAGATTTTCTTTAAGGAATATACTTTGCTTCTGATCATATCTTCACTGATAGCTTTCCCGGCCGGCTATATTATCATGAAACAGTGGATTGAAACTTACAATCGTCAGGTGAATATAGGAGTGTGGCCGTTCATCCTCATATTTATGGGCATTATGATAGTGATTACTCTCAGTATAGGCTGGCGTGTATGGCAAGCTGCACGGCAAAATCCGGCAGAAGTGATAAAGAGTGAATAAACGGAGCTTATAACAAAAACGTATGGGCTTATAACTTGACAAGCAATGTGATTATGCAAAATAAGCAATCTTGCAGTGTAGGACATTGCTTATTTTGCATAATCACATTGCTTGCTATCGCCTACATTCATACTTTTCACAAGATGTATCTGTGTTTTTTCAATAGACGATAAACGATAATCAAGATACATATTGATAAATTAAGCGAACATAAACATGGCTTTGCAAAAGTTTTTGGAAGCTATTTTAGGGGTCAAAATAGGGTCAGGGTCACTTATAACCCCGTCTGATAGTTATTTTTTCAAATAAAAACACATAAACCGCTGAATATTAAAATATTATCAATTGTTCTTATCCAGTAAAAGAGTGTTTCTCCATAGATTTAATATGACAGCATTTTGCACAATACGGACAATTCTTGATCAAGTAAATATAATAAACTAAAGTTTCGCATGTAGGCTGAAAGCCTTTCACTATATAGCGTAGGGCATCGCCCTACGTGCCGGATTCTCCTCTTAAGCCCTGAAGGGGCGCAATATCCGGTTATGCCCTTTCAGGGCACAGATATAGGGATGTATAATTAACGTAGGGCGATGCCCTACGCTATATAATGAAAGCCTTTCAGGCTACTTGCGAAACATGAATAATAAACAGGAAGTAAATATGGTCCGTCTCTTTGGCTACTTCTTTTTAGTCCGTGTCTTTTTTCTCTGCTTAATGCAAACATTTAAACCCCCAAAAAATGAGAACGTGCTACGAAACATTCTTTTTTAAGGAGGGAAGGAAGATGCATCGGCAGATTACCCAGTGTAGACGGGACTAATTTCAATGCATTAGTACTAAGAGTCATATTTTTCTTTACATCACCTTAAAATGCTTCTTCATCTGTTGTGTGGATTCGGGGTTATAGGTGACCCTGACCCTATTTTGACCCCTATTTTTTCCTTTTAAAAGATATAACGCATTGATATACAATCATAAATAGTAAAATATTGCTCCTTATTACGAAATTATTCAATATACAATTTTGAGAGAAAAGTGAAAGAAGTTTTCTATAACTTATAAACAAATAACTTTACATTTAATACTATATTCCTTTAGTATTTACATCCCCAATATATTCTCTCTTCTTTGAAAACCTTTCCAATAATTGAGTAGTGCGATGTAGACAATGTGCGAATATGCACTATTTTTGTGCAGTATAGCACACTGCATTTACATCTTAAAGCTAATATCTATCTAATAAACAATTAGTTATATCTTTGGCATAAGATTTGAAAACTAAGTATTAAGAATCCTATAAAAGTCATCAAGAATCAACAACAGATAAGTAAATATAAACTATGATACAACATTACTTTAAGATAGCATTTCGTAATATACTGAAATACAAGACACAAAGTATTATCGGCATCTTTGGTCTGGCAGTAGGCTTCACTTGTTTCGCCCTTGCCAACCTGTGGATACATTATGAAATGACGTATGACGCCTACCACGAAGGAGCCGACCGGATGTATATTCTTTGCAAAGAAAGCGTATTTGGAGTAAACGGATATTCTACTTCCATGCCATACCCGGCATCGACTGTTCTGAAAAACGATTTTCCTGAGGTGGAAGCTGCATGCGCTTATACCAGATGGGGACAAAAAGTAGATCTTAAAACAAATGATTGTACGGTAGAAACCAATAGTATACAGGCAGACTCCTGTTTCATGAAGATGTTCAATATATCCATTCTAACAGGAAGCAGGGATTTTATGTATTCCAATGACAAGATAGCCTTAACAGAAGATGTGGCCATACATTTGTTCGGTTCTACGGATGTACTGGGCAAAGAAGTTAAAAACTATAATGACGATACACTGACGATTTGTGCCATTCTCTCAAGCCTCAATCACAGTAATCTGTCATTCGGTTACTGGGGACAGGGAGAATACTTCCGCAGCTGGCAGAATGATTGGAATAATGGAAGTTTCGAAATCATTATCAAGTTGCGTAAAGGGACTGACCCGATAGCCTTTCAGAAGAAACTTGCTGCAAATGAAACGAAAGCCGATCAGAGAGATCCCCGCAGAGTGTTCGAGGGTATCCGGCTAATACCACTCGACGAGTATCATTATTCATCGGTTAACAGGAACCCATCTTTCCAATTCTATTATCTGATACTATTTTCCGTGGCCGGAGGTTTGGTGATTCTTTGTTCCCTGTTCAATTATCTCTCTCTGTTCATCACTCGCATGAGGATACGCGGGCGTGAGATAGAACTGCGCAAAGTATGCGGTTCCTCCATCGGAGGTATCTTTATTCTACTTTCTGTGGAGTACCTATACATCATATTGTTATCCGGTGTATTGGGTATGGCTTTTGTTGAGACGGCTTTACCCGCCTTTAAGAAACTGTCCGGGGTATCCGGAAATATTTATGGAGAATCACTTCTCTATTTTGCAGGGATCCTTTTACTGTCTTTACTTCTGTTAGTACCATTCGCCATCAGACGGTCGCACATCCGGAATAGCGGAAACAAGTACGCACTCCGTAAAGTAAGTATTGCATTCCAATTGGTAATAGGGATTCTTGTCACGTTCTGCATAATAGTGATGATGAAGCAAATCTATTTTCTTACGAATGTGGATTTAGGATGGGAAAGAAAGAATATAGCTTCCATCAATCTTTTATATCCGGACAATGATTTTGAAACCATTGCTGATAAAATCAGGCAATTCTCATGTACAAGGGAGGTAGTGACCGGACATTGTTGCCTATTGCCTAAATCATCAGGCTTTTCACAAACTTTCGACAATTGGGACGGAAAAGAAGATGCGGCGAAAAGTATAGATATGCTATGTCTGTGGAATTGTGAAAAGACAGTGTCCTTCTACAATCTGAAACTGCTGGAAGGGGAGATAGTAAAGCCAACAGAAACGAATAGCATAATGATTAATGAATCGGCCGTAAAAGCACTTGGAATGAGCGACCCAATTGGTAAGAAACTTTACCAGAAGGGCAGAACATGGACCATTGTAGGCATAATTAAAGACTTCCACATCACGGCACCGACAGAACCGGTGCAACCCTATACTTTGGTTGCAGTGGATATTCTTAAGGGTATAGGATTTTCTTTAGGAAAAGGGCAAATCTTAATCAAGTTTCATGATGGCAGATGGAAAGAACTGAAAAACCGGATAGACAGCATATTCAGCCGGGAGTATCCGGAAGTGAGATATAGATTATACAACACAGAAGAAGAGTATGGCGAATATCTCAAGTCCGAAGATGCACTGATAAAGTTATTGAGCTTTGTTGCCATGGTTTGTGTACTTATTGCTGCTTTCGGTATCTTTTCTCTGATTACTTTGAGTTGCGAGCAAAGACGCAAAGAGATAGCTGTACGCAAGGTGAATGGAGCTACAATTCGGGATATTCTAATTATGTTTATAAAGGAATACATACTTCTGCTCCTTATTGCAGCTGCCATCGCATTCCCGATAGGGTATGTCCTGATGAAACGCTGGCTTGAAAACTATATAGAACAGACCACAATTAATGCTTGGATATATTTAGTCATAGCCGGTGGCATAGCCATAATTATCTTTGCATGTATCGGCTGGCGAGTGTGGCAGGCGGCACGGCAGAACCCGGCGGAAGTAATTAAGAGTGAATAAAAAAAAGCGAACTATGATACAACATTATTTTAAGATAGCATTCCGTAATATACTGAAATACAAAGCACAAAGTATTATCAGTATCCTTGGTCTGGCAGTAGGTTTCACCTGCTTCGCACTTGCCACCTTATGGATACATTATGAAATGACGTATGACGATTTCCATGAGGGAGCAGATAGAATATATTTTGTCGGCCGAAAAAATCTTGTTGAAAACGAAAATACAATCTTTGCTTCATCCCGCCTGCCTTACGCAGTACACAAGCAACTGAAACTGGATTTTCCGGAAATAGAATCATCATGCGTATGGGATTATGGCAGAATGCAAATAGACAGTATTCAAGCTCCGGATGTCTCCCTTGCCCGTATCGACTCTTCCTTCATAAAAATGTTTAATGTTAAAATTCAGGAAGGAAGTAGTGTTGATTTTCTATATTTTCCTGATAAAGTAGCAATCACCGAAGAGGCAGCTATAAAACTTTACGGACATACATCCGTAATAGGAAAGAAAGTCAATGAACGGCAAACTATTTGTGCAGTTGTATCCGGATTTGGCAAACATACAAATTTGCCGTATGACTTCCTTGGTAATCTCATACAAACGACTGACCCGACAACGGAAAACTATACAACTCTTATTCGGCTACGTAAAGGAACCAATGTGGATGCATTCCAAAGAAAATTAGCAGAAGCTAAAATAGAAATAAAAAACAACCAAGGTAGAACGGATATCAGCAAAAATCTCGGTATGGTTCCTATTATGGAATATCATTACAGACCTCAAAATATTGCTATACAGATTCATTATTTGAAATTATTTGCTGCTATAGGCGGACTCGTTATTTTTTGTTCACTGATTAATTATTTATTCTTATTCGCCTCCCGCCTGCATATACGTGCAAGAGAAATCAATCTTAGGAAGTTTTGCGGATCATCTATGAGTCATTTGTATCTGATGCTGACTATAGATTTTTTGCTTATCCTGCTGTTTTCCGGTTTATTGGGTATGTTTTTTATAGAACTCTCCTTCGAAGCCTTTAAAGAGTATTCGGAGGTAGAAGGAAATATTTATACTGAAGCCTCGCTGTACTTTGTAATCATAAGCATCCTGGCTCTTTGTATGGCATCTCCTATTATTTTAAAACATAAAAATACTATTAAAGGAAATCGGCATTTATTCCGCAAATTCGCCCTTATACTTCAATTCAGCATCGGTTTGCTTTTCATTTTTAGCATAACTGTGCTTATAAAACAGACTCATTTTCTACGAAATACAGATGTTGGCATCGAAAGAAAAGGTATTGCAACCATGACTTGTTGGAATACATCAGAAGGAGAATTAGCACAAGTTAATCATGAAATCAAAAAAATGCCCTTTGTAAATGAAACTTTGCTTAATGCCTGTAGCCTCATACCTTTTAGAGGAAATGTTGCAGGAGTCTTCTCTTATTGGGATGATAAGAAAGAAGAAGATGCTCCTGTTGCATTTAACATTATGTATCACACACTGGAACTGGTACGTTTTTATGGAATAAAACTAAAGGAGGGAGAAATGCTGAATGAGGATGATACGGACAGAATACTGATTAACGAAACAGCGGTTAAAAAACTTGGAGTGCAACATCCGTTAGGCATGAAGATAGGCATGTATACAGTTATTGGTGTCGTAAAAGACTTTCATAATACTGCTCCTACTGTACCTATACATTCAATGATGTTTCTTCAGAATGTTCACTCCGGCGACACCAAAGGTCCTTGGTGTTGTGAAACTGATATTATAGTTAAATACGAAGTTGGTCAATGGAAAGAACTTAAACAAAATGTTGATTCCATTATGGAACTCCAATTACCGGGCAGACATTATATCCTGCTTGATGCTGAGGAAGAGTATGAAAAAGAGATACAATCGGAAAACTCGCTCATAAAGGTATTGGGAGTTATGTCTACAGTTTGTATCCTAATATCGGCTTTTGGCATATTTTCTTTTGTAACCCTCAGTTGCGAACAACGTCGCAAAGAAATTGCCGTTCGTAAGGTGAATGGAGCCACAATGAAAAATATACTTTACATGTTTGCAAAAGAATATTCGATTTTATTAGTCGTTGCCTCTATTTTTGCCTTTCCTTTAGGATACGTATTGATGAAACGTTGGTTGGAAGATTACGTAGAACAAACCAATATAAGCGCATGGATATATTGCGTGATATTCATTGGCACCGCATTTATTATAATTCTTTGTATCGGCTGGCGCGTATGGCAGGCTGCACGGCAGAATCCGGCGGAAGTGATAAAGAGTGAATAAATGGTGCGTATTCGCACTGCTTATGTGCAGTATAGCACACTATCTGAATATTATTTTCACATGTACATGTTTAATATACAATACATTACAAGTTTGGCATAAGATTTGAAACCTATTATTAAAATAAATATACCATGATATTCCATTATCTCAAAATAGCATTCAGAAACCTGTGTAAGCATAAGACACAAAACATCATTTCCATCATCGGATTGGCAGTAGGTTTGCTCTGTTTCTGTGTCTGCATATATTGCAGTCGCTTTGTAGAAAGCACAGACCATTGTTTTGCTAATCACGATCGCATAGCAGAGTTAAACCTCTATGACGGCAAGGCAGACAGATATTTTTCCGGTTCTCCGGTTCCTCTGGCCGAAGAATTGCGCACATGGTCTTTGGGAGAAACGGAAGCCATTTCATCCGTAACCTATCCTCGTGAACGTCCTTATTATGTAGAGTTATCTCCGGAAAAGACGCTGCCTTATGAACTTGAAACGATTGAAATAGATACTTGCTACAATAAAATCTTCACTCAGGAAATGGTAGCAGGACACTGGAAAATGGCAAGTCAATCTCTTAACTCCGTGATCTTGAGCCAATCTATGGCCATTAAAATATTCGGTAATGCAGAAAGTGCTATCGGCAAACACATGACCCTCATGAGAAGGCTCAATACCTCTCCTGAAAGCACTCCGAAAACAGGAGGTATCGTCTATACCATTCAAGCAGTAATGAAAGATATCCCTCTGAACAATAGTTTGGATTTCATGCAAAACATAGATATGCTGACCGTAAACGATAGTGAAGGACTTCTACAAAGTCCAAAACGGCATAACATGACGGGAGCAAATACCTACGTACTGTTATCACCACAAACTACATGTACCGATTTAGAAAAGCAATTTTTCCAAAGAGACTATATCTATACTTTGTATGGTGAAGCTTACACTGTCACTGCCAATAGCATGGGAGCCACATTAAAGAAACAAGGCGCTTCCTATTTGGGATTAGTGACCGGAATTATCGGTACCCTGATATTATTAGTAGGACTGATTAACTTTTTCCATTTCCTTATCGGTTCTTTCTTCAATCGCACCAAGGAATACAGTATCATGAAAATGATAGGATGCAACTGGAAACAACTTTTCTACTTGCTGTTCACACAGTCATTGATCGTCATATCCATATCTTCTATACTGGTATTATCAGGCATAGAGTTATTGGGGAATCACATGAATTTCTCTTTACCGGGTATTGCAATGACCTTTACCACTGAAACGCTTTTAATACACGCTCTGCAATATATCGTTCTTCTTATCATACTCTGCGTCATTATATGTATGTCTGTTTCCATTCGCATCCGTAGAATTTCAGTACAAACAGGCATTTACGGAAGCAATAAACGCAGGGCGAAGCAATGGGGACGTAACTTTATGCTAGGCATCCAGTTCTTTATTTGCTGGGTATTCGTATCGCTGACAGCCGCTTTATATCTGCAATCAGAAAAAACAGCCAATAGTTTGCTTCATACACTAAGTCAAAAAGAAAAGTCGGAGATTCTTAGTATTCCCCTGGACTATCCCTTTATGAAGAATGAGGAAAAGCTGGCATTGATAGAGCGTTTTAAACAACATGCCGGAGTGAAAGAGATTCTGTTATCAGATATCGGTTATATGCAAGGTATGTCGGGCAATGGATTAACGACCGAAAAGGGAAATGAGAACTCCTGGGTTGATATTAGTGTCATGGCTGTACCCGCCAATTTCTTCTCTTTCATGAATATTCCCATAGAACAAGGAAGACTTCCTCAAACGGAAAAAGATATTGTGGTAGATAATGTCTGGCAGCAGATACAGAAGAAAGATGTAATCGGTATGAACTTGTATAGCGGTAATACCGACTACACAGTCTGTGGAATATCTGCACCTTTTCAGGCCGATGTATATAACCGAAGTAGTGGATATGCTTTCCTGCCTTATGATCCTTCAGTCTATATAGGCCATTGTTACATAAAGAGTCATCCGGGCCAGCAAAAGGAAGTAGCCCGATGGATTGAGAAAGTCTACCACGAGATGCTTCCTGAAAATATAACTTATCAGGCTAAAACATTCCTGGATGATATCCATGTTTCGCAGGCTCTTGAGTACAATCTGAAAGACATTATTTTGTTCTTTGCCGTTATCAGCATTATTATCACACTGTTAGGTGTGTACTCCAGTATCACGCTCGATACAGAACGACGTCAGAAAGAAGTTGCTATCCGTAAAGTAAACGGGGCAGATGTTCCGCAGATTATCCTATTGTTTGCCCGTCTTTATATTATCTTGTTATTGTGTAGTGCCATCGTTGCATTCCCGCTTATATATGTTGTATTGATGTTATGGAGACAAATGTATACGGTATTCTTTGATTGCGGTCTGCTTTTCTGGCTCTGTATATTCTTGATTGTTACTTTCATTACAGGCTTTACAATACTTTTCCGTATCTTGCGGATAGCAAGGACCAATCCGGCGGAAGTTATTAAAAACGAATAAGAACAATGATATTACATTATTTGAAAGTTGCTCTACGAAATCTGCTGAAGTACAAGACTCACAGTTTCATTTCAGCCCTCTGCCTGGCAGTGGGAATCGTATGCTATACCCTTGTATGCTTTTTCATGCAGGAATGGACCAAACTTGAAAACTTACCTGACAGCGAGCGACGGATAAGAATAACAGTCAGCCAGAAACAAAGTCCTTTTTTCCGAACCCATGAAATAAAGCGACTGGAAGAGCAATCTATCAGTGGTTTAGAATGCCTGACCATACAATCCTTTAACAATTCAACGGAAATAGAAGTCATTGATAACGAACAACGTAATTTACCTTTTCTGATAGGTTATAGAGGGGTTAACAGCAACTTTTTCTCCTATAACAACAGAAAATTGCTACATGGCAGCCGACTTCCCGAAGCACCTGATGAAGTGGTATTATCCAATAAATTTGCAAGTAAAGCGTACGGCACTGCAAATCCTATTGGAACAACCATACGCCTTGCTAACCCACAAAGTATAGCGGGAAATACAATACAGAGCTTTAAAGTCGTAAATGTAGTGGAAGATAACGGACCGCAAGACCCCAAAGTCGATTGTTATTTCTCCTATGAAGTCACGCCTAATGACGCCTTGAGTGTAGAAGCCTATCTATCGCCTAAGGCAACGATGGAAATGCTAAACAAAAGTTTACAGTCCATAACGTGGCAACGGAATGAAGATACAGTGCACCCTCACGCCATGTTCAGTATGCGGCAAGACAAGGAACTGACAATGGTGCAGTTTCTAATACTGTTCATAGCCTCACTTATCCTGTTTTCAGGGCTGATTAATTTCCTTAAGTTCATCATTCAGATGTTCTATAACCGTCAGCGTGAAGTGGCGCTTCGCAAGTGTATGGGGTCCGAGATAAAAGGACTGTTCCTGCTTCTTTTCACTGAAGTATTTTGGATGATGTCCACTGCATTTCTTTTATCTCTGGTTCTAACGGAACTCATGATAAATCTTGCGGAAATATACATTCCAAGCCATGATATGCCCGATTTACCCTTGTCATCTATCTACGTTGTACAGTTTCAAATATATATTGCACTTCTGATGATATGTATGCTCGTAATATGGTTTCCTATCCGCCGTTTACGGCAAGTGAGCATAATCAGCCAAATCAACAATAACCGTAGCCGTCATATTTTCCGTTCAATTATGATGTGGTTGCAGTTAGGCATTGCCATTTTCTTTGTGGGCAGCACGCTCGGTGTCAATATGGTGTGGCACGAAACGTTCAGTCGGGCATACAATCCGCTTACATCCGAAGAAGAAGAAAATATCATTTCCCTGAAAGTGAATACCCAACGCATGTGGCAGAATCTAAATCCCATATTGTCTGATATTCGGGCACTTCCGGAATGTATAGAGACACTGACTATGACAGATGATTTGCGAAGTGGAAGTCATTTTATGCGCACCTATAAGAAAGCCGACCAATCGGAAGTCTGGATTGCCATAGCAGAGGGATCTCCGAGTTACTTCAAATTCCTGAACATCCCGTTACAGGGAAAGGAAGTGAGTGAAGAAGCGGAAGGCACCGTCTATGTCAGTGAGGATTTCAGACTGCAACTGGATAAGGACAGCGTGCAAGACAGAGTAGAGATTGAAGGTCGAAGTTACCGAATCATCGGTACCTTCGAAGCGCTCTATAAAGAAATCCGGGGAGGAAATACCATTGGCTCGGCATTCTTTCCCGGTAATCGCTTCAGATGTTTCTATTTCAAACTGGCACCGAATGCGAACGCTGCCAAGAGTGTCCACCGTATTACTGATATTTGTCGGAAATACGTACCCAATACTTTGCCTCTTGAAGTCCGTTCCCTGGCCGATAATAAACACACCATGATGGGATCAATGTATATGACACAAGTGGCGATGACAATCCTGGCCGTTGTAAGTATACTATTGGTTGTACTGAGCATCTATTCGGCCATCTCCATGGATACGGTCAGCCGACAGAAGGAAATAGCCATTCGTAAAATCAACGGAGCTACCCCACGGATCATTGCCGGTATATTCGGTAAGGCTTATCTGGTGATTTTCCTGCTGGCTTTTGCGGTTGCTTATCCTTTGGTACGACTGATGCTGCTATCAACAGGCGAAAGTACAGTGAAATGTATACAGGGTTGGGATTGGGGAATTCTGTTATTCTTCAGTGTAGCCCTGATGATATTCCTCACCACCGCATACAAAATTTACCGGATCATGCATATCAATCCGGCCGAGATAATAAAAAATGAATAAACAATATTACTAATTAAAATTATCACTATTATGATTAAAACAGTAAACCTGCAAAAAATCTTCAAGACCGAAGAAGTACAGACATGGGCTTTGAACAATGTGAACATCGAAGTGAAAGAAGGCGAGTTCGTCGCAATCATGGGACCTTCCGGTTGCGGTAAATCTACATTGCTGAATATCCTCGGCTTGCTCGACAACCCTTCGGGCGGAGAATACTACCTCAATGGAAAGGAAGTATCCAAATACACCGAAGCACAACGCACCAGCCTGCGTAAAGGGGTCATTGGTTTCGTATTCCAAAGCTTCAACCTGATTGACGAACTGAACGTATACGAAAACATCGAATTACCGTTGCTCTACATGGGCATTCCTTCCGCCGAACGCAAACGTCGCGTGGAAACAGCGATGGAACGCATGGCCATTACACACCGAAGCAAACACTTCCCGCAACAACTCTCCGGTGGTCAGCAGCAACGTGTTGCCATTGCCCGTGCCGTAGTAGCCAATCCAAAGCTGATCCTTGCCGATGAGCCTACCGGTAATCTGGATTCTAAGAACGGTAAGGAAGTGATGGAACTGCTGAATGAACTGAACAAAGAAGGAACCACCATCGTCATGGTAACTCACTCGCAGCACGATGCCGGTTTTGCAGGACGTATCATTAATCTGTTCGACGGACAGGTGGTGACAGAGGTGAGTCTGTAACCCATATTATACACATTTTTACTTAAGCCCTAAAAGGACGAAATCGGAGATGTACTATTTTATTTCGCCCTTTCAGGGCCCAGAAATGGGAATACTTATTACGTAGGGCGATGCCCTACGCTATATGATGTAAGCCTTTCAGGCTTCTGTACTGTAAATGCGAGCCCTTTCAGGTTTCCCGGCACTATATAATGTAAACTCTTCAGGCTTCCTGATAGAGCTAAAACCTATTAATATTATCACTAAAAGAATATGTACATTCTGAAGTTTGTCCTGCGTAGCTGGTGGCGAAACAAATTGTTCGTCACTATCTCTCTTGTCAGCTTGGTTATCGGTATCGCCTGCACCAACCTACTGACAGCCTTCGTCCTATATGAATACAACATCGAGTATAACAACCCCAACCGTGACCGCATCCTTCGGCTGACACAAACATTACCTTTCGCACAACAAGAAATGCAGGGAACATTCGTATATCACGAATCTGTCCCCGAAATCATCTCACAATTCCCTGAGATAGAAGCTTCACTACGCACACAAGCTATCACTCACACAAAAATCCGTGTGGACGACCAAGAATATTCCGAACTGAACCTGCTTTCGGCGGACAGCACATTACCTCTATTTATCCCCATCGAAACCCTTGCAGGAAAAATAGAAGAAGTATTGACCCACCCAGGAACCATCGCCATCAGCCAAGCTTTGGCCGAACGCTGTTTCGGTACCACCGACTGCCTCGGCAAGTTGCTGGATATCCCCCAATCCAAAAGTGCCTACCGTATCGCCGCCGTCTTCCGCCTGCCACCGCAAAGCATGTTGCAGGCAGACTTGCTCACGCATCTAAAAAGTCCCGAAGGAACCACCTGTTCGATACTTCTCAAAGAAGGAACAGACCTCAACGCCTTTCGCCAACGCTTCGATACAACCGAACTTCCTACTTTATTAGGCAAAGGGTATTATCGTACCCAGACTTTACAGGAATCCTATTTTACCACTACCACACAAGATAGCAACCAGTGTATCGAGCATCGGCAAAAGACCCTGTTAAGCGTCGGACTGTTATCTGCTTTATTAATCTTGTTCATCGGTTGCTTCAACTATATCAACCTCAGTTTTTCACGCATATTGAAGCAAATACGCACCTTGCACATTGAAAGCCTTTTAGGTGCAAGCCAGCGTCAAATCCGTAAGCAACTCTTTGCCGATACTTTCCTGATGGTGATTACAGCATTCCTGTTGTCCATTCTGTTGATGAGCGACCTGTTAGCAGTATTCAATGCAACCATATCCGCACATCTGTCGTTCTCCTATCTTTTCTCCGTTCAGGTGTTCCCTGTTATCCTGCTGTTTGTCATCATTCTATCCGTTGTTCCGGCAGAATACATGGGCCGGAAGATACAGACCTTGTCCGAAAGCCGTTACCGCAGCTTCTTTACAGGTCGTAAGAAACAGCGCATTGTAGCAGCACTGGTCACTTTACAATTCATGATTTCTATCGGACTGCTAAGTGCTTTTATGATAATCCGTAGCCAAATGGACCTGATAGAGCAGGAGGGAAGCCGCTACAAAGGAATCGTTGAGTTTGGAATCGGCGACTCCCGGCAATCCCCTTTACCTACTTGGATAGAAGACATTAAATCCATCCCCGGAGTAAAATCTGTTGTACCGTCCAAATCAGGTCTTTATACCATGAGTATGGCCGTTCCCCGCCAAAATGGAGAGAAGAATGACCTTCTGATGCTTGAACTTTATGAAAACTGTCCGGACTTCCTGGATATATACGATTTCTACTTGCTGGATGCCAAACAAACATTCCATTTATTACTCCGTACCTCTGTGCCGGTCATCATCAACGAGTCCTTCATTCGCTATCTTGTGCCCGAAGGAGAAGACCCGGTGGGACAACCGATCTCTAAATACGTGCCCGAAAAGAGTGAGAAAGGTACTATTATCGGTGTCATGAAAGATTTCAAGAAATATTCGCTCACAAACAATGTGTTTCCACTGAGAATGATTCTGCACGAAACGCCACAAGATAACTATACCACATTGACCTTACGGTTTGACGAACAAGATCGCACAGCAGTTATCCATCATCTTCGCGGATTATGGGAGAAGAAATACCCCGGTACTCCATTCAATTATGAAGACCCTTATCAGGTACTGATCTCCAATAATCAGGAAGTCACCGACTTTTCCCGCATCCTGCTGATGTATGCATCAATCAGTTTATTCCTAACACTGTTCGGGCTATTCGGCATCACCCATTATGCTATCCAGCAACGTATACGCGAAATAGGAATTCGGAAGATTCACGGTGCATCATTCGGGCAAATATTATGGCTTGTCAATCGCCCGTTCCTGTACTACATAGGCATAGCGTTTATACTCATTGTACCCCTGGTCTGCTATCTGATGAATTATTGGCTGCAACAATTTGCTTACCATGTACACATTGGTATTCTTCATTTCCTGCTTCCTTTGTTCTTCACTGTCTGCATCACCCTGCTCACAGTATGCCTGAACAGTTATCGGGCAGCAAGAAATAATCCGGTAGATAGTATCAAATACGAATAACCGTATCCCGGTTAATCTCCAGAACCAGAGACTGAAAATCAATCATCGCATTAAATAAAGCGATATGTGAATAGGAGGAAATCTCATCTGACGGAATATCACATTCCGTCAGTACCCCCTGTTCCAACAGCAATGCACGTTTTGTGCCTTTCAATAAGGGAGTCCTTGGCGTATACCAGACTCCCTCTTTTTCTAACGCCACATTAGCAATGGAAGTATCTGTCAAAAGATTGTTTCTGACAATCAGCACATCATCCTGGTTATCGCGCAGGGCATACAATGCTTCCAATTCCTTCCGGTTCGTACTTTTGTAGCGATAATCAATCGTATCCGAACCTACCAACCGGAGTGAACGTACAGCCCTTATTGTATAAACGGAAAATGTCACTTCACATACTTCTCTGCCATAAACTACCCGGCATTTATAAAAACCACTTTCAGGGCAATCCTCTATATAATTCAGAATATCCAGTTGATCCACCATTCCGAAAACCGCCTGTCTCGTCTCATTCATCCTACGGTTGTGATGGGCAAGATTCTGCAACTTACCGTCACGTACTTGTATCGTTTCAATAAATCGGCACATATATTTTCTGTTTCATTTCTTCATATTCACTGTGGGCGTCACTCTTGAAAGTAATGCCACCACCGCTTTTAAAATACATTCCGTCCGCCTCTTGCTCTACAAAACGTATCATCACGGCACTATCCAGACTGTCTCCATCGAAATATCCGGTTATTCCCGCATAGAATCCCCGTTCATATCCCTCAGCTTCACGAATAATCTGCATCGTCTTCTTTTTGGGTGCTCCGGTAATAGAGCCGGCAGGCAACATACTGAAAAGAATATCACCTAACTGCCGTTTGTAATCTTCTGGAAGTTCACCGCATATCTCCGAACTGGTCTGCAATATCGGTCCCCGATTTGTCTGCAACACATCTATATAGCGATAACGCTCCACTCGGACACGAGATGCCACAATACTCAGATCATTCCTGATCAGATCCACAATCGTGGCATGTTCCGCCGCTTCTTTCCCGTCATTCATCAAGGTCTGTACGGCATTGGGCAGGGTAGCGTCTATCGTACCTTTCATGGGATAAGAGCTGATAATCCTTTTCTTTATCCGAACAAAAATCTCCGGAGAGAAAACTACAAAACGATTCTTTACCCATACTTTATATAAAGCACGGGAATTACAATATATATCCTTTAAAGTCAGATTGGTTTGTACCGGAGTCCGGCAAGTTAAATTCGTAAGAAAGCTGTTTCCGGCAAGAATATTCTTTTTCACATGTCTGAAAGCACGACTATATTCCCGGAAAGAAACAGGCTGTGAGATCCATTCTATCTGTTCCGGCAAACTCTCCGAAAGCAATTCATCCGTTAAACCGGCAACTGCTTCATTCGTAAATCCATTCAGGTTATATATCAACTCCTCCGGTGAGACCTCTGCCGTCTCTTCCACATAAACCTGTTCCTGCGAATAATCAATCAGAAAGACGAACGACTTTGAACAGCCTGCCAGCATATTCATGCGTGCGATTGCTTCCTGCTTACTATATAGTTTCATACATCTATTTTCGTTTAGCAGGAAGCAAAGGTAATAAAAAAACTATTTCCGTGCCGCCACTGCCAGCAATACTCCCAGCACAATGCCCAGCAATGCCGCAAACAATACGCGCATGTCCGGTGGAAGCATGAAAGTAATGGTGTGTGCAGGATACCAGAAGAACGGGATTGTCTTCTTAAAAACGAAGTTCCATTGAACGTTCCAGTTCAGTCCGGTGATGATTTTCGTCATCGGGATAGGAGTGATAAGACTCTTAATAGAACCGCCGCACATCAGGATATGAGTATCTGTTATTTTATGGAAAGTCATGAATACCGGAGCAAAGATTGTGTTCATCGTTACCGATATGGCCAGCGCCACCAGCACCTTATCGAGAGACATCGCTTCACTTGTAAACGTTGCGGCAGCATTTGCCATTCCCATATACTCCATGAACTGCGGCACACCTTTTGAAAAGATAATCATAGCGGCATTGATACCCATACCAAGTATGCCCCATACCACCATGCGCGGAATAATACCGAAACCCTTCCGGTTGTACACTCCCGCACTGATTCGTAATCCCAGCACTTCGCCCAACGAAGACAGAATGGCAAACTTCAGAAAGCTCATCACCATGCCGTGTTCAGCATTGAACGACTTATACCAGTCATAAACCGCGTCACTCAAAAAGAAGGGTAGAAAGACTACCACTACCAGAATAATAAACAGGAAATCTTGCTTTTTCATTGAAAAGACGTGTTTTTCATTAATAATGCGACAAACATACTAAAAAACTTTCAATATCAAAGCAAGATGATAACAAAATAAACAATATTGTAACTAATATGAATCCGAATATCATTTTTTCTTCAAGAAACGTTTAGCCAAGTATTTTCGTATGGGTTCGTCATACCACTTCAAACACAAATAGGCCAGTAATATATTCCATGCATAAACACATAAGGCAACCTGCCAGGTCTGCTCTAAAGTAAAGAGTTGATTTTTAATCAACCATGCATAGAACAGATACATGAACGGATAATGTATCACATAAATCGGATAAGAGATATCTCCCAGAAACTTACATATCTGAGTTGACTTTTTATCCGTAGTAGTTCCCGATGCTCCTATCCATACAAGGACTGGGAAAGCTACAATAATACAAAATGCTTCATAAAGGCCATTTGTGCAAATCGGCTCCGCACCTTCCAGATAGGGTACTGAGAACAAAGCAATCAATACAATGGTACATATCCAGAACGCGCCTTTCACCTTCATAGGCTTGAAGTTACGCGACATAAGCATCCCCACAGAAAACGGGAACAGCATTCTCAACAACCCACCGCCAAAGTTTACACCGTCCAATGTCCATCCTACACCTATATTTCCATAACCGGAAACATCGAAGACCGCGAATAGCGCCAATGCCACTCCCAACAATACAACGAGCACAGTCAGCGCCTTATTAGATAAGCGACGAATAAACAAAGCATAAAGAATATTACCTATATATTCAAAGAACAATGACCAGCAAGGCCCGTTCAATGGAAACATCTCACCGTTGCCACGAACTTCATAACCTACGCCCGGCATTGCGGGAATAAAGAATATCGTGCAAAGCAGAGACAGCATTATCATGGAGATGCCGATATGTGTTCCATCCCATTGCACGGAACCCTGAATACAAAATGTAATAGCCCCCAAGACAGCCCCCATTATCACCATAGGATGAAGACGTATCAAACGACGCCTAAAGAAATCTTTCATTGTAAGACTCTTACCCCAGCGGTCATCATAGGCATAGCCAATAACGAAACCTGAAAGGATAAAGAAAAAATCTACGGCTAAATATCCATGATTGAACGTCGTAATCATGGTATCGCTTGCAAAAGCATAGCCTTCGAATATATGATACCATATTACCATAAGGGCCGCTACACCACGAAGTCCGTCCAGAAGATCGTAATGCGCCTTGGTATCCGAAAAAGCTGCTGAGGGGGTATTAGACATTTGTTTCTTAGTATTAAGTTAATATTTTCAGATGGCAAACTTACATAATTTTATCAATTCCCTAAAAAAAAGAGACTGCCTTTTGAAGACAGTCTCTTTTCATTTTATCTGATTTTAGGAAAATCCTTATTCAATCACTCCGAGTTCACGGAAACATTTCGTCAACTTCTCGACAGCATAGTCTACCTGCTCTTTGGTGTGAGTAGCCATCAATGCTACGCGTACCAGCGTATCTTGCGGTGCACAAGCGGGCGGAATAACCGGATTGATGAAGATGCCTTCGTCAAACGCCATCTTAGTTACGATAAATGTTTTTTCCGCATCACGCACATACAATGGAATGATAGGAGATTCAGTTTCACCGATTTCGAAACCGGCATCACGGAATTTCTTCAATGCATAGTTGGTGATGTCCCACAAACGTTGCTGACGCTCCGGTTCGTTCATAATGATGTGAAGAGCTTCACGGGCAGCAGCAGTAGCAGCAGGCGTGTTACTTGCCTGGAATATATAAGAACGGGCATTGTGGCGCAACCAGTTGATTACCGAAGCATCTCCGGCAACAAATCCACCGATAGAAGCCAGTGACTTGCTGAACGTACCCATAATCAGGTCGATATCATCCGTCACACCGAAATGATCGCAAACACCACGTCCCTGTTTTCCGAATACACCCAATCCGTGTGCTTCGTCCACCATGATGCTGGCATTGTATTTCTTCTTCAAACGTACGATTTCGGGGAGATTGGCAAGGTCGCCTTCCATAGAGAAAACACTATCCACCACGATCAGTTTGATAGCATCCGGCTCGCATTTCTGGAGTTCTTTTTCCAGATCGGCCATATCGTTATGTTTATACTTTAATTGAGTAGAAAAGGAGAGGCGGCGACCATCTACGATGGAAGCGTGCACGCGGTCGTCACAGATAATGTAATCGTTACGTCCCGTCAATTGCGGAATAACACCCTCATTTACAGTAAATCCGGTGGAAAAACAGAGTGCATCGTCTTTTCCGACAAACTCAGCCAGTTCTTTTTCCAACTCTACGTGTATATCAAGAGTTCCATTTAATAAACGGGAACCTGCACAACCTGTACCGTATTTATCTGTGGCAGCTTTTGCGGCTTCTATTATTCTTTTATCGTAAGTCAGTCCCGTATAAGCATTCGAACCGAACATCAGGACTTTTTTACCATCCATCAACACCTCAGTATCCTGATGGCTGTCAATTGTGCGGAAATAGGGGTATACGCCCATTGCCATATATTGCTGTGGCAGGTCGTATTTCGCCAATTTGTCTTGTAGTAATCCCATGAAATGTTTATTATATAATATGAAATATTTAACTCTTAGTTACAAGCCTTTTGAAAACAGGGGGCAAAGATAGCAAAATATGTGCTTATCTGTTCTTTTTTTACTAAAAAATATATTTGCCCATGGATTAAAGCCCACTCTATGGTTAAAAATTCAAGTATTTGTATTACTTTTGCCATTTATAAAATTGCATAGTGAAACAACCCTTGCATGGACGAAGAAAAAAAGAAAATATCATTCATTATAAATCCGAAATCCGGCACGCAGAGTAAAGAGCAAATCCTCCATTTGCTCGATGAAAAGCTGGATAAGACAAAGTATGCCCAAGAGGTAATCTATACCGAATATGCCGGACATGCTGTTGAAATTGCTGCACAAAAAGCAAAGGAAAATGTGCATGCTGTAGTGGCTATTGGCGGTGACGGTACGATCAACGAAATAGCCCGCTCGCTGGTGCATACAAAAACTGCATTGGGCATCATTCCGTGTGGTTCGGGAAACGGACTTGCACGCCACCTGCAAATTTCGATGGAGCCTAAAAAGGCGATAGAAATCATCAACGAAGGAATTATAGACGTCATCGATTACGGAAAAATCAATGAAGTACCTTTCTTCTGTACCTGCGGTGTGGGTTTCGATGCTTTTGTCAGCCTGAAGTTTGCAAAGGCGGGCAGGAGAGGACCTCTTACCTATTTAGAAAAGACTCTACTGGAGAGCCTGAAGTATCAGCCCGAAACTTACGAACTGGAAACGGAAGACGGTACCTTAAAGTATAAGGCTTTCCTGATAGCCTGCGGCAACGCTTCGCAATACGGAAACAATGCGTATATAGCTCCACAGGCCATGCTGACGGACGGATTACTGGACGTGACCATCCTTGAGCCTTTCACGGTGCTGGATGTGCCCTCCCTGTCTTTCCAACTATTTAATAAAACTATAGATCAAAATAGCCGCATCAAAACTTTCCGCTGCCAGACACTGCGCATCCACCGTACAAAACCGGGGGTAGTGCACTTTGACGGGGATCCCATGATGATGGGGGAAAACATTGACGTGAAAGTAATCAAAGAAGGATTGCAGGTAATCATCCCCCGGTATGCCGAAAAAGACTCTTCGAATGTATTGCAACGGGCACAGGATTATATAAATGGCCTGAAGCAGATCAATGAGGAGATTGTGCATAAGAACAAGATGATATTGGATAAGAGCAAAGAGCAGATTAAGAAGTTAACGAAAATCTGAGTTTTTTATAAAATAAATCTGTATTTTTGCGCGTCATTAGCAATTAAGCGTGTGCCCGACAGCGCAGCCAAATTGTAAATTGTAAATTGTAAATTGTAAATATAAAGATGTTTAGATCACACACCTGCGGAGAACTTCGTATCTCCGATGTCAATAAGCAAGTAACGCTGGCAGGTTGGGTGCAGCGCAGCCGCAAAATGGGAGGCATGACATTCATTGACCTCCGCGACCGTTACGGTATCACCCAGTTAGTTTTCAACGAAGAGGTAGACGCCGCACTTTGCGAGAACGCCAACCGCCTGGGACGCGAATTCGTCATTCAGATTACAGGAACGGTGAACGAACGCTTCAGCAAGAATGCTAATATCCCGACCGGAGATATTGAAATCATCGTATCGGAACTGAATGTGCTGAATGCAGCCCTGACACCTCCGTTCACCATCGAAGATAATACGGATGGTGGCGACGATATCCGCATGAAATACCGTTATCTGGATTTGCGCCGTCCGTCGGTACGCAGAAATCTGGAACTCCGCCATAGAATGACCATTGAGGTACGCCGCTACCTGGACAGCCAGGGTTTCATCGAAGTGGAAACTCCTGTACTGGTAGGCTCTACTCCGGAAGGTGCACGTGACTTCGTGGTACCCTCACGCATGAATCCGGGACAGTTCTACGCTTTGCCGCAAAGCCCGCAGACCTTGAAGCAATTGCTGATGGTATCCGGTTTCGACCGTTACTTTCAGATTGCCAAGTGCTTCCGTGACGAGGACCTTCGTGCCGACCGTCAGCCGGAATTTACTCAGATAGACTGTGAAATGTCTTTCGTGGAACAGGACGACATCATCAACCTGTTTGAAGGTATGACGAAATATCTGTTCAAAGAAATCCGCGGTGTGGAATTGGAAGGTCAGTTCCAGCGTATGGCATGGGCGGACGCCATGAAATATTATGGTAGCGACAAACCCGACTTGCGTTTCGGCATGAAGTTCGTAGAGCTGATGGATATACTGAAAGGTCATGGCTTCTCTGTATTTGATAGCGCCGAATACATCGGTGGTATCTGTGCCGAAGGTGCTGCACACTACACCCGCAAACAGCTGGATGCACTGACGGAATTTGTGAAGAGACCGCAGATTGGTGCAAAAGGTATGGTTTACGCCCGTATAGAAGAAGACGGAAGTGTAAAATCGAGCGTTGACAAATTCTATACGCAGGAAGTACTGCAACAGGTGAAAGAAGCTTTCGCTGCCAAACCGGGTGACTTAATTCTGATTTTGAGCGGTGACGACACCATGAAGACGCGCAAGCAGCTTTGCGAGCTTCGCTTGGAAATGGGTAGCCAACTGGGATTGCGTGATAAGAATACATTCGCATGCCTGTGGGTTGTAGACTTCCCGATGTTTGAATGGAGCGAGCAAGAAAACCGCTTGATGGCTATGCACCATCCGTTCACCCATCCGAAGGATGAAGATATAGCCTTACTGGACACTGATCCGGCAGCAGTACGTGCCGATGCTTATGATATGGTAATCAACGGTGTGGAAGTTGGTGGCGGTTCAATCCGTATCCACGATCCGAAGTTGCAGGCAAAGATGTTCGAAATCCTGGGCTTCACTCCTGAAAAAGCAGAAGAACAATTCGGATTCCTGATGAATGCATTCAAATACGGTGCACCTCCTCATGGTGGTCTGGCATATGGGCTTGATCGTTGGGTATCTCTCTTTGCCGGATTGGATAGTATTCGTGACTGCATCGCATTCCCGAAGAATAACAGTGGACGTGACGTGATGCTGGATGCTCCTGCGGCACTTGATCCGTCTCAGTTGGACGAACTGAATCTGATCGTAGATATCAAAGAATAAGAGTAGGTTAGTTTGTTGTGAGAGAGTCGAGACGCATCTTCCGTTTTGCGGTAATCGGTACGCTGAATGCCCTGATTATAGCAGCAGTCATCTGGCTGATGATGGATGAACTGGACATCGACTATATGCTCTCTAACATAACTGCTTACGTCATTGCACAGACTCATAATTTTATCTGGTGCAAGCACTGGATATTTCCTTTGGATGATAAAGAAAAGAAGAGCAACACCTGGAGGCAGGTGTTGCTCTTTTCTATCGCTTTCGGAATGGCGTATCTGGCGCAATTCCTATTTCTGATAGTGTTGGTCGAGGCACTGAATTGTGATGAATACCTGGCTCAGTTCCTGGGACTGTTCATCTACGGAGGCGTGAATTTTATAATGAACAGGAGAATCACGTTCCGTTAACGTTTTATCAAACTGCGTTTGCTGCGCTTTTATCAAATTGCGCTTTATCGAATTGCATTTTAATCGAGAAAGCGTTTCGTCAATCCACCGTATTCATCGATACGGCGATCGCGTAGGAAAGGCCACCAACGGCGTACATTTTCCGAACGATCCATATCTATTTCCACTACTATATTTTCCGGACGGTCGTTTCCGGCTTGTGCAAGGAATTCTCCTTGCGGACCTGCTACAAAACTATTTCCCCAGAATTGGATGCCATTCGTCTGCATGGATGGATCGGGTTCGTGACCGACACGGTTAACGGAGATAACGGGAAGTCCGTTGGCTACGGCATGGGCACGCTGGGAGATAATCCAGGCGTTGAGCTGACGTGCCTTTTCATCATCGGCGTCACTGCTTTCCCAGCCAATGGCGGTGGGGTAGATTAATAATTCGGCACCTTTCAATGCCATCAGACGGGCAGCTTCAGGATACCACTGATCCCAGCAAACAAGTACACCCAACTTTCCGAGAGAGGTTTGGATAGGTTCGAAACCTATATCTCCAGGGGTGAAGTAGAACTTTTCATAATAGGCCGGATCGTCGGGGATATGCATCTTGCGATATTTTCCGGCAATGCTTCCGTCACGGTCAAAAACAACGGCGGTATTATGATAGAGTCCCGGGGCACGTTTCTCAAATAGGGAGGTTACCAATACGATCTTATTGGCAGCGGCCAGTTCGGAATAAAATCCGGTGGAAGGGCCGGGAATGGTTTCCGCCAGATCAAACAGTTGCGTGTTTTCAGTCTGACAGAAATACAGAGAGTTGTGCAGTTCTTGTAATACAACCAGTTGCGCACCATGTGCAGCACAGGCTTCTATGCTTTTAGCCAGGTTCATCAGGTTCGTACGAAGATCTGCTGTATTGGCTTGCTGAATAATTCCGACTTTTATTTTTCTCATATCTTTCTAATTTTATTTCAATACACCGGCAGGGTACTGCATCGTAACACAATGGAGTGATCCATGCTGCTTGATCAGTGCCCGGCAATCAATGCCTACAATCTCATATTCCGGGAACGCTTCCTGCAAGACTTCTTTAGCACGTTGGTCATTCTCCGGCTGACGATAAGTAGGATAAAGCACTGCATCATTCATTATCAAGAAATTGGCATACGTTGCGGGGAGGCGTTCGCCCTCTTCCTCAATTTTGTCTACCATAGGCAATGCCAACAGACGATAGGGGTTTCCATTCAAAGTACGGAAGGTTTTCAGTTGCTCTTCCATTTGATGTAGAGCTTCGTAATGTTCATCCTGCGTATCGGTGCATTGCACATAGGCAATAGTATCCGGTGAGCAAAGACGAGCGAGCGTATCGACATGACTATCCGTATCATCTCCTGCCAAATACCCATGATCGAGCCAAAGTACCTGTTTCAGATGAAATACAGAACAGAGATAGTCTTCGATTTCATCGCGGCTCATCTGTCCGTTACGATTGGGAGAAAGCAAACACTCAGACGTGGTGAGCAATGTTCCCAAACCGTCGCTCTCAATGGAACCACCTTCCAGAATAAAGCCCAGACGATTAACATACCGCCCATTCAGGAAACCGGATTCCACAGCCTGACGGGTAATCAGATTGTCTTTATCTGAAGCGAATTTCAGCCCCCAGCCATTGAACATGAAATCAAGAAGCGAAGCGCCTTCTGAATCCAACATGGTAATTGCACCATGATCACGCGCCCAAGTATCATTCGTTTCACACTCCATGAAACGGACATTCTGCATATTGACGGTAGCTGAAATCTGCTTTTTGACCTCCTCCGGTTCGGGAGTTACGATCAGAAGCAATTCCCGTTGGGCTATTTCGCGTGCGATAGCGGCAAAACAGGCTTGTACCTCCGTAAGCATATGCGCCCAGTCAGTTCCGGCATGGGGCCAAGTCAGCTGTATTCCGCTTTGCGGCGCCCATTCGGCAGGTAAAACAGCATTGAATGTATCACTCATATTTATCATTCTTTCTTTTCTTCTTTCGGCTTGCGGTCAAAGAACGGATTCTTGGTCGAAGCACTGACCGGAATAGCATACACGGATCTGCATCCCGGCAACCACTCCAATTGCTGTGCAGCAAGTCCGGCAGAGAACATCACACGGGTATCCACACGCAAATCGGCTGCCGTGGCACAAGCCGAACCGATAGCTATACCTACATCGACCGAATTCACGGCACAAGGCACACCTTCAGGGCGTCCCGCACAAGTGGGGTAACCACAATGGCCGCAATTCAATCCTTGCACCTGCTCGCGCGTACCTATTATAATTACACATTCAGCCTGCAAAATGTTGGCGGCATCCCGCAAAAAGAACTTCATTCCGTGTTCTTCCACCATGGCAACCATCTTGTCCGACAATACTTTTAAATCGTCTCCGGTGACCATGGCTATTTCAATTATATCTACACCTTTTCCTTTCGGAGCGGTACGGGCAGCAGTCATCATCTGCCTTGCTACGTCCAACACATGTTCGTGGCGGCTTGCACGTTCGTTCTGTATCATAATTCTCACTTTTATTAAAAACTGATAGCAAAGATAATGCAAATTGAGTGCAGAACTTTCATGCTTGCATGAAAATGTTATGCAAAAATGCAGCTTATCTTATTTAAAGATACTGATTTCAGCCAAAAATCCGCCGTTTTTTCAGAATTCCTTTCTATATTTGCTTTCAAATGGGAACCAAGACTATACTTCAGATAGACAACGCATGTATCGCTTTCGGAGCAGATACACTTTTTTCCGGTTTTTGCTTACAACTGCACGAAGGGGAAATCGCCTGCATTTCTGGACAATCGGGGCGAGGAAAAACCTCCTTGCTGAATGCTATTTTAGGATTTGTACCCCTCAAAGCAGGAAGCATCACCGTTAACGGCATTTTACTGAAAAAAGGAACTATCGACCAAATTCGCAGGCAAGTGGCATGGATACCGCAAGAACTGGCGCTTCCATCGGAATGGGTGAAGGAAATGGTGCAACTCCCTTTCAATCTGAAAGCCAATCGGAATACTCCCTTTTCACTGGACAAACTATTTGCCTGTTTCGATGAATTGGGGCTGGAAGAGGAATTGTACGATAAACGTGTGAATGAGATCTCCGGAGGACAGCGACAACGTATCATGATTGCCGTAGCTACCCTGATGCAAAAGCCGCTGCTGATTGTGGATGAACCGACTTCCGCACTGGATTCGGACTCTACGGATAGAGTACTTGCTTTCTTCCGGAAACGAATGAGGGAGGGAAGTGCCATCCTTGCCGTCTCTCACGACCAGGGATTTGCACAAGGATGCAACCAGATGATAACACTATAACTAAGAGATTAATAAAGTGGGAACTATCGACATATCATATACCAGTTTAGCCATCGGATTACTGCTGTTGCTTATTCCGCTGTTCTACTTGTGGAAGTTCAAGACAGGGCTATTGTGGGTTACCGTGATTGGTATCGCACGGATGATTGTACAACTTTTCTTTATCGGTATCTACCTGAAATACTTGTTTCTTTGGAATAACCCGTGGATCAACTTTCTGTGGGTGATTATTATGATATTCGTCGCCGCACAAACCGCCCTGGCACGCACCCAACTGAAACGGAAAATACTGTTCATTCCTATCTCCATCGGTTTTTTATGTAGTGTTGTCTGCATCGGCATGTACTTCATTGCCATCGTATTACGGCTGGAAAATGTGTTCAGTGCCCAGTATTTCATTCCGATATTCGGTATCCTGATGGGAAATATGTTATCCAGCAATGTCGTTGCACTGAATGCCTATTACAGCGGATTGAAACGGGAACAGCAATTGTATCGCTATCTGCTTGGCAATGGTGCCACAAGGGCAGAAGCACAGGCGCCTTTTATCAAACAGGCTATCATAAAGTCCTTTAGTCCGTTAATTGCCAATATTGCCGTTATGGGCCTAGTGGCACTGCCCGGCACAATGATCGGACAAATCCTGGGAGGTAGTAGTCCGAATGTCGCCATTAAATATCAGATGATGATTATGGTGATAACCTTCACGGCATCCATGCTTTCGCTAATGATTACCATCTCGTTGGCATCACGTAAGTCGTTCGATTCCAACGGAAAACTATTGCAGGTAATGGTAGAGAAAAAGGAAAAGAAGAAAAGCCGTTAGTGCTCTACTTTTTCAGGAGTATAACGCAACTGTACATACTGTACGCCGGGTTTTATATAAGCACTGTCCATCAACACTTTCCTTACCCTGAACGTCTCAAGACGGCGATTTATATAACTTTTTATATATCCTTTCTGTGGTTTCACATACGAAAGTACTTCTATACGCCCTGCCAAATGGATATTGACTTTGGCTTTCACCGTACGTACCGCACCCGGTCTCTTTGACGGTTGTCCGGGCATTTCCTTATGTTTATCTATCCAGAAGATAGCTGTAGCCTTCGGAGTAGTATCCACAAATTCCTCTTGTGCATCCTCTTCACCGCCATCCTGGGCTTTGGGTGAGGGTTGGCACGAGAAAAGAATGCATAATAAAGTGAAAAACGAGAAAAGTAATGCTTTCATGGTATAGAGTTTTACAATTATCCGAACAAATATATAAAAAAAGAGTAAAACAAACAGTTATTCAGTGCATTTTTACTATATTTGCACCGAAATTTTCTATTCACATAATGAGAATTAAGGAGATAGTAAGCGCCCTTGAACGGTTCGCGCCTCTGCCATTGCAAGACGGATTTGATAATGCCGGCCTGCAAATCGGATTGACAGAAGCGGAAGCAACAGGGGCTTTGTTGTGTCTTGACGTTACTGAAGC
>CAOYQO010000013.1 GCA_948566455.1 uncultured Phocaeicola sp.
GCGACCCTAACCTTGGCAAGGTTATGCTCTACCAACTGAGCTATTTCCGCAAATAAACTTTCAACGAACCGTGAAGAGAAGGAGACTCGAACTCCCACGACATAACTGTCACTACCCCCTCAAAGTAGCGCGTCTACCAATTCCGCCACCTCTCCATACATTTCATATTTTCAAAGAGCAATTGCCTCACCTAATGTGCCCAGAACAGGACTCGAACCTGCATGCCTCTCGACACACGCACCTGAAACGTGCGCGTCTACCAATTCCGCCACCTGGGCATTATTAGCCACCTTAGACTAAAAAAAATGAGCGGAAAACGAGACTCGAACTCGCGACCCTAACCTTGGCAAGGTTATGCTCTACCAACTGAGCTATTTCCGCGATTGCGGATGCAAAGGTAGATATTTTCTCCAAACCTGCAAACATTCCGCCCGTTTTTTTCGCGAAGGAAACTATACATCTCCTCCACTCTGAAGACATGTTTTTGATTATCAACTCATTCTGTCCCGATAATCTTCGTAAGAAAATTGCCTGAATATTTCAGCCTTCCCATCTTTTGTCCACATAGCAATAGCAGGATGATGGATTCCGTTGAACATATTTGTTTTTACCATAGTGTAGTGAATCATATCTTCGAAGACTATGCGCTCTCCGATTTGCAGTTCATGATCGAAACTCCAATCTCCCATATAATCACCGCTCAAGCATGAGTTCCCTCCTAAACGATATATATGGCAGCCATTATTCCCCATTTCAGCACCACGTACAGTGGGCTGATAAGGCATTTCAAGACAGTCGGGCATGTGACAAGTAAAGCTGACATTGAGAATGGCAGTACGAATGCCACGGCTTTCTACAATATCCACTACTTCAGAAGTCAAAACACCGGTTTGCCAGGTAAAAGCAGAACCTGGCTCCAAAATAATACACAGATGAGGATGACGACTATGCAAGTCATTCAATAAATGAATGAGATGCTCTACATCATAATCTTTACGTGTCATCAAATGACCACCACCCAGATTCAGCCATTTTATCTGCGGGAACCAATAAGAGAATTTTTCTTCCAAATGTTGAAGCGTACGCTCCAGTTCGTAAGAAGAAGACTCACAGTGACAATGACAATGAAACCCTTCAATACCCTGCGGCAAGGTTTCAGTCAGTAAATCTGCCGTTATGCCGAAACGGGTTCCGGGAGCACAAGGATTATATAACTCTGTTTCTACTTCTGAATATTCAGGATTGATACGAATACCACAGGAAATTCCACTTCCTTCCTTTACCACCGCAGGATAGAAACGGCAGAATTGTGACAAAGAATTAAAGGTTATATGACTACTACAACGCATGATTTCCGGGAAATCAGCCTCCGTATAGGCAGGAGAATAGGTATGAGCTTTACTGCCGAACTCTTCCAGTGCCAATCGCGCTTCATATACGGAACTCGCCGTAGAATGCTCGACATATTCCCTAAAAATAGGAAATGAGCGCCACATAGCAAACGATTTAAAGGCCAGAATAATTTCCACCCCGGCACGATCGGCAACACTTTTTATCAGCGTGAGGTTTTTTCTCAATAATTCTTCATCCATAATATAGCATGGAGAAGGGAAACGATCAAAATCTATCATATTTTCTTTTTTATCCGATTATTTTAAAACGGGCAAAGCGCAATAAAAGTTGCTTGTCACCCGCATTCTTGAAACGAATGGTAGCTTTAGCATTATCCCCTTCACCTTCCACTTTCACAACTTCTCCCAGACCAAAACGTTCGTGCTCGATCAATTGTCCGGGGTGTACTGCCATTGCAGAAGCAGGAACCGATGAAGAAGCAGGAGTTGATGAAGTCACCCGCTTCAGGTTGCGCGGAACGCTCGGAGCAATCATCTGCTGTTTAGGACGCTGAGGAGTTTCTTTTTCCTTATTATAAAATGATTCGCGTACATGGGGTGAACGAGAGAAACCAGTGCTATTCTCCCGACGAAATGCCCCGGACTCATCATCAATCTTATTACTAAGCCCTGCCTCCTGGGGCAAACGCAGAAAACGAATATCTATATCCTTCAGGAAGCGACTAGGACTGCCAAATTCCATTTTTCCATAGCGAAAACGGGTACGGGCATATGACAGAAAACAATGTTCTTCTGCACGGGTAATGGCCACATAGAACAAACGTCTTTCCTCTTCTAACGCACGGGGTGAATCCCCTACCATACCACTGGGAAAAAGATTTTCTTCCATTCCCACCACAAATACATTCCTAAATTCCAATCCTTTGGCAGAATGGACAGTCATAAGCGTAATTTTCTCATCATCTCCATCTTTATCTGAGTCCTGATCTGTCAACAGTGAGACCTCCGAAAGAAAATCAGTCAACGATATATTAGGATTACCTTCTTCCAGACGCATCGCACAAAAATCACTCATACCATTGACCAACTCCTCGATATTCTCCTTACGACTAAGGTTCTCCGGAGAATTATCCTGGCAGACATCATTAATGATACCGGATTGACGGATAATTTCCGTACCAATTTCATAAGCATTTTTATCCACTACACCTTCCAGAAATCCTGAAATCAAATCGCG
The DNA here is from genome assembly GCA_948566455.1 of uncultured Phocaeicola sp. Classification (GTDB taxonomy): domain Bacteria; phylum Bacteroidota; class Bacteroidia; order Bacteroidales; family Bacteroidaceae; genus Phocaeicola. The sequence continues at coordinate 2,590 of CAOYQO010000013.1, forward strand.
GAAAATCTGTAATTTGGAATGTGTACCCTTATTGAAATTCAGCCCATATGTCAACGGTTCGCATAACACAGTCCAAAGACTGACACCATTCTCAGTAGCTGCAGTAATGATCTTCCCCACTGTCGTATCACCAATACCACGAGCCGGATAGTTAATAATCCGCTTAAATGCTTCTTCATCATTCGGATTAACAACCAACCGGAAATAAGCTATCACATCCTTAATCTCCTTACGTTGATAAAAGGATAATCCACCGTAAATACGGTATGGCATACCCCGCTTACGCATTGCTTCCTCAAAGACACGACTCTGCGCATTGGTACGGTAAAGTATAGCAAAATCCGAATAGGGATAATGCTCCGAGCGACGAAGTTCCGTAATCTTATTGACTACAATATCTCCCTCTTCCACATCACTGTATGCCTGAAACACACCAATGGCTTCCCCTTTCTCTTTCTCCGAAAAAACCTCCTTACGTATTTGCCTCTCATTCTTCTCAATCAAACTATTCGCCGCACAAACAATAGTTTGTGTAGACCGATAATTTTGTTCCAGTTTAAAGACTTTTGTATTGGGATATATTTTAGTAAAGTATAATATATTATCAATATCAGCTCCCCGGAAAGAGTAAATACTCTGGGCATCATCTCCTACCACACAAACATGCTGATGATCTTTTGCCAACTGTAATACAATGCTATGCTGAGCATAATTAGTATCCTGATACTCATCTACCAGAATATAGCGAAACTGTTCCTGATAACGCGCCAGCACTTCCGGATGATCCCTGAACAGTATAAAAGTATAAAAAAGTAAATCATCAAAATCCATTGCATCCGCCTGCCTGCAACGATCCCAATAGCGATGATAAATATCACGTATTGCAGGCATCTTAGCTGCACAATCGCCCTCATATGCCTCTTTATTGGATGCATACGCCGCAGGTGAAACTAAATGATTTTTCGCATTGGATATACGTGCCTGTACATTCCCCGGTTTATACACTTTCTCATCCAAGCCCATTTCTTTTATAATAGAACGCATCAGACTCTTACTGTCCGCCGTATCATAAATGGTAAACTGTGAAGTAAAACCTATATTTACGGCTTCCACATGCAAAATACGCAAAAATATAGAATGGAATGTGCCCATCCATAAATGACGTGCCCGCTGGTCTCCTACCTGCCGGGCAATACGCTCTTTCATTTCACGGGCAGCTTTATTGGTAAAAGTTAAAGCCAATATATTCCATGGCTGATAACCATTCTCTAACAAATAGGCTATTTTATAGGTCAGCACCCGCGTCTTACCGGAACCAGCACCGGCTATAACCAGTGACGGGCCCTCGTTGTATAGCACTGCTGCGCGCTGTCCTTCATTCAGTTCTTCGATATAATTCGTATTCATGTATGCAAAATTAAGGGATTCTTTTTAGATTCATACAATGTATACGAACTAAAATAATTAAGATAGCATATTACATTTCAGAAAACAGTCCATAAGTCACTGTTTATTATGCACTTCCACAACAAGTCATTCTACATCTTCAAAAAGTTTTATAGATATGGAAGAACATTTATTGGATATCAAACGTTATATTAACAGAAACATAATTCAAGACAAATTATGAATACATTATTAACATCTTTAATGCTTATAATTATGACATACGAAATGCCTAAACTTCCATATGCAAACAATGCGTTGGAACCTGTAATCAGTCAGCAAACTATAGATTACCACTACGGTAAGCACTTACAAACATACGTAAATAACCTCAATAACCTAGTTCCGGGTACAGAGTATGAAAATAAAGATTTAGTAACCATAGTAGCTACTGCACCAGATGGAGCCATCTTCAATAATGCAGGACAAGTTCTGAACCATACTTTATACTTCCTGCAATTTTCCCCCAAACCTGCTCATAGTGAGCCAACCGGTAAATTAGCAGAAGCTATTAAACGCGATTTTGGAAGCTTCGATAACTTCAAAAAAGAGTTCACAGCTGCTGCCGTAGGATTATTCGGCTCTGGCTGGGCTTGGTTATCAGTAGATAAGAACGGAAAACTTCATATAACCAAAGAAGCTAATGGCAGTAACCCTGTACGTGCAGGACTTATTCCATTGTTAGGCTTCGATGTGTGGGAACACTCCTACTATCTTGATTATCAGAATCGCCGTGCCGATCATGTTAATGCTCTTTGGAGTATTATCGACTGGGATGTAGTGGGTAATCGACTGAAATAAGCAACAACAACCTTATAAACTCTTTTTTTAATGCGCACCTACGGGAATAGAAACTTCCCATAGGTGCGTTTGTGTTTCAATCTAACATATTTTAAAGAAAAACGTTACCTACTGAAAGCATTTATCATTAACTTTGCTAAACATAAACGTTTAACAAATAAAAATGAAGCTCATCATAGTCACAGCGCCCACATTTTTTGTGGAAGAGGACAAGATCATTACAGCACTCTTTGAAGAAGGGCTGGATATTTTGCATCTGCGGAAACCGGAAACTCCTGCTATGTATTCCGAGCGACTTTTGACGCTAATACCTGAAAAATATCATAGACGCATTGTTACTCACGAACATTTCTATTTAAAGGAAGAGTTTGACCTCATGGGTATTCATCTGAACACACGTAATCCTAATGAACCACATGATTACTCAGGACATGTCAGCTGTACTTGCCATTCTGTAGAAGAAGTAAAAAGCAAAAAGCATTTTTATGATTATGTATTTATGAGCCCCGTATACGACTGTATCACCAAAACAGGTACTCTTTCCGGTTATACTCCAGAAGAATTGCGCACAGCTGGAAAAGAAAGAATAATAGATACTAAAGTTATGGCTTTAGGAGGAATCACTCCAGACAATATTCTGGAAATAAAAGATTTCGGATTCGGCGGTGCAGTAGTACTCGGTGATTTATGGAATAAATTCAATGTTTGTACAGATCGGGATTATTTAGGTGTCATCCGCCACTTTAAGAAACTAAAGGAAATGGCGGATTAAAAAGTTCAATTTCCATTAGAACTTCCCATATTCTTTATATTCGACCCCAGCAGGCAAAGTAAAATAGAATGTAGAGCCTTCTCCTTTTTTAGATTCTACACCAATGCCACCACCATAGTGTTCAACAATAGATTTCGTAATAGAAAGACCTAAACCTGTGCCACGAATGTTATAGTTCATCTTCACAAAACGTTCAAAGATAGCCCGGCGACTTTCTTCATCAATGCCACATCCTGTATCAGCTACATAAAAATAAAAGTTATTATTACTCAAACGGCGATATCCAATCTTCACACTACCCTGTTCTGTAAACTTCAAAGCATTTTTCACCAAATTATTAATGACCTGTGCAAAACGTACCCGGTCTATCATTAAACGACATTGGGGAAGTTTCTCTACAAACTCTATCTGAATACCCGACGGACGGGGATGTGCATTTTCTGCAGCACACATTTCCTGAATCAAAGCATTCACATCCACATCTCCATCTTTATATTCCATTGTATTGGCCTCAATCTTTGAGAAGTCCAATAAATCATTAATCATCTGAACAAGAAAATCTTTATTGTCATTGATTTCTTTCAGAAAAATCATTCGTTCTTCTCTACTCAGATTATCAGTCTCAGCAAGTACATTTGTAAATCCGACAATCGCATTAAGTGGAGTACGTATTTCATGGGTCATATTAGCGATAAAGGCATTCTTCAGCTGATTACTTTCTTCCGCTACTTCATTTAATTGTTGCAAAGTCTTCAACCTCTTGGTCTTGTTGATAGACACCACAATCATAATGACCAGAAGTAATAAAATAATTACTCCAAAGCATAGCAAGAGTATTTCATTCCTTTGATAAAAATCTGATGCCCCTAAAATATAAAATGTTGCAAAATCCGGCTTCATAAAGTTGGTTATTAAAAGATAAAGATGATCCTAATTCTATATGTGGTACAAATATACTAAAGAAAAAACAAATAACTGATCAATAGATACATGTTTTTCTAAAAAAGATAGGCTGTAAGCCTTTCTAAAAAAGGTTTACAGCCTATAAATAAGATTTATGAAGTCTTTTATTTCAGATCTTCAATAGCTGCCTGCGCCGCTGCGAGGCGTGCTATAGGTACTCTAAATGGAGAACAACTAACGTAGTTCAAACCCACCTTATGGCAGAATTTTACAGAAGAAGGTTCACCGCCATGCTCACCGCAAATACCGCATTTCAAGTCCGGACGAATAGCACGACCTTTTTCCGTAGCCATACGTACCAGCTGTCCTACTCCATTTTGATCGAGAACCTGGAATGGGTCTACTTTCAGAATCTTCTTTTCCAAATAAACCGGAAGGAAAGAAGCAATGTCATCACGTGAATAACCGAATGTCATCTGCGTTAAGTCATTTGTACCAAATGAGAAGAACTCAGCAGAAGAAGCAATACGGTCAGCAGTCAAAGCAGCACGAGGAATTTCAATCATTGTACCTACCTTGAAGTCAATGCTGTCACCCAGTTCAGCGAAAAGTGCAGCAGCTTCTTCGCGAATTACCTTTTCCTGTTCTTTGAACTCATACAAAATACCAGTCAGCGGAACCATGATTTCCGGATGGGTTTCCACACCTTCTTTCTTCAGTTCCAAAGCAGCACCAAGGATAGCACGTGTCTGCATCTGAGTAATTTCAGGATACGTATTACCCAAACGACATCCGCGGTGTCCCAACATCGGATTATGTTCACAAAGTGACTCTACACGTTGCTGGATATATTGCAAACTAACGCCCATAGCGTCCGCCATTTCTTGTTGTCCCTTCAAATCATGCGGAACAAATTCGTGCAAAGGAGGATCGAGCAGACGAACAGTTACCGGACAACCTTCCATAGCCTGGAAGATACCCTTAAAGTCAGCTTGTTGGTAAGGCAATATCTTGGCCAAAGCCTTGCGACGTCCTTCCGCATCTTCTGCGAGGATCATCTCACGCATAGCTTTAATTTTTTCACCTTCAAAGAACATATGTTCCGTACGGCAAAGACCGATACCTACAGCACCAAAGTTGCGAGCTACGCCGGCATCATGGGGAGTATCTGCATTGGTACGTACCTGAAGTTTCGTATACTTATCAGCCAGATCCATCAATTCAGCAAAATCTCCTGAAAGTTCAGCAGCCTTTGTTTCTACCTGACCTTTATAAACTACACCTGTACTACCATTCAATGAAATATAATCACCTTCTTTCAGCAGAACGCCATCTATTTCTACAGTACGCGCTTTATAGTCGATATTCAAAGCACCGGCACCGGATACACAGCACTTACCCATACCACGGGCAACTACTGCTGCATGAGAAGTCATACCACCGCGAGCAGTAAGAATACCTTCTGCAACTGCCATACCCGCCAAATCTTCGGGAGAAGTCTCGATACGTACCATTATAATACGCTTACCGGCAGCATGCCATTCTGCAGCATCATCTGCAAAAAAGACAATCTGTCCTGTAGCAGCACCCGGAGATGCGGGAAGACCACGAGTTAAAACCTTGGCTTGTTTCAAAGCAGTCTTATCAAACACAGGGTGGAGCAATTCGTCCAATTTATTGGGCTCGCAGCGCATCAATGCAGTTTTCTCATCAATCATGCCCTGATGCAGCAAATCCATTGCAATCTTCACCATAGCTGCACCGGTACGTTTACCGTTACGCGTCTGGAGGAACCAGAGTTTACCTTCCTGAACGGTAAATTCCATATCCTGCATATCTCTATAGTGGTCTTCCAACTTAGTCTGCAGAGTATCCAGCTCTTTATAGATTTCCGGCATAGCCTCTTCCATTGACGGATATTTAGCTACACGTTCTTCTTCGCTAACGCCTGCAAGTTCTGCCCAACGCTGTGAACCGATTTTGGTAATCTGCTGCGGTGTACGGATACCTGCCACAACGTCTTCACCTTGCGCATTAATCAAATACTCACCATTAAACAAGTCTTCACCTGTACCGGCATCGCGGCTAAAGCAAACCCCTGTAGCAGAAGTCTCACCCATATTACCAAATACCATTGCCTGAACATTAACGGCTGTGCCCCACTCATCGGGTATACTTTCCATCTTACGATATAGAATAGCACGTTCATTCATCCAAGAATTGAATACTGCACAAACAGCACCCCACAACTGCTCATAAGCACAAGCCGGGAAGTCTTTTCCGGTTTGCTCCTTTACAGCAGCTTTAAACTTCTTCACTAATTCTTTAAGGTCTTCCACTTCCAGTTCATTATCCAGCTTCACACCTTTTGCGTGCTTCACCTCTTCAATGATGGCTTCAAATGGATCGATATCCTCTTTATTAGTCGGTTTCATACCCAATACCACGTCACCATACATCTGTACGAAACGACGGTAAGAGTCCCATGCAAAACGTGCATTGCCTGTTTTACGTGTCAATCCTTCTACTACTTCATCATTCAGACCCAGATTAAGGATCGTATCCATCATACCCGGCATGGAAGCACGAGCACCCGAACGTACTGAAACCAGTAATGGATTTTCTACATCACCGAACTTAGAAGACATTAATTCTTCTACTTTTGCTATAGCGCTTTCTACTTCGCCTTTCAACAGAGCAACCACTTTTTCCTGCCCCATCTCATTATATTCGGTACAAACCTCAGTCGTGATTGTAAAACCAGGAGGAACCGGAACCCCGATAAGGTTCATTTCGGCAAGGTTGGCACCTTTACCTCCCAAAAGATTTTTCATGTCGGCCTTTCCTTCTGCCTGACCGTTACCAAAGGTATAAACTCTTTTCTTGTCCATAATATAAATTTAAGTTTCTCGATTGTGATTTTTTCTGTTCGCAAATCTAAGTATATTTCGCATACTAGAAAACTTTTTGAGAAAAAACTTTCTATCAAAATGCAATTTCGACATTGCAATCTTTAATATTTCACTTCATAGAGAGAATTCCCGAAAAAATGTCTATTTTTGCAGAATAATTTATTAGACTGGTGTAAAAGTGGCAAGAAATAGAAAAGAACTTCCCCTACTGGAGAAAGTGACAATAACGGATGTGGCTGCCGAAGGAAAAGCCATCGCAAAGGTCAATGATTTGGTTATTTTCGTACCTTATGTCGTTCCCGGAGATGTAGTAGACCTGCAAATTAAGAGAAAAAAGCATCATTATGCTGAAGCCGTAGTAGTGAAGTTCCACGAATATTCTCGTGAAAGAGCCGTCCCATTTTGCCAACATTATGGGGTATGTGGTGGTTGCAAATGGCAAGTTCTCCCTTATTCCGAACAGATCAAATACAAGCAAAAACAAGTAACTGACAACCTTACCCGCATCGGAAAAATTGAACTTCCGGAGATTTCCCCGATTCTCGGTTCTGAGAAAACACAGTTCTATAGAAATAAACTGGAGTACACTTTTTCTAACAAACGCTGGTTGACGGAAGAAGAAGTTAAGCAAAATGTGGTATATGATCAAATGAATGCTGTAGGTTTCCACATCCCCAATGCTTTTGATAAAGTACTGGCGATAGAGAAATGCTGGTTACAGGATGACATATCCAACCGTATCCGGAATGCTGTACGCGATTATGCTTACGAGCATGATTATTCATTCATTAATCTGCGTACTCAGGAAGGAATGTTACGCAATATGATTATCCGTACCTCCACTACCGGGGAACTTATGGTGATTCTCGTTGCAAAAATAGAGGAAGAAGAAAGAGAACTGCAACTGTTCAAGCAACTCCTGCAATATGTTGCTGATACATTTCCCGAAATAACTTCCCTTCTATACATTATTAATAATAAGCGCAACGATACTATTACCGACCTGGATGTACATACTTTTAAAGGTAAAGATCACATCTTTGAAGAAATGGAAGGATTACGTTTTAAAATAGGTCCTAAATCGTTCTATCAAACCAATTCCGAACAAGCATACAACCTTTATAAGATAGCACGCAATTTTGCGGGATTAACCGGAAAAGAACTGGTATATGACCTTTATACAGGTACAGGAACCATTGCTAACTTTGTCTCCAAGCAAGCCCGCCAGGTTATCGGTATCGAATATGTACCCGAAGCTATTGAGGATGCAAAGGTAAATGCAGAAATCAACGGTATTGAGAACACCTTATTCTTTGCCGGTGATATGAAAGATATGCTAACACAGGATTTCATCAACCAATACGGTCGACCGGATGTTATTATCACCGATCCTCCTCGAGCCGGTATGCATCAGGATGTAGTAAACGTTATCTTATTTGCCGAACCGAAACGTATTGTATATGTAAGTTGTAATCCAGCCACACAGGCACGCGACCTGCAACTGCTCGACGTAAAATACAAAGTAAAAGCCGTACAACCGGTGGATATGTTCCCACATACTCACCACGTAGAAAACGTAGTGCTTCTGGAATTAAGAAATGAAGACTGAGAATTAATCACTAATCACTAACCATTAATCACTATCAACGTGGCAAGAGGAAAAATAGTAGCACGGGCCCGCACTCAATATACGGACTACACAGTAAATGAACCGATGGAACTTATGGAGTTCCTGGCAGCCAAGATGCCGGACGCCAGTCGCACCAAACTAAAATCATTGCTCAGCAAACGAGTGGTGTTCGTAGACAGTGTGATAACCACTCAATACAATTTTCCGCTAAAACCGGGCATGAAAGTACAGATTAGCCGTGATAAGGGTAAAAAGGAGTTTCATAACAAATTGCTGAAGATCGTATATGAAGATGCATATATCATAGTGGTGGAAAAGATGCAAGGTTTACTGTCAGTCAGCAGTGAACGCCAGAAGGAACGTACAGCCTATCATATTCTAAATGAATATGTGCAACGCTCCAATGGACGCGGCAGCAACGTTTATATTGTCCACCGCCTCGATCGTGATACTTCCGGGTTAATGATGTTTGCAAAAGATGAAAAAACACAGCGTACGCTGCGTGATAATTGGCATGAGATTGTAACCGACCGTCGTTATGTAGCTGTAGTTGCGGGAGAGATGGAGAAGAATGCCGGTTGTATAATATCCTGGCTCACGGATCGTACTCTTTATGTATATTCCAGTCCGACAGATGACGGAGGACAAAAGTCAATTACACATTATCGCACTATTAAGCGTGCCAATGGTTATTCTCTTGTGGAACTAAACCTTGAAACCGGACGTAAAAACCAAATCCGGGTACATATGCAAGACTTAGGACATCCTATTGTTGGGGACGGGCGTTACGGACTCGAAGAGGTAAATCCTATCGGACGCCTAGCGCTACATGCCTTCAAATTATGCTTCTATCACCCGGTTACAGGAGAATTGATGCAGTTTGAAACGCCTTATCCGAATGATTTTAAAAAGTTGTTTCTGAAAAAATAAGAAGGCCTATAATAAAACAGGTCACTTTTATAAAGCGACCTGTTTTATTATTATACATTTTCCATTCTTTTATTCCATTCCCAGTATAAAATTAAATCCCCGAGAATCACTTGTCAAGAAGAATGTACCTCTCAACTGATTTCCTGTTACTCTAACATCATCCATATAAGACATACCTGCCCTACCATAATCTAATATTAGATTATTATTGTAATCATCCTCCCACAGCCATTTAAAACGAAAATTATCATAAGGAGCTCCATCATATGAATAATATTGGTATTCTTCACCAAATCCATCTCCCCAAAAAGTAAACGTACTGAAAATAGGTTCACCATTCTCAGCATACATACCTACATCTCCTGTCCATGCTCGTCCTATGATTACGGATTCTATACTATACTGATCATCATCTTCGCATGATGTCAGACTCAGGGCAAACACCCATACAAATATAAAATATAGATATTTTTTCATCTCGCTTATTTATTTAGTTTTTCGTATAATTGGAGTCTGTCATCATCAGCACTTTCCCATCCAACTTACCACTAAGGTAATGATCACGTACCCATACATTCTCAAAGTACTTTACTTTTCCATCTGAAAAAGTAAGTCTTAAAGCTTCCTTGCTATCATCTGTCCAACGCCAGGAAAATTCTCTGTCGACAGTCGTTTTTCCACCGGTATCATAGGTGGTTGTAAGTTCCTGCCCTTTATTATTATCTTTAAAGAATCTGAGTTGATAAGTACATGTTAAGCCCTCATCCGTCTCATATTCATCTATCCAGGTTCTGTCACATAGCTTTTTGTCACTATTCTCCATCGTGTAATATACATCATCCCCGCAAGACAATAAACCAACAGCAAAGATGCATAGCAATAATATTTTTACGCAATTCAAAGTTTTCATAATTATCAAGTTTAGTTAATACCTGTGGACAAAAATACGAAAAGATATCGAAATGTTTTAATATTTCGCCTGATATTTCTTGTAGAAGGTCAGAAACAGAATAAAACCGACCATGGCGAAAGGAACTCCTGCCAGTGCCGGATAACGATAACCGCCACTGATAGCAAGCCCACCAACATACGCACCGATGGCATTTCCCAAGTTAAATGCCACTTGCACACAAGCCGCTCCCAGCATCTCTCCACCTTTTGCCACACGGATAATCAACACTTGTTCCGGACTGGAAACCGCGAATAAGCCGGCAGTACAAAGGCACATCAATAATGCTGATAACCACGGATAAGGAGACAAGAAGAATATCAATAACAGCACAACACAAATCATAGCTTGCACAGTAGTACCTACTTTTCCGGGAGTATATTGGTCAGAAAGACGCCCACTCACCAGATTACCCACCACCATACCAAAACCGGCCAATACCATCAATCCGGTAATGCTTTCGGCACTGAAACCGGATACATTCGTCAATAACGGGTTAATATAACTGTACCAACAAAAAACTCCGCCATTACCCAGTGCCGTCGCCCCTAAAATGAGCCAGGGAACCGGGGTTTTAAGAAAACGGAACTGTCCTTTGAAACCAGTATCTTTCAGCCCTTCCACGTGGGGTACCCAACGCCAGATATAATAAAGAATAATCACTCCCCAACAACCCACCAGCAAGAATGTTACCCGCCATGAGATAGCATTACTCAATGATGTTCCCAATGGAACTCCAAAAAGATTGGCTATAGTCATTCCGGCAATCATGATAGATACGGCCTCAGAGCCTTTACCCTTATCAGCCAATTTTTCGGCAACAATAGAAGCTACACCGAAATAAGCCCCATGAGGAAGTCCGGAAATAAAACGAGCCAGTAATAATACCCAATAATTAGGCGCCATTGCTGCACAGATATTCCCTACCATTATCAGAGTCACCAACGCCAACAAAATATGTTTCAGTGGATGTTTACGGGCCAAGATCAGAGTGGGTGCCCCGACACATACTCCCAAAGCATATGCAGAAATAAAATGCCCTGCCACAGGAATACTAACACCCAAATCTTTAGCCACATCGGGCAGAATGCCCATCATGACAAACTCGGCAATCCCTAATCCCAAGGTGCCGAACGCTAATGCAATAAGACTCTTCTTCATACCTATTTTACCTACAAAAAACTAATCTTTTTACCGGGGTGCAAAGGTAGTGTTTTTTTATTCCAATAATAAACTATTCATGGCTTCATTTTGTTTTTATATATAAACAGAACAGTAATATGAAAACAATTATTATAAGTCTATTTATGGCAATAACAGCAATAGCTGCCCATGCACAGCAGAAAAGTTTTTATGACTTCACAGTCAAGACGATTGATGGAGAAGATTTATCACTTTCCACCTTTAAGGGAAAGAAAGTACTGGTAGTTAACGTAGCATCCAAATGTGGCTTCACTCCGCAATATGCCAAGCTTGAAGAGCTATATAAAAAATATGGAAAAGACAATTTTGTAATAATAGGCTTTCCTGCCAATAATTTCCTGAGCCAAGAGCCAGGCAGTAATGAGGAAATCAAAGAATTCTGCACATTGAACTACGGGGTTACCTTCCCAATGATGGCAAAAATCTCTGTTAAAGGGAAAGACATTGCTCCTCTCTATAAATGGCTTACCGAAAAAAGCGAAAATGGCGTGGAAAATGCAAAAGTTGGCTGGAATTTCCATAAATTCCTGATAGATGAAAATGGAAAGTGGATAGCCTCCTATGGCTCCACAACTGATCCGCTATCGGAGAAGATAACAGAATGGATTGAGAAATAGAACATAATAAGCCCCGAAACTTATGATAAATTTCGGGGCTTATTATGTTTTTCATTTTCGGAATCCGGAGAAAAAGTTATCTATCCAACGAACCAGATAAACTATAATCACTCCAGCTATTACCATTGCAATGATACGACCTAACATATTTTTGTAGCTTTAAATATTTTAGCAGGCAAAGATAGCTAAGATATATAAAACAGCATAGACTATTACGTAAAAATCATGTTTGCAACAGGGCTACACCCTTTCACCCGAATGGTGTAGCCTTGAGCACAAAAGGGTGTAGCCATCCCAGACAACTGATTATGAGTAAATTATACGTCATTCAACAGAATTCTTTCCTATAAGCGTTACAACGGAAACAAAATCCTTTATTTTTTGTTATATAGTATAAATCTAACAAATAATAGTTAATTTCGCGAACTCAAAAAAAATTAAAAACAAACGAATATGAAATCAAAAAGAAGTTTTATGCTCATGGCTCTATGCCTAAGCACTTTAGCCGGATTGGCACAAAATACTCAATCTTCCGGGCAAGTCACAGAAGAAAGTAAAACAACATTCAAACCTCATTGGTATATGCAGGTACAGGCAGGTGCTGCAGAAACTGTTGGTGAGGCCAGTTTTAAAGACCTGATCTCTCCTGCAGCAGCTCTTTCTGTCGGATACAAGTTTACTCCTCTATGGGGAATACGCGCCGGTGCAAGTGGCTGGCAAGCAAAAGGTAAATGGGCGGCACTTGACGATTCCTATAAATTCAACTATCTGCAAGGAAACGTAGATGCCACACTTGACCTGAGCAACCTGTTCTGCTACTATAATCCAAAACGTTTCTTCAACGCTTATATGTTCGTGGGAGTAGGTCTCGCCGGTGGATTCAACAATGATGATGCTGTTGCACTGGACGCAGCAGGTTACCGCATGCAATATCTCTGGAGCGGCAAAAAGGTTTTTGTAGCCGGCCGTGGGGGGTTGGGTACAAATTTGCGTCTGAGCAACCATGTATCTTTCAATCTTGAAGTGAATGCCAATGTCGTATCGGATAAATTCAACTCCAAGAAGGCTGACAATGCCGACTGGCAGCTTAATGCATTGGCCGGTTTTACATTCAAGTTCGGAAAGAGTGGCAAAAAGGCAAAACCTGTCGTTGCTTATACTCCGGAGGTCGTGGAAACAGTAGTGGAAGTTCAGCAAGAGACGAAACCAGTTTATGTTCCTGCACCAGTAGAGGAGAAAAAAGAGGAAGTGAAACCTTTGACTGAAAATATCTTCTTCAATATAAATTCTTCTGTTATACGTTCTTCTGAAGAAAGTAAAATAGCTGACCTGGTTGCATTCCTGCAAAAGAACGCAGATGTAAAAGTCTCTATTTGCGGATATGCAGATGCTGGAACCGGTACAACAGCCATTAACCTACGACTTTCCAAAGAACGTGCTTTAGCTGTTGAGAAGGCTTTGAAAGCAAAAGGTATCGCTGCCGACAGAATCATGGTAGACTTTAAGGGAGACAAGGTTCAACCTTTCTCTACTAATAATGAAAATCGTGTAGCAATTTGTATTACTGAATAGTAATCAGATAAGGTCTGATATAAAAGAAATAGAGCTGTACTGTATAATCCTGCCTTTAGGATACAGTACAGCTCTATTTTATGCTCAATTTCGGAATAAGATTACATGAAGATCAACTGCTTCTTAAGCAAATCTACAATATCACTCTGCAATTTCTGTGCATTGATAGGTTTAGAAGTGTACGCATCGAAACCACTATTCAGGATGCGTTCCTCATCTTCTGCATAGACATAAGCCGTTACTGCCATGATAGGAACTGTCGGCGATATTTCACGTATAATCTGTGTAGCCTCGTAGCCCGTTTTTTTAGGCATATTGATATCCATCAATATCAAATGAGGATTGTATTTCTTAAATAATTCTACCGCCTCTTCCCCATCCCAAGCATGAAGAATGTTATATTTACGTTTCAGAATAGATTCAAATAACAAGAAATTGCTTTCATTATCTTCAGCTATTAAAACGGTGAGCTTCTCTACTTTACTCAACCGGTGTTCTTTCTGTTCTCTCGTCGACTTGAGTTCCACAGGATGATAAGGAAGAGTAAACCAGAAAGTAGAGCCCTTGCCAGGTTCCGATTCAACGCCTACGCTACCGCCCAAATTCTCAACAACACTCTGGCAGATAGACAGTCCCAATCCTGTACCTTGAGAAAAAGAATCGAGTTTCACAAAACGACCAAAAACAGTATCTTTCTTATCCTCTTCAATTCCACATCCCGTATCCGTAACATAAAAATAAAGGAAATCAGTATCCTTCAGTCTATAACCGAAAGTGATGCTTCCACTATAAGTAAACTTCATAGCATTATTAAGCATATTCGTCATAACCTGTGTCAGCCTGTTCCTCTCGATATTTACAGTACAGTCCGGCATTTCCGGTATATATCGGATGGGGACAGCTTCATTCTTCTGACGAAGCTGGGCAGATTCTTCTATCTCCTTAAACAATGCATTCAGATCTAAATCGGAAAATACAAATTCCAGCGTTCCGGACTCAATCTTAGAAAGTTCTAAAATATCTCCTACCAGCTGCAGCAACAGTGTATTATTATTCTCAATAATATTGATATATTCTTCTTTTTCTTCCGGCTCTTCCGCATCTGCCAAAATACTGGAGAAGCCGACAATAGCATTGAGTGGAGTACGTATTTCATGACTCATATTGGCCAGGAAAGCAGACTTCAGACGATTTGATTCTTCAGCTTTCTCTTTTGCCGTAATCAGATCTTCTTCCATTTTCTTTCGTCCAGTTATCACGAGAGAAGAACCTACCAAAGTTATCGGATTACCTTTTTCATCCCTCTTATCCACAGTGGCCTGAGCCTCAACCCATTCATAACGCGATATTCCATTCTTACGAACTATCACGCGATATTCTTCTCTGATCTTAGAAACATTACCTTCCGTCAACTCTTTATAAGCCCTCTTTACCCGGTCTCTGTCTTCCTTGCAAATTTTGGCAAAATATTGGTAGTCAGGAACGGAAAGTTGTTCCTCGTTCATCATGCTATCATCATGGCTAAGCTCTACCGGACGGTTTACGTCACAAAGCATAGTACCTTTCTCCAAATCCCATTTCCAGGGAACGATATTAGCCACGTCCAGCGACATTGATAATTTATGATTAGCAGATCGTAACATCTGTTGTGTCTCGGCTAACTCGGTATTATCCACACAGAATACATCAATGTATCCCTTATGCTTAGAGGGTGTCAGAATTACATTGAAATAATTACCTATATTTTCGTAATAGTATTGGTATGAAAGCTCCTTCTGAGTAGAGTTGACCATACTGTAGAGATGACACATTCTTTCAAAGCCTTTCGGATCTGCTTCACTCCCTCTTTTACCAATCACCTCACCCATAGACTTGAAATATTTTTCGAAACGGGGATTTGCTTCCACTGTGATGTAGTCGACAATCTTTCCGGCAGAATCATAAACCAGCTGTTGCTTCAAATAAACGATGGGCATATTCTCAAACAAACTGTGATAGCTTGTCATCAGCTTTATCTGTTCGGCTTGCTTTCTTCTGCTCTTATACAACCACAACAACCACATCCACATAAATAAAATCAGAATTGTGGTAATTCCCAAAATGATACTATATTTGTGTTGCTCCCAGAAAGAAGGAGGCATCATATAAAAAACAGAATTGGGAGGGCACAACTTAGGTGATAATCCGGCTTCTGTAAGATCGTAATAGTTGAACATAGGAGCGGGAGTCCCACAATTCACCATATGAACACCTTTCACGTTATTATCAGCTAAAACGCCGGCAGTTATTTCTGTAATGTTCCTCCCGATTGTCTTCTCATCCAAAAAGTAACCACCTATCATACCATTCCGTTGCAATCCGGTATTGTCTAATGAAAAAATAGGTGAAGAAGAATAATAGCTGAGGATTCTGGAAATATTATTGGTCAATACAGCATTCCCTTTTTGAGCATTTTCCTGATACCATGAGCAAAAGAGAACGCCACTATTCTCCTCTGCATGGGCCAGTGAATCAGCCAATTCATCGGTAGTCATTTCACCGGCAACATAATCTTTTATTTCAAGCTCCGGAAAGTCTTTATTCACAATCTCTTTTAAATCCGAGCGAAACTGAGCACTTATGTAACGGGCATCCGACAAGAAGATAAGTTCATCCATTTCAGGCATCAGATTCTGCATTAACAGAACAGTTTCTTTAAGATAGGCAGGCACATGAAAGACAGTCAGCGACAGATTGCCTTGATAATCTGTCAAAGGTGTTCTCTCTTCCGCCGCAATGGCTCGCCTGTGCAAGTAGGCCTCTTGTGGACCTACATAATCCGTCTCGGTGCAGAGAATAACGGGAACATCTTTCCATTTATTTTCTATACTCTCTTTCAGCAAGCCCCAAGAGGCACTACCCAAGAGGACCAAGAGTTTCGGAGGATTGTCTGCATATTTTCCAAAGAGGTTTTCTTTGTATTCTGATAAATCTTCCACATTTTGCAGATGCATAAATTGCCCACCCATGTGTTCCACATCCACTACATAAGGAGAGTTTTTATGTTGATAAGAATTATAAATGGGGATAATAAAATCGTTACTCCAACGGGAAGATCCACTGTATGCATTGAGAATCAATATTCTATCTTCATTTCCGGGTTTAAATGCTGAGGAGACTTCGCCAAATACATTAACAGCATTCGAAAGAAAAACAACTAATATAATAAACACTCTGATTATTATTTGCAAATATTTCATCGAAATTACAGTTTAGTCTACAAGTGTATCCATTCTTTACCACACAAGGAACAAAAGGCCTACATCATAGAGAAATTAGATTGCAAAACTAATTAAAAATCAGAGAATTCCCAGTTTTTAGTAAAGAGATTTTTAAAGAGAATTGCGTATCTTCCATATTCTACGTACTTTTGAGAGCAGAAAATAAAAAAATCATGAAAATACTTCATACCAGCGACTGGCATCTGGGACATACACTATACAACTATGACCGCAGTCGCGAGCAACAAGCATTCCTAAAGCAACTAACCCGCATTGTGGCAGAAGAAATGCCGGATGCAATGGTCGTCAGCGGAGACATCTACCACTACTCCACCCCATCGGCAAGTACACAGAAGATGTACACGGACAGTATGCTCGAAATTCACAGGGCATGCCCCGAAATGACAATTGTAGTAACTGCCGGAAACCACGACAGCAGTTCGAAATTAGAGATAGACAGTAGTCTGTGGAACCATTTCGGTGTAAAGGTAGTAGGAAACATAGAACGAAACCAGGAAGAAGTAAATCTGGAAAAACACATCGTAGAAGTGAGAAACGACAGAGGAATACTAAAAGGATATATTATCGCCATACCTCACGTCTATCCGCAAAACTTCCCGATACTGGACACAGAAACACCTCGAGAAGAACGGCAGGCACGCTTTTTCCAAGCATTGCAGGATGAAGTAGAAAAAATGAATGCAGAAAGACTGCCTGTTGTATTGATGGCACATCTTTCCATAGAAGGCAGCGACCAAACCGGGCATGACGATACCGTAGGCGGAATAGAATATGTCCCTATCAGTGCAATGGGCGAAGGATACGATTATCTGGCACTCGGTCATATCCATTGCCCACAGAACATTAAAGGAAGCAGGCATTGTGCACGGTATTGTGGCACTCCCCTGCCTGTCAGCTTCGACGAGGCTTATCCACATTCTGTTTCCATCGTTGAAATACAAGGAGAAAAAGCACCTCAGATCAAAACAATCGAAATAGAGAATCCGATGCCACTCATCACGCTACCCAAGGAAGCTGTAGATTTTGAAGAAGCTATAAAACTGCTGGAGGAATACCCGGATGACAAACCGGCTTATATCCGCTTGAATGTTCTGATAAAAGACTATCTGGCGCCCGACTGCAACGAACGTGCATCGAACGCGGTAAAAGGGAAGAACTGCAAATTCTGCTATATCAAGCCCAACCGGGAGAAGCGCACTTCAGAGGATGAAACCAAGCATATCTCTATTCAGGAAATGCAGGAAATGTCCCCATTGGAAATAGCAAAACTTTATTTCCAGGAAGCAGAGGGAGAAGAAATGGATGAAGAACTCTGCGAACTGATGAATAGTGTCGTACAAAAGGTAAAAGAGAAAAGTATTCTGCATTAATTCCCTATAATCTGTAGTGAATCATGAAACTTCAAAAACTGACTATAAAAAATCTGGCATCCATAGAAGATGCTGTGATTGACTTTGAGAATGGACCACTGAGCGAAGAATCCCTGTTTCTGATTTGTGGGGAGACGGGTGCCGGCAAAACAACATTACTCGATGCCATTTGCCTGGCACTCTACAATGAAACGCCGCGCATGGAACGGGCAGAAAATGAAAAGTACAGGGACATAGGGCAAACTTTTTCTTCCAAGAAAGAGGATGTGTCAATAAACGACAGCCGCCAATTGATGCGCAGAAATACCAACGAGGCGTGGACGGAACTAGAGTTCACCGGTTCAAACGAGATACCTTATACTGCCAAGTGGTACGTAGCCCGTGCACACCGAAAAGCATCGGGTGCCATTCAAGATGCAAAGTGGACATTAGAGAACCGGAAAACGAATCTCCAAATCACAAAGAAAAATGAAATAAAAGCCGAAATACAAGCAGCCGTAGGGTTAAGTTTCGAGCAATTCTGCCGTACTACTCTCCTGGCACAGGGAGATTTCACCAAATTTCTTCAGAGTAAGGAAAGTGAAAAATCGGATATCCTGGAGAAACTGACAGGTACCGGAATCTATTCTGAAATAGGTGCAAAGATTTACGCCATCACCAAAGAGAAACGCATAGAATATGAGAATCAGAACCAAAAACTGGAAGGTATCCATGTGCTGACTGATGAAGAGATAAACGAAATCTCCGAAACTACAACTACGCTAAATGCTGATATCAATGGAAATAACGTACAAAAGAGTAGAGCAGTCCTGAAACGTGACTGGTTGAAACGGTTTGCTGAACTGATCCTCACCCTAGAAAGCCAACAAAAGAACTGGGAAACGAAAAAGGAACAATTGCAATCGGATGACTTCCTGCAGAAAGAACTATTGATAAAAGACTGGAATAATACTGCAGATGCCCGTAACTGGTTATTTTCTCTCAAACAGCAACAACAGCAACAGAAAAAAGACAGAGAGCAAACTGAGAAATTGAAAAAGAGTTTCATCTACCTCAGTAGTGGCTGTTTCTGGTTGAAGGAAAATCTGAAAGAATTGCAAGCTAAATTAAAACTTGCCGAAGAATATTTGCAGGCTCACGCCCCGCTCCTACCTATGTTCGAGCAAAGTCAGTCCATCGTTACAGATCTGAATGCTGTGCTCTCTGCTCACTCACGCATCGCTGCCTACGAAATACAAATAGCAGAATTGTCCCGGCAGCAGCCTGTCCAGGAACAGGAACGCACGAATAAGGAAAATGATTTCAACCGGAAAAACGAGGAAAATCAGATTAAGCAGCAAGAGATAAACTTATTGAATGCCCAGCTTGAATCCATGAATCGAAATGTACTACAGGAAAAGAAGAATGTATTGGAAACGGCTAAGGAAAAGTTGCTAAAAGCTCAAAATACCCTGATACTATTAGGAGAGAAAAAAGCAGCCCTGAACATAGCAGAAGAAAACCTAAAATCTCTGGAACTAAAGCTGCAAACCAGCAAAAAACAATACAAAGAACTGGAAAACAGGTTCGACACTAAAAAGAAAGCCTACGATGAGATCAAAATGCTCTACGACAAACAAAAAGAAGCTGTGGAAGAGTGGGCACAAGAAGCCCGTACCCGTCTTTCTGTAGGAGATATGTGTCCGGTATGTGGTCAAAAGATAGCATCACTCAGCAAGGATGAAGATTTTCAGTCTGTACTTGCCCCTATCTGGCAATCGCTGGAGACAAAAGAGAAAGAATACAAGGAAGCAGAACAAACTTTGAATAGTAACCGGACGGAGACCAGAACTTATGAGGATATGATAGCAGAGAGTCGTCTGGCAACAGATAAAGCCCGGAAAGGATATGAATTTATTCAAACTGAAGCTGAAGAAACATGCCGTCAGTGTAATATTCTAATAATCTCAAATGATACCAGAGATATCCTGGAAAGACAAATTCAAGAAAATAAACAGCACCTTGAAGACATCAATGCCAGATTGAACGAAGTACAAATCCTTTCCAACAATATCTCCCGATTGCAGTACTTAAAAGATGAACATCAGAAAATAGTGGAGGCCGCCCGAAATGCTTTCGATACTGCTGACAAGAATCTGACGAAACTGAAAAATGACATCACTAATAAACATTCGCTAATCGAAAGTGAAAAGGACATCATTCGCACCACACTGGAACGTGTCAGCCCACTTATTCTTTGGGAAGGATGGCAAACAGAATGGAGTACTGATCCTACCTCATTTATCGAACGCTTACAAAAGTCTACAGTACATTATAAACTGGCACAGGACAGGCAATCGGAATTAAAAACAACCATTTCCCTCATAGAGAAAGAGCTGGACAGTGTATCAGCAACGCAGAATCTGATCTGCACAGCATTTCCCGAATGGAAAAACCTGCCAATAGAGGAAAGGAGGGAGATCAAAAATCTGGGAATGGCATGGAATACCCTGAACTCTGAAGTCAGCGGATTGAAACAAAATATCTCATCTATCCGAAAAAACATCGACGAGCTGCAAGCCAACCTTACAGTGTTCTATACTATACATCCAGATATGAACGAAGTACGCCTCATAGCTCTTTCCTCCTACTCTAGCGAGCAAATAGAGAACTTGCGTATCGGTCAACAAAGGCTTAAAAACGAAGAAGTAGCCGCACAAACCGCTTTCAAGCTAACAACCAGACAACTGGAAGAGCACCAAAGCAAGAAACCGGAGATGGCAAAGGAAGAAAACCTTGAAAGTCTGGACAGCCTTATCATAGCTTTAGATGAGAAAATTGCAGTAAGCAATCAGGCCCTCATACGGCTGAAAATCCAATTGGAAGAAAACACCAAGAACATCGCCCGGATAAAGGACGAGAAGAAACGTGCGGACGAATTACGGGAAGTGTACTTGAAATGGGACCGTCTTTGCCATCACTTTGGTGACGAGAAAGGAAAGAATTTCCGAAACATCGCACAAAGTTTTGTACTGAAAGAGTTGCTCAATGGAGCAAATTTCTACCTGCAACATCTCACCAAGCGCTACGAATTGGAGTGCCAGGCTGGTTCACTCACTATCTTGCTACGCGATTTTTATCAGGGAGGCACACCACGTCCAGCCTGCACCCTGTCCGGCGGAGAGAGCTTTCTGGTATCTTTATCACTCGCCTTAGGACTCTCTGCCCTCAGCCGCCACAGCCTGTCAGTAGATACACTGTTTATCGATGAAGGATTTGGAACACTGAGCAGCGATTATCTGAATACAGTGATGGATACTTTGGAAAAGCTACACCAAATGGGTGGCAAGAAAGTAGGCATCATCAGTCATGTAGAAGGGCTGCGTGAACGGATCAAAACCCAAATTCAGGTAAAGCGAATCGATAATTCGAGAAGTGAGATTAAAATTTTGAATTATGAATTGTGAACTATAAATTATGAATGGCTGCGCAATCATCCGCACGGCAATTCATAATTTATAATTTAAAATTCATAATTACTATATTATTACCTATTTTTGTAGCAACTATTAATAGAAGAAGACAATGAAAAAGTTCATAAAAGGAGTCCGGTTTGCTCCTAAAAATTATTCCGACGAAGTAGAAGAAAAAATTCAGCACTATAAAAAGGAAGGCTACAAATTACCGTCACGCCATTTATTGCGTACTGAGGAGCAATTGGCAGGTATTCGTGAAAGCGCAAAAATCAATACTGCATTGCTGGATTATATCTCGGCAAATATCCGTGAAGGGATGTCGACAGCAGAAATAGATCATATGGTATATGAATTTACCACAGATCATGATGCCATTCCGGCCCCTTTCATGTACGAAGGTTTCCCTAAAAGTGTATGTACAAGCATCAATGATGTCGTATGCCATGGTATACCGAGTACCAAAGAGTTTCTGCGTAACGGAGATATTGTGAACGTGGATGTTTCGACTATTTATAAAGGATATTTCTCGGATGCTTCACGCATGTACATGATTGGAGAAGTGAAACCGGAACTGCAACGCCTGGTACAAGTGGCAAAAGAATGTCGTGACATAGGCGTACAGACAGCACAACCTTGGGCACGCCTCGGAGATGTAGGCGCAGCCATTCAGGAGCATGCCGAGAAAAACGGATATAGTGTAGTACGCGATTTGTGCGGGCACGGTGTAGGAATTAAGTTCCATGAAGAACCGGACGTAGAACATTTTGGCAAGCGCGGTACGGGAATGCTTATCGTTCCGGGAATGACTTTCACCATCGAACCGATGATAAATATGGGAACTTATGAAGTCTTCATTGATGAAGCCGACGGATGGACAGTCTGCACTGACGACGGGCTCCCCTCAGCACAGTGGGAAAGCATGATTTTGATTACTGAGAATGGCAACGAAATACTGACTGAATAAGCATGGATATTGTTTTCCTGATTATCGGACTCATCGTAGGTGCCGGCATAGGTTACTTAATAGCCGGACGAAAAAGTGCTGCCCTATCCGCACAACTGCAAGCCACCCGCGAACGCGAGGAGTTACTGAATCGTACGGTAGAAGAACGGATTTCACGTGAAAAAGCCATAACAACCGAACGGCTGGCAGAGCAGGAAAAATCTTTCAATCTGAGATTGGCAGAACAACAGAAACAATGGGAAGAGCGCCTGAAATTGCAAGTAGAAGAAGCGGAAGCCTTACACAAACGTATGAGCACAGAGTTCGAAAATCTCTCCAACCGGATTTTCAAGAGTAAGGCAGAGGATTTTACTAAGCTAAATTCAGAACATCTCAACAATTTGCTCCGTCCCTTGGGAGAAAACCTAAAAGACTTCCGGGAAAAGGTGGAACAAGTGTATGACAAAGAGTCAAAACAACGTTTTTCTTTGGAAGAACGCATCAAGGATCTGGTAGAATTGAATAATCGCATCAGTGAGGATGCCAACAACCTGACCCGTGCTTTGAAAGGTGACTCCAAGATACAGGGTAACTGGGGAGAAATGATACTGGAACGCCTGTTGCAAGCCTCCGGGTTGATAGAAGGTGAACACTACTTCCGTCAGGAATTCCTAAAAAACGAGCAAGGTGAAATGCTGACCAATGAAGAAAGCGGTCAGAAAATGCAGCCGGATATTATCGTTAGGTATCCGGACGACCGGGAAATGATTATCGACTCTAAAGTGTCGCTAACTGCCTATGCTGCTTATAATTCGGCCGAAAATAAAGATGAAGAGACACACTGGCTAAAGGCACATCTGCAATCGGTACGAGCTCACGTCGATGAACTCAGTCAGAAGGATTACTCACATTATGACGCTAAAGCACCGGACTTTGTAATGATGTTTATTCCCACTGAAGCAGCCTATCTGACAGCCATTAAAGCGGATACTAATCTATGGGAGTATGCTTATAAAAAGAAGGTGGTATTAATGAGCCCTACCAATCTGATCAGCGCACTCCGCCTCTCTCTCGACCTCTGGAAACGGGAAAATCAAGTAAAGAACGTGCAGGATATCATCAAAAGAGGAACGTTGCTTTACGAAAAGATTGCCGGATTTACAGATACTTTCCTGCGTATCGGCGACAGTCTGAACGGGATGCAGAGAGATTATGACAAGGCATACAACCAGCTCTCTGATGGCAACGGTAGTGTGGTAAGGCAAGCTGAACTTCTGCGTAACATGAGTCTTACTCCTAAAAAACGGATATCAGCAAGGCTGCTGCCTCAGGAAGAAGAATCAGAAGAAGAGGAAACCGAACCAATGAAATAGACATTCAAAATAAGATATATAAAACATGAAAATACTGAAAGACCGTATCCTGAAGGATGGGAAATGCTACCCGGGAGGCATACTGAAAGTAGACAATTTCATCAATCACCAAATGGACCCTATTTTGATGAAATCTATCGGTGTGGAGTTTGTCAGACGCTTTGCCTCTACCCCAATCAACAAAATTATCACAGTAGAGGCCAGTGGCATTGCTCCTGCCATCATGGTAGGTTACCTATTGGAACTACCCGTAGTTTTCGCCAAAAAGAAAAAGCCCAGTACCATGGAAAATATGTTGGTGACCTCTGTTTATTCTTTCACCAAACAACGCTCGTATGATGTATGTGTCAGTGAAGATTTTCTTCGTCCGGGCGACCGGGTACTCTTTATAGACGATTTCCTAGCCAATGGAAATGCAGCCAAAGGTATTATGGAGCTTGTGAAACAGGCCGGTGCCGAACTGGTAGGTATGGGCTTCATTATAGAAAAGGCTTTTCAACATGGAGGAGATGAACTGCGTGAGCAAGGTATACATGTGGAATCCCTGGCGATTATTGAAAGTCTGGATAATTGCGAAATAAAGATTAGATAAAAGTGTTTCATCATCTATTAACTTACAGCCGGCTTGTTGATTCATGAACAAATCGGCTGTAAATTAATAGCTGGGGTATATCTTAAATGCAGTAAAGCATTATTTATCGGATAAAGTTTTCCGAATAACTTCTTTCACATCTTGGACTATTCCCATAGTAACATCTTTATCAAACTTCAGTCCCACTGATAATCCAACGCTATTGGCAATCGTTTTGTAATCCTTTAGCTTTAATTCCAATTCCTGAAGAGAAGGATTCTTTATCACTGCGCTTATACCTCCTCTCGGATACAAAGATACTTCTATAGGTAAAAATACATCCGAAGCCGTCTTATATTTAGAACTGTAAACCTTAGGTTCTCCAAAAGAAACGAATATAGGAAGCAAACTATCCAAACGAGCTTCGGAAACTCCGCCCAATTCTCCGGAAATTTCTCCACGAACTTGCTGATAAGCCTCTTTTATGGTACGCAGATAAGAAGTGATAGCAGTGGATGATGAACCACGGTCGTACCTTACAAATAAGCCGGGAATCCATTTTTTGTCCGTATTCGCAACTTTCCGATACTCTTTCCTCAAGAGATCCTTAAGGCGGACTGACAAGGTTTCCACATCATATTCCTTAATCAACTCCTGATTCAGCATCATTTTATTATTCATGTTCACAAAAAAACTATGAAAAGTTCCCGTCGGGTTTTCAATCTGATACTCCTTCTTTCCACCCACAGCATCTTCTGCCTTACGCTCGAAAAATGCTTCCAACTGTTGCAATTCGCTCTCCTGAACCGGATTTTGTTTCACACTCACAGGCGTGTTTATCGCCTGTTCCATCGTTTTCTTCACTTCCGGTCGCGCAAAAGCATAAAGCGTCCCAGCAGCTACAGGCACAAAAAGCAATAGCTTCAAACGTGCCCAATTGTTTGTTCTTCTTTTTAACATCATAGTGATACGATTTTTAAGTTTGCTGTGATTGAATCCGCAAGCCATAGAGTAGAGCCTTGTACCTACGGATTTTTTCACTAACAAAAGTTGATATTCTGTTGCATCGATGCCATTATTAATAACGCCATTATCGGCTTCATACTCGTGCACTTCACGAAGTTCACGCATCAGGAGCCATGCGGCAGGATTGAACCAATGGAATATCAGGATACATTCCATCCAAAGTAAATCCAATGTATGCCTATGTTGCAGGTGCATTTGTTCATGCAACAAGATTTCTCCGGGATTCCGTTCATAATCTTCTTGTGACAGAACAATCATATTCCCCCAACTGAAAGAAACGATCTTCTCAGGGCAGATAATCAATTTATATTTCCCATAATTACAGGCGGGGTAACTATGAATGAGCCGGCGCATACGGACAGTAGAAAACAAAAGAAAGGTAAGTACAACCAAAGCTCCAATAAAATAGCAACCACCTAACAGTAAAGTCACAGGGATAGCATGAATCACATTGGCATGATTTTCTTCTGTATCCTCTCCTTTCCCTGTCATAAAAAGGTTTGCTTCTCCTGACAAATGTTTTTCATCAACGCCTCCTTTTCTTTCAATATTCACTTCTTTTTCAGTCAATAAATGTCTTACGGCAGTTATCGGCAACTGCAAAGTTGTATATTGAGGAACATTTATTTGCAGCAATGGGAGTAATGTACATGCCACTGTTCCCATCAACAGTAAATAACGGTTCGTACGAAACAGCGTATCTTTCCTGAAAAATAATCTGAACAGAAAGTACAGGATTGTCAGACATAAGGTAGCCTCAAATATATAAAACAAGATAGTTCCCATGATATTTTTATTTACTGGGTATGATTCTATTTTATCTGCTCGACTTTTTACTTTCTATTTCCGCGATCAACGCTTTTAACTCGTCTACCGACATACCTTCTTCTTCAATAAATGCAGATACGACATTGGTATAAGAGTTATTATAGTATTGAGCCACCACATCATTCAGTGCAGAACGCTTATATTCTTTGTCGGAAACAACCGCATAATACTGATACGTATTACCATAAGCCCTGTATTTCACAAATCCTTTGTCCTCCAGCCCTCTCACCAAGGTAGATACGGTATTATAATGTGGTTTAGGCTCCTCATAAAAGGCCAACAATTCACGAACAAACATCGGACCATGTTCCCAGAACATTTGCATGATCTCTTCTTCTTTGGCAGTTAATCGTTTCATAATCTTTTCAAGTTTACTTGGGTGAATGGCACAAAGATAGGAATTAGTTTTAAACAAACAACTAATTCTATTAGTTATTCAACTAATATAAGAAGTAGTTTAACTAATATTATTAGTAGATAGTCAATACACATTATTATATATGCGGATCAAGAGTTGAATCCTGTTCATTATTGCAGGATTATGAACACAATCCCACTCCTGATCCGCATAAATAATATTAAGTTTCAGAGGTTAAGCCGCCGCATCGCCACTTTTATCCCTTTTCGCTGCGACGGTTAAGGAAAATTGTAGTAGGTACTTATTCTTTCCACCATGGAGAAAGTTGCTTTCCATCACGGGGAAACTTTCTTTCCACCATGGTGGAAAGAAAGAAACTCCACGGTGGAAAGAATAAACGTTCGGATGGAAAAGCCTAACCGTTGGAAGGAAAAAAGCATAGGAATGCCTAAGAAAAGAATTAGCTATTGCATTTAGTTCATTACTTATCTCTAATGAGATAATTTATTTAGCTCAACAGCGGATGGAGTGAATTTCACTTTCAATCGATGTTAATTATGAATCAGTTACGAGCTACGGGCTACAAGTACCTTTCTGAACAGAACGCAGCTACTTTATCACCCTATCACCTTAACACTCTCTTATTCCTTCTGCACCGATCAAATTCAACTCCTGATTCACATGATATATAGAAAAAGAGAATATGTCATACTCTTATTTATACTTTCTTTTTCTTCGGCAATACTTGATTCAGCACCACATATCCGAGTATTCCGGCAATAATAGTACCACACAATACACCGAATTTAGCCTGATTCAGCAATTCCGGATAAGCACCGGAAAAAGAAAGATTAGCTATAAACAATGACACTGTAAACCCAATGCCCCCCAACAGCGAAACTCCTGCAATATTCTTCCAGTTCATACCTTCAGGCATTCGGGTAAGTCCACTTTTGATAGTCAGCCAGGTGAAAAGGTAAATCCCCAGAAACTTGCCAATAAGAAGCCCCATGCCAACAGCAAGACTCACATTCCCTATAACTTCTCCACTACCGCCAAGAACCACTCCCGCATTAGCAAAGGCAAATAAAGGAAGAATAACAAAATTCACAACCCCATGCAGATTATCCTCCAAAGATTGTAAAGGGCTTATCACGCGATCCGAAGCTCGCTCCACTTGCTTCAATGTAGCAATCTGCTCATTCGTCAATACTATATTATCAGACTGCACGATCGGGAAAGAACTGACAATAGCCCGGATACGCCGGATATATTTACCTGCATCCAATCGCGGACGGGCAGGTATAACAAATGCAAGTATCACACCGGATATTGTACTGTGAATACCGGATTGCAAGAATAAATACCAGATAATAATGCCAAAGAAAAGAAAGAATATCTTCTGCGTCATACCAAACTTGCCCATATAATACAAAAAGATATAAAGGATGGCAGCCACAATCAAATAACCGTAAGCAACTTCAGAACTATAAAAAATGGCAATCACCAGAATACCACCAATATCATCTACTACAGCAAAGGCAGTCAGGAAAATCTTCAAGCTCAATGGTACGCGCTTACCCAACAAACTAAGCACTCCTAAGGAAAAAGCAATATCCGTAGCCATAGGAATAGCCATACCTTGTGTTTCAGGAGTATCAGGAGTTACTAGAAGAAAATAAGCTACAACCGGAAGTATCATTCCCCCGCATGCTGCAATAAATGGTAGAATAGCCTTTCGAAAAGAAGACAATTCGCCAACCAGTAATTCACGTTTTATCTCTAATCCTACAGCCAGAAAGAAAATCGTCATCAAGCAATCATTGATAAACTCAATCATCGTAAGATTATGACCGCCATGCGAAAGCAGGTTAAAATCGCCTATACGCAAATGCAACTCTTGCGACAGGAAACTCTGATACACAGGAGCTAATGAAGAATTGGCAACAATAGCTGCCAAAATAGCCGTCAGGAATAATAAAATACTCGCCACTACATTCAGCGCCGAAAAGTTTTTCACAGTACGTAGAATAATCATATGTTCGATTTAAGTATTACATTTTCAAAGGAATGTGCTATTAATGAGCTATTCCTGATAGCTCATTAATGCCAGTTTTTTAACCCAAAGCACAAATATACCTGTTAATATTAAATTTAACACAATAGTAAGTACAGAAATTACTAATGCCGGCCCCCCCAGATTGTAACCCAACGCAATAAAAATAACTCCTGCCCCTACCTCACCACGCGTAAACATACCTATGGAAAGTGCCAGACGTTCGCTCAATTTACGGTCGCGATAGAAGAATACCGGAAACAACTTACCGACATTGGAAAGTAACGATACAATAACCACATGTACAATAATCAGTGCCCAAGGCATCATTTCCTGTGAACCTGTTATAGAGGCTAGCCCCATATCACCAGAGAGACTGATTCCCTGAAGCGGAGGCATACTCATACCTACCAGGAACATAAAGATAAATGAAATTCCTGTCGAAGCTTTACGTTCCCAAGCCGTATCAATATCCTTATGCTTCATGACCATACCCAGGACGAATGCCGGAAGCAACACCTCGATATGAATGCTGGCATCTTCGCCATATAAGTTCTTCGTAATAAGATAAAGCGATTGAGTGGCAGCAAACACCAGAACGGAATAAAACAGAATGGCTTTCCAATCCTGCCTCATATTATATTTACTCAGTTTCTTCCAACCGAAAGAAAGCAACAGAAAGACGATAAGGATAATAACCAACAACTGCCAGCGCGGTCCGATCATCATTATTTGCAAAGGAATCATTAAAAGGATGGTATCCAGATCATCAAAGATAGCCAGCACCTGAATCTTCTTGTAGATCCAACTGGACTTTAGTCCGATAGCCGCCAACATAGTAAATAATATACCTGCGGAAGTAGGAGCCGCAAAACGGCTCAGCAACAAGTTTTCTTTCCATGCCTCCCAACTATTCCAGTATTCCGGCGGAAGTAAAACGAAAATATAATAAATAGCAATCAGAAACCAAGGCATGGCTGCTGTAGCCATTGCGACAAAATAATCTTTTGCGTATGTTTGCCATCGGGACTTGTCCACTTCGAACTCACGTCCCACATTAATCATAATGAATCCCAGACAAATATACAACAACACATTAGATACGGTTTTCACCGTACTATAATCACTTCCTGACCATGCAGGCAGATACTGCGCTATAAAGAGACCTACCACCAAGAAGGCCGAAAACGATAGAACTTTTCTCATTTATTATTAGTTAGAATTTTCAAAACAAAGGGGATTGCCAAGACAGTCCTACAGAAAGAGAACAATCCCCAGACTAATATGAATCTGCTTTTATGATTTTTTATATTAATCTAATTTCAACACCGCAAGGAACGCTTTCTGTGGCACTTCCACATTACCAATCTGCTTCATACGTTTCTTTCCTCTCTTCTGCTTTTCCAACAGCTTTCTCTTACGACTGACGTCACCACCATAACATTTCGCCGTAACATCTTTGCGTACTGCCTTAATCGTCTCACGAGAAATGATTTTAGCTCCGATAGCCGCTTGGATAGCAATATCAAACTGCTGTCTCGGGATCAGGTCTTTCAGCTTCTCGCACATGCGGCGTCCCAAATCATACGCATTGTCGAAATGTGTTAGTGTTGAAAGGGCATCCACCGGCTCGCCATTCAGCAAGATGTCCAGTTTTACCAACTTGGACGGACGGAAACCACTGGCATGGTAATCAAAAGAGGCATATCCTTTCGAAATACTTTTCAGTTTATCATAAAAGTCAATCACTATTTCTCCCAAAGGCATGTCGTAATAGATCTCCACACGATTACCGGAAATATATTCCTGCTTCACCAGTTCACCACGTTTACCCAGACACAAGGTCATGATAGGACCGATATAATCTGTGGTTGTGATAACGGAAGCACGGATATAAGGCTCCTCAATATGGTCGATCAAAGTAGGATCGGGCATACTTCCAGGGTTATGCACCTCTGTCATATGACCTTGTTTATCGTAAATATTATAAGAAACGTTCGGCACAGTGGTTATCACATTCATGTCAAATTCACGGTCAAGTCGCTCCTGCACAATCTCCATGTGCAACAGTCCCAGGAATCCGCAACGGAATCCGAAGCCCAACGCCAACGAGGATTCAGGCTGGAAAGTCAGTGATGCATCGTTCAATTGCAGTTTTTCCAAAGAGGAACGCAAGTCTTCAAAGTCTTCCGCTTCAATAGGATATACACCGGCAAAAACCATCGGCTTCACTTCCTCGAAACCTGCAATAGCTTCTTTACATGGGCGGGCAATGTGAGTAATCGTATCTCCCACCTTTACCTCTTTAGAGGTTTTAATACCGGAAATAATGTATCCCACGTCACCAGTACGCAGTTCCTGACGTGCCACCATTTCCATCTTGAGCACACCGATTTCATCAGCATCATATTCTTTACCGGTATTGAAGAATTTCACCTTATCTCCCTTACGGATCACACCGTTTACTATCTTGAAGTAAGCAATGATACCACGGAAAGAATTGAATACAGAGTCAAAAATCAAAGCCTGCAACGGTGCTTCCTCATCACCTTCGGGATGAGGAATACGCTCGATAACCGCAGCCAGAATTTCTTCTACCCCCATACCCGTCTTACCGGAAGCACGGATTATCTCACTGCGCTTGCAGCCAAGCAACTCTACGATTTCATCCTCTACCTCTTCAGGCATGGCACTCGCCATATCGCACTTATTGATGACCGGAATAATTTCCAGATCATGCTCAATTGCCATATAAAGATTGGAGATTGTTTGTGCCTGTACACCCTGCGAAGCGTCTACAATCAGCAATGCACCTTCACAAGCGGCAATAGAACGGGAAACTTCATACGAAAAGTCTACGTGCCCCGGAGTATCAATCAGATTCAGAATATACTTTTCACCCTTGTACGTATACTCCATCTGAATGGCATGGCTCTTAATGGTGATACCTCTCTCTTTTTCCAGATCCATATCATCCAGCATCTGTCCTCCGGTCACCTGTATGGTGTTGGTATATTCAAGCAGACGGTCAGCTAAAGTAGACTTACCATGATCAATGTGGGCAATAATGCAAAAGTTACGTATCTTATTCTTCATCTTCTATAATTATCTATTAAATGCGGGCGCAAAGATAATGAAAAAGATGAGGTTTTGAAAGTGATTTATTCAATATCCGAAGTTGTAAATGTCTATATATCCCAGAACTATTCCATCATTCTACTGTTATGTATGGACAATAACCTAAACCATATAACTGAAATGAAAAAATTTGTTATTCTAGCATTCTCTTTATTATTACTTGCAGGATGTTCCAAAAATGAAATAATCATTTATGAATCATCCCCCGGAACCAATGATCCCGGTAACGAACAAACCTCACAAAAAGAAGATATACTCATCACATTTTCCGCTTCACTTGAAAGTCGTAAGGTAACCAGATCCATGTCTCCTATGCCCAAAGGATTAGTAAGCCAAATATATGCTTTTGAAACGACAGACAAGAATTTTAATGATCCGTTTGCCGAAGGGCTATATTCAACAGTTTCAGCTGGTACATTAACGGGGATGAAAGGATACAAAATGTATTTGAGTAACGGCTCTTATAACATGTATGCATTTTCAGAAAATTCTTCTACTTATCCTCCGAGTCTAACCGATGGAATATCGGCTCCGCTAAAGAATGGCGTAGATTATTTATGGTGGGAAAATCTGGACCAAGATATCACAGCTTCACAAATTCACATGCCCATTGTTTTTCAGCATATAGCTACTCAGGTCGTAGTTGACCTGTCAGCAGGTGAAGGATTACAGCTTGACAGTTTAGTATCGGCAACTATTCTTCCGCCTACTCCTGGCGCCAGCCTTGATATAGAAACCGGTATTATCGAAGCAACCGACACTTATGACACAACTCCGCTTAATATGGGCAAGAATGGATTTCTCGCACAGGCCATTGTCTTACCAACCCGTGCAACCACCCCAATGTCAATGACACTAAAAATTCTCGCAGATGGAGAAACCACACCACGTACCTATACCGGAAGTATCCCTATCCCGGGTAAACTGGCCGGTGGATTTTCTTATGTCTTCAGCGCCATTATAGACGGAAATTCCGTATCGTTCCCCAATGTCAGCATTAAAGACTGGACCGAAGTAGACGAATCAGGCAATCCGATTTATCCGATACAAAAATAAGAGGAGATCACTCTTTATTATCAAAATACAACAACAAAATAGAAAATATGGAAACCCCAATATCTGAAATCAGAAGAGAATACAGCAAAGGCAAGCTGACACAATGCACTATCCACGACAATCCTTTTGAGCAATTCGTGGAATGGCTAGATGATGCTATCATTCACAAAGAAGATGAACCTACCGCTATGATAGTAGCAACAGTTTCAGCAGAAGGGTTCCCCTCCACGCGCACCGTTTTGTTGAAAGGGGTAGAAAACAACCAATTTATATTCTTCACTAATTACGAAAGCCGAAAGGGAAAACAATTAGCAGGCAATCCATATATTTCCCTTTCTTTCGTATGGCACAAATTGGAAAGACAGGTACACATTGAAGGCAAAGCCGAAAAATGCCCCGATAAAGTTTCGGATACTTACTTTGCCACCAGGCCATATAAAAGCAAGATAGGTGCAAGAATATCTCCGCAAAGCCAGGTGATAAGCAGCCGTATGGAGATTATGCGAGCCTTCGTGAAAGAAGTCTTCAAGCTGGCAGGCCGCGATATTAAACGTCCCGATAATTGGGGTGGTTTTGCTGTAACCCCTACCCGCTTCGAGTTTTGGCAAGGGCGGGAAAGCCGTCTGCACGACCGCATCCAATATATACTTCAGAAAGATGGCAACTGGATACAGGAAAGACTAGCTCCTTAAACATCCTTCACTGATGAAATATAGTATATAAAAAGAAGCGTTGATAACATATAAATGTATCAACGCTTCTTTTTATAAGATAAATGTCAATCTCTCTCTTAAACCAACTTGACAAACAGTTCACCTTCTACTTCCTGAGTAGAGATTTTGTCTTCTCTCAACAACCAGCCAAGACCCAAGAACAAATCTTTGTCTACCAACTTAGTTGCTTTCTTGATTTGTTTAGCAGTCAAACCTTCAGTCTCATTCAGAGCACTCCAAATTTTTCCTGCAGTTTCACCAGCTTTTTCTTTTAACATTTTCTTCTTTTTTTTAGTTATACATGCTTTAATCCAACTTCTCTCATTGATGAGGTTCAGATTTTATTTCAGCGGCAAAGATAGTTATATTTATGTTATATAACACATTATTCTCTGTTTTTTTATGTTATATGTCATAAAAAGAGCATTTTTTCAGCAGGTCAGACCAAAAATATAACCTGTTTATATCAAACAGACGGTCTGTTTTCAAGATATTCCGCCCAGATACGGGCAGCTTCTTCTACCATCCTGGCACACGGACGTTTAGCATAATATTGTTCGGTACGTTCTTCGGGGGTAGACACTCCTTCCGGCTTCTTCAGCCCTAATAGTTCAGCACAAATTGTAGAACCGTTCCGTTTCTTAAACTCAGCAGCCAACTCCTGAACTACGGCATAATTGGCACCTTTTCCTTCACGATCCTTGGGATCAGTTGCCCCAGTCTCCAGCCCTGCAAGTAAAAACATACCGCATGCGGCTCCACAAGTCTGACGCATACGGCCAATACCTCCACCAAAAGAAGCTGCCATACGCGCTGCCTGTTCTTGTGTAAACCCATACATATCAGCAAAAGCAAGTACTACAGACTGGGAACAATTATAACCACTTTTAAAAAAATCTACTGCTTTTTCTATTCTTTCTTCAAACATCGTTCCTCCCCCTTCCTCTTATCCTTCTATATCCAACAACATGGGGCAATGATCAGAATGTACAGCATCATTCAATATGCGCGCCTCTCTCAGCAACGGACGAACCAGTTCAGTCACCATACAATAGTCAATACGCCATCCTTTATTCTTTGCACGGGAATTAAAGCGATAGCTCCACCACGTATATTCCTGTTGTTCGGGATGCAATAGGCGGAAAGTATCAATAAAACCGGCATTTAGAAAACGCGTCATCCATTCTCGCTCCTCAGGCAAGAAACCACTATTCGTAGCATTTCGAATAGGATCATGGATATCTATCGGTTCATGACAAATGTTATAGTCACCACAAAGAATCAGTTTCGGACGCGATTTTCGTAACCCCGTCACATATTCCTGGAACTTCTCCAGCCATACCATTTTGAATGCCTGACGTTCATCACCGCTTGTTCCCGAAGGATGATAAACACTCACAACAGATATATCGCCAAAATCGGCACGGATAAAACGGTCTTCATTGTCATATTCTTCCATGCCCATACCATATTCCACATGGTCCGGTTCCCGCTTGGTCAAAATGGCAACTCCACTATAGCCTTTCTTCTGTGCAGAATAAAGATAATGCTTGTATCCCAATGCACTCAGTGCTTCTTCCGGATATTGATCCGGTTGCAATTTGGTTTCCTGAATGCATACTACATCAGCTTGTTCCTGTTCCAGCCATTCCGGCAACCCCTTGCCAACAGCTGCACGCAGCCCATTCACATTATATGTAATAATCTTCATATGATTGTTTATTTGGTTTATACTAGTTCAGATATCAGCAACATAATATTCAATACAGTAACGATTCCCGCAATAGCATAGAGTACAAAACTACTCCACTTACTATTAACGTACTGCCCCATCACTTTACGCGAAGACGTTAGTCCCACTTGCAGGAAAACAGTAAATGGCAACTGAATACTAAGCACCATTTGCGAAATCAACAATCCTTTGAAAGGATCACCGATGAAGAATATCAGCAACAACGCAATACCCAATGAAAGGATTACGCCCACCTGAGAGTGGCTATCCTTGATATGATAGGATTCTCCAAAGATACCGGCAAAAATAGAACCTGCCGCCATACCACTTGTAATGGTAGATGAAATACCTGCCATCAACAAGGCCAAAGCAAACACGACTGCAGCGCTGCTTCCAAGTAAAGGTTCCAACAAAGATTTTGCCTGTTGCAGTTCTTCAACCTGAATACCACTTTTAAAGAAAGTAGCAGCAGCCAGCAATATCATGGCACTATTGATAGCCCATCCCACAATCATGGAGAAAAGCGTATCAAACAGCTCATACTTCAAGACCTTACGAATAGAACTGTCATCTTGCTTATTATACTCATGGCTCTGTATTACTTCCGAATGCAGGAATAAATTATGTGGCATTACCACTGCTCCCAGCACACTCATAATAATCAGCATACTTCCTTCCGGAAAAGCAGGTGTCACCCATCCTTCTACAGCCAACGGCCAGTCAATCTTCACCAGGAACAACTCATAAATAAAGGATAATCCAATAACTGAAACAAACGCGATGATGGAACGCTCTATCTTCTTATATGAGTTCGTAAAAAGCATGATGACGACAAAGACGGTTGTCAATATGGCTCCCCATATAATGGGAATATCAAAAAGCATTTCCAAGGCAATTGCTCCTCCCAGTATCTCGGCAAGGGAAGTCGATATGGATGCCAACACCGCAGTACCCAGAATAGGACGGGAAACCCATTTAGGAGTATACTTCGTAGCAGCTTCCGACAAGCATAAACCTGTAACAATCCCCAAGTGAGCCACATTATGTTGCAATACAATCAACATGATCGTTGATAAAGTTACCACCCAAAGCAGGGAATATCCAAATTCGGAACCCGCCGCAAAATTAGAAGCCCAGTTTCCGGGATCAATAAAACCTACTGTAACAAGGAGTCCGGGACCAATATATTTAAAAACGTCCAGACCACCTAAATAGCGCTTATGATCCCTACGTTTCAAGTCTTTCAGAATATTTTTCATTGTTCGTTCTTTTTATGGCGTAAAATTACGAAATAATAACAAGCAAGCCACACATTCTGTTCAAAAAAGAAGCCCCCGGCATTGTACAATACCGAGGGTCAACCTATATATTTAAAAGTACAGGGATTTAGTTAGAATCCCATTTCATGCAGCGCCCTACATAACTGATCCGGACAAGAAGTCGGACGTCCTCCGCAACGAATTCCTTCCAGACGGGAAATCACATCATTTACCGGCATTCCCTTTACCAAACGGGAAATACCTTGCAAATTACCGTTACAACCTCCCCAAAATGCAATATCCGTTATTATATTATCTTCTATTTCCAATTCAATGTGAGAACTACATGTACCTTGAGTCTTATAAGTATACTTCATTACTCTTCACTTCCTTCCGGCTTCATGTTGGTATAAACCGTTTGCACATCATCAAATTCTTCAAGACGCTCTATCATCTTGTCAAGAGTCTCACGTTGCTCGGGAGTTACCTCCTTCGTATCGTTCGGGATATAAGTAAATTCACCACCGACATCCTCAAAGCCACATTCCTCCAAATGTTTCTGGATGGCAGCATAGCTCTTCGGATCACCATAGATAGTGATTGTACCTTCTTCTTCATCCTCTTCAAACTCATCATCTACATCGTAGTCAATCAAGTCAAGGATGAGTTCTTCCATATCTATGCCGTCTTTCTTCTTGAAAGTAAACATACATTTGTGGTCGAACAGGAAAGCCAATGACCCCATAGTACCCAAGTTTCCACCAAACTTGTTGAACACTGAACGTACATCAGCAACTGTACGGGTCGTGTTGTCAGTCAATGTATCTACGAATACAGCAATACCGTGAGGGCCGTATCCTTCATAAGTCATTCCTTTGTAATCGCTCTGATCTTTGCCTAACGCATTTTTAATAGCACGGTCAATGTTATCCTTCGGCATATTCTCACGCTTACAAGTAGCGATAACAGAACGCAAAGTCGGGTTATTTTCCGGTTCCGGGCCACCAGCCTTTACAGCAATAGCAATTTGTTTACCCAGTCTTGTAAAGGTCTTTGCCATGTGACCCCATCTTTTCAATTTGGCAGCTTTTCTATATTCAAACGCTCTTCCCATTGGAATAATATTTTAATGTTTAACTATTTAACTTTTAATTAATTATCGAAGTTTTGCATCCAGTTTATCTTCCAGATTCTTCACGAGTTTCGACATTATCTTA
This sequence comes from uncultured Phocaeicola sp., assembly GCA_948566455.1. Classification (GTDB taxonomy): domain Bacteria; phylum Bacteroidota; class Bacteroidia; order Bacteroidales; family Bacteroidaceae; genus Phocaeicola. The sequence goes on from CAOYQO010000013.1 coordinate 40,701, forward strand.
TCGATCATCTTATCGTTCAGTGTCTGCGTTTCATCCTGCAACAGGAAGCTGACAGCATACGATTTTTTGCCGGCTTCAAGATTCTTGCCTTCATAAACATCGAAAAGAGATACTTCTTTCAGCAACTTCTTCTCAGTTTCATAAGCAATCTTTTCTATCTCCGCAAACTGCACCTTCTTATCGATCAACAAGGCAAGGTCACGTTTCACAGCCGGGAATTTGGAGATTTCCGTATAACTGATCTTTACAGAACGGATAGCTTTCATCAGCTCTTTCCAGTTCAGATCAGCGTAATATACTTCATTATCAATATCGAAAGCTTTGAGAATCTTCTTCGTTACGATACCGAATGTAGCAAGACGCTTTCCACCTTTAGTCTGTACAGACAAGGCAGTAGCATAAATATCGTCCACCAGATTACCTACTACCAGATTTCTCATATTCAGCCCTAAACGGAGGAAAATATTTTTTACGTAAGCTTTCAATTCATATACAGAACTTTCTTCATCAGCATGTGCCCAAGAGTTGGATACTTTCTTACCCGTTACCCACAATCCGAGATGATAATTCTCTGTATAAGCAGCCAACGACTTTTCGGGATTCTTCTTTTCTGCATCGAAATAATAGCAATTTCCGAATTCGAAGAATTTCAAGTCGGCATTCTTACGGTTGGCGTTATGAGAGATACTTTCCAGACCACCGAACAACAAAGTCTGACGCATTGCATTCAGATCTGTACTCAACGGGTTCAGCAACATTACCAGATTCTTAGAAGGATAAGTTTCCATACCATCATAATAACCGGCGCGTGTCAGAGAATTATTCAGAATTTCATTGAAACCACAACCTACCAACTGTTCAGCTACCAAATTCTGTAACTTGTTAGATTTATCATGTTCGCCTTTCGTTGTCAAGCTGGACTTCAACGTAGATGGTATCTCTACATTATTATATCCATAAATACGGAGGATATCTTCAATAACATCACAATCACGTTGTACATCTACACGATAAGGAGGTACAGCCAGAGTCAATCCTTCTGCAGTCTCATTGGTTATTTTCATTTCCAGACTGGTAACAATACTCTTGATTGTCTCCACCGGAATCACCTTGCCTACCAATGAATATACCTTCTCATAAGATAATTCTACGATGAAATCCTGAGCAGGAGCAGCACAAACATCTTTAATTTCAGAGGAAATAGTACCGCCGGCCAGTTCTTTCACCATCATGGCAGCCAGCTTCAGGCAATAAATAGTGATATTAGGATCAATACCTCTTTCAAAACGGAAAGAAGCATCTGTATTCAGCCCATGACGACGAGCCGTCTTACGGACCCATGTCGGATGGAAATAAGCACTCTCAATGAAAACATCCTTGGTGGTTTCCGTAGAACCGGAATCCAAACCGCCGAATACACCGGCAATACACATCGGTTTTTCCTTGTCACAAATCATCAGGTCACGATCGGATAATTTGCGTTCCACACCATCCAATGTGACAAACGGAGTACCTTCAGGCATTGTCTTTACCACTACTTCACCACCTTCAATTTTATCCGCATCAAAGCAGTGCAACGGTTGACCGAATGCATGAACAATGTAATTTGTGATATCTACTACATTATTGATAGGACGCAGTCCGATGATACGGAGTTTATTCTGCAACCATTCCGGACTTTCTTTAACCGTTACGCCTTTCACCGTTACACCGGCATAGCGAGGGCAAGCCTCACTGTTTTCAACTGTAACTTTGATATCCAAATCATTATTTTCAACGGAGAAAGTATCTACAGACGGCCTCTTCAGAGAAGTCGGTTTATTATTTTGCACCAGATAAGCATACAAGTCACGAGCTACACCATAATGCGAACAAGCATCGGCACGATTCGGAGTGATATCCACTTCCAGCACATAGTCGCTCTTGATGTTATAATAATCTTTGGCAAGAGTTCCCGGAACTGCATCAGCCGGCAAAACGATAATACCTGCATGATCCGTACCGATACCTATTTCATCTTCAGCACAAATCATGCCGTTAGACTCAATACCACGGAGTTTTGACTTTTTAATCGTAAAACATTCATCCCCATCATAGAGTTTTGCACCCAAAGTAGCAACTACCACTTTCTGACCGGCAGCCACATTCGGTGCACCGCATACTATCTGTACAGGTTCTCCCTGTCCCAGATTCACAGTAGTCACATGCATGTGGTCTGAATTCGGATGAGGAACGCATGTCAACACTTCACCTATCACGAGACCTTCCAGTCCGCCTTTAATTGTTTGCACTTCTTCTACACCACCTGTTTCCAGACCTATAGAAGTCAATGCAGCCGCAACTTCTTCCGGTGTCAAATCGAAATCGACATACTCTTTCAACCAATTATAAGAGATATTCATATCATTAATTTTTTATTGTTTCCAAAAGTGACCCGCAAAGGTAATAAGATTTTTTGGGTTGACAGGGAAAATATATCAAGAAATCTTTGATAGGATATATTCTTTTATTTGCTCCCAAGACTGATTCACAAACATATCAGGCATTGGCTCATTTTCTGCATCATCAAAATAAGCCAGACTTTTCATCGCCATGAAAATAGAACCATCATTATATTTCAATGAATAAAAACTCAGAATCTCATCCAAAGAGAAATGACGTAACAAGAATGCAATATCTATAAAATCCTTCTTAGTTCCCCGCCCTACCACCGCAGTTATTTTCATTGCAGCAATGTCTTTAAAACTAGCCATCCTGATTCCCTGTTTTAGTACCACTTCATCAAGCCACGGATATTTATAGTTCACAATATCCACTTTTATACCATCTATTAAATAAATATGTATATGAGGAGACTCTTTCAAAATAGTAAGAGTAGCAACACTCTTTATAGCATCAACCAATTCTTGAGTATCACAATTGATTGTGCCAAAGAAATCCAAATCAATAGATTTCCGATGCCCTAATTGCAAAGCAAGTGCTGTTCCTCCTACTAATCGTGTATCACGAAGTTCAGGAAGTTGCTGTAACTTTTTTAAAAGTTCCAGTGTTGAGGGTTCAATTGTCGATAAGCATAACATCTGAACTGTTCTTTAGGTGTTTTAGATATGGCAGAAATATAAGCTAAAGCACGAGGCTCTAAATCTCTCATTTCTTTCGTAACTTCAACAATCTTAAATAATCCGTAATACGACCGAAGCAAATTCCAGTCTTTCAGCAAACCATATTCCAACACTCTTTTTATGATATACTCAGAGTGCTTATCAAGGTCTAAATCTTCTCTCCGCACATCCCAAAACAGATGGGCGGAAAACATATTTATATATTGATTTGCAGACATTTTTAACCTTCTTTTTTGCAAAGATATGATTTTCTACTCAAAAACCATCCATTTCATAAACAAAACAACCTAGAATGGCAACGGTCCATCCGACCCCACCCCACCAAACGGATTATCTGTTTGAGGAGCGAATTCAGCCGGAGGCGGTATACTGCCATCACCTACCGCATTTATTTTGGAGCCATAAGTAGCTCCGCCTCCTTCTGCCGGATGCGGAATCACCATATCATCCTCCGGATTCTGGAAACGGGTATACTGACCGATAAATCGCAAACGAACATCACCTACCGCACCATTACGATGCTTGGCAATAATAATTTCCGCCATACCACGCAAATCAGTACCATCTTGCGATGTATAGATTTTATAATATTCAGGACGATGAATGAAACACACCATATCGGCATCCTGCTCAATGGCTCCCGATTCACGCAAGTCACTCAGTTGCGGACGTTTACCTTCTTCACCTTCACGGCTCTCCACACCACGGTTCAACTGCGACAAGGCTATAATAGGAATATTCAACTCCTTCGCCAAACCTTTCAACGAACGCGAAATGGTACTTACCTCTTCCTGACGGCTACCAAACGACATACCACTTGCATTCATCAGCTGCAGGTAGTCGATAATAATAATCCTTACTCCATGCTCACGCACCAGACGGCGTGCTTTTGTACGTAGCTCAAATACAGACAAAGAAGGAGTATCATCCACATATAACGGCGCATCCAGAAGATCACGCAATTTATAGTCCAACTGTTGCCATTCATAATCTGCCAACTGTCCACTCTTGATTTTCTCACTCGGAATCTCGCACGCATTGGATATCAAACGATTCACCAACTGTACGTTGCTCATTTCAAGTGAAAACACAGCTACCGGATTGCGATAATTAACAGCTATATTCTTTGCCATAGAAAGCACGAACGCCGTCTTACCCATTGCCGGACGGGCAGCAATAATGATAAGGTCAGAATTTTGCCAACCCGAAGTCATTTTATCCAACTTGGTAAATCCGCTTTCCAAACCACTTAAACCATCTGTACGGGCAGCTGCTTTCTGAATTAATTGATACGCTTCGGCAATAACCGGATTAATCTGCGTATAATCCTTCTTCATGTTCTGTTGGGAAATCTCGAAAAGTCTTCCCTCAGCCTCCTGCATTAAATCATCCACGTCCAGAGTCTCATCAAAAGCTTTGCTCTGAACATTGCTGGTAAACGTAATCAATTCACGAGCTAATGCTTTCTGCGCAATGATGCGGGCATGATATTCAATATGTGCCGAAGAGGCAACCTTGCTACTCAACTGGGTAATGTAGAACGGTCCACCCACCTCTTCCAAATCACCACGTTTGGCAAGCTGTTCTTTTACCGTGAGGATATCCACTGGCTTCTGGTTCACAGCCAGATCGGTGATAGCGGAATAAATCAACTGGTGCCGGTGTTCATAAAAAGACTCCGGGCGAAGAATTTCACTTACCAATGAATAAGCGTCTTTCTCAATCATCAATGCTCCCAATACAGCTTCTTCCAATTCTGGTGCCTGCGGCTGTATACGTCCGTAATCAGTTACAGGCTGCACTTTTGCCTTGGAGTTACTTCGGGGAGTTCTTTTTTGTTCTGCCATTTTTAAATACTATGAATTATAAAGGGATGGCAAAGATAACGCTTATTAATCAAAATCATCCCTATTCTACCAAACAAAAAAAGAGCCATTCCCGAAATTCGAAAATGGCTCTTTACGTTTATATCAAACTTATTCTTAAATGGTCATTGCTTGACCGCCAATCACACCTGCAATGGCACTAGCCACGGCAATGATGACTTTCAATATCACATTCCAACTCGTTTTTTTCATAAGAGAATCGTTTTTTAATAATTAATATTCAGCGATTAACAGACTACGCAGTCTTCATTTTTCATTTTCAATGCCTCCGGCTCTGAATTTCTATCCCAGAGGATCGTCTTCTATTCCCCCATCACCCGAATTACCTCCTGAGCCACCATCTGAGCCACCTCCTGATGGAGCATTAGCTAAATTTTTCAGATAATCATCCAAGCTGACCAGATCCAGTTTTTCACCGGCACGAGTAGCAGTCTTGGTTATCTTCAATTCCCTGTTAGCCTGGAAGCAGATACGAACACTCTCCACACTCTTTGCGGTCACATCTTCAGTCTTATCTTCTCCCTTAGATTTTGCAGCCAGCATAAATACACCCAATCCGGCAATATTTACTGTTTTACCTTCCAGCAACTGTTCTTTCAGCTTCTCCACGAAGTTCTGCATAGTACTCCGGATATCACCAATAGAAAGCGAAGAACGATCCTGCATCTTCTGGGCTATGAATGCCAAGTCTACACTCTGTCCTAAAGTTATTAACTGAGGGAAAAACTTTTTGGGAGAATTCTCAACCCGAGGGTCAGACGGTCTCTCTACCGTTCTAAAAATTACACTCATACTTTTTCATTTAGAGATTTAAATTCTGTTTTAATTCACTTTGTTGATCAACGTTGATGCAAAGATGAGGATTAAATCTCTAATAAAAGTAGGAAAATGAGCGAAAAGAGTAGTTTTTCTGAGAAAAGTTGTAAGTAGTTATAAATGAATATTATACCAAAGCGCTATGATTTACTTTTTCAAACATGCCTTTATTTGCTCCACGATGTACGCTACGTCTTCATCTGTCACCCAAGGTCCGGCAGGAATACATAATCCCATATTAAATAAACGTTCTGAAATACCATTCACATAGCGAGGATTATTTGCATAGACAGGCTGAAGGTGCATAGGTTTCCACAAAGGACGGGTCTCAATACCTTTGGCATCAAGTTGCACACGAACTTCGTCATAATTAGTACCGGTCTTCTCAGGATCAATCAGAATCGTAGATAACCAATAGTTAGCATTGAAACGATCGTCAGGATTAGATTTCAGTGTAATGCCATCCACATCTTCAAAAGCTTTTGCATAAAGATCATGTACATGGCGGTGATGGGCAATATGATCTTCCAGCACAGTCATCTGACCACGACCGATACCCGCACAAATATTACTCATGCGGTAGTTATAACCGATCTTTTCATGCTGGTAATAAGGGAAAGGTTCACGGGCCTGAGTAGCATAAAACATGGTCTGCTTCTTTGCCGCTTCATCAGGAACGATTAACGCACCACCACCCGAAGTAGTGATCATCTTATTTCCATTGAAAGACAACACACCAAAAGTACCGAACGTACCACACTTTTGTCCCTTGAACTCGGATCCTAAAGCCTCGGCGGCATCTTCCAACACCGGAATGTCATATTTCGATGCAATAGCACAAATCTCATCAATTCTGGCAGGCATACCATAAAGATGAACCGGAAGAATGGCTTTAGGCTTTTTACCAGTTTTCGCAATTCTGTCTTTGATAGCCTCTTCCAGTAAAGCAGGGTCCATATTCCAAGTGTCTTCTTCACTATCGATAAATACAGGAGTTGCCCCCTGATAAGCTACAGGATTGGCTGAAGCACAGAAAGTGAATGACTGGCAGATCACTTCATCACCTGTACTGACGCCCAACTGAATTAAACCTAAATGGATGGCTGCCGTACCTGCCGATAATGCGACAACTTCCTTATTCTGTCCCACAAAATGTTTCAGATCTTCTTCGAAAGCATTGACGTTAGGTCCCAAAGGAACTACCCAGTTGGTATCAAAGGCTTCGCGTATAAAGTCTTGCTCCTTGCCGCTCATATGAGCAAGGCAAAGATAAATTCTCTTGTCCATGAAATTATATGATTAAAAGAAAACTATAATAAGTTCTTTATGATTTTACATCTATTCCCTACAGCCAGAACATTGTCTGGAATATCTTTGGTGACGACAGAACCGGCACCGATCACACTCCATTTCCCGACTTTTACACCCGGAATAATGGTAGTACCTGCACCAATCCAACTACCCTCCCCTATCTGTACATTGCCACAAAGGGTGCAATGAGGAGAGATATGTACATAATCCTCAATGATGCACTCATGATCCACAGAAGCCCCAGTATTGATAATACAATGCCTGCCGATACAGACACCGGATTGTATGATGGTTCCCTGCATCACGACCGTACCTTCTTTTATTACAGCTTCTTCAGATATAATGGCTGAAGGATGAAAAGCATTACCAAAGGTAGCATGCAGACTTTCAGCTATCTTCCTGCGAATACCATTATCACCAATACTGATTATCAACGGTCCGCGGACTTCCGACGAACGTAAAACGGGATAATTAAGAAGAGAATCAATCGCTTCATTATCATCAAATAATGCTTCAAGTTTTTCATTATTCGCACGTAATATATCAATGATCACTTTAGCATGACCACTGGCACCATATAAATACATTTTTTAAAGTTTCAATTGTTTCCGGTAAAAGCCTCCATAGTGACAGAAGTATCAGAACTGATTCCTTCACGTACAAAGACCTTCTTTATTGTAAGAAATATAATTTTCAAATCCAGTAAGAAAGAACAATGATCCACGTACCACACATCCAGTTCAAACTTCTTTGTCCAGGAAATGGCATTACGTCCATTCACCTGTGCCCAACCTGTAATGCCTGGCCGGACTGCATGACGACGGGCCTGTTCTTTGGAATAAAGAGGAAGGTATTGGGGAAGTAAAGGGCGGGGACCTATCAAAGCCATATCGCCTTTCAGCACATTAATCAATTGTGGCAATTCATCAATAGAAGTGGAACGAATGAATTTTCCTATTTTTGTCAAACGCTTCTCATCCGGCAGCAGGTTTCCATTTTCATCACGTTCATCTGTCATAGTCTTATACTTGATGACTTTAAAAAATTTCCCTTTTTTTCCGGGGCGATTTTGAAGAAAGAAAACACCTGCTCCCCTATTGGCAAAATACAACCACAGGGTAATAATAAGAAATATAGGCCAAATGATAGCCAATGTACAAAAAACAAGGATAAAATCAAATATTCTTTTTATACAATGTTGATACATAGCATCTAATATCATTTATGATAGACATATTCATTTGCATTCGCAAAAGTATAGTGCGTAGAGGCATTCAATGCGTTCTTTACCATTTCAGTATAGTACTTTTTATCAGATTTCAACTGTAAAATGAAATTTATCATTTCTTCTACATGGTCTTTATCATAGCACTTTCCGCATCGCTCCTTTTTTACTAATTGACCTATTTCTGACTTTTCAGGAGCAACACAAAGCATAGGACTACCAACAGAAAGAATGTTATATGTCTTACTTGGGACACTCACAAAAGCTGTATCATCAGTGAGTGTCACAACTGACAAATCAGCAGCACTCAGAGAATAAACAATTTTACCTGCGGGAAGCCAATCTAAAAAAGTACAATTGACCAATCCTTGCATCTCAACTAACTTAACTAAATCGGCTTTCTTCCCTCCACCACCAATAACCATAAAATGAATATCAAACTCATTTCGAAGAAGTAAAGCTAATGCAACTATTGTTTCCACATGATGTGTATAGCCTATATTACCAGAGTACATCACAACAAATTTACCTTCCAAATGATGTTCTTTGATAAAAGGATTATCAACTTTCGGAACTGGATTCATTGTTATTGACCCCCAGTTAGGAATAACCTTAATTTTACTCTTATTTACATATTTAGAAAGAAGATTAGCCATCCCATTGCTTAAAGTAATAATACAATCAGCTTTCTTAAATACCTTTCGATTTATCTTCGTCCATAATTTGAATATTAGACTATCATCTCTAATTCCTATGTTTTTTAGAGCATCTGGATAAATATCATATTCAATAATAATGAACTTATTTCTAAGAAATAGTGAAGAAAAATAAGAAAGTGGGGGATTAGTTACATATACAACCATAGCACCTTTCCCATGAATAAGAAGATAAAAAAATGATTGAAAAAAACTAATCAACCAAGTTAGTATTCGATAAAAAACATTCTTCTTATTATAGGCTTTAATATTATATAAAAATACCTTTGGAGATAAAATACGGCTATGTTCTTCAACTTTGCCAGCTAATAATACAACCTCGTCATATTCTTGACTATAAGCATTTACAACATCCACCATCAGGTAACCGGTAGATTGATTCACTATTATAACCTTCGATTTCACTTTTCCTAAAAGTCTATTTTAAAATTCTCTTTATGCCACTAAATAATTCTTGTACTCTCACTTTTATTTCAACCTTATATGAAATTTCTTCACGTCTATTATTCCCAATGACAGAGTCAACAAGTTCTAGTAATCTGCACATATATCTCTGATTCTTTATTCAGCATTAAATTAATCACGAAATACGGGCCACTAATCACTGATCATTATTTTACAATTCCTTTTTCAAGATATTCTACTAGATTGGTGCGTACTTTCTCACCGGCAACTTCTGCAGCTACTTTTACGACATCGGCTTCAACCATTATCTTTACCAATTCTTCGAAACTTGTCTTAGCAGGATTCCATCCAAGCTTCGCCTTTGCCTTTGTAGGATCCCCCCACAAATTTACCACATCTGTGGGGCGGTAGAAATCTTCAGATACCTCAATAATTACTTTACCAGTAGTCTTGTCAATACCTTTTTCATCAGCACCTTCACCCTTAAATTCCAATTCAATACCCACATGGTGAAATGCTAACTGACAGAACTCACGCACAGAGTGCTGCACACCCGTAGCTATCACAAAATCCTCGGGAGTTTCATGTTGCAAAATCAACCACATACACTCTACATAATCCTTAGCATAGCCCCAATCACGCAATGAAGAGAGATTACCCAAATAGAGTTTATCTTGCTTACCTTGAGCGATACGAGCTGCAGCTAGAGTAATCTTACGAGTGACAAAAGTCTCACCGCGACGCTCCGACTCATGATTGAAGAGAATGCCAGAACAGCAATACATATTATATGCCTCACGATACTCTTTCACAATCCAGTAGCCATAAAGTTTTGCCACCGCATAAGGCGAATAGGGATGAAACTGAGTATTCTCGTTCTGAGGCACCTCTTCTACTTTACCATATAGCTCCGAAGTAGAAGCCTGATAAATGCGACAAGTTTTAGCCAATCCACACTGACGTACCCCTTCGAGGATACGCAGTACACCTGTAGCATCCACATCAGCTGTAAACTCAGGTGAGTCGAACGATACCTGCACATGACTTTGGGCAGCCAAGTTATAGATTTCAGTAGGACGTACCTTATTCAGTACTTGAATGATACTCATAGAATCTCCCAAGTCTGCATAATGTAAATGGAAGTGAGGAGTCCCTTCAAGATGCGCGATACGTTCACGGAAGTCAACTGATGAGCGGCGGATAGTACCATGTACCTCATATCCTTTACTCAATAGAAATTCGGCCAAAAAAGAACCGTCTTGACCGGTGATACCGGTGATTAATGCAATATTTGTCATATAATAAACATCTTAAAATGAAAGAATTATAAACAATTATCATTAAAAACTAGAAGATAAATAACTCAGTAGTACTTAATGTATGTGTCGGCAATAGCAAAGTTCATAATTAAAAATAGAATTAAAATTTCAGAAATAGCTCTCGGACTTCATTACATGCCATTTTTATCAAGCGAAAATCATTCACAAAATCATCTGTAATACCGCTTTATTTACTCATCAATAGAGAAAGGTAGCTTAATATTTCCTCCAAACCATCTTATTCACCACCCCTGTATAGCTCTGAATAATCTTTACTACCTTGGTAGACACATTCTCGTCTGTATAATCGGGAACTGGAATACCATAATTACCATCACGCACCAATCCTACAGCTATATCCACCGACTGCAGTAAAGACTTTTCATCAATACCGGCTAGAACAAAAACGGCTTTATCCAAAGATTCAGGGCGTTCAGTGGAAGTACGAATACAAACAGCAGGAAAAGGATGACCTACCGAAGTGAAAAAACTACTTTCCTCAGGTAATGTACCACTATCACTCACTACGGCAAATGCATTCATCTGAAGACAGTTGTAATCGTGGAAACCAAGGGGTGCGTGTTGAATGACCCGCTTGTCAAGTTTGAACCCACTCGCAACCAAACGATTGCGACTACGGGGATGGCAACTATAGAGGATGGGCATATCATATTTCTCTGCCATTTTATTAATGGCGTTAAAGAGTGAATTAAAATTCTTTTCCGAGTCTATATTCTCTTCACGATGAGCAGAAAGAAGGATATACTTACCTTTTTCCAACCCCAATCGCTGATGAATGTCACTTGCTCCAATTTCAGACAAATTCTGATGCAGCACTTCTGCCATAGGCGAACCGGTAACATATGTGCGTTCTTTAGGCAAACCACATTCTGCCAAATAGCGACGGGCATGCTCACTGTAAGCCAAATTCACATCGCTGATAATATCTACAATACGACGGTTCGTCTCTTCTGGAAGGTTTTCGTCCTTGCAGCGATTGCCGGCTTCCATGTGAAAAATAGGAATGTGAAGGCGTTTGGCACCAATCACGCTCAGGCACGAGTTGGTGTCACCTAACACCAACACTGCGTCCGGCTTAATCTGAGCCATCAGCTTGTAGCTGGCATTAATAATATTACCCATGGTTGCACCCAAGTCATCGCCTACCGCATCCATAAATACTTCGGGATCTTTCAACTTGAGATCATGAAAGAAAACACCGTTCAGATTATAGTCATAGTTCTGACCAGTATGGGCCAAAATGCAGTCGAAATACTTACGACACTTATTGATTACAGCAGCCAGTCGAATAATCTCCGGACGGGTACCCACAATAATCAGCAGTTTCAGTTTACCGTCATCAGCAAACTTTATATTCGAATAATCAGTTTTCAATTCCATCTTCCTTTTATACCTTTTCAAAATAAGTATCGGGACGGTTAGGATCAAAAACCTCGTTTGCCCACATTACCGTCACCAAATCCTCTGTCTCGCTCAAATTAATAATATTGTGTGTATAGCCGGGAATCATTTCCACCGCCTCAATCTTATCGCCACTCACTTCAAAACTTATGATCTCTTCAGTACCAATTTTCCGAAGTTGAATTAACCCATGTCCACTCACCACTACAAACTTCTCATTCTTCGTATGGTGCCAATGCTGGCCTTTTATTATACCCGGCTTTGAAATATTCACAGATACCTGACCGCTGTTAATCGTGCGGATGATTTCCGTGAAGCTACCACGTTCGTCCATATTCATTTTCAGCGGATAGACGAACTTTTCCTTTGGCAAATACGATAAATAGGTGGAATAGAGTTTTTTAGTGAATGCATCTCCGAGATTAGGCACTTGCAGATTGGCATGCATCTCCTTAAAAGAATTGATGAGATCTACGATACCACCCAAGGTAATGGTATGCATCACAGGTACTCTGCAATAATCACCATCACGATGTTCGCCGCTACTCAAAGCGCCAATCAATTCATCCACCACGTCATCCACATACACCAGATTCATTACCACATTGGGGTCATTCACCTGAATAGGCAAATCATTGGCAATGTTGTTACAAAATGTAGCTATTGCGCTATTGTAATTGGGGCGACACCATTTACCAAACACATTTGGAAAGCGATAGACCAAAACCTTGGCTCCAGTCTGCTTACTATAAGCAAACATCAATTGTTCACCCGCACGCTTCGACTCACCGTAAGAATTATCAAGCTCTGCTTGGATAGACGATGAAATCATCACCGGACAAGTGTTGTTACATTTCTTCAATGTATCAAGCAGCGTAGAGGCAAAACCAAAGTTACCTTTCATAAACTCCGTTTGATCCTTGGGGCGATTCACTCCGGCAAGGTTGAACACGAAGTCCGCTTGTTTGCAATAGACCTCAAGTTCAGCTGGGTCACTGTCGATATCATATTCAAAAACAGTCATACTTTCAGCAGATACCGTATAATTCCGTGCCTTTCCGGCTTGAATATTATGCAATTGGGATACCAGATTACAGCCGATAAACCCCTTGGCACCAGTTACTAATATTTTCATGATTACTCGCTTTTGATCTCAGTAGACTTTGCTTTTTTTTCCAGACCAAGGTCTTCGCGGATGAAACGTAGTTTCAGCAACAGTTTCTTCATGCCTTCAACATCAAGACGACCAGTATTGTGGCTGTCATAATCCTCAATCTTGGCAATCTCTTTATTACCTTCAGTGAAAAACTTATCGTAATTTAAATCGCGATTGTCGCAAGGAATGCAAAAGTACTCACCCATATCAATCGCCTTCGCCATCTCTTCACGTGTCACCAGAGTTTCATATAGTTTCTCGCCATGACGGGTGCCGATAGTCTTCACTTCCGTTTCACTATACTTAGCATCAACCAAAGCATAAGTCTCTTTCAACGCTTCAGCTAATACTTCTAATGTAGCAGCGGGAGCCTTTTGAACAAAAAGATCACCATTCTTACCATGAGTAAAGGCATAGATTACGAGATCTACCGCATCATCCAATGTCATCATGAAGCGAGTCATCTTTGGATCTGTGATAGTGATAGGCTTGCCAGCCTTCATCTGTTCTACCCAAAGAGGTATTACTGAGCCACGACTAGCCATCACATTGCCATAACGGGTACAGCAAATAATCGTCTTGGAATCTTCACCCAAGGCACGTCCTTGAGCAATAGCCACTTTCTCCATCATCGCCTTGCTAATACCCATGGCATTGATAGGGTAAGCAGCCTTGTCCGTAGAGAGCACCACGACGTTTTTCACACCGTGAGCGATAGCCGAAAGCAACACATTATTGGTTCCTTCCACATTGGTGCGCACAGCCTCCATAGGAAAGAACTCACAACTGGGCACCTGCTTCAGTGCAGCAGCAGCGAATACATAATCCACACCCTCCATGGCCATATCCACGGATTCACGATTACGAACATTACCAATATAAAACTTTACCTTCGAATTCTGAAGATGGTGACGCATGTCATCCTGTTTCTTCTCGTCTCGACTGAAAATACGAATCTCTTTAATGTCGCTGCCAAGAAAGCGACGAAGTACAGCGTTACCAAAAGAACCTGTACCACCTGTAATTAACAGGACTTTGTCTTTAAATATCGACATTATATTTTACTTAATAAATCCGCTTAAAAAAGCGGGTTAGTTCTTGTTTTTAATTTATTTAATTATATGTTAATCTATTAGCTCCTAGTAGTATAAAACTTTTATGGCATAATACGTATAGAAAACATTGAAAAAGAAAAACGATAATAGCAAATTAGACTTATTCAAAACTCGTTGTATAATAAATATATACGCACATATTAGATTCAAAGCAATCAATTTAGTCAGTTCAAGAGTCGCAGAAAATATCTGAAAAGCCTTGGTCAACACTAAACATTAAGTGTAATCCCAATAATTCTACCATTGAAGAGTAATTATTCTGACATTATTAACTAATTGAGAGTCTTCATTAATGCTTAGTCCATGTTTCAAAAACAGCCATATTTAAAGTGGCTTATTAATCATTTTAATTAGGTTATTTTTAAATTGTCTAGCAACAACCTCCCTTATATAATGTTTGCAAGCATAATCAAAACCGACTTGTGCCAATTCATCTCTTAAAGAAGAATCATTTATCAATTGAATAATCCTATTTAAACGACAATCTAAACTCCCTTTATCATTGCTGAAAACAACCATTCGTGAATCAATCTTATCATATAATCTTATTGAAGCAACTTCTTTTGGTCCAAATGCAATCGTTGGTCTATAAGCCATAAGATATTCAGGAATTTTAGTTGATACACTCAACTTTACTAATCTAATATAATCTTCATCATCACTTTCCACATGAAGAAATATATCAGTAGCTTTCATTGCATTTTTAAATTCATCCCCTTTTACGAATCCTTTACTATTTATACCGATTTTTTTTAATTGTATTTTTTGCTCTTCAGTAATCATAGAAGAAGTGTAAATATTTATACTATATATATTCTTTATGTGTGTTTTTCTATCATTTAGTAACTGAGCAATTTTAACTATAGCATCGAAACGTTTGTAATATAAACTACCAAAATATGAAATAGTAATAGAAGGGGACTCTTGTTTAGGACATGGCTCAGATTTATCCACTATGTTCATAATTGGATTAAATCGTTTACCAAAGAATTGTGCATATGCACCTGCCATTTCTTCACCAATAGCATAGAATTGCTCACATTCTTCTATTAACTTTTGATATGATTTTATCAAACTATTCCTATATATAGATGGTTTGGCATTAACAACATAGTCATCTGTATAATAGACCGCCATAGGAATTTGTAATTGTTTATGTAAAGCGATAGCTATTCTATTAGCAAATTTACAATAACTGCCAACAAAAAAAATGGCATTAGGTTTCTGAATTTCTATCCATTCCCGCAGTTTGCGTTTATTCCAATGCCCCATTTTCCATACAATATCTCTCAATTGTTGTCGCAGTTTTGTTCTCTGCATCTTCGGTCTCTGTTCCATGAGTTCCTCTTTTATAGCCATACTATCTGATGGCAATATTATAGCTCCCGTTTCATGCCTTGGAAAGAAAACACTTTTAAGTATCTCCTTATCAGAAATAAGAAAATAATCCTCACAAGCCGAAGCTGAGATCTCATCATGCGGGCGAAAGAATAGCATACATAGTTCATCCTTTCGAAACTCTGAAAACATCGCCTTCAATGTTTTTCCGTTATTATAAACATCAGAAAAGCTATTATTGCTAATTACTAGTATTTTCATTCTTAATCTTTATAAGAGTCCACTTTAAAAATTTAGACCATCTATTGTTTATTATTAATTTATTCAGCTATATATTAATCAAGCAGTTAACAGTACGAAAAAAGTATTCGTATCCTTATACTGTATAATACGTCTAAAAACATTAAAAGAAAATGATTATAATAGCCTATCAGACATGTTCATCGATTCGTTGTAAAGCAAATCATAAATGTTTTGTTTTGACGTATCCTATATGAAAAGCCTCCCATAGGTAGTTTCCTCTTAAAATATTCAAAAATAGAATTGAATTCTAGAATTTATTAGTATTAACACCTGTAAGCTTTGACAATTTCGCAGAAAAATTTCTTTAAATATTCAAGAGCAGAGATACCCTACAGCAAGTAGATATCAACGTATGGCATGTAAAGAAACATTCACCACCCAGTTATTATCTAAGAATAAAGTCCCCCTCATAAATGTAACCTCCAATTCGTCTTCCAAATGAACTGAAATAAGTTGATGACGAATATACTTGTACCCATTATGAAATAAATTATAAAGATCTTGTTTTACAGAATCCTAAAAGAATTCGCTGTGTGACATAACTTCAGTCTTATAATCTTTTTTAAGATTTAGTCGCAACAGCAAAAATCGAAATTTTGACAAAGGAGCACAAGATATCAAAATTGGATGCTTAACTATTGAAAAAACTTAGACCAACTATAAGTCTTCGACATCAAGAGAACATCATCCGAAAAAACATAATTGACACAAAGCCTTACAACACACATAGCTACTAATGCATAATATAGTATTTGCTTTAATATACCAATTCGTCCATTCCTAATGCGAGAAAAATAATCAATCATATATATGTATCCTATACAATCGAAATATAAGAATACACGAACCATATTAGGAGCTTGAACTGTGGTATTAGTTATTATGGCAGCAGATACAAGAATCGCAGCCATTACATAATTTTCTTTTAAACAATATTGTAAATTGAAAATAGCAAATAGATTAAAGATTGCGATAGGCAATATAGATAATTCCAATGCCATACTATTCTGATTAGAACTATACATACTATAATAATCATACGAGGATAAAATCTGGAGAATATCAACATTAATTACATTAAACAGCACTAATAACGATATAAGCCAACCAGAAATTAATACCCATTTAAGATTACGTATTCCTTTATTACCATTAATAAATATTATAGGCAAATATAGCAAAAACATTAATGCCGACATGTGGAACGAAGCCGCAATTAAAACTCCTACGATATAACATTTCCATCTTTTATCTTTTAAATATAATACACTGTTCATGATAACCACAGCAGCTAAACTTTGCCTGACAAGGTTTCCTTGCTGCAAAAATGTACCTATAGAGAAAACCAATAATATCGAAAAAGCAGGAGACTTAAATTTATATACAAACCTTACAAGAAGTGAATTTGTTATTAATGCTACCAAACAAAAAAAGCCAGCTTCTCCAAGTCCGAATAAATGTCCCAAATCATTCAATAATACATATCCGATTTCACGATTCCTATCCCAAATAGAGTCGAAAGATAGATTATAGTCATGAAACTTATACATATTAGCATACTCTTCATGATCTGTGGCGACTACTCCGCCAAATCCTACAATATAAGATAGAATTAAAATCAATAAGACCCTATAACACTTACTATATTTATTCCCAACTCTATTATTTTCATTAGATAAGTAAGCAATGATAAATAAAATGATTAGAAATATAAACCAGCCTATATTCATATTTATAGATGTAACCTTTTACATATTAAAGATGATTTCTTACTAATTAAAAAAACAATCATCCTTTTTAAGCTCTTCCAAATTCCAGGGGTATTATAGTCCAAAAAACAATTAATCTTTTTTGATATTTTTTTATTTATTCGAACATCTAAAGATGCTTGATAGTCGCAATGATGATTAGTATCAATGACTTGAGCTGCAAAAACATCATCTTCTATCTTGATATTCCCACAATGTATTCCACTCCCATCATGCCCCAGATTCCTTACTTTTGAAATAGTAGGAAATAAACAATATTTCTTGTATACATACCCATAAGCAGTAAAAAAGTAATCACTATAGACTCTCTTATTTTTGTAGCAAAGAACAAGAGCATAGTATAAATAAAAACCACGTGAGAAAATTATTTTTAAAGCACGATAAGGATTAAATATCAATTTCTTTGCGAACTTAATATTGTATACATTTTCACAAAGAAAATCATATTTATCTTTCCACTGACCATATCCCCAAGAAGAAAATTCATGAGTAAAAAAATAAGGTTCATCATACCCAGTCATATCCATGGGATAATTATAGCCTACTACTGCCATAACATCTTTATTATCTTTATACTTTTCCAATCCCCAGTTCATATATGCTAGGAAATTTGGAGAAAATTCATTATCATCTTCGGTAAAAATCGAACAATCATACCCCTGTTTATCAACGTAATCACGAAGTATCTTAGTATTCTTTGAAGGCCCTAAATTCTTTTCTGCTACGAATACAGTAACCTTGCGAAATCCAGTAATAGTAGGAATATAATCTCGTATTTTACAAAAGCCATCCATATATTTCTCAGAAGGAGGATAGTCTAGACCTATAACTAATTCTGTCTCTTTAGCTTCAGGAGATTTAGATAAAGACTCTACTAATCGATGAAAATGATCATAACGATTCAGTGTAGGAATAATAACTGGAGCAAATTTATTTATATTTTCCATTATTTATTTTACTTTATTACCTTTATTTGTCTCAAAATCGGACGAATCAATAAATCTTTCTCGTATTCATTCATTACATGATATAGTGCAATAAGGAATACAATAATAAATACTGTCATTTTTAATAGGAAAAATCCCCATAATCCATCGGGTAAGAAATAGTTAATAATGCCTCCTGCTATCAATGGAATTACAAAAGATGGTAACATCTTTACAAAGGAATCTTTATAGAACTTGATGACATCTAGTTCAAGTTCATTCTTGTATATAATATTCATCCAAAGCCATCGGGCAGTATATACGACACATACAGATATGGATGCACCTATAGCACCAAAATAATAAGATAAAAAACAAGCTATAAAAATATTAATTGCTGAAGTATATGCAAAAACCAAGGCTTGCTGCTTCACTTTATTTCTTGCAAGAATAGCTTGAGCCGCTATTCCTTCTGGAGTGGACATAAATGACGGCAGTATCAGTATGACTGCACATAAATAACTATCTGCAAAACTATTTCCTACCCACAAAAAAATAAAATCACTTCCTAAACAAATAAAACCTATAGTAATTGCAGATACAACCATAAATTGGATTCTCCCCACTTTAATCATTAAAGGCAAGAGATCAGAGTTTCCTTTCGCTACAATTCTTGAAACTTTTGGCAAAAATAACCCTCCTATTGAACTAACAAAAAGCCAGACAAAACCTTCCAAAGCACTTGCTATCCCAAATAAAGCAATTGCTCTTGAGCCTGACAAAATTCCAAGAAGCGAAGGCAGGATAGAAATAACAAATCGCTGAGCAATAGTCGATATCGTTATCCACCCTGAAAAACCAACTATCTCATGAAATTCTTTTTTATTATTATAATTGAAATTTATTTTAGTATTTGTATATTTTCTAATCACCCATAATTTTGCAAATATACTTATGAGGCCCGCAGCAGCATTTACAACAACGAGAGCATATAAGCCACAACCAGAAAGAAGGCAGATGGACATTGTCACCACAATAAGGAGTTTTTGCAATACATCGCATGCTTTTAATTGGACAAATTTTTCATTTGCTGTCAGTATTCCATCAACGGGTATAAAAGGAAAGGATAAAACACTAAATACAGCAGCAATAGCATAAACAATCTTAAACTTTTCTATTTCATCTAGGGTGAGTTTCTGATAAATATCAGGAATATAAATGTATACTACAGCAAGAATTATAAACAACAAAAGATCTATACCAAAATATAATTTATAGACTAAACCTAAACAATTGTTTGCCTTATCAGGACGACCTTCTGACAAATATTTGGAAATATAGCGTGTGATTGCACCACTTAAACCAAAGTCAAACATAAAAAAAGCCATGATAGAATTGGCAAGGGTAAATAGCCCATAATTTTCCTGACCTATAGATGAAATCATCCATGGTGTGTATATTAAACCTGTAATTATGTTGATGCCGATGGCAAAGTAAGACATTAATACGCCGAACTTTATTTGGCGATTTGAATCCATTAATTACTCTATAATTAAACGCAAAAGAACAGAAATATATCACTACTAGACACTTAATCTCAGCAGTGATAACTATTTATAAGACCCACTATAACTATCATCATAATTCCAGAAAACGGTCAGGGTGCTAATTGTTCCTGTAATTTCTGATACATTAATGACTACCGACGGACAATGTTTCTCGGTATATTCACATTTCGTGGATACAACGACAGGAGTATCATTCACTAGAGCTCGTTCAACCTTAATATAAGTAGCACGGTCATCTATTGCAAAGAACAAGATATTTTTAAGAGTTAGATTATCGCTGATAATAAACCTACTCTTGATCTCACCATTCTTGAAATTGTTAGCTACCCAGATAGTTTCATCGGGTTTGTCAATATATTTTAGAATAACTTTTGATGTAGTAGCATTCCAATCAATAGCCTCTGATGGCACAAAAGATTTCATATTTTCTACAATACTATTATCGCTCTTACGCGTTGCGAGAATATCCCAAAAGATATCATCCTTCTTATTGAAGATACTCTCATAACACTCTACATTCTTGAGAATCTCTTTCAAGTGGCGGATATAGATTTCAATTTCGCTTGGTTTCGTCATACGCCATCGCCAATAGTCGGCATCAAACATCAAGGACGAAGGTACCATATAGCAGAACAAATAATAGTTCAAGAATTTTAAATCAGTGACTTTGATTTCATCATATTTTGTTGCACACTGAAACGCTAAAGGCAAGGTATCTTTTGGCATAACGGGAGTGCGCCCCCAAAGCATTGTTTTAAGCATAATTTGGGATGCAACACTTGTAGTTCTTTTGCAACTCAATATAAAAGATGCTGGATCATCTTGCATGAAATGATCTTTGGGAATTTGCATGTGCCCCAAAAGATAAGGATGTTGACGTGTTTTCGTTTGAGATTGCTTGTATATTTTTCCAATATAATAATATACATCATCATCATCATAGTGATAAGTATAATAGACCGAAGGAATATAAGCGAATGCTTCGCCACATATAGCTATTTCATGTGAAGGCTCCTTATCCATTAATAGAGTTAATGGTAATGTCCTTGATTTTCCAAGAAGTGCAATGATTTCTTTGTTATTAAGAATCGGAAAATTGTTGTTTTCTTGGCAAAATTTGTCATAGCGTATCTTACCATCATCAGTACAGTAAATAGGCTTATCAATAGCAGCTATATAAAGAGTTTGACGATAGCCATGAACCTTGCGCATACAAGAGAAAGTATAACTTATCAGTGGCACATTATATCTCTCACAAGCATCCGTTATGCTTTTATAAGCATTGAGACAATGAAATGCCATTTCAATATTTTCATTAGGGAAGTCATCCTTCATCTTATGGAATATCCTATCTAAACTTTTATGCAATAAAAAATCATCTTCTCCTAAAAGATGAGATATTTCTGCTGATCTACTTCCACATTGTTTCTCTATCTGAGAAAATACAGAATCTTCAATTGCATATTGCTTGATGCTACTGAACTCTTGTTCGTTAAAGTATCGAATTTCAAATTCCGAAAGAAATCTTTCTCCTACTCTTTTTTGATATTCTCCAAAATTATCAATTAAATTTTGGTGAGTGATACAGACTCCTCCATACTCCTTACAGAAAAGAAGATTCTTAAGATACCACTTCATTCTGGATTCATTATCCATGTACTCCGTGTTTATGACAAATGTTATGAACATATTAAAAATCTCCTTTAACTTTTATTCTTCATAAATGATTTTAACCCGATTATTGATTTCGTCCATCAACTTGCGTAAACCCTCGCAAGTTTCCTCGTAAGCAATGTAATAACCAATACGAGCGGAGTCACTCACTGCCTTTTGAATAGTATCACCAACCTTGAAATTAAAAGCATGATCAATGATATAAGCATTCTCATTGAGGAAATCTTCTCCTTCAATCTTAACCACCTTGCCTCCTGTCCCCGGAGTATCGAAGAAATAGAGCACGCAACAACGATCACGACAATCTTTGCTGATAGATACAGGATCTGGCTTGAAACCCAAAGCAGAGTTGACAAGATATGCATAATTGTCTACACCAGACATAAGCGGAACAATTACAGCAGAAATCAAATTACCTCCACCACGAGCTCCAATTTCTATGAGATAATATTTTCCATCCTTATACTTATATTCAGCATGTGTTAGTGTTCCGTATGGTAATTTTGAATAATTCACAAAGGCATCATTAACACGACGCAGTTCATCGTAATCAAATCTATCATTATAATGTGAGAAGAACAACTCGTTGGCAATATTAATGTTGTGTTTATAATGACGTTTTTCTGAGATAGCAAGTGTGACATGCCCCTCAGTAGTCTTCAAACCATCAATGGTAAACTCTGTTCCCTCAATATAACGTTCGGCCAGCACAACCTTCTCTACCTTAGAAAACGAAATGGTTTCATCAAACTTCTCATGTATCTGTTCTTTAGCCGTTATCTTGAATACACCATGGCTGCTATTGGAATCAAGAGGTTTGATAATGATATTGCATTTTAATTCATCAAAGAAAACCTCTACATCTTTTGGCGTTTTACAGAGCTTATAATCCACATAAGGCAAATTAAGCTGAGAACTGAATTCACGCATCAAGAATTTGTTAGTGTATAATGCTGCACATCTTATACCCAATGATGGTAATCCCATCTTCTCTGCTACATATGCTATTGTAGGCATTGCAATGTCACATTCCTCTGAGATGATTGCATCTACATTATATTTTTTAGCTATCTCTAAACAACGTTCCTTATCTAGGATATCAGCTACCTCATGATAATCGGCTATCTTAAAAGCAGGAGAATCTTCATAGAGGTTCACAAGTAAAGTCTTGTGTCCCATTTTTTTAATTTTATTTACGATAGGTATCTGCCAGAACGTTGCAGGTAGCACCATAATGAGTTTACTCATTTTATTCTATATTTTAATTATTTCCCCCAATCACTTTCTTTCTGAAAGTGAGCTAACTGCTCCAGACGTTTCTTGTCAAGAAAATCTCCTTTAAGGTACTTCTTCTGACAAACAATGTCAAAGGTGGACATTTTGAGAGAATCGAGACAATAAAACCAAATATCTTCCTGATATTCGATATACTGGAGTCTAGCTATCAATTTATCATTAATCTTTTCCTTGGGAATCATAACTACACCACTATCATCGCAAACCATAATAGAACCATCATATTTCTCTTTGATTTCTTTGTATAGTTCGGGATCAATGTCTGGTCCATTTTTACGATTAACACAACCTATAGGACTCTTTCCGTTCAACCAAATAGGATAATTCTCTTTAATGAGATCAGGAATATCACGCAAGATGCCATTGATGACAATAGCCTTAGCTCTCTTGTAAAGCAAAATATATTTAGAAACAAGGTCGCCAAAAATAGCTTTGTCACAGTTCACATTGTAGATGAAAAGAATCTTGTCTGCTAAATCTAGTTCGGCAACTTGCTTGTGAACCTCATAGTTGCTATTATTGATAGCATAAATACAGACAACTTCACCTGCACGAAACTGCTGGCGATTAAGAGGATAAACACCCTCTACCTGCCCCGTTTTACCTAAAACATCACCAATTTCTGTGGTAGAAATTCGATTATTCTCAATCAGTTCAATGGCCTGAGTTCTATTTTTTTGAATATTCATAATTACTATTATTTTTATGTTAATTCAATCATTTTACTACTAATTCAAGAACACGTAGTATGTCTTCATCTTTAAGCTGATGGTGCATTGGGAGGCATATCACTTCATTAGCCATCCTTGTTGCAACAGGCAAATTTTCCGGAGAAGCACTTGGCAAACTACGATATGTGCTAAAGGAACTGATGAGAGGATAGAAATAACGACGGCCTAATACATTAGACGCCTTCATGCGGAAATAAAGTTCATCACGCATCTCACCGTACTTTTTAGCATTGATAAATATTGGAAAATATGAATAATTATGCTTTACTCCAGGCATATCGTCCCAAAATGTAACACCTTCTACATTACAGAGAGCCTCACGATATTTTATTGCAACCTGATGGCGAGCCTCTATACATTCATCTACATGCTTAAGGTTGATTAGACCGATTGCAGAACGAACTTCATCCATCTTGCTGTTGATACCAGGAGCAATAACTGTAGTTTCATCAGATATTCCGAAGTTCTTGAGGTAGTCGATACGCTTCTTTGTGGCCTCATCATGGCATATAAGAGCTCCCCCCTCCACAGTATTGAAAACCTTGGTAGCATGGAAACTTAGTGTTGCCATATCTCCTTCTGCACATGGGCTAACTCCATTCACCTTTACCCCAAACGCATGAGCAGCATCATAGATAACCTTGAGACCGTACTTGTCGGCAATGGTCTGAATGGCCTCCATATCACAGGGCTTACCATAGACAGGCACAGGCATGATAGCAGTGGTTTTTGGAGTGATAGCTGCTTCAATCTTATTAGGGTCAATACAACCAGTCTCGGGCAATACGTCCACAAACACGGGTTTGCAACCATTCCACCAAATAGCATGAGTAGTAGCAACGAAGCTATAAGGCGTGGTAATAACCTCACCTGTAATACGCATGGCCTGCAATGCAGTGATTAATGGCAGTGTACCATTAGTAAAAAGTGAGATGAAAGGCACACAGAGATATTCAGCAAGCGCCTTCTCCAATTCTTGATGAAACTGTCCACCATTTGTAATCCACTTGGCATCCCAAATTTTCTTGAGATACTCATTGAGTTCACCAAGGTCAGGTAGCACCGGACTGGTGACAGTGATAAGTGATTTATCCATTGTATTATTTGTAAGCAGTTATTTTAGATTCTTAATAAGTTTAAAATACATAAAGTATAATATCATGCTACTTTGATTTATTGCCAATTGTCATGTCCGAATATGGTAGTATCAAAAGGAAAGGAATTTTAATCTAGATTCTTTAGTTACTTTGCGAATTCAAGTAGTTTTTCTTCATTTCCAAAGTTAAAATGGTTAAGTCCTTAGAGGTTTGACATAGAAACTCCAATTTATCTACCAATCCCTTCAGATTTGCATATTTTATTTTTCTTGATAAATACAAATATCATTACTCATACAAAAATCCACTAAAATATAGACTTCTGTGGAAGAAGCAGCTGTTTTTTCTCTATCTTATCAGTTGGAAATTTTTCTACGAAGGGGAAAACACCAGAAACTTGAACAGAAAGTAGTTTATCACGGTACCCCTTATACTATTTGACCAACTGATTACAAGGAAACTTTACTAGAATCATAGAAACTCAAAATAGAGATTCCAGTAGAAACTACTTCGATCTTGCAATGAAACAGGTGTTCAAAGTCATTATAACTGTACATCTTATTAGGAGTTTAATTCACCTCTACAAAGGTTAACTTTATTAAGCAATAAACAATACATAATTGAATGCTAACACATCAAAATGCCATCAGCGACAAAGTACAGAGTTTAGTAACTGCTGTGATAGAAAATATTCAAACCAAGTAATACTCTTTCTTCACTCCAAAAGCGCTTAAAACTCTCCACCCTCATCAATGAATCAAATCCTTTCACCAAAACATCATAATATGCCACTATAGCACACTTGTAGTCTTTTGGAAAAAGCAATGGAAATATACATGTATCTCATAAGCCACATGTTAAAGTTGATAAATTTTGTTAACCAAAAGATTTGAACCTACAGAAGGTATCACATTTTATCCTTTAAACCAGTACTTCCGACACGAACACAAATAATCACAGTGATTAATTTACATAAAATATAAATTATTTGATCATAAAATGGGACAATATAATTACTCGATCACTGCGCAACTTAAAAAAACAGATATTACTCCAATATTCCTTTCTTCTCTATTTCCAACTTTTTATACAGCTGTTCAGCAATATAAAAATCAAGAGGAGTGTCAATATCAATAGCCTCAATATCAGTTGTCAACACAAATTGAGGTTTTTTACCTATGATATTCGAGTTCTTTATGAGATCTTCTTTGCGAACTACTGTGACCCCAAAATTCAATGCTACCACATCTGGGAGATTTTGCGAATTAGGGGCATTCGCTGTGTCATAATTCAAAGGTTTGCCATCCAGCCATAGGAACTCCTTCATGGATGACACAGTGGCGAGACAATCAAACCCCGAAGTAGAAAGGAATTGATTAATACACTGTGATACAGTTTCAGATTTAACAAAAGGGGAAGTACAAGGACAATAAACAAAGATGTCTGTATCTGTTACTTCGCCCAAGTGACGAAAGAATTCACTTCCTGAACATTGAGAAGAGGCGTAATACTCTTCACGACGATGAGTTTTCACCCTAGGATAATTTTTATTAATAATATCAATTGCTAAATCCGAATTGGTATTAACCACAATAGATGTCAATTCAGGAACTTGCAATAAAGTTTTTACTTTCAGTTCCATCAAATTTGTATCCGCAAAAGAGCGTAAATTTTTGTCTCGCACTCGTTGCGAACCTGTGCGAATAGGAATAACCGCTGTAATTTTCATAAGCTTATTGAATTAAGATTTATATCTATTTAAACCGATTGATAATTAACATAAGCCAATTACCAGTACATCAATCCATGATCAATACCTTCTTATTCTTCCATTTCTTCCCACGGATAAGGATTTTCCACTACATTCCGGAACTCTTCGATGGCTTCCTGCTGTTCAGAAGTGAGTGATACTCCATCCCAAGAGGCAATGATTTTGCGAGACTCATCCGCCAACGGCTCATCGTAAACCTCACCATAGCAGGCGGTAAGCAGACGAAGCTTCAACAACGAAGCAGGAAGCGCATCAAGAATGTTCCAGCAACGGTTCAGAACCTCTTGGACATGTTCCTGCTTTTCACCATGGTCGATGAATGAGGCTGTGTAACCCATCAAAAGGGCAAGACAGACATTCGCCTGTTCTTCGACCGTAGAATCTTTGGTATCGGAATTATACAAAGTCGTGGTCAAGCGGTAAACTTCACCATTACGACGGGAAAGGTCATCGCTATAAATAGGACTCCCGTCTATACCTAAATACATCAGATCGTGCGCAGCACGCTGAAGAGTGATTGCTTCTTCGGAAAGAGACATAACTATTTATGATTTCAAATTTATAATTTCAGGTTTATAATTCTTCGGGGCAAATGGAACCAGCAATTATTCAACTATTTCAATAAGATCTGGATGAACAGTGGCCAAAGCAACAGCAATAACCCCTTGTATTTCGATAACCACACGGCGATCACGTGCACCTTTCACTTTCAAGAAAAGCCCCTCCTGCCCTTCAAAATCACCACCAATAATGCGGACTCTGGTACCTTTGGACAAATTCAGTTCATCGGGTTGGAAGTATAAGAGATGGTCGTTGTAGGTACCGGTAACAGCAATGAAACGCTGCATATCGTTGTCTGGGATAATTATTTTCTGCCCACTACGAGTATCAGTTATATATTGCAAGTAATTGATCTGTGATTTAACACGCTTCACTTCAGAAGGACAGGCATGAACAAAAACCAGATTGTGGATGACGGGCATCAAAACACGAACTTTCTTACCTTTCTTTACACTTATCTTATATTGCATCGGAATAAAGCAACTCAACTTTTCTTTTTCAAGTAGTCGCATAGCATCCAACTCCCTACGATAAGTAGCACGCATGGCATACCATATTTCGCTCTCTTTCTCCACTTCCATTTTATGATTATTTCAGAAAAGGGTGTTCTCCCGGGGCTTTGAATCCCTTGCATACACTTGAAATTCAATCATTTGCGAACGCTTTATGTAGAATATAGCAAGCTTTGCGTCCTTCTTGCCAACAGATTTTCTGCAGTAGTTCATTACCTTACAGGTAAAAAGCTATAAACGAACCAGTCACAAATAAAAAGTGTCTTTTAGACGTTCGTTTAATAGACGCAAAGATAGAGGTGTTTTTGGAAACGACAAAATGTTTGATAAAAAATCTTCTTGTGATTACTTCTTTTATATGCTAATATTCTGATTATGAGCAATAAAATGGGACTAAAAAAATCAGTTAACATCTATTCATTTTATTATTTTCTTCATCTCCCACTTTTAAAAATAATTGACGTCTATTAAACGAACGTTTTTTTAAACACCTTCAAAAACGAAGTTACCAATCTAATTTACAGCTATTTGAATCCAACAAAAAATTACATTCTTTTCACTTTCCTTCTCTCCATTATCATATCTGAACTTTATTTTCTACTTTTGCGACATTTTTAACTGTAAATATCAGTTAAATCCATAATTAAAATTTATGCAATATGAAAGATTTAAAAAAAAGAGAATCAGAATGAATCTGACACAAAGAAAAGGTCACATCAAGTTGTAAATCAGAGCACAAGCAGTAGTAGAACAGTAAGCAGAATTAGTATAGTCGACGAAAATTTACTGGCTGAACGGTATTATGCAGGTACAAAAACCCACATGTATGTAGGAGTTCTAAGAAGTTTCAAATTAGGCTATTTCAGAGGTCTAAATATTAACACCATAAGCGCTTTGGGAATGCATTTATACGAATCGGGTGATGGTTTAAAACACGAAAAAGGAGAAGATACTTTATTGGAACTAAGCAGTTTAATGACAGAACTAAGAAAGATATGGGCAGTGATACAAAAGGAAGATACGGAACATATAGACCCCTATGGATATGATGTAAGGATAAATCATTGATAGTTTACTCCAAAGAAAGGGCATAACTTTGCCCCGTCAACCTGACAGTGGAAGGGCTACACCCTTTCACCCGGATGGTGTAGCCCTAAGCATAAAAGGGTGTAGCTATCCGGAGCAAAAGGTGTAGCCATCACAGTAGGTTGATTATTAACAATTTATATTCAACTAAAATTATTAAAATGGAGAAAAAAATGTTGGGTCACCAACCAAATCATGTAACGAAAGAAGAAAGAGTAGAAAATCTATGGAAAAAACTTATCAGGCAAGAAACCGATTTATCCGAAGAAACCATTGCATGGATGGCACTACGCATCCGACAGTTGACCGAGTACATGCCATACGGATGTGCGCTGATAGCCTACAGAAAACAAAATGGCGAATTCTACATGGCAAGAGGAACACTTATTTATTATGAATCCGATTTCCATCGGAAATATGATATTGAGCGCATCAAAAACCATGTAGCATACTGGGATATAGAACAGCAAGGATGGAGGACCTTCCAAATTGAAAACTTCCTGGAATGGAGACCGATTGTTTAAATGAAGAATGAAAAATTAAGAATGAAGAATTATGGATTCATATTTATTACATGATGCCAATGCAGGCAATAACTTTAAAATTATGATGATGATACAAAAAGAAGGAATGAAAGGATATGGCATCTACTGGATGCTGCTTGAATTCCTGAGGTTACAGAACGGATATAAAGCCGATCTGAGGGTACTGCCTATCCTGGCACAAAAGATGAGAGTGACAGTGACTACCTCGAAGCGAATTATCTACAATTATAAACTCTTTGAGGTAGACGATACAGCCTTTTCATCGCCCGGTCTTATCCTGCGGATGAGACCACTGGAAGCCAAGCGCGAAGCGAACAGAGAGGCAGGCAAGCATGGAGGACTGGCTAACCAACAGAAAATCAGAGATGCAAAGGCAAGCAACGCTTTAGCAACAAATAAAGAGAATAAAGAAAATAAAACAGACCCCTCTATATCTCCCCAAGGGGAGACAGTGAAGAATGAGGAGATTCTTCTTGTTACTCCAGAGTATGCACTCAACAGACAGACGCACAACTACGAAGGATTGATAGCAGAATTGGAACGGCAAAAAGTTGCATCCATAAAAGAGAAAAACGCTATTCTAAGACTGACGGACTTCGGAAGATTGGGAGGCAAAATTTGGAAAATCATCTATGACATCAACAATTCACCACAGATGAAGGCACGGATTGTTATGCCGGGAAAATATATCTTAAAGCTACTACAGAACTAGAAAATAGTAAAAAGGTTAGCTCTCCCCCAAGAGCAACCTTTTTACTATTTTCAAATCAATCAAGTTCAAACTGCTTTCTTTTATAAACAAAAATATCCAGATTTTGCTTTCTGCTTTAAACAAATTCGTATATTTGCTACATAAATCACTTTGAATATGGATAGAAAACACCATGATAACATTTCCGAATGCTAAAATAAATCTGGGACTGAACATTGTAGAGAAACGTCCTGATGGATATCATAATCTGGAAACAGTATTCTATCCCGTCCCCGTAGAAGATGCGTTAGAAGTCAATATATGGAATGAGAGCACGCAGAAGTTTCGTCTGCATCAGGCGGGATTGGAAATTGCGGGAGAAGCAGAAAATAACTTAGTAGTGAAAGCTTATAAGCTTTTAGATGAAAGATTCAACCTTCCTCCCGTAGATATTCACCTGTTCAAGCATATTCCTTCCGGTGCGGGATTAGGCGGCGGTTCATCGGACGCAGCTTATATGCTGAAATTGCTGAATGAGAAGTTCAACCTGAAATTGTCGGATAAGAACTTAGAAGAGTATGCCGCCAGATTAGGAGCGGATTGTGCCTTTTTCATCCGGAACGCTCCAACCTATGCAGAGGGAATAGGAAACATCTTCTCTCCTATTTCCTTATCCTTAAAAGGATATCAGATTGTTTTAGTAAAACCGGATATCTTTGTATCCACTCGTGACGCTTTTGCGCAAATAAAGCCTCATCGGCAGGAAATTCCATTGAAAGAAGTCATAAAGCAACCTATAGAGGAATGGAAAGAACGAATGGTGAACGATTTCGAAGAAAGCGTATTCCCTCAATTCCCCGCTATCAAAGAGATAAAAGAGAAGCTCTATCAGGAAGGAGCCGTATATGCGGCAATGACAGGGTCCGGTTCATCCGTATTCGGATTGTTCAAACCGGAATATAATAAATCTGTTAAAGAAGATTTCGGAGAAAAGACCTTTGT
This sequence comes from uncultured Phocaeicola sp., assembly GCA_948566455.1. Classification (GTDB taxonomy): domain Bacteria; phylum Bacteroidota; class Bacteroidia; order Bacteroidales; family Bacteroidaceae; genus Phocaeicola. The sequence goes on from CAOYQO010000013.1 coordinate 72,064, forward strand.
ATACCAAGGAGCATTAAAATAAATAAAGGGACTCTTCACAACAGCATGGAGAGTCCCCCTATTCTTAATAACTTTTTATAATCCAAGAAAAGCATTAAACTGTGCAAAGATTTCTCCACAATCCCCGCGAGGTAGCCTGTAATTTACTTCTGATTTTTCTATCGGAATGTGAAATGGCGGAAAAACATCTCTCAATTTATTGGCTTTAATTTTATTGCCTGAAATTTGTTCGGCAAGTTTGTTTATATCAAGCGCATTGATTGGCCATTTATCATAGCAGTCAGAAGCTATTAATCGGGTACTACCCATAAATTCATCCCATTGCTTACAAAAAGTATCAAATTGTCTACAAAGATATTGTGCGATCCCCAAAATACGTGTATCATCCCAGTCATGAGTTCCGTTAAATACATCTGCCTTAAAATTCACTGAAACCTTCGATTCGTGATAAACATCTCCTACTTGTCTACATACTCGGTAAAAGATATCTACCGGGAAGAATTCATCTGATTTTCCTTGCAGGAGGTACATTGGTTTAGGTGCAAAACACCCCAAAACCTGCCACATCTCCACTTTTCCAATAATTCCCGGAACAATGTTACAATGGCAATGCCGTTTCTCCTTGCGGGCAACATACTCGAACGTAGAAGGATAGCCAGATGAAATCAGTACAGAGAATTTTTCAGGTACAACAGATGCCAAGAATAGTCCCAGCGCCCCTCCACCAGAATTACCACATACAGCAATCTTTTCGATATTAAAATTTCTTTGCTTTCTTATCCAATTGAGCCATCCTATGGTTTCCATAACTATCAATCCCTGTACAGTCAGTCCACACTCAAAAACTCCGGGAGCGGAATAATGTCCCATGAAATGACGTTCACCCTGACCAATATTGTCCGGTACTAATACCGCAATGCCGCTGGAAGCCAAATATTCTGCCATTTTCCGATAAGCAGGATAGAGTTTACCGTTATTTCCATGTCCGCAAGCCAGCAATACAACAGGTAAACCTTTATCCGCATCATTATTGGACGGAATATACAAATGAGCTGCACCGTAACAATTATTCCACGAAACGGATTGCAAATGCTGCACTATGAAGTCCCGATTTCGTGTGACTCCATTTATTCGGGTCTTAATCACCGGAATCCATTCCTCCTTTATGGCAAGTGACTTTCGTACAATTTCCTTAATTTCCACTCTATCTTTCTCCAACCAAGGAAAAAGTCCGGGTAAATGATGCCTTGCCTCAAAACAACTATCATAATAAACAAAAAAATCGCGTAATCCATTTGTAAACTTCGAAGCCAGATAGGCTGGTTTTTGAGCATACCCCCAACCGGCAATCAACAAAAATAGAATTACTATATTCTTTTTCATAAAGTTGTCCGTGTAATTCAATCTTAAGACTTATCTCTATTTCATTCCATGTGAAAGACCTCTATAAGTGGAATACTTATTGGAGAATTATCCGGATTGACTTCCATTATATCAGCCATATAATCCCACCATTTTTGTACAATAGGAGTATTTCCCATTTCTTGGGATGAAGCTTCTCCTTTGATCTTCTGACAAGCATAAAGGATATTGGTATCCTTATCCCAATAAATGGAATAATCATAAACTCCGTTTTCTGACAATAATTGCTTCAATTCGGGCCATATCTGTGCATGCCTTCTTTCATATTCAGCCTCGCACCCCGGCTTCAAAAACATTTTAAATGCTTCTCGTTTCATAATTATTTATTGTTTTGTATCTACTTCCAATACATATACTTGTTGGGGAACCGATTGCTTCACCTTCTCTCCGTCTCCCTGTGAGGTACATTGTACAAAAAGATGCAGCATTCCCCTCTTGTTCCACAAATTTGTATCATAACTTGGTTCCCATGCATCAACCGAAAAATCCGTCAGATCGCTCACATTCCAGTTCCCTTTTGAAAGGTCACCCGAATATGCTACCGTCACCCGGCTATTACGGTCTACATCACGATATATATAATATATTCCTTTTCCCCGGGTATCAACAGCCAAACGAGGACGTGACATAGGAATCATCTTGGTACCGCGCCCACTTAATGTAAAATCCGTATGCCTATCGGCAACCTTTACCATTTGCCAATTTTCTTTTCCTATGAAGACTAATCGATATTGCGGACAAGCATCTCCGGGTTCTTTCCAATATGCGGCAATAAAAGGATTGCCTTCTTTATCAGTAGCCATACTTGTCTGGTTTATCAACTCACTTTTCTGAGGAATTTTAAATGCATATTCTGCATTTCTCACATTAATGGGAAGGTGATACTGCTCACCGGTTGACTTCTGCCAAGTGATTCCTCCATCCTTGGAACAGGCATAGCATAAATCATGGTTCGTCTCTACAGCAGACGTCTCACGCCACACCCAGGAAACATGTATAGTTCCTTTCCTGTCAACACACATTTGCCAGTATGCATTTCTCTGTCCTTCACCATCAATTAAAGTATCCTGCAAGCGCTTCCACTGGCCTTTCCGTACATCGTACCTATTCAGTACAAGATTGCCCTGACCGGACTTACCCAAACGGTAAGCAAACAGCAAATCACCATTTTTCAATGTATAAAATTCGGGATAGGTCACCTTCCTTTCATCTTTGCCCAACATAGATTGCAACGTATCCAGCCGGAGGGAATAAGCCTCCACACTTTTACAATATTGCAACGGAGCATTGTGATGATTGAAAGCCACATGCAGATAACCTTTACCGTCGATACCAATACTGATAACGTTGTGGGCATCCTCGCATTTTCCTTTATAAGGTGAACGGAGTATTTCAAAACGGTCGTTTCCTAAACGGCGTTTCCCCAACGTCAGATATCCATCTTCGTCATAATAGGCAATAAATTGCATATTTCCTTTCGAAGTAACGGAGTTTGTCCGAAAAATGGCAGTATTAACAGACGTACTGCTATATCCCATACCAGCTTTGACCAGTTTCTGAGCATGTAACAGAGAGACACTCCCCAACAGCCCGCATATGAGTAACAAAATATTTCTATACATAATATTTATGCTATTTCAATTTATATATTTCCGAAGCGGCTAACAAAAAGCAGCCTACTGCAAAATCCTCCGGTTCATGTATACAATCGTAAGTTAAGGGCTGACCGGCCTTAGGACTATTACTTCTCCCTTGCATATATCCCAATGCACCATTCGGATGCATACAGTCCTTTACCAAAGCATTCCAAGCTTTCAAGGTCATTGGCAGATATTCGTCACGATCCAAAATACCATTCCTTATTCCCCATGCCAAACCATATACAAATAAAGCGGTACCGGTACCTTCCTTTCCACCAAAATTACCGGGATCATGTAGGCTTACATTCCAAAAACCGTCTTCGCGCTGGCAAAGTTTAATGGCCTTGCTCATCTGCAAAAAGTCTTTCAGATAATCCTTGTAATGCTTATCTTTTCGGGGAATCAGATTCATGACACGCGCCAGCGCAGCGTATGCCCATCCATTGCCCCTGGACCAGTAGCAGTCTCGTCCGTTAGGCTCTTTATAAGGCGGGGCAAATCTCTTATCGCGATACCAAAGCCCGTCTTTACGATTGTACAACCCCTTATCGCCATGATGGTTGCGTGTGAATGAATACAAATCCCACATCTTGTCATAATAAGATTGTTCTCCAGTCAGTCTGCCCAACTTAGCAAATACAGGCATAGACATCTGGATGGCATCTACCCACCACCAGTCATCGTTCTGAGGTGTATTCACCATCATGTCAATGGATAATTTTATATCCTTGATTTTATTAGGATCATCAGGACAAATGTTATACAAATCAATATAAGTCTGCCCACAACACTGATTGTCTGCATGACGAGTAACAGTCCCTTTATCCAACCCCCATCTATGGAATTCCGCCCATTTCAATGCATAATCGTAAAATTCCTTTTGGGGATAAATAGCATGAAAAGCCATCAAACCTTCAAAATATACAGCCCTCGTCCATATATTGCTTGGCCGTAAGGTATGTACAAATGTAGGTTGACAAGGATCCGGATATTTGACCATAAAATAATTATTGGCCAACAGCATGTGTTTCAAAGTTTCTTCCTGCTTCGGTATTTGCTGTGAATACAGCGCAAGAAAATTAAAGAACACAATAATCGGTAGAATTACAAACTTGTTTTTCATAATAAACATTTCATTAATCAAAATTAAAAATCAGACTCCGCTACAAGCCAGAAAGCCTCCGTCAATTGGTATGGTAATGCCGGTTACAAAGCCGGAAGCTTCTTCATTGATAAGCCAGTTCATACAACCTACCAGCTCTTGCGCTTCCCCAAAATGCTTCATGGGTGTTTGACGCAAAATGTTACTTCCCCTTTCCGAAAAGTTACCATCCGGAGTCATCAACAGCTTACGGCTCCTGTCATTCAGAAAAAATCCCGGAGCAATGGCATTCACACGTATATGGGCCGGTGCCAGATAGGCAGCCAACCATTGGGTGAAATTTGCAATACCTGCTTTGCTCAAAGCATAAGCCGGTACCCGCGACAAAGGCCGATAAGTATTCATTGATGCAAAATTGATGATACATCCTTTGCCCAACCGAACCATATCCGGAGCAAAAACCTGACAAGGAATAACCGTGCCCATAATATTTACATCAATCACATCCAAGAAACGGCTCATGTCCAGATTAAAGAAACCGCGCAATTCTCCTTGCTCCTCTTCCAATTCCCGTTCGTTAAATTCATTGATATTAGTCACCGCCTCCGGCTGGTTACCTCCCGCCCCGTTAATAAGAATCGAACATGTACCAAACTGCTCGTTAATCAAAGCATGTGCCCTCTTTACTTCCGCTAAATTACGAACATCACACGAAACGGACAAAACATTCCCGTCCGCCTTTTTTATCATCTTCTCCGTCTTCCGCAACTTTTCCAGACTACGACCTATAAGGGCTACTCGATAGCCCTTCCGAGCCAAGTCTACAGCTAACTCCGAACATAACGTACCACCGGCTCCCGTAACGACAGCCACTTCTTCTTTTTTTATATTGTTCATACCTATTTCCTCCAATTTTTACAATTTCTATAACAAATGTCTTTTACTATATCGCCTAATAAAGTCATATCCGACGGGAACTCTCCGCTGACTACCTTTTCACCAATAAACCGGCAAAGCACCCTGCGGAAATATTCATGACGCGAGAAGGAAAGTACACTCCGTGAATCTGTCGTCATACCGACAAAACAGCTCAAAAGTCCATAAGAAGATAGGGACTGCAATTGTTGCGTCATTCCTTCCAAATGATCATTGTACCACCAGGCAGGACCAAATTGCACTTTTCCTAAAATACCACTGCCCGAATATGAACCGGTCAGTGTGGCAAAAACAGCATTGTCCGCCGGATTTAATGTATACAAAATGGTCCGAGGCAACGAATCCTCCTCATTCAATGTGTCTAGGAAGCAAACCAAACTGTTCACATCGCACGCCGAACCGATCGCTGCATATCCTCCCGCCGGACCAAGCCGTGTCCGCAACTGAGTATTGGTATCCCGTTTGGCCCCAATATGTAATTGCATGTTCCAGTTTCTCCGTGCATAGCAGCGCCCCATGAACAACAAGACATACGACTGTAATTTCACCGTTTCCGCAGGAGAGATTTCCCCAATCTGCAACAATTTACCGAATAAGGACGAAGCCTCTCCCGGTAAAACCGGTACAAACCTGAAACCCGCATCCAAAGAATGGTCGGCGTACTCGCATCCTGCATCAGAAAAAAGGTTCAGACGAATATCTATTGCATTCAGATAATCTTCCAGACACTTTATTTTCATACCTGAAAGCTCCGCTAACTGCGAAACGAAATCCTTGAAAGAAGGAGTTGTAAAAGAAATTACCGAATCCGCCCGCAGCGAAGGCTTCACTATAATATTCTGAGGTTGTAGGGATGCCTGGCGATGCCAAGTGAAATCGGCCAATAAATCATCGGAAGTACATAACATTTCCACCCGACATTTCTTCAAGATGTCCAGCATTCCCCATCCCGGCTGCCGGAGGATGTCATTGCACACCTTCCATATCTCCCCCGCATTTTCCCGATTCAAGATTTCGTCAATACCGAAAAAGCGTTTTAACTCCAGACATGACCAATGGAACAAAGGATTACCAATGGTACGTGTGAATATGGAGGCCCACGTATCATACCGTTCTTTACCGGATATGCCAACCCCTGTAATCATCTCTTCGTCAATACCGGCTATACGCATCACACGATGTTTGTAAGGATCAGCATGAATCCACAATTCTGCCAAATCAACGAATTTATGATTTTCTGCCAGTTTTCGCGGGTCCAGATGGTTATGAAAGTCTATAACCGGAAGATTTTCAGCAATCTCATGATAGAGTTGCCTAGAAATACGGGTCGTCAGCAGAAAATCCTCATTAATAAAACTATCCATACTCAAGCTGCTTTAAAAATAGCCACCATTCTTTACCATCTCCTGAGCAGAAAAGCCTTCATGTACCCAAGTACGCATCTCCCTCTCCTGCTGCTTGATAGCTTCAGCTCTCAACAATACGTCATAGGCGATGCTACGCGGAATGGCTACCACACCATCCACATCACCAAAAATGACATCTCCCGGCTTTATATAAACTTTTCCAATCCTAACCGGTATATTATATCCTGTTATTTTAGTTCTCCCTAAAGAACCGTTCGAACTGCGGTAACGGTAGAATATAGGAAAGTCTTGCTTCAATACCTGAATCGTATCACGCAGCCCACCGTTGACCACAGCACATCTTGCTCCGCGGGCTATAGCGGAAGCTGTCATTACCTCTCCCCAATGAGCTGCTTCATCTTCATTACCTGCGTCCCATACCACACAACAATTTTTCGGCATATCATCCAGCATCTGTGCCCTGATATCCATTTCCCCCTTGACAGTGGGGTCCGGATTACTGCGAATAGTGAATGCGATGCCTGCCGCACGCATTTCAAACTGCAATGGTAAGATAGTAATCGGCAAGGCTTGATCCATCAATGTGGCTTCACGCAAAACATCGTTTACGGCTCCTGTATAAAGATTTTCGTAACGTTCACACAATTCTTGATCTGAAATCGGAAACTCTATACCATCTATCCTATCCAATTTCTCAATCAATTTCTCTAACTTCATTAAATTATTGTCCATAATCATTTTTATTCTTCTAATAAACCTTTTAAATATCCTGTCGCAAATATATGTCCCAGCATCTCATACGCCGGATTTTCTCCTGACTCACCAGCCATAACAGGAGCATGGTCTGTACGGATCACTCCATCAAACCCAATTTCCTTATATGCACGCATGCAGGCTTTCATGTCAGTCTGCCCTTCATCATGGAATGTCTCTTCAAAAGCATCTGCATCTCCACGTATATCTCGGAAATGGACAAAGAAAATCTTCCGACCGAAATGTCTTATCAAAGAAGGTATGTCCTCATTCATGGCTGCAAAAGAACCTTGGCAAAATGTTATCCCGTTGTAATCGCTGGGATAAAGTTCTAAGGCTTTGTCGAAATTCTCTACATTTCTAAAGATACGCGACACTCCCTGCAAGGAAGGTACCGGAGGATCATCCGGATGAAGAGCCAGTTTCACTTTACATGCTTCTGCTACGGGTAATACCTTATCCATAAAGTATTTATAATTGTCCCATATCTGTATGTCAGTTTGTGTCCCGGCTTCAGTCAACTGCGGGGCTGCCTGCATCAATTTTGAATCAAATGCCGTTACCAGTGCCCCACCTCTCCCTTTTTTAGCAAAAGAGGTACGATACCAACCGGATTGGGGCATGAAATTGTAACATAAAACAGGAATATCCAAAGCCGCCATATTTCTCAGTACTTGCTTGAATATCTCTATTTCTTCATCCCTGCCTGGCAATCCCAGCTTAATCTTATAATGGGGAGGAGCCGGTTCAATCACTTCAAGCTTCAGACCTGCATCATTCAAACTCTCTTTAGCATAAAGCAGAGCCTTGAAATCCCACGGTTTCATATAATACCGTTCGGCAGGCAATGCCGCTACCGCATATTCTACACCCAATTGGGTTGCAATCTTCCACTTTACCGATGGCAAAGTAGGTAAATACCATGCTAGTTTCATTATTTACTTTTTTATTTTCAATTTATAAACAACACACAGAGCCACTGCCAGTAAAAGACTCAAAATGCCGGCGCATAAACTCAAATCTCCACCCATAGAACGTAGATTGGGAATGCTCATTCCTATAAAAAGCCCACCGGATACAACAAGAGATACCAACAGTAATATCATCAGTGCTTTAACATATTGCGATGAAATGGAAGGAACCTTTTTAGGGTCTATATTCACACTCAAGGCATCAAACAGTTCATCCACTTTCACTTTGTCTTTCATATCCATCTGCCCATAAACCGGCAGATAATAAAGAACCAAACAAACTATTAACTCGATAAGTGTTGCCATCTCCCAATCCACTTCGGGAAGTGCATTCAAGACAATCCCTACTACAATTCCAGCACTGATCGTAATTATAGCCGCCTTGGCATTCGGCTTGCGGCTTACAATACCCAATACCAAAGGAATACCTATAGGAATACAGAATATTCCCGTAAACAGTTTATTGGCTTCAAAAGCTCCTCCAAACCCTTCGATATAGATAGCACCTACTGTAATCAGTGCTCCGATAACCAATGTAGACCAACGAGCCACAACCAGAAGGCGTTTTTCAGCAGCTTCCGTATTAAACAACCGCTGATATACATCCTTTGTAAAAACACTCGACATAACATTGTACTCGGCATTCAGTGAAGACATAGTTGCCGCAAACATCGAAGAAAACATGATACCCATAATACCGGCAGGAAGCAAGCGAATGGCAACCGATATATAGGACATCTCCGGATTCTCCAGTTCCGGAACTATTAAAGAAGAGGCAACAGCCGGAATGAGGAATATCGGGGTAAACACTAAAAAGAGGATACCCGTCAGAACTCCCATTTTCTTAGCTGCTTTTTCGTCTTTCACACAAAAGAATTTCTGAATAAATGTCCAGTTCTCATTGTATTTTATCATCGTCATTACATAATAGATTGCCAACCAGAAAAATGCTCCTTTGGGACCATTAAACCACGTCATCTTCTCAGGGATCTGTTGATAAAGTCCACCAATACCTCCCACTTCATGTAAGGACACGGGCAACAGTACACAGGTAATAAGTATTAAGATCACAAACTGTACCGTACTCATAATCGTTACAGTCCAGATACCGCCAATAATATTGAACAGCGTAACAATTACACCCGAAATGATGATGGCCCATTCCAATGACAGAGGAGTGACTACAGTAATGAACACACCAATAGCATACAACCGCACCATATTGTCTAACAACCTCACCAGTAATCCCACCCACGTCATTATTTCACGAACAGAGAAACTATAACGCTGTTCCAAATATTCGATGGGAGTGACGCAACCAGTCCGCCGCCAACGTCCGCCAAGCCACAGGCTGCCAATGATACATGCCGGTACAGTGGACCAAAATACCGTAACAGAGACCAACCCGTACTCGTAAGCAATCCCGGCATAAGCCACGAAGACAAACGTACTGAACAATCCCATAAAATTGGTAACGGTAGCCATCACCCAGGGGATAGTGCCATTTCCCTTGAAATAAGCACCGACATCTTTAATAAACCAACCGAAAGATAACCCTATCCCTGCCATCAATAATACATAAACACCAATGGCCCAGTAATCCAGTTCCTGTAATTGTAACTCCATATTATTTGTCAAATTGAATCAAGCTCTTATCCGTTATCAATATAGGTGAATCATATATCTGAATGCCACTGAAGATGTATTCATTCCCCTTTTTCGTAATTTTATCCTCAGGTATTTTTTTAACTGTTCCCGAAAGAATATCTACAATTACCGGACATTCAAACTTTCCACTTTTAACTCTTACTTCCGTTGGAATAGGTGCATTAAAATTAAATGGAGTAGAATCGTCCCACCATAACAGGCATGATTGCAGTCCATCTTTTTCTGTCTCATACAAGAATTTACTACATGAATAATCACGATTCAGACTGATTTTTTCCGCATCAAGCCTGTAGTTGAATAAATCAAACACCGACATCAGATTCTGAACCGCAAAATAAGCCATTTTAGGACGTATCACCCGTTTCTCATCATCTGTTTGCAGCAATCCCTTCACGTTTTTCTTTTTAATGGCATCAGTTGCCGCATAATTCATATCTGAAATACAAAATATTCCCGTTGCAATGTCTCGTCCATGATCACCCAATATCCGCCTTAACGCCCATTTGGCCTGAGAGGTTTCAGTCCAGTCATAAGCACTCAGTGCTCCCCCCATCCGTCCTCTTGACGGGGCACCGCTTTCTCCCTGCCACAGCTTTATGTGAGATGAGTATTTACCGACTACTGTCCGAAGCCTCTCCACCAAAGGATACATGTCCTCTGGACGGAACATGTATTGATGATACGAAATCCAATCGAACAAATCCAGTTTACCACGTTTCTTAAACTCCTTAAGACAATTTTCAGTCAATGTCGTATCATTAATCAACGCAAGAGCCAATGCTGCAATTTTAGCCTTAGGATCTACTTCCTTAATGATTTCCGCAGTACGAATATTCAGTTCTGCAAGGCTTTCATAGTCCTTGCCCAGTTCCTTGTTTATGTCTGGTTCATTCCAGATTTCCCATTCATGTACTCTCCCTTTATAATGTTGCGCCAATGCTCGCACCCAATTATTCCATCCAGTTTTTCCTTCCTCCGAAACAGGCCATCCTCCTTTCAAAAAAGGAGTTCCTCCACCTTGATATATAGGATTTCCGTACGAAACTTCCAACCAGATTTCCAGTCCGCGTCCTAAAGCGTCGTCTATGATAGTGTCGAGCCATCTGAAATCATAATGCCCTTTCACCTTCTCCGTTTTTGCCCATCCTGCTTGAAGCCTTATCTTACGCATACCTAATGGGGCCAGGTATTTCTTGTATTGTTCATAATCCGCATAATCACGGTCTAAGACCTCACAGCCAATTGTCAAATGATTGCGTGTATCGGCCACCGATTTAGGCTTTAAATGACCAAGGAGCGGGAACATTCTGTCTCTTTTCCAGTTTTTGGTAACTTCTTGAGCCACCCGCTGCAAATAGAGTGCATCATCCTGCATTAACCGACCGTAGCAATGGCTCACATATTGCTTGGAAGTGAAATAAGAAAGAAACATATTGGCAATTAAATAACTTCCAATATGAGTGGGATGACTGTCATCAGACTGATAAATACTCAATTCGGGGCGTTCTTTCCTTACCCGCTCAAAAGCCAGCCCCACAGGTATACATTCGCAGCCTATGCTGTCTGCCACGGAAGTATATGCAGCCGTAATGCGCTTCTGCATACTGTCAAAACTATCATTATTTCGTCCCCACGTCATGTAGAGCAGCACTTTTCCTTCCGTATTATATTTCCGGACAATGCTGTGCAATTTTACAACTGACGGCATAACCTGTTTTTGCAAGTACTCATACTCCCATGCCATTGCCAAACTCTGCTCCTGCAACACGACATAGTCCCAACGACCTTGTTTAATAGCGTCAATTGTATGCGAACTGGCAGCATGTTGTTTCAAAAACCATCCGCCGACAGCCACCTTTTGAGCATAGACAGGCACATTCACACTTTGCCCAAGTTCTTGTACCGTCTGTACCATTCTGTTGAAATGAGTATAGCTATTCCCGATGAAAAGAACCCTGATTGTATCTTTCTGGGCACCGGAAGAAACTCCGGTGCCTAAAACAAACATTAAACAAACAATTAGTAAACGTAGCATAATTGTATAGTTAAAGATTAATTAATCGGAATATCCGGGATTTTGCTCCAGAACCGCATTCTTGTTAGCCTCAATCACACTGTATGGAATGGGAAACAGCTCGTGGTAATCTTCCATTTGCAGACCATTGTATTCGTTGCATTTACGTGTACGCTCCACATATTTTCCCAAACGTCCCAGTGTAATACGGCGAAACTCCTCGTAAACCATTTCCCGTGCACGTTCATCCAAAATATAATCGATAGTCACATCCTCCGCAACGACATCTTTTGCATGCGCCCTGTTTCTTACCACGTTTATATCAGCGGCAGCTTTGTCCTTGTCCCCCATATCCAGATAGGCTTCGGCACGAAGAAGATAGCATTCGGGCAACCGAAGCATATATTGGTCAAGATAGGTACCACCGGCCGTCGATTTCAAAAGCAGATTCTCCTTATCCGAATACAATGCTTCAGGATGCTCTCCCGGAGTAGTGATTTTTGACGGCCATGGAAACCAACGCCACCAATTTTCCTTCAAAGTCTTACTATACGAATCTTCACCGAATACACTTTTTCCATAGTATTTGGAAGAAGGCAGATCATAATAGGCATTACGGACAATATTGTACTTGGAATTCCGTATGTCATTATCAAAATCACTCTCCCACAAATCATTCAACCACCAATCGGTATTACACATGTTCGATACGCCACGACCTCCTACATTCAAATCGGAACGGCCGTTCGTCGACAAAAATGCCACCTTTCCTTCGGGATCCTTCAATGAATAAGTGACAGGAGCAGCAAAACGCTCAAGATAGTAGGGCCGGTATTTAGTCGAAACCAGATATCCTCCTTCCGTATCCACTTCCATCTGAATAACCCAAAGCGCTTCTGTATTCCCGTTGGTCGAACGATTCTGGTTCTTTCTTCTGAACAAATCCCAAAACACATCACCTGCTTCATTCTTATGTGATCCGAAACGAGTCTTCATTAATGCGACATGGGGAGTATCGATTATTTCGCTCAAATACTTGACGGCAGCCGAATATTCTCCCAATGAAATAAGAGTTTCCGCCAAATAGTGTTTGGCTACCAGATTGGATATTTTTCCATCTGCCACAGCTTCAATGCCCGGAAGTTTCTTTGCGGCTTCCTCAAAGTCTTCTTTCATGGCTTTCAACACTTCTTCTTTCGTATTGCGTGTATAGTCCGTTCTGGGAACTTTGTTTTCCTCCAAAACGAGTGGTACCCCTCCAAAACAATACACCAACGTCCTGTATCCGAAAGCTCTGAAGAACTTGGCTTCTGCTGTAACAAGGGATTTTTGTTCATCAGTAATCGACAATGCAGCCACCCTGTCTATCAAAGTGTTCGCATTGCTTATCAGTTTGTATTCCCTATCCCACAAATCAGCAATGCCTGCTTGTTCGGGTATCATCCAGTCCTTCATATTTCCCATGAAATTATTATTGTGACGCGCATTCTTGGCAACATCCGTACTCATGAAAAAGATGAAATCACTATTATAGAAATTAGCCCGTACCTTGGCATAAAGACCATTGATGGCTGTTTGACAATCATCGTATGATTTATAAGCATTTTCAAGACCTAAAAAATCTAACGGTTCTTCTTTCAAAAAAGCACTTTCATCGCAAGAAGCGACAAAACATATGGATAACAATCCAATGATTAATCTATTTAGTTTCATTTTATTATCTTTAAAAAGTTATATCTATACCCAAAGAATATGTTCGCATAACAGGATAAGCGGTTGACGCAATTCCTAAACCGACTTCCGGATCCCAACCATCCCAACCGGTAAATGTCAACAGATTTTGCCCGCTCATAAAGAGCCTGAGATTGTCAATACCCAATTTCTTGATGAATTTCCGCTCTAAAGTATATCCTAAGGAAGCATCCTGCAAACGGACAAAACTCCTTTGCTGTACAATCTCTCCCTCCATCGTCGGTGAAGACCATACTGTTGCGAATTTAGCGTTCGGATTGCGCGGTGACCAATAATCATATGCATTCGTCCAGTTTTGATTTTCTGCATTGCCTATGGAATTGCCTATATAATCCGGACGTTTATTGTAGCTCATATATCCTTTCTTCCCTCCTTGGATTACATTAATAAAAAGATTAAGATCAAATCCTTTGTAACTGAACCTGTTTTTGATGCCAAGAGTATAAGCAGGCTCTTGATGTCCTAGTATTACCCTGTCTTTATCAGCGGATATTTTCCCGTCATTATTCTGATCTTTTATCTTATAGGTACCGGGATAAAACCCTTCCATAATGCTGCCATTCTCCTTATCGGCAATTTGCCAAATACCTTCTATCTCGTACCCATATATCGTGCCTATTGATTCTCCTATAAAAAGACCACTTGATATCAAATCATCCTCTTTCCCATTTTTATCATTATCTTCTCCCAACAATGAGATAATCTTGTTTTGATTGGTTGCAAAGTTAAATCCCAACGACCATTCAAAATCCTTTGTTCTGACAGGAATGGTATTGAGCACAATTTCCAAGCCTTGGTTTCTCAATTTTCCCACATTGCTTCGAACCGACTTAAAACCGGTTATCGAAGGAATCACGACATTCCAAAGCAAATTCTTGGTAGTGGCATTATAATAGTCGATAGAACCTGAAATCCTGTTTCCATAACATGCAAAGTCAATGCCTACATTATATTCGGATGTCGTTTCCCACTTCAAATCCATATTACCCATGGTTGAGACATTAGAACCCAAGGCCGTCACAGCACCATCTCCAAACACATAACTGTGCTCACCTCCCAATACGACTTTAGCCAAAGAAGAATATCGGTCTGTTTGATTACCAGTCACTCCATAACTTGCACGGAGTTTCAAATTATCCAAATGCTTGAATCTCTCCATAAAAGATTCTTGAGATAATGTCCAGCCTAAGCCAAATGACGGAAACCATCCGAACTTATGATTGGAAGCAAAACCGGAAAAGCCATCGCGCCTTAATGTTCCGGTCATGAAATATTTACCCATATAATTGTACGAGAAACGTCCCATCTGATATAGATTGCTTTCTTTCCAAGCAGATGAACTAATTTTCTGAATAATAGCTTGTCCTAAGTCATTATATCCTGTGGCTGTATTCGAGTATTGTTCTCCCAATGCTCGGGTTCCATCTCCGCTTCGCCTGTTACAACCGTAAACAAACGTCGCATCCAAATGGTGATTACCAAATGTATTGGAATAGTTTACAATATTATCAACCAGCCAATAATAAGTATTGCCGATATATTTTGAAGCTTCTCCTTTCTCACTGGCCTCATATTGATTGTAATTATACTGATTGGTAACTTCCGTCGTGTAATTGTAATTAATTCTATAACTCAATCCCTTAATGAAAGGAATATTCACTATACCATAAACGGTTGTATTTATTTGATGCCTTTTGTCCAAATCATCCGAAAGATAAGCAAGGAACGGATTCTTTATGTTTCCGCCGTTAGGACTAACTACCCATTCACCTTCATCATTTTGGGGCATAACAACACTTGGCATCCGAACTATACTGTTTATATTCGGACATTCTCCGGAATAGTCAAGAAAAGAGATAAATGTATTGGTTCCCACTTTTAACCAAGGAGCTATTCTAACATCCACATTAGTCCGGAACGTAGTTCGCTTATATTTATCATTCTTTATAATGCCTGCTTGATCCGTAAAACTACCCGAAAGGAAATAGGACACCTGTTCATTCCCTCCATCCACATTAATGGTATTTGTATAGACATGACCTGTCTGCTTGGCATTTCCCCACCAGTCGTATTCGATTCCGTCATCTACCCCATTCATCTGAGAAATATTCAACGAGCTGCTAGAAAACTCCCAAGCAGGATTTATTTCCGTATAACCGGAAGATTGCGTATAAGCCTTTTCATATTCTACGTCGCGGACTTTTCGCAACCATTCTTCACGATTCAGTGGACGGAAGTTTTTGGTAGGATTACTAAATGACCAATTACTGGAATAACTGATTCGCGGAGCAGCCCCACGTCGTCCGGATTTAGTAGAAATCATCAATACACCATTAGCTGCCTTAGCACCATATACAGCCTTACTACTGGCATCCTTCAATATATCAATGGATGTAACATCTGAAGGATTTATATCGCCGATTCTACCGTTATAGATAACTCCATCCAATACAATTAACAAATCCTTATTACCATTGATGGTAGTCTGACCACGTACTTGCATAGTCGGTTCTTCTCCTGCTGTATTCACTTGCCCTACTTGTATGCCAGCCACGTTACCATGAAGAGACTGAATGATACTTGTATTTGGAGAATCTTTCATAGTATTCAAATCTGCTTTGACCACAGAACCAGTTAAATCTGATTTTTTCATGGTTCCATAACCAATCACAACAACTTCACTTAAGGTTTTTGAATCCTCAACCAATGAAACATTAATCATGTTTTTCTCTCCTACCGGTATCTCCTGGCTTATGTAACCTATATACGAAAATACCAAAGTAGCAGTTTTAGAAACAACCAAAGAATAATTTCCGTCCAAATCGGAAATCGTACCTACGGAACTCTCATTTTTTACCGTAACATTCACGCCTACCAAAGACTCTCCGGTACCGGCATCCACAATTTTGCCTTTTACACCATGCTGAGCAAAAGCCGTGGTGCAAACAAACATACACAGTAACAAATAACATCTTGTTTTCATAATATAAAATTTAATTTTTCAATGCAAAATTACTATTAGTCTTTTAGGATCAAAACAATCAGCAGAAAAAAAATGCGATTTCTGCTGTAGAACATAAGAATAAGCCATCAAAAGGGCTCTACACGAGGCCATACACACAATAGTAGTTAAAAACAAAACATAAAAATTGGCAATAGAATTATAATTCCTAATTTTGCATTATAAAACTATTAAAAAATAACTTTTATATTATAGATATGATACAAGTCATACATCGGGCCCTAAGCATTCTTGAAGTAATAGCTTCCAGCCCCAAAGAAGACCTAAGCTTGTCCGAAATTGCAGATTCACTTCAATTAAACCATGGAACATGTGCCAACATATTAAAAACATTGGTAAACAGAAACTATGTAGAACAGATAGGCGCAAAGAAGGGATACAAACTAGGCTATATGGCTTATCAATTAACCAACTCATATACCTATTATGCTGAACTGAAAGAAATCGCAAAGCCTCTTATTGAACGGCTTCGGGATAGTATAAATGAAACGGTTATTCTCTCCATTATTGAAGGGGGGAAACGAATTTTATTATATGAAGCAGAATGTACCCACGAAATCCAGGTCAGAACCACTCAAGAATCCAGCGTTTATAAAGCTACTACCGGAAGAATGATACTAGCCCACTACTCCCTAAAGGAATTAAACTATTTCACTGGAAAATACGGATTACCTGATAAAGAATTGTGGCCGGAAATAAAGAATACACAAAATCTGGTTGCTGCCTTAAGTGAAATTAGAGCCAAAGAAGTAGAAATCACTTCCAATGCTAACCATGTTGTCAGCCTAGCAACTCCTATTTATAAAAACAAGACGATCATCGCAAGTCTGGGGATTTACTTGCCAGATATTCGGTTTGAAGAAATTACTAAAATAAATATTGTCGAAAAACTTAAAGAAACAACATTTCTATTGAATAAGGCAATAGAAGAACAAGAATAAAAAATAAGCCCTGTCTCCCGACAAGGCTTATTCACAACACAAACACAAAATAAAACACGACAAAACTACTATGCAATCTTACCTGTCTATGCCGGGGAGGCATAAGTACTAGTTACGGATATTCACATATACATAAACAGCATCAGGCTGATTTGCAACATATAAACAAATGCGGGGAAGCATTTGTTCATTCCCTATTTGTTAATAAAAACAAAAATCTCTTTTACCGCTTATTGAATACCCCTCTCACGAAGCTTCAATTGCCAGTTCCATGCAGAACGCAATGTATCTTCGATGGTTTCAACAGCTTTCCAACCCAACTCTTCATTAGCGAATTTAGGATCGGCCCATACCTTTTCAATATCTCCCGCACGACGACCGACAATCTGATAATTCAGTTTCACACCAGTTGCCTTTTCGAAAGCGTTAATCAATTCCAATACTGAAAGACCGCGTCCCGTTCCGATATTAAACACTTCCACTGTTTCCTTTTGTTTCTTTTCCAAAATACGGCGGATAGCAATAACATGTGCTTTTGCCAAATCAACTACATTAATGAAGTCGCGTATACAAGAGCCGTCGGGCGTATCATAATCATCACCAAAGACGCTCAGTTTCTCACGGATACCGATAGCGGTCTGGGTCAGATAAGGTATCAAGTTCTGAGGCACACCATTGGGTAACTCACCGAGCAATGCTGTCGGATGCGCACCAATCGGATTGAAATAGCGCAGCAAAATTGCATTGATAGGAGCACCTGAAGCCACTGTATCGCGAACGATTTCTTCATTGATCTGCTTCGTATTACCGTAAGGAGATTCAGCTTTCTTAATCGGGGCTTTCTCCGTTACCGGCAATTCGTCCGGCTGACCGTAAACTGTACAAGAAGAAGAGAACACAATACCTTCCACTCCGTGCTTTGGCATCAACTCAAGCAGGTTAATCAATGAAACCAGATTATTGCGATAATAAAGCAATGGTTTCTGAACCGACTCGCCTACAGCCTTACTGGCTGCAAAGTGGATGATGGCTTTAATGCCTTTATATTTAGTAAACACAGCGTCAAGACCAGCGAAATCCAAACAATCCAATTTTTCGAATGCAGGACGAATACCTGATACTTTTTCGATGTTATCAACTACATCGGCGCTAGAGTTTGACAAATTATCTATTATCACTACTTCATAACCTGCGTTTTGAAGTTCTACTACAGTATGTGAACCAATATAACCGGTTCCACCTGTAACCAAGATTTTTTCTTTCATCAGTGATTTATTCTTATAGGTTATCATCGTTGTGGCGGCAAATTTAAGGAAATTAATTTTAGATAAAAAGAAAAAAGAGTATTTTTTTAGTTTAAATTAAAAAGGGGCAGAATTTCTTCTACCCCTTATCTATTACTGAATGTTCTTTTTTTCAGATCTTTACTACACCGGAGAATCCCATGAAAGCCATAGCCAAAAGACCGGCTGTAATTAAAGCAATCGGAGTTCCTTTCATGCCTTTCGGAATATTCACCAAACTCATCTGTTCACGCAAACCCGCAAAGAGTGTCAGTGCCAAGCCAAAGCCAATAGCAGTAGAGAATGCATAAACTACACCCGTCAACAGGTCATAATCCTTTTGAATTACAAGAATGGCCACACCAAGAATACAGCAGTTTGTAGTAATCAAAGGTAAAAATACACCCAGTGCCTGATATAGGGAAGGTGATACTTTTTTAAGAATGATTTCTACCATCTGAACCAAGGCTGCAATTACCAAAATAAAGGTAATTGTTTGCAGGTATTCCAAACCGAAAGCATCAAGAACAAACTTTTGAATAAGGAATGTCACTATAGTAGCAATAGTAAGTACGAATGCTACAGCAGCCGACATACCCAATGCAGTTTCCACTTTCTTGGATACTCCGAGGAACGGACAAATTCCCAGGAATTGTGACAACACGATGTTGTTAACAAAGATTGCCGAAATAAATATCAATATATATTCCATACTAAGTTCTTAATTATGCTTTTTTAAAGCTGTTAATCAATGCAATCAGATAACCCAACGCGATGAACGCACCCGGTGCAAGTACGAATATCAACATACCGTATTCTTCAGGAAGAATAGTCAGATTGAAGATTTTACCTGTTCCCAGAAACTCACGTACGGCACCCAACAGAGTAAGAGCCAAGGTAAAACCAAGTCCCATTCCCAAACCATCGAAGAAAGAAGCTACCGGAGTATTCTTTGCAGCAAAAGCTTCGGCACGTCCCAGTACGATACAGTTTACCACAATCAGCGGAATAAACAGACCCAGCGTAGCATACAGAGCAGGAACATAAGCCTGCATCACCATTTGCAACAACGTTACAAAAGATGCGATAACTACGATAAAAGATGGAATACGCACCATATCAGGGATAACATTCTTAATAGCCGAGATTACAATATTAGAGCAAATCAACACGAACATGGTTGCCAATCCCATACCCATACCATTAATGGCGGAAGAGGTAGTACCCAGCGTAGGACACATACCAAGCAGGAGTACAAACGTAGGATTCTCTTTAATAATCCCGTTCATCATAACTTTAAAATTATTCATATCTTCTACTCCTTTCTTTATTTAGCGCTGATGGAATCCGTAGCCTCAGTAGCTGCGTTTTCAGCAGATTCAACAACTTTTTGTGTAGCGCCCGTAGCAGCATCAGACTCATTCTGACCCGCATAAGCAGCATAAGCAGCATTCACAGCATTCAGGAAAGCACGTGAAGTAATGGTAGAAGCGGTAATAGCATCTACCTGTCCCCCGTCTTTGCTAACAGACAAAGGGGCCTTACCCGGATTCATTCCCTTAATACTTCCTTTGTTACCTTCTTTAAACCAATCGGCAGCTTTGGAACCCAATCCCGGAGTTTCCGCATGCGACAACAAAGAATAATCTATAATGTTTCCTTCTGCATCAAAACCGACCAGTACCTTCAGTTCACCGCCAAATGCCATTGAACTGGCTTCTACAGCAGCACCAATAAATTGTCCGTCTTTCGTTGCAGGATACACGGCATAATCCACACCATTCACAGCCTGCACCTTTTTTTCCGCAATCGGATCGTTATCAAAACCAGGAACAACCGCACTTACCGCATCACTCAATGTCTTTGCATTGGCTTGTGCAATAGGTTCTTTCGTCAGCTCATTTACATATGCCAGCAACGCCACAGAAATAGCGGTAACACCCGTGAGTACCAGCAACATATTCTTCAAGGATGATTCTAACTTTTTCATTTCTTCTTCGCTACCTCCCCAAAGCGTTTAGGTTTACAATA